>JAPLBF010000029.1 GCA_026392825.1 Actinomycetota bacterium
CGCAAATCAGCGAATTGATCAGTTGGTGAAACAGGGAAGTAACCGCCCTTGATGCGTGTGCGATATCCACGGTTTGGAGTTCCATCGGGATCTGCAACGATGCCTGTGTTCCAAGCACCTTCGTAAGAATCAATGTGGTGGTATGACTCATTCATTCCAGTTTTAAAACGTACTGCATCAAAAACATAAAATTCAGCTTCAGGTGCGAAGAATGCCTGATCAGCGATTCCGGTTGATTTCAGGTAATCAACTGCCTTGGCCACTACTCCACGAGGATCACGTGAGTAAGGAGTGTTATCAGATGGGTTATGTACTGAGAAAAGAATTACTAGCGTCTTTTCTAGACGAAACGGATCGATGAATGCAGATGAAGGAATTGGTAGCAACTTCATATCTGATTCGTGAATTGACTGGAAGCCACGGATAGAAGAGCCATCAAACATTAGGCCATCTGTGAATACTGCTTCGTCGAATGATTCAACTGGAACATTGAAGTGATGCTGAATACCTGGAAGATCGGTAAAGCGAACATCAACAAGTTTGACATCTTCCTTCTTAATAAAAGCGAAAATTTCTGCGGAATTCTTAAACATAAAGTTTGCTCCTCGTATATTCGAATGGGCCATCATCATTGAGGGCGACCGATCTGGGTAAACCCTAAGACTCCAGAGGGCATTTGGCATAACTGGTGTGTTACAGCCATGTAAAACATGCAGCGCTAACGCCTGGTCTGTAGGCTCACCCATATGAAACACGAGATCAGTTTGGGTCGCCGCTTCCTAGGTCTGACCATCGATTGGCTGATGTGTTACGCGATCGCCCTTGGCTTCTTTGGAGGCAGCGCCTCATTCGCCGAAAGGGCGCCTCAGGCCCGAGTTCCACACCTGATCATCTTCTTCATTGAGGTCTTGGTTTTAACCGCCTTCGGTGGCGCGACCGCAGGACATCGCGTCGTTGGTTTGAGAGTCGTCCAATTTAGCGATGGTGGAAACCCAACTCCGGTTCAGGCGCTAGTCAGAACGATTTTGCTCTGTCTAGTAGTGACCGCCATTACCTACGACGAAAATGGTCGCGGTATTCACGAGCGACTTAGTGGAACTAGATTGGTTGATTCGCGAAAAGGTAAGAAGTAATTAGCGTTTTGGAACGCGAATTCCTTTTGGCATTGGACCCTTTGGTATTGGCATAGACATTCCGCCAACTGCTTTAAAGCGGGCACGCACTTCGCGCATTTGATGAGCCGATAATTTCTTAGGTAATTTAGCGACACGCTTCTGCAACTTACGAAGCGGAACTTGGTCAGCGCCATCACCAACGTAAATTTCGATCACCGGAACCCCAGGAGCAAAACGCTCAGCTTTTCTGCGCTCGTCCTGCAACATTCCGCGTATCGCTTGGGTTCCTTCTCCGGTTAGTACGATTCCTGCACGGCCGATGCTGCGGTGAACCATGTCTTGGTTCTTGGTTACTGCAACAGCTGGAGTAGTGATCCAACCTTTACGAATAGCCATAAGAACGCTGGCGGCTGCACCCATTTGTCCTTCGATAGAAACATAAGCGGCAGAAGATGCAATGCGCGTGAAGAAGAACATCGCGGCTAGGACTGCAACGGGAAGAGAAACGAAGCCAAGGTAAATCGGATGGCTAATGAAAATACCAATCGCAATTCCAATTGCCCAAGTGATCGCGAAGACACCAAATATGCCAGCACCAATCCAAGGCTTTACGCTCTTGGTTACTTTGTATGCGTCGCGGAAAGTTTGGAAACGAACCTTTTTAATCTTGGGCGCTTTCGCCTTCTTTTTAAACATGGCGTCAGTTTAGGGGAGCGGGCGCTGTACCACCAAGACGAGCCGGTGCCCAACGCTGACCTTGGTGGTTATCGGGGTATTTTCCTTGCACGCCATGCAGGAGATTTAAAAGTGTTTCACGGAGGGCTTTCTCACCTGCCTCAACATCTGCAGATTTATCAAAGTACATAGGTGCCCCAAATGTGACAAAAATTGGAAAGTTACGGCGGCCCAAGTCACGCTTTACGCCTTTAGTCCAAATGCGTTGGGATCCCCAAATAACCGCTGGAACCACAGGAACGTTCGCTCCCATAGCAAGACGTACCGCACCGGATTTCAACTCTTTAATTTCGAAGCTCTTTGAAATTGTGCCTTCTGGAAAAATTCCCACAATTTCACCTGAGCGAAGTGCGCGAAGGGCAGCAACAAAAGATGCAGAACCATTACTGCGGTCAACATTTATATGGTGCATTCCGCGCATCAGTGGACCAGCTAATTTATTGTCGAAGATTTCCTTCTTTGCCATAAATCTAACTAAGCGATTCGCAGGAAGTGCTGCCGTGCCGATTAAAGCAAAATCTAGATAGCCGATGTGGTTCATCGCCAGAATCGCTCCACCTTTACGTGGGATATGGGCTTCACCCTCGAAATGAAATCGCAACCCGAGATATTTCCAAAATGACTTAAGAACCAAAATTACTGGCGGATAAACAACTTCAGCCACGCAGGGATCCCAGATTTGCGCGCGCTTCAACGGCTTGCTTATACAGACGACCAGCGCGGTAACTCGAGCGAACCAGCGGTCCGCTCATTACGCCCAAGAATCCAGCGGCAGTTGCTTCGGCGGCTAACTCCACGAATTCTTCTGGCTTTACCCAACGTTCAACCGGGTGATGTTTATTGGTTGGGCGGAGGTATTGCGTAATTGTTATCAAGTCGCAACCTGCATCATGAAGATCGATGAGAGCTTGTGAAATTTCTTCACGGGTTTCGCCCAAACCAAGGATTAAATTAGATTTAGTAACCATACCGAAATCGCGAGCCATGCTAATTACCTGGAGAGACTTCTCGTAAGTAAAGGCAGGACGTATACGTTTGAAAATGCGAGGAACTGTTTCAAGATTGTGTGCGAAAACTTCTGGACCAGCTTCAAAAATCTGATTCAAGAGTTCAGCTTTTGCGTGAAAATCTGGTGCCAACATTTCAACACCACAACCAGGATTTAATTCGTGGACTTGACGAATTGTTTCTGCATACAACCACGCGCCTTCATCAGGCAGGTCATCACGAGTTACACCGGTGATAGTTGCGTATCTCAACCCCATTGACTTTACTGATTCTGCAACTTTGCGTGGTTCTTCGCGATCGATGGGCAATGGTTTACCGGTATCAATATTGCAAAAGTCGCAACGTCGAGTACATCGATCTCCGCCAATTAAGAAAGTTGCTTCTTTATCTTCCCAACATTCAAAAATATTTGGACAGGCTGCTTCTTGACAGACCGTGTGTAGACCTTCGCTCTTAACTAGCGAACGGAGCCTGGTGTATTCCGGTCCCATATTTGCGCGCGTCTTAATCCACTCTGGTTTACGTTCAATTGGAGTTTCGGCATTGCGCGCTTCGATCCGGAGTAGCTTGCGGCCATCAGGTGCCAGGGTCATAGGCTTACCTTACCCAGTGCTTCAACGAGATGCTTCTCAACTATTGGGCTAATTTCGGCGATATCCACGGTTCGATCAAGTTCAATCGCCAGAGAAGTCACTGCCGCATCATCAATCCCGCAGGGAACGATCTGGCTAAATTTTGAAAGATCAGGAGATACATTTAAGGCAAAGCCGTGCATGGTTACGCCACTTGCCACCCGTATTCCAATCGCGGCGATCTTGCGGTCACCGTTACTGTCAGAAATCCAAACACCTGATCGCCCGTCGACTCGCACCGCCTTAACGCCAACTTCTGCGCAAACTTTAATCAGTGCACTTTCTAGAGTTCGTACAAATCCAACGAGTTCGGTTGGCTTTAACAATTTAACAATTGGATATCCGACCAATTGACCTGGCCCGTGCCAAGTAATTCGCCCACCGCGATCAACTTGGACTACAGGGGTTCCATCGGTTGGCAATTCAAAACTTTGGGTACGTTTTCCCGCGGTATAAACCGATGGATGTTCCAGCAAGAGCAATGTATTTACTCGAGTTCCTGATGCAACTTCGCCGTGGATTTTTCGCTGTAACGCCAGAGCGCTCTCATATTCCATCAACCCGATGTGATCTACAACAATATTTGGTGCACTTTGAGCGGTGCTTACGGGCGAGTGAAGGGGCACGGACACAGCCTAAAGGTAGGCTCTACTCCTAGCGAAATCTGCTCGAACTCAAGCCCGAAAGGCCCTTCTATCGTGACTATGCAACGCGCCCAAAAGAATCGTAAACCTTATGCCATAGCAATGTTGGTGGTGATCGCTTGGTTCATTATTACCGGCGTATTCGGGCCGCTATTTGGAAAGTTAACTTCGGTTCAAGAAAATAACAATTCTTCATTTCTACCGAAAGGCGCTGAAGCAACCTTAGCTGCGGATGAGATTAAGAATTTCTCGACACAAGATTCTTTTAATTTCCCAGCACTCATACTTTTTGAGGGTAGCTTTACGCCGGCCACGATAAAGGCAGTGAGTGATCACGTTTCCAAAATTGGTGATTTAACTTTGGCGGGCACCTCTGCCAAAATTGGTGATTACTTAGCTCCAGGTCAAGTGATCTCTGTATTCCCTGCTCAAGACGGGAAAGCGCTGTTAGCAAATATTCCACTAGACGGAAACGCGATTTCTAAGCTGCTTCCTAATGACGAGCCTGTTCTTCCGGCCGCGATTGAAGCGCTGCGTGAGGATATTAAACCGATCGCCGAAGCCAACGGATTTACACCGTATGTCACTGGCCCAGGAGGATTGTTAGGTGACTTATTTGGAGCCTTTGGTGATATCGACTCAACTTTATTGCTAACTACGCTTGCTGTTGTTGCGGTTATCTTGATCGTTGTTTACCGTTCTCCAATTTTATGGATCATTCCTTTGCTTTCAGCGCTATTTGCTCTCTCGACCGCTGGTGGAATCGTTTATTTACTTGCCAAGAACGACATTATTGATGTCGATGGGCAGTCGCAAGGAATTCTATCCGTATTAGTCATTGGAGCGGCAACAGATTATGCGCTCTTGCTTATTGCGCGTTATCGCGAAGAATTACATTTCACCGACAATAGATTTGAGGCTATGCGCGCCGCGTACAAGGGCGTCTGGGAACCAATTCTTGCATCTGGTTCAACAGTGGCGATATCACTTTTAGTTCTGCTCTTTAGCCAGTTAACAAATACTGCAGGCCTTGGTCCAATTGGAGCAATCGGAATCGTGGTTTCAATGATTACGATTTTAACTTTACTTCCAGCACTGCTTTTGATATTTGGACGCTGGATATTCTGGCCACGTGTTCCCAAAAATGACGGTGATGATCACGTTATGACTGGCGCATGGTCAAAAGTTGCCAACGGGATAGGCCGTAACCCGCGCAAATCTTGGGTGATCACAGGAATTGTTCTGTTGGGTTTCGCTCTTACGTCGACAACCCTCAAGGCCGACGGAATCGGAACAGTGGATACATTTACAGGTAATCCAGAGTCTGTTGTAGGGCAGCGATTACTCGTTAAACACTTCCCAGGTGGCGAAGGAGATCCAACTCAAATTGTTGTTGATGCAAATAAAATCGGAGTAGTTTCTGCCGCAATGAAATCGGCACCTGGTGTCACGGAAGTGGTTCCAATGCTCAATGGAGCACCTGTTGCGGGACAACCAGCACCAGAAGTTAAAGTGGTAAATGGGCGTGCAATTCTCAATGTCACTCTTGATGCTGCTCCAGATAGCGTTGAAGCGGGAAATGACATCCCGAAAATTCGCGAACTTGCGAAAGCCGCTGATGCTTCAGCCCTCGTTGGGGGAACAAGTGCGGTCTACTTTGATGTGCGCACCGCAAATAATCGCGACAATAAAACTATTATTCCGATTATTTTATTGGTGATTACTCTGATCCTCGGAGTCCTGCTGCGCAGCATTCTTAGCGCAGTACTATTACTTGGTACGGTTGTTCTAAGCTACTTTGCAACGCTCGGTGTTTGTGCTTTGGTCTTTAATCACATATTCGGTTTCGCGGGCGGAGATAATTCGTTCCCATTATTTGCGTTCATTTTCTTAGTTGCTCTGGGAATTGATTACAACATCTTCCTTATGACACGCGTTAGAGAAGAGAGCGCGAAGATTGGAACTCGCGCAGGAGTCATAAAGGGCGTCACGGTTACAGGTGCAGTAATCACCTCCGCCGGAGTCGTCTTGGCAGCTACATTCGCCGTACTTGGTCTTCTTCCGCTAGTGCCGCTTGCCCAACTTGGCTTCGCAGTTGCCTTCGGAGTTTTGCTAGATACCATCATTGTTCGCTCCGTCTTGGTTCCAGCGTTAGTACACGACATTGGACCAAAAATCTGGTGGCCATCTAAATTACAAAATAAGTAAGTTTTACATTAGATGTATGTAGTAATTGGTGCCGGTCTTGCTGGTTTGAGCGCTGCTTTAACTTTGCAAGATGCTGGTGCTGAAGTCACCGTTCTGGAATCTTCAGATAGGCCCGGTGGTCGAGTGGCTAGCGACCTGATTGATGGTTTTATCCTCGATCGAGGGTTCCAGCTGATTAATTTGAATTATCCGGAAGTAAAACGCTGGGGGATTGAGAGCGAGTTAGATTTTAAGGAAGCGCCGCGTTCTGTTCGTATCTCATTCGATTCAGATTACGTAATTCTTGGTGATCCACGTAGCGCAATCTTTTCAGCTTTTTCTGGGAAGTCAGGTTCGTTGGTTTCCAAGATAGCCTTTTTGAAGTATCTCTTTTCTAAACCACTTCAAGCCGAGAGCGTTGAAGCTCATTTATTGCGATGTGGAACCGCAGATTTATACGAGAAAGTATTGAAACCTTTTTTGCAAGGAGTGTTTCTTGCCGATCCCGCACGAGTTAGTGCAGTAGTTGGCAGGGAGATCATCGGTAGTTTCATCTACGGCCGCTCCGGTATTCCATCAGATGGCGTGAGCGCCCTTCCCATTGCGCTGGCTAAGCGCGTGAAAAACTTGCAGTTAAATACTCTTGTTGAGGAAATTCGCGGTAGTTCAGTAATTACAAGCAACGGAGATTTTTCAGCAAAGAAGATTATTTTGGCAACCGATCTAACAACCGCCGCTCAGATCTTGGGATCCGATCAGGTAACACCGTTGTTGAGTTCGATAACTTGGTATCACACCGCAGATAATGCGCCTACTAAAGAAGCACAATTAGTTCTTGATTCTCAACATCGCGGACCGGTAGTTAATTCCATAGTAATTTCGAATCTATCTTCTCGTTATGCACCAAGCGGACAATCGTTAATTTCTTCTACAACAATTTCACACGCATCCGAATCAGAAGTCCGCAGGCACTTAGCGTTAATGTGGGGTAAATCAACGGGGGATTGGCGCTTCTTAGCAAAGTATGAAATTCACTCCGCGCTTCCATTATTTGCTCCAGGCGCAGAACAAGTAAAGAGTTTGCGCTTCAATGAAAACGTCTACCGCGCAGGTGATTACTTAACCGCCCCGTCACAGAATGGTGCGTTACTTGCCGGCCGTTTGGCAGCCGAAGAGTTATTGTTCGACGAGGGCTTGTAGCGCCGTTGAAATATGCGGGTAATCCCATTTAAAACCTGCATCTGTTAACGCATTAGGCATTACTTTTTTAGAGCCGAGGACTTCACTTGAAAAGCCGCCTAGCGCAATCTTTAACGCAATCGCAGGAGCGGGAAAGAGAGCAGGTCGTTTCATTGCACGCGCGAGCGCAGCGGTAAATTCTTGATTTGTGACCGGGTTCGGTGAAGTTAAGTTCACGGGACCAGAAATTTTCTTTTCTAGTGTAAAAACAATGGCGCGCACGACATCGTGCAAAGTGATCCAAGACCACCATTGCTGACCAGAACCTAATTTACCGCCAAGTCCGAATCTAAAGAGTGGCAGCATGCGACCTAGCGCTCCGCCGGTTGGATCAAGGACCAGTCCAGTACGTAGTTTCACCGTACGAACATCGCCTGCTAAATCTGCGGCACTTTCCCATTCGCGACAAACTGCGGCTAGAAAATCGTGACCCACGGAATCACTCTCTACGACAGCGCGGTTTCCAGAATCTCCGTACCAGCCAATTGCGCTAGCGGAGATAAAAACTTGTGGCTTAACTTCGGCCACAGCGTTTGCAATAGCTGTTGTACCGAGTAAACGAGAATTCAAAATCTCTGATTTATAGCGTTTAGTCCAACGCTTATCACCAACACCAACTCCGGCAAGGTGAATAACTGCATCTACGCCGCGAAGTGCTTCGATATCTACATAACCAGTCTTTGGATCCCACTTGATTTCATCAGGAGCAACGGTTGCACGACGTACTAGGCGTTGCACCGTGTGACCTTCGGATTTGAGATATCCAACGAGGGCGCTACCGATTAAACCGGATGCACCTGTAATGGCGATTCTTTGAGCAACAGCCATTTGAGTTAGAGACCCAAATCTGATTCGAAGGCGCCGCCTTCGAGACGCTCCTTCAAAGTAACTAAGAATCTCGCAGCATCTGCACCATCTACTACGCGGTGATCATAAGAAAGTGCAAGATAGACCATTGAACGAATCGCAATTGTTTCGCCGCCATCTTCGCCCTTTACAACCATTGGACGTTTCACAATCGCGCCTAGACCAAGGATCGCAACTTGTGGTTGGTTAATGATTGGCGTATCAAAGAGCGCGCCGCGGCTGCCGGTATTTGTCAGCGTAAATGTTCCGCCACCGAGTTCATCAGGAGATACTTTATTTTCACGAGTGCGCGCAGCAAGATCAGAAATCTTACGTGCGATTCCGCCCATATTTAAATCACCGGCGCTATGGATAACGGGCACCAAAAGTCCGCGTTCCGTGTCGACAGCGATACCCAAGTGCTCTGTACCGTGATAAATAATCTGATCATCTTCAACGGATGAGTTAAGCACTGGATGTTGTTTAAGAGCTTCACAAACTGATACTGCAAAGAAAGGCAAGAAGGAGAGTTTGACGCCTTCACGTGCTTCGAAAGTTGCTTTTGAACGATCACGCAATCGCGCAATCTTCGTAACATCTACTTCAATGACAGTAGTTAGTTGTGCGCTAACTTGAAGCGACTCAACCATGCGAGCGGCAATTACCTTGCGAAGTCGAGACATTTTTACAGTGGTACCGCGCAACGGTGAGACCGGAACTACCGCATTGCTGCGTTGGGCAGGAGCAGCCTGTGCAGCCGGTGCCGACACTGCAGGCACTGAAACTGGTGCAACGGGTGCGGCCTTTGGCGCAGCAGCTTGTACATCTTCCTTGCGAATTCGACCGCCCACACCTGTTCCGGTGACGCTGGCGAGATTTACTCCGAGTTCAGAGGCAAGCTTGCGAACAATTGGAGTTACGTAAGCATCGAGAGGTTGTGATGCAGCAACTGGAGCAGCAGCAGCAACTGGTGCAGCAACAACTGGCGCAGCAGCAATAACTGGCGCAGCAGCAACAACTGGCGCAGGTGTGCTCGGTGCAGCTGGAGCAGATGCTGCACCGGCGCTACCGATAACTGCAAGACGCGCACCAACGGGCACAGTTGTATCAACTGGAACATCGATTGAAATAATCGTTCCGGCTACTGGTGATGGAATTTCAGTATCAACTTTATCTGTAGAAACTTCTAGTAATGCTTCATCAACTGCAACGCTATCTCCAACGTTCTTTAACCAACGAGTGACAGTTCCTTCACTAACGCTCTCGCCAAGTGCCGGCATAGTAATTATTGTTCCCGCGCTGGTTGCAGCTGGTGCCGTTGCCACTGGAGCAGGAGTAGTTGGTGCTGCGGCAACTGGAGGAGTAACTGGTGCAGAGGCAACAGGAGCAGCTGGTGCTGCTGTAGACGCAGGAGCTGCGCCATCGGCGATTATTGCAAGTTCAGCACCTACTGGAACTGTCTGATCAATTGCGACAACAATTTTTTGCAGTACGCCAGCAACGGGAGAAGGAATTTCGGTATCAACTTTATCGGTTGACACTTCAAGGAGTGGTTCGTCCATTGCAACATGGTCGCCTTCAGCCTTTAGCCAACGCGTGACCGTTCCTTCACTGACACTTTCACCGAGTGCAGGCATGGTTACTGAGAAAGTCATAGCTATTCCTTTTCCTAAATCAACCGTGAGCGTGTAATGGTTTGCCGGCAAGTGCCATATGAGCTTCGCCCATCGCCTCGGAAAGCGTTGGGTGAGCATGGATTAGTGGTGCAACATCATCTGCTGATGCTTCCCAATTAAAAATCAACTGCGCTTCTGCTAGAAGTTCTCCAACGCGTGAACCAACCATATGGATTCCAAGGACAGGTCCACCCTTTTGCGAAACCAATTTGATTGATCCGGCAGTGCGCAAGATTTGTGCTTTGCCATTACCTGCCAAGTCGTAGTTAAGTTCAACAACATCAAATCCGCGTTCTTTTGCTTGGGCGGTTGTGAGGCCAACAGATGCAACTTCCGGTTCTGAATATGTTACGCGTGGAACACCGTCGTAATTAATTGGTCGGGGATTAAGTCCGGCGATCTCTTCAGCGACGAGAATTCCTTCACCAAATCCGACGTGCGCTAGCTGCAAAGTAGGGATTAGATCGCCTACTGCCCAGATTCCTGGGACATTAGTGCGGCACTTGTCATCAACCAAGATATAGCCACGGTCCATAGTTATTCCTTGTTCTTCATAACCTAGGTTGGCTGAGACTGGACCGCGACCGACTGCGACCAGAAGCACTTCTGCGGTAAATGTCTTATCGTCTTCCAAGGTCACTGTAACTCCGTCAGCGTTGACTGAGTGAGATTTAAAGCGGACACCTAGTTCGAAGTTAATTCCACGTTTGCGATAAGCCCGTTCTAACTGCTTGCTGGAAGATTCGTCTTCCAAAGCAACTAGATGTGAGAGTCCTTCAATAATTGTTACTTCAGCGCCGAAAGATTTCCAAACAGAGGCAAACTCACAACCGATGACGCCGCCACCGAGAACTATGACGCTCTTAGGCACGTAATCCAACTTAATCGCATGCTCCGAAGTCATCACTCGCTTGCCATCTACATCTAAACCGGGAAGTGTTTTTGCGTAAGAACCCGTTGCTAGGACGATATTTTTTCCTGTGTACTTCGTACCGTTTACTTCGACAGTGTCTTTAGCGACGAGCTTTCCGTGCCCCTCAATAAAGGTGATGTTGCGGGATTTAACTAAACCTTGCAGACCTTTATGGAGTTTTGTGATCACACCATCTTTATAAGAATTTACACCAGCCATATCAATTGAGTTAAAGGTTGCGTTAATACCAAAATGGCTTGCATCGCGAGTTCCGTCTGCAATCTCACCGGCGTGTAGAAGTGCTTTAGTAGGAATACATCCACGGTGTAGACAGGTTCCGCCGAGCTTGTCTGCTTCGATCAAGGCTACGTTTAAGCCGAGTTGGGCACCACGTAGGGCTGCTGCGTATCCGCCGCTGCCGCCGCCTAGAATTACGAGATCAAAGTTGGACACCTGTTCGAGCTCCTTCGTAAAGTGATCTACTGAATGAGCCTATCTTGCCAGTTCAGCCCTGCGATTACGAAATTGCGGCGGATTGAGCCAGAGCGACCAAAGATCTAAGGGCCATACCCGTGCCACCAACTGGCGTATAGCCATATGGCTCACCTTCGTTATAGGCAGGGCCTGCAATATCGAGGTGAAGCCAAGGTAACTCTGGTGAAATAAATTCTTTTAGGAAAAGACCGGCAACCAACATCCCGCCCATTCGCTCTCCGATATTTGCCATATCTGCAACTGGCGAATCCAGTGAAGCGCGAAGTTCAACTGGCAATGGCATTGGCCAGAAAGCTTCACCGGCAGTTTTGCTAATTGCAAAGAAGTGGTGACTGAAATCTTGGTTATTGGTCATAATTGCAGCGGTTCGTGTGCCGAGAGCAACAACTTGGGCTCCTGTAAGTGTTGCCACATCAACAATTCCATCAAGTGATTTATTCTCTTGCGCCTTAACCAGCGCATCGCCGAGCACAAGTCGACCTTCGGCATCTGGATTAAGCACTTCTATTGTTTTACCACCGTACATCGTGATTATGTCACTTGGTCTGGTCGCATTATCGCTAACCATATTTTCAGCGAGTGGTGCATAGCAATCAATTGCTACTGGAAGCTTCATCATCGCGATTGCAATTGTCGCAGCGCAAACAGCTGCCGCACCTGACATATCTGATTTCATAGCCTCCATTCCGGCAGCGGGCTTTAGCGCCAGCCCACCGGAGTCAAAGGTGATTCCCTTGCCAACGTATGCGTAAGTCTTTCTCGCCTTTGCTTTAACGGGACGATATGAAATATGCAGCAGTCTTGGCGGATTTGCCGATCCTTGTCCTACCGCTGTAATTCCACCGTAGCCCTTACTTTTAAGTTGCGATTCATTCATCACTGAAATCTTCAATCCTGCCGCTGCGCCACCAACTTTTTTAACTAAATTTGTAAATTCTTTGCAGAATGAATCTGGATTCAAGTGACTTGGGGGAGTGTTAATTAAGTCGCGGGTTAGCGCTGTATACTGACCGATAATGCTGGCACGCTTGATCGCATCCTTAGCACCCGCACTCCCAGCCTGCTTTGAATGAATAGTGACTGACTTCAAGCTGGGGTTGCGTTGGGCCAGAGAATCAACGCGAAATTTATTGAATACGTAAGCGCCTAGTAGAACGCCTTCTGCGATCGCCTCTAGAGATGAGACTTTTTTCGCAGGTAGAGAAAATGTTGCACTTGCATTTCCGCACAGCGCCCGTGAAGCTGCGCCGGCTGCCCGTCTTAGTACTTCATCATCCAGAACAGTTTTTTGCTCTCCCAGTCCAGTGAAGACCAGCAGACGCGTTGTAACTCCAGGAACCTTAATTACTTCATCTGACTTTCCAGTTGCTCCCATATCAGCCAAGATGGGAAGAAGTTTTTTGCTGTCGAGTGCAATATCGCCACTTTCAATTACCAAATTTACTTTGCCATCTCGCGCTAATTTTTTATGAGATAAACCGACAACTAGGATCTCATCCTTGATAATTCCATCAGATAGATGAAGCGTGGTCATTAAATCTCCCTTAGGACTGTTAGGCGGCAACTTACCTGCTTTATGCTGAGGGTAAGTGTAAGTTGTCGCTATGAAAAATTCACCACTTGCCGATAGACACATCCAACTTTCGGCAAAGATGGCCGATTTCGGTGGATGGCTAATGCCAATTGAATATCCTGGCGCTGGCGTTTTAGCTGAGCACGCAGCTGTTCGCGAAAAAGTCGGAATTTTTGATGTTTCCCATTTAGGCAAAGTCAGCGTAAAAGGTCCGGGTGCTTTGGATTTTCTCAATTCAATCTTCACCAACGATTTAAATCGAATTTCAGATGGTCAAGCCCAATACACCCTTCACTGCAATTCCAGGGGAGGGGTTATTGACGACCTGATTGTCTATCGCAATACAAAAGATGATCTCTTCCTAATACCAAATGCCTCGAACACTAGTGATGTCGTTGCAGACTTATTAGCCACGGCACCAGCCAATATTGAGATCGTAAATCTGCACGAATCTTTTGGTGTGATTGCAGTACAAGGTCCGCTCTCCAAAGATGTCATCAAGAGTTTTGGAATCAACCCGGCAATGGATTACATGGCCTTTGAGCATGTCAAAATCGCGGGATGCGATGTGATTCTCTGCCGAACTGGGTACACCGGTGAACACGGATATGAAATTGTTCCTAGGTGGAAAGATGCCGAAAAAGTTTGGGATGCCTTGGTAACGGCGATCACTCCACTTGGGGGACTGGTCTGTGGCTTGGGTGCTCGCGACACTCTTCGCACCGAAATGGGGTATCCATTACACGGACACGAATTAACTTTAGAAATTACACCAGTTCAAGCAGCAGCAACTTGGGCAATAGGTTGGGATAAAAGTGGTTTCAGCGGGAGAGAAGAATTGTTCAAAGAGAAGAGCGCGGGGATTCATCCGCGAATTCGTGCTCTAGTCAGCCAAGACCGCGGAATTCCACGCGCGGGTATGCAGGTGAAAAACTCCGCTGGTGAATCAATCGGCATTGTTACTAGCGGGACTTTCTCACCAACGCTAAAGAAAGGAATCGCTCTAGCCCTTATAAGCAACTCAATTAAATTGGGCGATCAAGTAGTAATTGATGTGCGTGGGCGCGACTGCGTAGCGGAGGTTTCTAAACTTCCCTTGGTTAACTCAAACGTTCGCTGAACTCAATAGGTGTTAAGAAAGCTGCATGCTTTTTAGTTCTACGAAGCGCGGCTAAGACAGCTGGACCCGTTGTTATTACCAGAACGCTAGTCAGTATCGCTCGTGGAATATCCCAGGCCATAGAAGATAGGAAATGAAAAGATATGAAGCGGCGTACATTAATTTGAATCTCGCCACCTGGAATAAATGAAAGCTGGGTATTGGTACCGAGTGCCCATGGCCAGAACTGAAGATTCATCAGCAGTCCGTAACCTAATGCTGAAACTATTGCGATGAGGAGTAGGTAAATCTGTTCCCACCAGCCGCGTAGATCTTTGGCGAATGCGCCTGCCAGAAGCCCAATCACACCCGCTGCAAATATTTGATAAGTAAGCCAAGGTCCAACGCCTCCCGTAAATAGCGCTGATGCCAGCATTCCCAGTGCGCCGAGCAGAAAACCAAATGCACTTCCGAAAACTCGCGCGGCCAATATAAGCAAGAACCACATTGGTTCTATACCTATGGCACCAGCGCCGAGTGGTCGAAGTGCAGCCAGAAGTGCAGCGAGCATCCCAAGAAGGGCGACAGATTTTGCATCGAGACTGCGATCACTTAATTGAGTTAGCAACAGAACAAAGGCGAATGGCATTGCAACCCAGAAAAAATATTGTGCGAAACGAGCGCTCTCCATATCGGAGGCGAAGAATGGCCAGGTAAAGCCGGCCGCGGCGAATAGAGAAGTAAGAGACAGGGCTATTTTGGAAGAGAGAGAAAATTTATAGATATCAGATGTAAAGGTCTTCATTCTGCAACTGCCCGCATTACATCTGAGACGGTAAGCCACGGACGAGGCGACATAACTTTAGCCACTTGGGGCGCAAATGCAGGCGAAGATAGAAGGATGTCAAGGGTTGGACCATCTGCGACTACTTCACCTTCGGCTAGGAAGATAACGCGATCACAAAGTTCGGCAACTAGCTCCACATCGTGAGTTGCAATCAAAACTGAACGGTTTAGTTCTTTGGCGAAGTTCTTAAGTAAGGAAATCAGTAAAGCCTTTGACTGATAATCCAGTCCGCGGGTCGGTTCATCTAAAATCAAAACTTTTGGTTGTGCGGATATAACTATCGCAAGTGCCAGAGCCAGACGCTGACCCTCAGATAGATCGCGCGGATGCGTCTCCTGATTTATCGATGGAACAATACGTTTCAAGAGTGCAAAGGTTGAACCCGGAGCACTTTGGTTATCTTTATCTGCTTGTTGGCATTCGCTTTGAACGCTCTGTCCGTACAACAAATCACTCGGTTCTTGCGGAATGAAGCCAACTGTTTCTCGTCTAACTTGCCCTTTTAAGTCAACAGATTTAATCCCATTAATCTCGGAACTGCCACTGGAAAGTTTATTTATACCAACTAGCGTCGTGAGTAGCGAACTCTTTCCCGCACCATTTCTGCCCATTAATGCGACAATTTCTCCACTATGTATCTGAGTTGATACCTCATTCAGTGCTTTCTTCTCGCCGTAATTCAGTGATAACTTATTAGTTCTTATGGCGATCTCGCCGAGTTGACCCGCTTCTCTCGGTATATCTTTTCCGTTGGCGCGAATTTCTTCAGTCATTCTTCTAACATCACGCACGCTAAGGCCAACATCGGAAAGTCCCAGTGCGCGGGCTAGATGAACAATGGGCGGTGCAATTTCAGAGCGCTTTAGTATTTCCTCTGGCAAGTTTATTTCAGCGCTGCCATCACCGGCGATATGAATTATGCGATCAGCAAAACCGATTACTCGCTCGAGTCGATGTTCGGCAATCACTACGGTAAGACTTAAGTCGTGGACTAAGCGATGGAGAATCGAGAGCACTTCTTCGGCGGCGATTGGGTCAAGTGCGCTAGTTGGTTCATCTAGTACCAACACCTTCGGATTCATTACCAACGCACTGCCTATAGCAACGCGTTGTTGTTCGCCTCCGCTGAGGGTGGAGATCGCGCGATTGCGAAGATGGGCAAGGGCTAACAAATCTAAAATTTCTTCAACGCGTTTGCGCATGACATCCGGGGCGATGTTCAGCGCTTCCATTCCGAAGGCTAATTCCTCTTCAACGATATCGGTAACAAAACCTTGCGCGGGATTTTGGCCGACGATGCCAACTAAATGAGCCAGTTCACCCGGTCGCACCAACTGTGTAGAAACGCCATCAACCGTGATATCTCCAGCGAGAATTCCTCCAGTGTGATGGGGGACTAGGCCATTTATCAAACGCAAAAGTGAAGATTTGCCAGTGCCAGTTGAACCGATTACTAAGACCATTTCGCCTTCAGCTATTTCAAAAGAGAGATCTTCCAAAATTGTCTTCGTCGAAGTTGGGTAAACCAGTGAGACTCTCGAAAAATTAATCATCTAAAGATCGCCAATGCAAAGGAGAGAATCAAAACTGCAGCCAGAACCACAGCTGAATCGATTCCTTGCCAACTTATTGGGCGATACCTAGATCGTTTGCGACTCACGCCATAGCCCCGAGCATCCATTGCTGCCGCTAATTCCAAAGATCTCGAAAGGGAGTCTTCTAAGAGCGGTAGAGCAATTGAACGCCAAGACGGATTCTCATCTCCGCGCAACAATCTAGCGCGACGTATGCGCGAAATACTTTGCACAAGGTTGGGCAGAGCCGAAGTAGCGATAACCGTTGCAACACCAAACTCATAAATAACTATTGGGGTCACGCGAAGTAATTTATGTGGACTTGTTAGCGAAACCGCTGCGCCGAAGAGCGAGATTACGGCGACAATTATCAAGCCTTCGTGTATTGACGAAAATAGACGCTCCTGCGTAATTACTCCACCTATGCGAACTCCTGCTAACCAACTCGGCAGTGGCAGAATCGGTAGCTCAAAGAGTTTGGTTCCGGGAATCGGAACGCCAATTAAAAGCCCAACTAAGGTGCGAATTATCAGAATGAATGCGCCGATCTTTAGCGAAAACCAGAAGCTGCGTGCCCACGGAGCATCAGCTGCGAATCGCCAAACCAGAATCGTTGCACCCGCAATGGAGATTCCGGCCAGCCAAGAACTGTTAGCGCTGATTACCGCGCCAACTATCAAGAGCGACCAGATCCACCAAGTCAGCGGATGCAACGATTTCATCTACGGGAGTTATCTTTTGAAAGCATATGGCGTTGGTATCTCTACGCCACACTCTTTTGCTGGATAACCATTTATGCCACAGATCAGTCCGCTGTTTGCGGCGCGGATTTTCACAGCTTGGCCAAGTACATCGATGCCTTGGGCCGACTTTGCAATTTGCACGCACTTGGTAAAACTCTTCTGAACTTTTTCACCTTTTGGTGCATAAGCAGATCGACCGAAGTCAACTACTAAGGCGATCCGCTTTAAGTTCTTATCGGCATTAACTCTTCGGCAGATCGAGGCAAAGTCAGGCTTTATGGATGGAGCAATAGTTGGTACATCACTTGCATCAAAGACAAAGGACCAACCTTCAACTGCACCATCTTGTACATCGACGGTAGGTCCGGTCATTGCCGCAGTCCATGTTTTTGCATTTGGAGCGGCTTGGTAATAGGCCCAATATCGCCAACCCTTTCCTGCGGCGTTGGCAGGAGCAGTAAAGGCAAAAGTCGTTGTGAGTAAAAGGGCGATTGTGATAAATCCCGATATTTTTTTCTTAGTATTCATTGAATTCTGTAGAACCTCTCATAATGAAAGAGCCTCACAGGGGTAGCTGCAATAAAAGTAGATAAATACTTTCCTTGTGACTACGCCCCGCAAACCTCGGCGGGTGTCTGTCTGTATTCACTTGGCGATTCAGGTAATCCGACTTAAGCGCTAATGCGCTCTTACGGTTGCGGGTCAGCGTCGGATTTTCACCGACTTCCCCTGAAAGGCAAGCTGTAAAGCATTTGTAAGGTTGTGCTGTTCTTACGTGCGTAGCAAACCATAAGGGTGGGGTAATTGCAACAGAACACGCAAGGCTTGACAGCGCAGGTATGGTCAGCGCTATGGAATATAGACGCCTCGGCTCTTCAGGAATGTATGTCTCAGAAATCGCTTACGGAAATTGGATCACTCACGGTTCACAAGTTGAATCAGAGGCCGCGATTAAGTGTGTTCGCACTGCATACGATCTCGGAATCACTACCTTTGATACCGCCGATGTTTACGCTGGCACAAAGGCCGAATCCGTATTAGGGAAAGCTCTTAAGGGAATCAGAAGAGAGTCGTACGAGCTTTTAACCAAAGTTTATTGGCCAACCGGTCCAGGAAAAAATGATCGTGGCTTATCGCGCAAACACATTATTGAATCTTGTAATGCGTCGCTAAAGCGTTTAAATACCGATCACATTGATTTATATCAAATGCATCGTTTTGATTACGAAACGCCACTTGAAGAATCACTTAGCGCATTTGATGATTTGATCCGATCTGGAAAAGTTCATTACATCGGATTCTCTGAATGGAACGCCCAACAGATTTCGGAAGCTTTGAAGATTCAAGATGCGAAGGGTTACAACCGTTTTATATCTAGTCAGCCGCAGTACTCAGCCCTCTGGCGCGTAATCGAAAGCGAAGTTGTTCCTTTGAGCAAGAAAGAGGGCATCGGACAGATCGTTTGGTCACCAATGGCGCAAGGAGTTTTAACTGGAAAATACCTTCCAGGAAAGAAGCCACCTGCCGGCTCACGAGCAACAGATAAGAAATCTGGCGCCGGAATGATCTCCAATTGGTTGCGCGAGGAAGTGCTTACCGCGGTACAAAACTTGGCTCCTATTGCCAAAGAAGCTGGTTTAACAATGGGTCAATTGGCGATCGCTTGGGTTTTGCAAAACCCAAATGTATCTAGTGCGATTATGGGTGCTACCAAACCTTCGCAAGTTAAAGAGAATGTGAAGGCTGCCGGCGTAAAGCTTTCGGAAGATCAGATGAGAGCAATTGATAAGGCTCTTGGAGTACTGCCAAATACCGACGCAAAGGCGACGAAGAGCCCGAATCCGCGAGCTTAATTAAATTTTTCGCCAGGCTTTATTTGTGGCTTTGGTGCGCGCATGCGTCGCATCTGGGTAGACCGGAGCCATCCGTAAAGACCTAAACCCTTTGTGCTCTTATCCGGAAAACGCTGAGCAACTTCGGCTTTGATTTTCCGTGAGAGAAAAATTCCGTCGAAGACAGAAACGAGCAGAACGCTATACATAATTGCGATTCCAGCGACTGCAAATGTGCTTACTGGAATCAGCGAAAGAATAAGTACGAAGCCAATTATGGGTAAGAAGTACTCGCCTATTGAGCGACGTGAATCAATATAATTACGAACAAATCTTTTCTCGACTCCGCGATCGCGTAACGGCAGCGCCGCTTCATCTCCCCGTAGGTAAGCAGCACGTTGATTCATTCGCGCTACACGGGCAGCGTCTTTGGCGCGCTTCTTCTCAATTTTGGTTGAAGCTGGCGCTAGCGAAGAAATCTTTGTTGCAGCCTGAGCTTCTTTACGCTTTGGGGTAGGTCGGCCTTTTTTCTGAGAGCCATCTGCAGGAGTTGTCATAGCGCAAACTATAGAGCGAGCATCTGCTCTAGAGCCAACTTAGAGAAGCGGGCTACATCAGGTGCCACCTTAATCTGATTAACGACATGGCCTGCGACTAGAGATTCCATCGCCCAAACTAGGTGAGGAAGATCGATGCGGTTCATTGTCGAGCAGTAACAAACCGTTTTATCGAGGAAGACAATCTCTTTGTCTGGATGCGCTTTTGCCAATCTAGAAACTAAATTAAGTTCAGTGCCGATCGCCCATTTGCTTCCCGCGGGGGACTCTTCGACAGTACGGATAATCGCTTCGGTACTGCCTACAACATCAGCGATAGATACAACTTCGTGTTGGCACTCGGGATGAACTAAGACTTTAACTCCGGGCAGAAGGTTGCGAACTTCGTTTACTGCATCAACTGTGAACCGCCCGTGGACGGAACAGTGACCGCGCCAGAGAATAACTTTTGCTGCGCGAAGTTGATCGGCGGTAAGTCCTCCCATCGGCTTCCAGGGATTCCAGAGGACGCAATCGGATAGAGATAAACCAAGTGAAAGTAAGGCGGTATTTCGTCCTAGGTGTTGATCGGGCAGAAAGAGAATCTTTTCGCCTTTACTTAACGCCCATTCCATAGTTTTTTTCGCATTCGATGAGGTACAAATAGTTCCACCGTGTTCGCCAGTAAAACTCTTAATCGCTGCAGATGAATTCATATAAGTGACAGGAATAGTTTTATCTGCAATTCTAATTTGGGAAAGTTGGTTCCAACATTCCTGTACCTGATTTGCAGTTGCCATATCCGCCATTGAGCATCCAGCGGCCAAGTCAGGCAAGATAACTTTTTGATTGGCTGAGGTTAAAATATCTGCGCTCTCTGCCATAAAGTGAACGCCACAGAAGATTATGTATTCAGCAGTTGATTGCGCCGCAGCTGCTTGCGCTAATTTAAAGGAATCTCCAGTGATATCTGCAAAGGCAATTACTTCGTCGCGTTGGTAGTGATGACCAAGAACTAGCGCTCGATCACCAAGTGCAGCACGTGCAATCGTTGCGCGAGTGACTAACTCTGGATCGCTGGCTTCTGGAAGCTCGCCAGTGCAGGAAACGCCTCGTTCTGATTCCAAGTCTTGGCCGCGACCAAGTAGCAAAAGATTGGTTAGCGATCCGCTTTGGGATGTGGACATGACCACATTCTCGCTCATAAATGGCGTTGCTGTCGCATTGAGGCAGGGGGACAGGTAGGCTGACCCTATGACTACTGAGACAACTGAGACAAACACAACTACAACAGCGATCGCTCTGACCGATGTTGCTGCCGCAAAGGTAGCTGCACTACTCGCTCAAGAGGGTCGCGATGACCTTTACTTGCGCGTTGCAGTGCAGCCAGGTGGATGTTCAGGTCTTCGTTACCAGCTCTACTTCGATGAACGCAATCAAGAAGGCGATATCGCCCGTGAATACGGTTCCGTAAAAGTTGTCGTAGACAAGATGAGCGATCCATACCTTATGGGCGCAACAATTGATTTTGTGGACACTATCGAAAAACAAGGATTCACAATCGATAATCCAAATGCAGGCGGTTCTTGTGCTTGCGGCGATTCATTTAGTTAAAGCTAAGTACTTTCTTTTAATTTAGCCTTATGAAAATTGGCGTTGCAGGCTCGGTAGGTCTTGACCATTTAATGACCTTTTCTGGAAAATTTACCGATTCACTCGTCGCCGGTTCTCTCGAAAAAGTTTCGCTCTCATTTTTAGTTGATGGTTTGGAAGTTCGTCGTGGTGGATGCGCGGCAAATATTGCATACGGCATGGGAGTGTTAGGGTTAAATCCAATCCTGATCGCTGCAGTTGGAATTGATTGGCCAGATTACGATGCGTGGTTGGTGCGACATGGCGTGGATACATCGCACATTCATATCTCAACAACTCTACACACCGCACACTTCATGGTCACTACTGATACCGAGCTAAATCAAATTGCTAGCTTCTTTCCAGGCGCAATGTCTGAAGCGAGAAATATTGAATTGACGCCAATTATGGAAAAGACCGGCAAGCTCGATTTACTTGTTATTTCACCAGATGATCCCGCAGCGATGCTGCGCCACACCGAAGTCGCCCGCCAGACAGGGGTAGCGATCGCCGCCGATCCTTCGCAGCAGATGGCACGTATGAACGGTGAAGAGATTAAGCAATTAATTTCTGGTGCGACATATTTATTCTTAAATGAATATGAGTTGGCACTTGCCATTCAGAAGACCGGTTGGAGTGATCGTGAAATTTTGGAGCAGGTAAAATTCCGAATTGTAACTTTGGGCTCTGAAGGCGCGCGCGTTGAATCTCTGAACGGCGAGACAATTAAAGTTGGTTGCCCAAAGGAAAAGGGCAAAGTTGATCCAACAGGTGTAGGCGATTCATTTAGATCAGGATTTGTGGCAGGCCTTGCTTGGGGCCTTGGGCACGAAAGATGTGCTCAATTAGGCGCGATGATTGCCACTTATGTAATTGAAACTACTGGCACTCAGGAGTACCGATTTACTGCAGATGAATTCATAGAGCGCTTTACTTTGGCCTACGGTGCTAGCGCTGCTGCTGAGATCCAACCGCATCTAGTAACGCGCTAATCAAATCTGAAACTTCACGCTCACTACTATCGGCGTGAAGTGTAACTCTTATATTTCCATCTGTTGGGTGACCCATTGCCGCTAAGACATGGCTTGGTTGCAGATTCATAGCGGTACAGGCAGAACCAGAATCAACCGCAAATCCCTTAGTTGCTAAAGCTCGCAAAATTTCTTCGCCATTTGTATTCGGAAATACAATCGAAATTAAGTGCGGCATAGCCAAATCTAGATCTCCAGCAATAATCGCATCAGGCATTGCTGATCGAATCGCAGTGCGAATCTGCTTATTCATTCCGCGGATTGCCAAATCATCTGGGTGGAAATTTTCCAAAGCGACTGCACTGGAAAGCAGCAGTGGAAGCGAATAAGTTCCGTAGGTTCGCCGCGTACTAGAAATATGGGGGAGCGGATTCTTCCAATTCGCTGGCTTACCAATCGCAACCAAGGCCAGTCCGGCCGGACCACCCCAAGTGCGTGAATCAAAAACCGCACTTGCCCAATTAGCGGGCAGTGGAACGCGTGCGCCAGAGGCGGTCGCATCAACAGCAATTAGCAAATCTTTGGGAAGTTCAGTCGGGAGTGAGTTGATAACTCCAGTCTCACCGTTGGCGAGTTGAAAGGCTAAGACCGAATTTTTCTCAATGTTCACACGGGTGAAATCTATGGTGCCATCACCGCGTAATGGGATTTCTGAGATTGAACCTTGGTGTGATCGAACAGTTGCAATCACGCCGCTGCGATCTCCGGCTCCAAAGTGCAGGACTTTTTCCGGGGCTAACAAACCAGCTAACGAGAGAAAATAGCCAAGCCCGACTTCGCCTGTTACTTCAATTTGATCCGGTGTTATTCCGAGACGATTTGAAATCGATTCAAGTGCGTTATTTCGCAGAAGGGCTGCGCGATTGGGGTGCTGGCCAATCTTCTTAGGGTCGGCCCAGCCAGATTCGAAGGCAGCAAGTAGCGCCTCCTGAGCCAGCGGGTTGAGTGCTGTCTCGGCTTGGAAATTTCCTGTGACTGGAACCACCCCGCGAACGCTACTAGCCAATGAGCAGATGAGGGAAATGCGGCACTATCCTTAGGCCTATGCCTGTTAAGCCAACCCGCCCTTTTTTGCGGGCGTTACTTTTAGCGCCGCTAGCGCTCTTGTTAACTGGATGTGCAAAGGTTTCTGGCCTTGGATTTGAAGAAGGCGTAACAAGTGTTAACGATGTTTCTCTCTCACTTTGGCAGGGCGCGTGGATCGCTGGAGCAGTAGTCGGCGTCTTCACGCTAATTCTAATTTTATGGCCTGCGGTCTTTCATCGCGCCAAAGCGGGTAAAGGCGAATTCCCAAAGCAGACGCAATATAACGTCCCGGTTGAAGTTGCCTACACAATTATTCCATTCATAATCGTTGCAGTTCTCTTCTACTTCACCGCCGTTAAGCAGACCGAAATTTTCGAAAAGACATCAAATTACAAACACGAAATTCTGGTAGACGGATTCCAATGGTCTTGGCAATTTTCTTATCCTGAAGCGGGACCAAAAGCTGTAGTTACTGGAACGCCCGCAAATCCGCCGACACTTTACGTTCCACTAGGTGAAAAAGTTCGCTACACAATTACCTCAAATGATGTTGTTCACGGTTTCTGGGTTCCGGCATTTATGATTCAAATGCAGAACTTGCCGGGAGTAACAAATTATTTAGAATTTACGGCTAAAAAACTCGGCACTTATCCCGGGCGCTGCAACATTTACTGCGGACGTAATCACTCCCAAATGCTTTTCTCAGTAAAAGTTGTAACCCCAGCAGAATATAAGACCTATCTAGAAACCCTGAAGGCGAGTGCAGCATGACAACTTATGCAGAACGTCCGACCATAGAGACTTTTGTGCCGGCACCTCCAATTAAAGGCAAGAATTTTGTAAAGTGGATTACCTCAACCGATCACAAGACGATCGGATATATGTATTTGATAACCACCTTTGCCTGGTTCTTAATTGGCGGCTTACTGGCGCTCATCCTCCGCGCCGAACTATCTCGCCCCGGAATGCAATTTTTAAGTAACGAGCAGTACAACCAAATCTTCACAATGCACGGAACCATCATGCTCTTGATGTTTGCAACTCCGCTCTTTGTTGGATTTGCCAACGTAATCATGCCGCTGCAAATCGGCGCCGCAGATGTGGCCTTCCCTCGATTAAATATGTTGTCCTTCTGGTTATTCACCTTCGGTAGCATCACCGCTGTCGCTGGATTTTTAACACCAGGTGGAGCAGCATCATTTGGATGGACCGCTTACGCGCCTCTTGCTAACTCAACTTACTCTCCAGGTATCGGAGGTGACCTTTGGGTGATCGGCCTTGCAGTCTCTGGTCTTGGAACAATTCTGGGCGGCGTTAACTTCATTACGACAATTTTCACAATGCGCGCACCGGGTATGACTATGTTCCGTATGTCGATCTTCTCTTGGAACGTTTTGCTTACTTCGATTCTTGTTCTTCTTGCATTCCCGCCACTTGCAGCGGCACTACTTGCGCTCGAATCGGATCGCTTATTTGGTTCGCATATCTTTGATCCAGCCAATGGCGGTGCAATGTTGTGGCAGCACTTATTCTGGTTCTTCGGGCACCCTGAGGTTTACATCTTGGCGTTGCCATTCTTTGGTATCGCAACTGAAATTTTGCCAGTATTTAGCCGCAAGCCAATCTTCGGTTACAAAGGTTTAATTGCCGCAACAATCGCAATCTCGGCGCTCTCTGTCGCAGTCTGGGCACACCATATGTTTGCCAGCGGCCAAGTTCTATTGCCGTTCTTCTCCTTTATGACTTTCTTAATCGGTATTCCAACCGGTGTTAAGTTCTTTAACTGGATCGGAACAATGTGGCGCGGTCACGTAACCTTTGAGACCCCCATGCTTTGGGTAATGGGCTTTTTAGTTACCTTCTTATTCGGTGGAATTACCGGAATTATTTTGGCCTCACCGCCACTTGATTTTGCAGTCTCTGCTTCTTACTTCGTTGTTGCGCATTTCCACTACGTGCTTTTTGGCACTGTGGTCTTTGCAATGTTCGCCGGATTCTATTTCTGGTGGCCAAAGATGACGGGCCGAATGTTAAATGAGCGACTTGGAAAGATTCACTTCTGGACACTCTTCATTGGCTTCCACACAACTTTCTTGATTCAGCACTGGCTGGGAATTAAAGGCTTCCCACGTCGTTACGCGGATTATCTAGCGACCGATGGATTCACCGGAATGAATATGATTTCAACTGTTGGATCGGCTCTTCTTGCTCTCTCTATGATTCCATTCTTCGTAAATGTTTGGATCACTCGTAAATCACCTCTGGTTAATTGTGATGATCCTTGGGGTTACGGATCTTCCTTGGAGTGGGCGACTTCATGTCCTCCACCGCGCCATAACTTCTTGACGATGCCGCGCATTCGCTCAGAGCGCCCCGCCTTTGATCTACATCATCCACACATTAAGACAGAAGGTCATTAATGAAAACGAACTGGAGCCTCTTTGTAGGTCTCTCCATTTTCTACGTCATTATGGCGATTATTTATTATTATGTAGGCGGAGAAGCAGTCGGTATTACCGGAATGATCCTGGCTGCTTGTCTAGCAGGCATGGTTGGTTTCTATATTTGGTTTACCGCTAAGCGCATCGGGCACGATCTTCCGGAAGATCGTCCAACAGCTGAAATTGCTGAGGGCGCAGGGGAGTTAGGTTTCTATAGCCCTCACTCTTGGTGGCCACTTCCTGTAGCACTAAGTGCAATCGTCATGGGGGTTTCCCTGGTTGTCGGTTGGTGGCTAACGTTGATCTCACTCGGAGCTCTCGTAATAAGCATCATCGGCTTTGTTACAGAGTATGAAAAGCCACAGCCAGAGAACGCTTCTCACTAACTCTTTGGCCCTAGGCAACAAAAATGGATAAAGTCCGAGCTCAAATTCTTGAAGTAACCATCCCGCGTACCGCTTCAGCGCGTATTGTTATAAATGCTCCAACACAACAAATCTTTGACCTAATTGCCGATCCAAGGTGTCATCCACTATTTGATGGCTCCGGTACTTTACAAGGAAATATTTCGGGTCCAGAGCGCCTGCATCTCGGGGCAAAGTTCGGTATGGCTATGAAAATAAAAGTCCCTTATCGAATCACCAACAAAGTTGTTGCCTTTGAAGAAGGTCGCAAGATTTCTTGGTGCCACCTGATGAAGTGGACCTGGAGCTATGAACTAAAGGATTTAGGCGCCGGCCGAACCGAAGTCACAGAAACTTTTGATGCAAGTGAGATTCCGTGGCTGGCAGGAAAATGGTTAGCAGCGTCGGGTGCGATCAAGCACAATCCAAAGTGGATGGCGAAGAGTTTGGTGCAGCTTAAGGCGATTTGCGAAAGTTAGTGGTGTTCGATCTCTTTTAGATCTTCAGCAGTTGCCTTAGGTATCGATACCGCATGTGCCTTGCTCAATCGAGCGCGTAACTTGTTCTTGAGAACACCGGGACGACGTACGCCACGTAGATCACTCTCTTCCAGAGCGAGCGGTGGGTTCTGTTCATGCTGGGTCAAGAGCCAAGCCTTCTCAGGTGAGATTGGTTCGTGAACTTCTACGAATTCTCCGTGCGGCATCATTACCAAACGACCAGTTTCGCGACCGTGCAGCACGAGTTCGCGATCAGCGCGCTGAAGTGAGAGACAAAGGCGTTTAGTAATTACAAATGCGAGCGGTGGCAGAACGAAGATACCGATACGCGAGAACCACATAATCTGATTGATTGTGAGATCAAAAGTGGTAGCAATAATGTCATTACCGCCGTTGATTAGCGCAACTAACATAAAGGTTAGAGACATAACGCCGAGTGCGGTGCGGTTTGGTGCATTTCGCGGACGATCAAGGAGGTGATGCTCTCGCTTATCTCCGGTAATCCAACTTTCGATAAATGGATAGAGCGCCATTCCAGTAAATAAAATGCCTGGAACAATCAGCCCTGGAATCAAGATATTCCAAGAGATGGTGTAACCAAAGATATAGCTTTCAAGCGGCGGCGCCATGCGCACCAGACCATCTAGCCAACCCATATACCAATCGGGTTGTGAACCTGCAGAGACTTGAGCCGGTGTGTAAGGACCGTATAACCAGATTGGGTTAATCGATGCGACCGCTCCCAAGAATGCAGTAACACCAAAGACAATAAAGAAGAAACCTCCAGCTTTTGCCATGTAGACCGGCAACAGGGGATACCCAACAACATTCTTTTCGGTGCGCCCCGGACCTGGATATTGAGTGTGCTTCTGGTACCAGACGAGCATTAAGTGCACTGTGATTAAAGCAAGAAATGCACCAGGTAAAAGAAGAACGTGCACGGTGTAGATACGTGGGATAAATGCTTCACCTGGGAATGCTCCACCGAAAGCAAAGAAAGCTAGGTATGAACCAACTAAGGGGAGCGCTTGAATAATTGCTTCTGCGATGCGAATACCGGTTCCGGAGAGCAGGTCATCAGGAAGTGAGTAGCCCAAGAAACCTTCAACGATTCCGAGTGTTAAAAGTCCGACACCGATGATCCAGTTGAATTCACGTGGCTTGCGGAATGCGCCAGTGAAATAAACGCGCATTAAGTGCACAACGATCGCAGCCATAAAAATTAGTGCGGCCCAGTGGTGAATCTGGCGCATCAAGAGACCGCCACGAATTTCAAATGAAATATCAAGAGTAGATGCGTAAGCTGCTGACATTTCCAAACCTTGCAGCGGCTCATAACTCCCGTCATAGATAACTTCACGCTGTGAAGGATCAAACCAGAATGTTAGAAATGTTCCAGAAAGAAGCAAGATAACAAATGAGTAGAGCGCGATTTCGCCGAGAAGGAAAGACCAGTGATCTGGGAAGACTTTAGTTAAATTCTTCTTCATCCATTTGGCGGCGCCAGTTCTCTCGTCAACGTAATTCGCTACGCTGCCTGCGATTCTTTCACGTGCTGTCATGATGAGCGCTCCCAGAAGCTAGGTCCTACCGGTTCGTTAAATGGACTTTGTGCGACCAAGTATCCCTCAGAATCCACTGTTATCGCGAGTTGAGGCAAAGGGCGGGCAGCTGGTCCAAATATGACTTTCGCCGCACGGGTCACATCAAATGTTGATTGATGGCAAGGGCAGAGCAGGTGTTTGGTCTGCTGCTCGTACAAGGCAACCGCACAACCCATATGTGAACAGATCTTTGAGAAGGCGATGATTCCTTCGTGAGTCCAAGATAAGCGTTCAGCATCTAGGTTAAATTCTTCGGGACGTAGACGAATAAGCAAGACAGCATCTTTAGCGATATCTGAGAGTTTGCGATGCTCACCAGGTGCCAGCACTACTGCAGGAAGTGTTTGGGCAACCGCGCCAACTTCCATATCTTCTGGACGGATTGGTCGATCGCCCGGATCTGTGACTAAACGAGTCCCTGCTTTCCAAGATGTCTTGGTTAATGAATTACCTGGAAGTGGACCAAGATCACGGAGCAAGATAAGTGGCGATAGCCCGACTAATCCAAGTGAGAGACCAAGGGATCGCTTAATAAGTGAGCGACGACCTAAACCTGCAGCGGCTGCGCCCTCTTTTGCAGTCCGAATAAAGTCAGCACGGTCTTCATCAGGTGAACGAAATTCGTGGCGCTGAATAACTACTTCTTCATCGGGCATAAGAGTCTTAGCCCAATGAATTGCTCCCATTCCAATAAAGAAGAGAGAAGCCGCCATACCAAGACCAAGGAAGAGTTGATGGGCATTTGTATTTCCTAGGACAGGAAAGAAGATGAAGACATTTTGTGGGATAAAAATATATGAGCCAATTAAAGTAATTGTGCCTAGAGCGGAAAGTAGAAAGAGAATCGCAACTTGGCGCTCTGCTTTTTTGGCAGCCTTTGGATCTGTATCTGCGCGGCGATGAACGTGCGCTGGAAGTCCAGGATCTTTTATCGCTTCAATTTCATTAGACATTGAGTATTTATCTCGCCTTCATCGCTAGCCAGACCGCAACGCCCACGAGCATTCCTAGTCCAAGTGTCCAAACTAAAAGTCCTTCTGTAACCGGACCAACACGGCCGAGTGCTGCTCCACCTAACTGCGGTTCATTTTCAGCAGCTTTAATCCATTTAATGATTGAAAGTTTTTCTTCAGGTGTAATTGTCTTATCTGAAAACACGGGCATTGATTGGGGACCCGTGATCATCGCTTCGTAAATGTGACGAGGTTCCACACCCATAACTGTTGGTGCGTATTTGCCTTGAGTTAGCGCTCCACCTTGTCCCGCAAAGTTGTGGCACATTGCGCAATTTGTGCGGAAGAGTTCGCCGCCTTCGGCAGTTGATCCATCGCGCTCGTAATTTAAGTGTTCCTCACCAGGAATTCCTGGTCCAGGGGCGAGGGATGCAACGTATGCGGCTAGCGCTTCTACTTCCTTCTCGTTGTAAACCGGTGCCTTGCGCATTGCCTGTGTGCTCATATCCGCCATTGGCATGCGGCCGGTTGCTACTTGGAAATCAACTGAAGCCGCGCCAACGCCAATTAACGAAGGTGCGATACCGCCACCTTCCGCATTTAAGCCGTGACAAGAAGAGCATCCCTTGAGAAAGATTCTCTGACCCTCATCAATAAGCGCGCTCTTTTCAGCGGCGGTTAGCGGAGAACTAGTTGATGCTCCAGCTACAGAGAAAGTCGTGCCAATCGAAAATAAAGCTAGAACTAAAAGAAGGGGTGCAACCGCACGGTGTCTGCGAAATCTGGAGAGACGCTTCAAGATATTTTCCGTTTCCTCTTTGTAGGTTCTTACTTAATTAAATAAATCGCTGAGAAGAGTGCAATCCATACGACGTCGACGAAGTGCCAGTAATAAGAAACCACAATTGCTGTGGTTGCTTGGTTATGTGTAAAGCGTCGCGCCTTGGAAACTCGCACCATCACAATCAAGAATGCAATCAAGCCACCGGTTACGTGAAGTCCGTGGAAGCCAGTTGTCATATAGAAAACTGATCCGTAAGCATCTGAAGAGAGAGTTACTCCTTCGAGTACCAAGTGGGCATACTCGTAAATCTGACCTGCAATAAAGAAAGCACCCATTAAGAAGGTGAGAGAGAACCATTCACGCATACCCCAGGATTTGATATTAAATATTGAGCCCGTGCGCTTGGCTTGGAAACGCTCTGCCGCGAATACGCCGAACTGGCAAGTGACGGAAGAGAGAACTAGAACCGTCGTGTTAAGTGCTGCAAAAGGAATATTTAAAATCTCGGTTGACTCGGACCAAATAGTTGGACCTTGCACAGCACGAGTTGTGAAATACATTGCAAAGAGCGCAGCGAAAAACATCAACTCGCTGGATAGCCAGACAATCGTTCCGACCGCCACCAGATTGGGGCGGTTGATTTTGTGAGGCGTTGCCAGTGTTGAGCTTGTCATGAGACAAGTATCCCTGAAAGTAAGCCCTCCTTTCTATTTGGCAGCCTGGTTCCGCCCCTTAAATTGGTCACTTTTCAGGTGAAACGGGTCACGCTCTTTTCCGACGGAAATAGGGCAGATGTAGCCCCTTCCTTTGATTAGACTTGCCTTATGTCCACGCCCCGCAAACCAGTAATCATCGTCTACTCCGATGACTCTTCGGTGCGCTCTGCCATTGTCGCCGCCCTTGGAAAACGCGTCGCCAACGACCTGCCAGAACATCAAATCGAGGAGTTTGCGACTGGTCCTGCCCTGCGCGCTTTTGTAGATCGTAAGAGCGTTTCTGGACATTTGCGTGCAGATTTATTTATTCTCGACGGTGAAGCGGTTCCCGAAGGCGGAATGGGTATCGCCCGCCAGCTCAAAGATGAAGTGTTCAACTGCCCACCAGTTCTCTTGATTACAGGACGACGTGAGGATGCTTGGCTGGCGGCTTGGTCTCGCGCCGAAGCAAGTGTTATCCATCCGATAGATCCATTTACATTGGCAAATACAGTTGCAGATTTGATGCGCTCAAATACTGCTGCTGCAATCGGCTAACCAAAGGTTTTTAATGAGCTCTGTTGATTGGGCTTCATCCATCACGAAGATGGAAAACGGTTTGGATCTCAATCCACAAGAAGCGCAGGATTTAATGCGCGAAGTTTTGGAAGATCGTGCCGATAAAGAAATTTTAAAACAATTTCTGCTGGCGCTAAAGGCCAAGGGTGAAACGGCCGAAGAGGTCGGCGCGCTGGTTGCTCAAATGTACGAACATTGCGCACCGATAAAAATTGAAGAGCGCGCAGTGGATACCGTCGGCACTGGGGGAGATGGCGCGCATACGATTAATATTTCAACCACTGCTGCAATTATTGCCGCAGCCGCTGGTGCGCGCGTTGTAAAACACGGTAACCGAGCGGCATCTTCGAAGTCCGGAGCAGGAGATTTACTAGAAGCACTTGGTGTTGCCATAAATCTGAATGGCGCTAAAGTTGCAAATACCGTATCTGAATTAGGAATTGGTTTTTGTTTCGCTCCCGTATTCCACCCAGCGATGCGATTTGCAGCGCCTGCTCGTAAAGAGTTAGCCACCGCCACCGTGTTTAACATCTTGGGTCCGTTGGCAAACCCGGCAAGACCAAAAGCAGCGGCAATAGGCGTAGCAAACGAACGGATGCATTTAGTTATGGCGCAGGTTTTGGCTGATCGCGGCGTCGAGGGTTTTGTCTTTCGTGGCGATGATGGGCTAGATGAGATGACCCTCGCCACAACTACTTCAGTATTAACAATTGGCAGCGGTGAAATCACCAGTGATCGCATAGATGCTAAAGATTTTGGATTGGCTAACGCGCCTATTTCGGCACTTGCCGGGGGAGATGCAAACGAGAACGCCAGAATTACAAATTCGATCTTTGCTGGCGAAAAAGGCGCACCGCGTGATGCCGTCTTGCTAAATGCCGCAGCTGCGCTAGCCGCATTCGATGGAGATAACGGGCTTGGAATCCACGAACGTATTTCTGCATCGCTAATCAAGGCATCGACCGCGGTTGATTCTGGGGCTGCAGCAAACCTATTAACCAGATGGGTAAAGCTAAGTCAGGAATTAGCGAACAGCTAATCGATTGGTCGGCGCGGACGTTTTCTCTTGAACTGCATTAGATCTTCCAGCGTTGTCACGTTGTGAGAACCCAGCCGTTCAAATATTCCGTGCAGTACATCCACGGTGGCGCGGGCATCATCTAAGGCGCGATGGTTGGGCGATGTCGGTGAACCAAAGAACGGTGCTAAAGTCGAAAGTTTGCAATTCGTAACTTCATCGCGATCTAAAACGTACCTAGCAACGCGAGCGGTATCGATCACTTTGTATTCAGGCCACTGGTATGAATGAGCTATGGCAGCAGCTTTCATAAAACTCATATCGAATGGGGAGTTATGAGCGACCAAGACCGACTCGTCGTGTGATCCGATAAAGTCTAAAAAAGTGGGGAGCACTTGATCAATGGTTAGAGCGCCGAACAACATCGCATCCGTGATCCCAGTGAGCGTCGTTATAAATTCCGATAAGTAATGTCCAGGATCTACAAAGGTTTGAAACTCGCCGATTATTTCGCCACCCAGTACTTTAACTGCGCCAATTTCGGTAACAGCTGCCCCAGTCGAAGGTGCGGCGCCAGAGGTCTCTAAATCAAAGACGACAAATGGCACGTCCTTCAACAAACGCGAGCCACTAGTCATAAATCTAAGGCTAATGCACGGATATGACACCAACCACTTAGTACCCTAAAGATATGACGCCAACAAGTGCGCCCAATGGATTCATTACTGACTGGTCTGCAGATGGCTCCGGGGTAAATAAAGAGATCGGTGTTGTTTTGGTTCACGGATACACGGGATCACCCTCATCAATGCGTCCGTGGGCGGAATATTTAAATCAACAGGGTTACACAGTGCGTGTTCCATTACTTCCTGGCCACGGAACTAAACCTGAGGATTTAAGTCAAATCAAATGGCAACAATGGCCAGAAAAAATTGAATCAGAACTGGACGAGCTTCGGAAAAACTGCACGAAAATCTTCATTTGTGGTTTTTCTATGGGTGGTGGAACAACTTTACATGTAGCAACAAAGCGCTCTGACAAAATAACCGGAATCATTCTTGTCAACCCAATGATTCATCTCCCTTTCATTGGAACGAAACTTGCATATTTGCTCTCGCGTACAAAGAAATATAGAAGTTCGGTGGGAGATGACATTAAACGTCCTGGGGTAACTCAAGGGGGATATGAAGTCATGTCAACCGAAGGCATTTATCAGATTCTGCAGATGCTCAAATACACAAGAGCTAATTTGCACAGGGTAAGCGTCCCGATGCAACTTTTTCATAGCGTTGATGATCACACATTGCCAGTATCCAATACTGAAATCGTTATGAAGAGGGTCGGTTCATTGAGTAAAGAGCGAATTGAATTGACAAATAGTTTTCACGTAGCGACTCTTGATTACGACGCCGAGATAATCTTCGAAAACTCTCTAATCTTTATCGAGAGGCATTCTTCGTAACGGCGTTTTCCGGTGCTGTGTGCCCTTACTCGGCGAGTGTCGCCTTAACCATTTGATGAAGCAATTTGGTATCAATCTGCCAATCACTCGGTATCTGAATCGTCTTTTTATTAACCTTGTAACCTTCAAGTTTGGGCCGTAAATCGTCAAGAACATCGCTGCTCCACGGAGCCATCAAGAGATAACCCTTAGTCGCTGATATGCCAAAAACGTACTTGCTGCCGTCGCGAAGCATTGGTTGATTCCAAGCTATAACTAACTCCAACTTTGGGAACTTGCTTTGGATTGCCTTCATAATCGCACGCACTGTTTTGGCCTGAACTGGCGAAATTGATTTGTAGTAATCGGCTGGTGTGTTAAATCTCTGCGCAGATTTCGACCCACGCGAATACATAACTAGCGCGTTAGCGTGAGCTTGTGAGAACCCATAATTTTCTCGTAAGTGCGCGATTTGTTCTGGATATTTCTTACCCTCTAGTTTTGCCATCACAGCAAACCAAAATTTCATCTTCTCGCCATACTTCTTTTCGATAGCGGGAAAGTGCGCCTCTCGACTGGGATCTTTAGTCGCCATGCTTTCTAACCTTTCTTACGTTTATCGCGCAGCTTCAAAGAGATGCCATAAACCAAAAAGAGGACTATTGATGGGGGATAGAGGATTACCGGAAGAACAATCAAGATCGCCGCGACGACCTTCATTTTTGGAGATAGGCGATCCCATTCACCAATAATTCCGGAGCGTGGTTCTTTTTCCACTTACGTTTACTTGCTTGCTAGGCGGGCTTCGCGTCTAATGCGCTGCGCCTCAGGATTTGGAACCGGAACCGCACCGATAAGGCGCTTGGTGTAATCCTCACGCGGGTTCTTAAGAATCTGATCTCGTGTTCCGACCTCAACAAGGCGACCATCTTGCATCACTGCAATTCGATGAGAAAGGATGTCAACGACTGCAAGATCGTGAGTGATAAAAAGACAAGCAAACTTCAGCTTGTCCTGCAGGTTCTGCAGTAGATCAAGGAAGCGCGCCTGAACAGATACATCCAGCGCAGATGTTGGTTCATCGGCAATTAACAAACTTGGTGTTAAGGCAAGTGCGCGAGCAATACCCACACGCTGACGTTGGCCGCCAGAGAGTTCATGCGGATAACGGTTGCGATAGGACTTAGGAAGTTCAACGCTGTCCAACAGATCTTCAACGCGTCGATCGAGTTCCTTACCTTTGGCATCACCTGAAAGAAGTAGCGGTTCTCCAATACTTTCACCGATAGGCAGACGAGGGTTTAACGAACTGCCTGGATCCTGGAAGACGATGCCGGTAAATCTACGAATTTCACGTAACTCTTGAGGTGTTGGTTTAGTTATATCTCTTCCAACAATCTCGATTTTACCTTCGACTGCCGGAAGCAAACCAATAGCTGCGCGACCGACAGTTGTCTTGCCGGATCCTGATTCGCCTACAAGTCCAACGATTTCACCTGGGAAAATTTCTAAACTGAAATCGGTTACGGCACGGAATGCGGGCACACGACCCTTCTTTGGATATTCGATAGAAACGTTCTGTAGCTTCAGAACTGGCGGCAATCCAACGAGCTCTGGTTGAAGTTGACGGACCGCTACAGAGCCAAGCTTTGGCACAGCAGCAAGTAGCTCCTGTGTGTATGGGCGCTCTGGTCGGTTAAAGATCTGATCAGATGTTCCGTATTCAACGGTTAATCCATCCTTCATTACCAAGATGTGGTCAGCTAGATCTGCGACAACACCCATGTCGTGAGTGATTAGCAAGATTGCGGAATTTAATTTATCGCGAAGATTGCGAATTAGATCAAGAATTTCTGCTTGAACAGTTACGTCCAGAGCAGTGGTTGGTTCATCCGCAACAAGCAGACCAGGATCGCAAGCCAGAGATTGCGCAATCATTGCGCGTTGGCGCTGCCCGCCAGAAAGTTGATGTGGATACTTATCGAAGGATCCTTCTGGATTTGGAATTTCAACCATCGTGATTAGCTCAATTGCACGAGTCCTTGCTTCCTGCGGGCCCATGTCAAAGTGAGTTCGCAGAGTTTCAACGATCTGGAATCCGATTGTGTAGAGAGGATTAAGCGCAGTCATTGGTTCTTGGAAAATGTAAGCGACATCAGCGCCGCGAGTTTTACGAAGCAAAGATTTCTTAGCCCCGACCATCTCTACGCCATTTACTTTTACGCTGCCTGAGACTCGCGCGTTAGATGCCAATAGATCCATGAGACCCATTGCAATCGATGTCTTTCCAGAACCGGATTCACCGACGATTGCGAGAACCTTTCCTGCCTGTACGTCAAAGTTCATATCGATAGCAGCGGGATACCAGACACCTTCGACCCAGAAGTCGATGTTGAACTTAGATACCTGAAGAACCGGCTGATTGGTTGTGCTCATTTTCTTTCTCCTGCAATACTTGGGTGATGAATGAAACCTTTAGACCGCGCAGTAACTTTGCTTGGGCGGGCACTTCCATTGTCTTGATCGCTCTCTTTGGCGCAAATAGTCTTTGGGTATCTGAGAGCGTCAGCCAAAAGATTTTCGAATTGGCGATTTGCGGTGCTCTCATTGCTTTGGTTTATATCTTTTGGCTGAGACCAAAACTTGTATTGCGCAGTGACACCGTTGAGATTGTTAATCCGCTGAGAACCGAATTGATTGCCTACACCGACATTTTGGACCTTGAAACGAAGTGGAGTCTTGCGATCATTCACACTGGCGGTAAGAGCAGAGTGTGGGTAGCCCCCGCTAGCGGAAAGCAGCGTTGGGTTGCAGATAAGAAATTTGGCTGGTTTGGCGGGAGCGTTCCACTGACCGATTCCAAAAATGCGGGAATGGAATCGATGAGTGCGAGCCTCGATAGTTTGAGTGGTCAAGCCGCCTACATGATTCGCGAAAGAATTAAGCGTTTGCATTAAGCGCTGGCCTCGCTTAACTCTCTAGCTTTTTTCCGATCCTTCATTGTTAGATGACGGCGTTGTCTTGGATCGAATGCATCACGAAGCCCATCTCCGATGAAGTTAATGCAGAGCGCAATCAAAATGATCAGCGTACCTGGCCACCAAAAGAGCCAAGGGCTAATGCTAAAGCTGCCTTGGTATTCGCTGATTAGGAGACCAAGTGAAACATCAGGTGGTCTCACTCCAAATCCAAGGTAGCTTAAGGCGGTCTCGGCGAGGATTGCTCCTGATAGAAGAAGTGTGCCTACAACTACGATGATTCCAATTGCATTTGGAAGAATGTGCTTGAAGATAATTCGGCGATCTGAAGCGCCTGCAACTCTGGCCGCATCAACAAACTCTCGTTCCCGAAGCGTTAAGAATTCGGTTCTAACGAAGCGAGCCAGACCCATCCAGGCAAAGAGACCAAGCATAATCGCAAGCGGGACTACACCGAGATTTCCAAATCTAAATCCGATTACCGCTCCGATAACAATCGTTGGAGTAACCAAGAACATGTCAGTGAGTCTCATCAAAACTGCATCAACAACTCCGCCGAAGTAGCCGGCAATCGCTCCAATGACAGTGCCAATCACAATTCCCAAAATTCCAACGATCAACATAACTAAGATTGACTGTTGAGCGCCACGCATTACGAGAGCAAAGTAATCCGTACCAATAATGTCTGTTCCAAAAGGATGTGCACCAAATCTGATCCCATCACCATCGAGAAACGAGGGAGCTAAATCAAGTGTTGGACATCCGGCCACTCCACCATTACAGATATTTTCCATCGCGCCTTCGGGATCTATCTCGGTAATTTTATATGGCCACCATCCAGGGATAGAAAATTTAAACTTGCTAAATCCAATGGTTATTCCCAATGAGGTGTAGACAACTACAAAAATAGAGATCAGTGTGATGAGCGAAGCCACAGCTGCCTTATGCTTGAAAAAGCGCTTGACAATGATTTGGCGCTGGTTCAGTCCATCGGTTTCTTTGTTCTCAATTCCACTTTCATTCGCTTCAGAAGTTGAAACAGTAGATTTCTTCATTTCGTCCATCTCCGCCTACTTCCTAATTCTGATTCTGGGATCGACAACGCCATAGAGAAGGTCTGCAACGAAGTTGGCTAAAACAGTCAAAGTCGCAGAGATAATAAAGACGCCCATAAATAGATTTAGGTCATAACCTGTGAGCGCATCATTAAACAAACGACCCATGCCCTTCCAGGCAAAAACTCCCTCAGTGATAATCGCACCGCCGAATAAGCCAGCGAAATCGTTCACTAGAATCGTTGTCAAAGGAAGCATCGCATTGCGCATTCCGTGACGCGTTACGACGGTGCGCTCACTCAAGCCTTTTGCTCTTGCGGTTCTGATGTAATCCATATTTAAGACTTCCAAAAGACTTCCTCGCGAGAATCGGATATACCCAGCAAAGGAAATTAGCGTCAAAGCTATCGTTGGAAGAACTAGGTGAAGAGCTGTATCTAATCCAGAGATCCAGAAATTTTCTAACTGTTCAGTAGTCAACAGATCATTTGCCTGTCCCAACGTTGGGACTGGTCTTCCGCTGACTGCATCAGAGTTCATATAAGCGGAAAATTCTTGCATGAATCTATCGACAAGAATCGGAACTGTGGAAATTAGCGCCGTGAAAAAGCCGATTCTGATATAGACGCGTCGATCGATGTTGCTTGCGAAATAGCCGATCGCGCTGCCAATTGAGATTGTTATTGCAAAAATTGCCAAGACATTTACTAAAGATGCATCAGCGGACATTAGCGCCTGAAGTGGGAAGTAAAGAACCGCAATAGCCACAGCCGTTCCGAAGCCAGTGATTCGGCCCTTCTTGCTATCTAGTCCAGAAATTAATTGAACAACAATTGCAGCGTTGCAGAGTGCTAGAAAAGAAACCCCAAAGATGCCAAGGGATGGCTCGATAAACCACTGAGTAGCGCTTGCGAAAGAAAGTAATCCGGCCGCAAAGAGTGAAGCCCCTCCTAGAACAGAGAAGAATTGCAATCTAGCGCCACCAACGAAGCCGGCTGCAATCAACCCAAAGACTGCTGCGAAAATAAGAATCGTAACCGGAGGAATTGTGGGGTCGACTAAGAAGTCATTGAACTGGATAGCCATAAACTCCTTCAGAAGTACGGCCACCCAGAAAACTGGAAGAGAGAATAAGAGGAAGGAAACAAAGGTCATTGAGTAATCGAAACGGCTGTACTGGCGAATTGCTGTAATCATTCCAACTGTGATGCCGAGAATGATTGCTAAGAAAGTAGAAGTGATCACCAATTTGACGGTAACAGGAAGGGCTTGAGCAATAACCTCAAATACCGGCAACTTCATTCGGGTCAGCCCCATATCGAAATCGCCCCATAAACCAGCGACGATGCCGCGCAACCAAGAGAAATATCTAATTGGAGGGGGAACATCGAGCTGCAACTCGCGAGTCATTTGCAAAATTAAGTAATCTTTATTTTCGGCTGTACTTTCTCCAAATACCGAAAGCGGGTCAGATGAATAAGCCTGTAGGTTGTACGCCAAGAAACTTGAGCCAAAAACGATAACAAACATCATTCCCAAGCGACGCAAAATGTACTGTAACAAATTCTCGTCCTAACCTTGTTTTGCCAAAAAAGAATATCAAATAAAGATAAATGAAAGCCTAGCACTGTAAAAAAGAACTGGGATGTCCTTTCAGACATCCCAGTTCTTTATATTTTACTTTTTATAGCTATTGGTTAGTACGACCACTCGAAGTAGTTCCAAGTGACGTTATTTCCAACTGGTGCAGTCTTGACGTTCTTCAACGCCTTATTGAATGCAGTAATGGTTGGATTTGCATATAGCGCAAGACCCCAAGCATTTGCGATAACGACCTTCTCAATTGCTGCGCGCTTAGCTGTAACTTCCTTCGCAGTGAGAATATCGCTTTCTAGGCTCTTACAGTTAGCGTCTACAGTTGAATCATTCCAACCCCAAACGTTATTCGCGCCATCTGACTTGTAGATAGAGCAACCGTTTGATTGTGAAATTGAGCTCAAACCAAAGCCGTGCATGATGATGTCGTATTGAGCACTCTGGTTTGACTTAGTTCCGAAGAGGTCACCGATTGAGTTGAGTTCAACATCAAATCCAGCGTTCTTTGCCTCTGCTTGAACTAACTTAGCTAGAGCGGTACGCAACGTTGTGGTTGCGTGAACGAATCTAACCTTAACCGGAGCCACTGTGGCAGAAGCCGTTGGGTAGTACTTCTTTACGAGTGCCAAAGCAGCAGCTGTGCGCTCTGCTTGTGTGCCATCGGAGAAGACGTTAGCCCCAGAAGCCTTTGTGATTGTGTCGTACTCAGGAGTTCCTTGGAACACAAACTGTGAGTTCAAAGGTGTTGCATCTGCCTTAACAGGTGCAATCAGGTTCGTAACCATTTGTGCACGTGGTGTTACTAGCAACATCGCCTTACGGAGATCCTTTGCGCGTTGTGAATTACCTGCAAATGGACCTGAGTAAACATCTGTGTTACCGAAACCAGTATCAGTACGCAGGTGGAAGATTGAGCTATTGCCGCCTACTCGTGTTGTGGTTGTGACATTTGGCATTGCAGCTAATGTGATCTTGTCATTACCTGTTGGAAGAGTGTTGTAGTAAATATCGATATCACCATTACGCAGCGCTTGAATCATTGCTGTGTTCTCTTGGATGATCTTGATTACAACAGTCTTGATTGGGTTCTTAGTAGCCATCGCAGGACCTGAGTTGTACTTAGGGTTACGCACGAAGGTCATTGAGTCACCAAATGTGAACTTGTCAACGATAAATCCACCATTGCTGATGAGAAGCAATGCGTTTGTATCTTTATCAACCTTAGTTACGTCGTAACCCTTTGTGTAAAGAGCACCTATCTTCTTTAGGTTGGCAGAGTTCTTGCTGGTGAAGTCCTTTAGGAACTTAGCCTTAGCAGCTGTGTTAACTGCTGCTGACTGCAGACCCTTTTTGCCATCGGCAATAAGTGACATTGCGTGTACAGGACTTGGTCCAGGCGCAAGAAGCTCCCAGTCTGGAAGTGGCTTTGCAAACTTAACTGTCAAAGTCATGTTGCCGTTGCTGAGCTTAGGCTCACCAACAACGTTGTCATCGTATGCGCCGCCGTAGTTACCGCTATCGAATGCTGGCTTTGTATCTGCATTGCTTGGATCGCCAAGTCCTGCAGCCTTTGAATACTTTGAAGACGCAACGATGTGCGACAAGAGAAGATCAACGGCATCAATCTTTGTGCCGTCAGACCATGTCTGACCACTCTTTACGTCGTACTGGATCTGGAAGTCTTTTGGAGCTTGCTTAACAATCTTCATGGTTCCGAACTTTGTGTTCATAACCAATGTTGCATCGCTGTTGTAGTAAGTGAAGCCCATGCCAGTAAACGAACCAACGAGTGAGTTGTAAGCAGTGTTGTTGTCGCTTGTGCCTGAGTTCAAAGAAGTGATGTCTCCTTGTGAAAGAACAACCACTGTAGATCTAGTTGCAGCTTGCGCTGTTGCAAGCGCACCTACAGAAAACGCACCGGCTAGAAGGGCAGTAGATGCCGCTGTAGCCACGGCACGTAATGCCAGGTTTCTTTTCATGCTTATATTTCTCCTTATAGTTTGGACCGCGAGGGCTGCATCATTAATAGCGAGTGAATAAAGCATTAAACACTCGTGAGTTAGGGATGTATTTCGGGCCTTTTGCTGGAAATAGTAAAACAATTCCCGCCTTTTTGCTACCCGCCAGTTATAACGATTTGTGCACGTTTCCAGGGTGATTTCCAGGGGCTGGGCCACGCTCAAGAGGGGGATTGGTCAGGTTAAGGCTGATTTGGGGCTGATCCACTGGGATTAATTTTTGAGCCTCTGCCTGGATATCTCCCTTGACTGGTACTTTTCTCCAAATTTATTGGAAAGCACGAGGTGTTCTAATGGACAAGAATCGTGAAACCGCAGGCCATGAGTATTTTTCACAACTCTATGGAGCTACATCACCGGAAGGTGAACCCCAACAAACGGTCTTTGATAGATGGCGCGACAAGATTCTTTTTAATACCTACAAGAAATACAGCAGCAATGAACTGGCTCAATCGGATGTACTCGATGTTGGATGTGGCTATGGATGGCTATTGGATGCATTTGATGGCGCACGAACGCTTTGCGGAGTAGATATCGCCCATCACGCCGTTGAAGTGGCAGCAGGAAGAAAGCCCGAAAGATTTTTCAAGCAAGGCGACGTTCACGACCCAAGCCCGTTTCCGCAGAAGTTTGATCTGATTTTGGCGATAAATATAGTTGAACATTTGTGGAACCCAGAGGCGGGTATTCAATCAATTAGTAGATCAGCAAAGCCTGGCGCGATTGTGCTAGTTCACATGCCCACAATTTCTAATTGGTTGACTCGCTGGGAATACTCAAAACTCTATGACTCAGATCCAACACATATCTACCGACCTTCAGGAAAGACTGTACGCAAACTCTTCGAGGCCGAGGGATTTGAAACGCTACGAGATTCTTATCTTCCACACTTTCCAGCTTTTCTCACAAAGCTCTGGCCAATTCATCCAGCGTATTTAGCCGTCTTCAGGAAGTCTCTCGAAAAATCGCAATCCATCTCTAGCGGATAGCAATCCTGCACATGCAAATGTCTAAATTCGCGCTTCTAGATCTTCAGGGCCAAAAAGATCACGTCCTAGATTTAGCTCGTGCGGTTCTTTTTGAATACCCTTTTGAAGTTCAATCAATCGATATTATTAATTTTGAGTTCAACGCTACATTTAAGGTGGTTACAAAAGCGAATCAAATGTTCGCGCTTCGAATTAATATTAATTCCGACCGAACCTACGAAAATCTTCTAGGCGAGATCGCCTTTGTTCGCTTTCTCAATGAGAAAGGGGCAGTTAATTTGCCAAAACCAATCGCCTCCAAGAAAGGCGAATTTGCTCTTACCGTTGCCTCTGCTCTATTGGAAAGGGATTTGGGCGTTGCGCTGTATTCCTGGTTGGACGGGGAAGAGCTCGGGGATGAACCAAGTGACGACGCGTTAAGAAAACTTGGCGCAGCCATGGCAGCGATGCATCAAGCAACCGCCGACTTCACTCTCCCCGTAACTGCGCAATTGCCGTTGTTGAAAGATTTCTTGTGGCAAACACAGGACGTCATTTTGGCTTCTAGCAGCCCACTGTCGAAAGAAGATATTGAACTGCTAACCAAGGCAAAGATTGAGATCGAAAAAATAGTCGAAAACCTTTATTCGGGAAGCAAAGCAATCGCGATCCATGCCGACCTTCACGGCGGGAATGTATTTTCCCACGGAGATAAAATCTATATCTTCGATTTCGATGATGCTGGCTTTGGTTTACCAATCCAGGATTTGGCTACAGCCCTGTACTACTTGGATACCCCAGAGCAAGATTCCGCACTTTTAGCGGGCTATCAGTCCGTTTCCGAACTTCCACGGCATGACAAACATCAGTTAAATGGGCTTCTTCTACAACGGAGAATTATTCTGCTTAATTACTTATATGAAACCACGAATCAAGAGCACCGAGACATGGCACCGGAATACCTTGTAGAAACTTTGCGCCGTGTGCAAGTTTTCCTAGATCAGAGATAAAAGTACGTGGACGATATTTACACGCCACTCCACTGCGTTACGTGGACGATACTGGGATCGAACCAGTGACCCCCACAATGTCAATGTGGTGCTCTACCGCTGAGCCAATCGTCCGGGTCTAAATCTTTTCGGTATTTATTAAATTGTTGGGAAAGTATAGCCGAGCGATTTAACGCCCGAAATCATCCTCAATACGCTCAATGTCATCTTCACCAAAGTAGGTTCCAGTCTGAACTTCAATGAAGATTACATCGTTCGCTCCGATGTTTTCGATTCGGTGTAAATCACCGATTTCGATATCAATCGAATCACCCGTTCCCATTTCAAAGATGTCACCGTTTAAGGTGATGCGCGCATCGCCTTGCACAATGAACCAATGTTCAGCACGTTTTTCATGGCGCTGATAGGAAAGACGCTTACCTGGATTTACCCAGATAGTTTTTACTTTATGACAGTCGCCTTCAGCCAAGATTTCATAACGCCCCCACGGACGTTGTGATTCATCTTTAGACATCTGCTTCTCCTGATCGACTCTGATCATTTCTTGCTTGTGGTTCCAATTGGAGGCCGGAACGGGATTTGAACCCGTGTAGAGGGATTTGCAGTCCCTTGCCTCGCCTCTCGGCCATCCGACCAATCTCTTTACTGCTGTCAATCTTTTAACGATAGAGAAACCGCCACCTGAAAAATTAATTCCAAAGCGGCGGTTAATCCGAGCGGACGACGGGGTTCGAACCCGCGACCTGAACCTTGGCAAGGTTCCGCGCTACCAGCTGCGCTACGTCCGCATTTCGTGCGGGGGCAAATCTATCGCAGGCAGGGGCGAAGCGCCAAAGCGAGAACTTTCACCGTAGCGTTAGGGCCATGGATCTGCGTGATGACTGCTTTTGGATGGGGGGCAGGTTTGCGCATTCGTTAATTGAAGTCAGCGATGACTTATCTCGTTTAGATGATGGCAATTTCTGGGCGGTCAGCATCTCTTATGAAGGACAAGTTCGGTTAGCAAGGTTTGCAGGGGATTTCTCTGCTCCGTTTCCTTTTGGCTCATCTGACTGGAATCACCAATTAAATAAGTGGAATTCATCGCTAAACGAATTGGATTATTGCAAATATGTAGAAGAGATTCGCCAAGCGGTAGCAAGCGGTTGGGTCTATCAAGTAAATGCTTGTCGAGTTTTAAACATTGATTTTTCTGGGACGGAAATTGCCTCGCTCTTCTCGAAGATTCTGCTTGAGAATCCCGCTCCTTATGCTTCCTATCTATCGTTGCCAGAAATTCAAATCGCCTCCGCATCGCCTGAACTTTTTCTACGCCGCAACCGCCTACAACTGATTACATCTCCCATAAAAGGCACGCAAGAACTTCGCGAGCATGGATTTGGAAAGAAAGACCAGAGTGAGAATGTGATGATCGTGGATTTGATGCGCAATGATCTTGGTCAGATATGCGAGCCCGGAAGTGTTGAAGTAGCAGATCTCTTGCGCAGCGAAGAACATCCTGGTTTGCGACATTTGGTTTCGGATGTACTTGGAACGCTAAAACCAAATCTGAAGTGGGCTGAGATACTGAATCCTTTGTTACCGGCTGGATCAATTAGCGGAGCTCCGAAGAGTTCTGCTTTGCACGTCATTTCTAAAAATGAAACCGTGCAAAGAGGTCCATACTGCGGAATTTTGGGATGGATAAAAGGTGATGCCGCGGAACTTTCGGTTGCAATTCGCACCTTCTGGAACGCTAAAGATGGTCAGTTACGATTCGGAACTGGCGCGGGAATAACTTGGGGAAGTGATCCGAGTGCAGAATGGGAAGAGACACAGTTAAAGGCTCGTAAGTTGATTTCAATTGCCGGGGGAGCGCTCTGATGAAAATTTGGGTTAACGATGGATTAGTCGATGCCGCAATTGCCGATGTATCAATTGATGGTTGGCCTGATGGCGCAGGAATTTTTGAAACTATCAAGACGCAAGACGGAGAAATCTTTGAATTAGGGCGGCACATGCGTAGAGCCCTTGATGCGGCAGATAAGAAAGGTATTTCTCTTCCAAATGAAGATTTAGTCCGAAACGCCATAGTGGAGTTGTTAAGCGTTGAATCTCACCCAATTGGAAGGCTGCGCTTGCTCTTTTCGGAAGATCGTTTCGTCGTCGTTCACCAACGTTATGAGGAGATCACACGGCCGGCAAAGTTAACTGTTATTGCAGATCCTGCGGAGGCCGAATCGATATCGATAAAAACTTTTCCCTACCAACATCGCTTAGATTTGTTGGCAAAGGCACAAGCAGAGGGCTTCGATGAAATTATTTGCGTTAACGATAATTTCGCAGTTACTGAAGGAGCGGTCTCGAATTTTCTCTTTCGTATTGATGGGAAGTGGGTCACGACTCCACTGTCTTCGGGTGTTCTGCCCGGTGTACAACGCGGGATAGTTATCGAGCGATGCGCAGTTGAAGTGCGTTTGGTTGATAGATCTGATCTGATGCGGGTGGATGCCGCTTTCGTGTTATCTAGTTTGAAGATTGCGCTTTCTGTCGCCGAAATAGATGGTCGGGTATTGAAAATAGATGGAGATTGTGCGGCGCTCGAAGCAGATATTCGGGCGAAGACGTTAAAGCATTCGGTAGGCTAGTCACATGTCGCAGATTTCGATCACCGTTGATGGCGCAAAATCCAGCGTCGAAATCGATGCTCGTCCGACCCAAATTTTTGCAGAACGTAAAGAGATCATAGTTTGTAAGGTAAATGGTGTACTTAAAGATCTCTGGACCGAACTCTCTGAAGGCGATGCGGTAGAAGGAATCTCAATTTCATCACCTGAGGGTCTCTCGGTGCTACGCCACTCAACCGCGCACGTTATGGCGCAAGCGGTGCAGCAAGTATTTGCCCAAACTCGTCTCGGAATCGGACCGCCGATCACTGATGGTTTCTATTACGACTTCGATCCAGAGCGACCATTTAATCCAGAAGATCTGGAAAAGGTCGAAAGTGCAATGCGAAAGATCGTTAAGGATGGACAGAGATTTCGTCGGCGTGTGACTACTGAGGCAGATGCTCTAAAAGAACTTGCACACGAGCCGTATAAATGCGAATTGATTGGTTTGAAAGCTGGCGCAGGTGATGAGGCAAGTGTTGAAGTTGGCGGCAGTGAGTTAACAATTTACGACAACTTGGGTCGCGATGGTCAACCTGTGTGGTCAGATCTTTGTCGCGGGCCACATTTGCCCTCGACTAAACATATTCCCGCATTTAAATTAATGCGCAGCGCTGCTGCTTATTGGCGTGGCTCCGAAAAGAATCCGATGTTGCAGCGAATTTACGGAACAGCTTGGCCTTCACAAGATGAGTTGACGGCATATTTGGATTTACTCGCTGAAGCTGAAAAACGCGATCATCGTCGCCTCGGAACTGAATTAGATCTCTTCTCATTTCCAGAGGAGATCGGATCTGGGCTTGCGGTATTTCATCCCAAGGGCGGAATTATCCGCAGGGCAATGGAAGATTATTCAAGAAAGCGCCACGAAGATGAAGGTTATGAGTTCGTATATTCACCACATCTAACTAAAGCTGCGCTCTTTGAAAAATCAGGACACTTGCAGTGGTACTCCGAAGGTATGTATCCACCAATGATTATGGATGAAGAACTTCATTCAGATGGAACGATCAAGCGCGCCGGCCAGCAGTACTACATGAAGCCGATGAACTGTCCTTTCCACAATTTGATTTTCGCATCTCGTGGCCGCTCATACCGTGAACTTCCACTTCGCCTCTTTGAATTCGGAACCGTCTATCGCTACGAAAAGTCAGGCGTGATTCACGGTCTAACGCGCGCTCGTGGTTTCACTCAGGATGATGCACATATCTATTGCACAAAAGAGCAGATGGTTGACGAACTTGATTCACTCTTAACCTTCGTTCTCAACTTGCTTCGTGATTACGGTTTAGAAGATTTCTACCTAGAACTTTCCACCAGAAATCCAGAGAAATCTGTTGGTGAAGATGCTGATTGGGCGGAAGCGACCGAAGCTTTGCGAAAGGCGGCAGTAGCCCAGAAATTAGAATTGGTACTCGATGAAGGCGGCGCCGCTTTTTACGGGCCAAAGATTTCGGTGCAGGCTAAAGATGCGATTGGTCGTACTTGGCAGATGTCCACCATCCAAGTTGATTTCCAACTTCCACAGAGATTCGAACTTGAATATTCCGCAACCGATGGAACACGTCAGCGTCCCGTGATGATTCACCGTGCGCTCTTTGGTTCGATTGAAAGATTCTTCGGCGTTTTAACCGAGCATTATTCGGGAGCCTTCCCACCTTGGCTTGCACCTGTACAAGTAACTGCAATTCCAGTTGCTGAAGCGTTTGTGGATTATTTAGCTGGAGTTGTCAAAGCATTTAAATCCGCAGGAATACGTATTGATCTTGACGCGTCAGATGATCGGATGCAGAAGAAGATACGCAATGCGCAAATGCAGAAAGTGCCTTACATGTTGATCGCTGGTGAAGAGGATCAACTCGCTGGCAAAGTTTCGATTCGCTATCGCAATGGAGAGCAGAAGAATGGAATCGCTGTTGTCGATGCGATTGCAGAAATTCAGAGCGCAATTCGCGATCGCAAACAGGTCTAAAAATGGCGGAGCAACTCCCCGGAATGCCCGATCGTTGGGCACGGCTATGGGCTCCGCATCGTATGGAGTATTTGAAGGGCGAGAACAGACCACTTTCTGAAAATGGAGTTGATTGTCCGTTCTGCCGAATCCCAACGCTTAGCGATGAAGAGGGACTAATCGTTGCTCGCGGTGAAAGCGCATACGTTGTTATGAATTTATATCCGTATAACGCTGGACATCTGTTGATCTGCGCCAACCGCCATATTGCTGATTTAACTGATCTGACAAAAGCAGAACGAGATGAAATCTCTGATCTAACTGCGCATGCCATGGTTACGCTGCGCAAGGTTTCAGCACCAGCGGGATTTAATCTAGGTATGAATCAAGGTGCAATCTCAGGTGCTGGTGTAGCCGAACATATTCATCAGCACGTGGTTCCACGCTGGTCAGGTGATGCAAACTTCATGCCGTTGATTGGTCAAACAAAAGTTATGCCGGTCCTTTTAGCGCAGAGTCGAAATGAGCTTGCGGCTGCTTGGTAATTTTTAAAGCTGAGAAATAAAACTCTTAACAACATCTATACCAAGACCATTAGATATAACGATTGGTACCGCGGGAAAAAGTAGACCTGCGGCAAACGCATTTTCTCCGGCTCCAGATATCTCATCTAAATATTCTTCGCGAAATTCTGCAACCAACTCTTGATGTTCGGGCTCACTGGCAGAAGATGTTGGAGGGCTAGTGCTGTAATCAGTTATTTGTAGATCGCTCAAGGAAATCAGCGCGATTGGATTACCTGATTCAGAATGAAGCACAAGGACTGGAGTAACTAGTTGGTCAAAGACTCGATTGGCCAACATAATCGCATCCTCAAAGTCAGCATCAGATCCGTCTAATTCGTTGACAACTACTAAACGTGGCAACTGAAAATCACTCAGCGCCTGCCATTGATCGATGGTCTTCTGATCAATTCCGGCAGCAGGATTTATTGCAAAAATTGCGAGGTCAGAATCGGCGACGATTTCGCTGGCGAGTTGTGCATCGAAGAGATTGGCGATCGCCTGCGGCTGAGCAGATACGTGGCCGTATATATGGATGCGCTTAAGAGAACTCACAGGCGTCAGAATAGGTGAATTTCCGACCTTGAGCCTACGATGGTGTTGATGTTAAGCGCTTATTTAAAGCCAGCCGTTACCCGCGCCATCAATCCGATCGCGCGGGGTGCCCTTCGCATTGGTTTAACTCCGAATGCGGTTACTTTCGTTGGCGCACTCGGTTTAGTTTCCAGCGCCCTCTATTTTTATCCTCGTCAAGAATTCTTCGTTGGCACCTTATTTATATCTTTCTTCGCACTGAGTGATCTTTTTGATGGAGCGATGGCGCGCATATCCCAAAGCGGGGCCAGTAAATGGGGTGGATTTTTAGATTCGACTATAGATCGAGTTACTGATTCTGCAATATTGATCGGGCTGATACTCGCCTTGCTCGATAGCAATGATCCTTTAATTCCGATTGCACTCGGTGCCCTTGTCGTAGGAACCCTGGTTCCATATATACGAGCCAAAGCGGAATCAATGGGGATTGAATGCACCGGTGGAATCGCCGAACGCACCGAAAGGTTGATTATCGCGTTAACTGCAATTGGCTTTGAAGGTCTTGGAATTCCGTACGCACTAGCAATTGGAGTTTGGGTTCTGTTGGCTCTTGCTGCAGTAACAGTGGTTCAAAGAATTTTAATCGTTAAGGCGGCGTTGTAAAGTTATGAAATTAGATTTTCTGGTTGCTGGCGTTTACTTCACAGGCTGGAAGCTAGTTAGATCTCTGCCCGAAAAATTTGCATATTCTGCTTTCGAGAAAATGGGCGTAATCACACTGCGACGCAACGGTGCTCGGATGCAACGATTGCGCAGTAATTTACAACGGGTATGTCCTGATAAAGATTCTGCGGCAATGGATCTGCTGATGACCGAGGCAGTTTCGTCTTATATGCGTTACTGGTGCGACACCTTTCGCTCACCTGATTGGTCGAAAGAAAGAATTTTTGCAACGGTCACCGTCACGCGAGAAGAGTTATTGACTGGTCCAATGAAAGATGGTCGTGGTGTCGTGGTTACGCTTCCGCACGCAGGAAACTGGGACCACGCCGGCGCCTATTTTTGCGCGATGGGTTTTCCATTAGTGACTGTTGCCGAAAGATTAAAGCCGGAAGCGCTCTTTAATAAGTTTCTCGAATATCGCCAGAACATGGGAATGGAAGTACTATCGACAGATAGCAAAGCTATGGGAACGTTGATGCAGCGCGCCCGCGATGGCGCACTCATTGCGTTAGTTGCAGACCGCGACTTATCACGCAGCGGTGTGGATGTTAACTTCTTTGGACATCCGGCGCGGATGCCAGCAGGAGCTGCACTTCTTGCAGTGCGCACTGGAATACCGTTGATAACTGCATTTGTCACGTATACAAAGAGTGGAATTCATATTGAATTCAACAGCGTTTCGATAGGGACCGAAGGTGCTGAAACCGAACGTGTATCAAAAGTTGTCCAAAATTGCGCTGATTACTTTGCACAAGGAATCGCGAGCGCACCGCAAGATTGGCATATGTTGCAACGAATTTGGATCGATGGCGATTTCCAGGAGCGCACCACGTGACTTTAAAAAAATTACGGATCGGATTGGTCTGTCCCTATGGATGGGATACGCCCGGTGGCGTACAGAATCACGTGCGCGATCTCGCTGAATATCTCATTGCAAAGGGCCACTATGTATCGGTTCTCGCACCCGTCATCGATGAAGATGCAATTCCAGAATATGTAACTAGCGCTGGTAAACCAATTTCTATTCCATATAACGGCGCCGTTGCCCGAGTTCTCTTCGGACCGATCGCTTTTTCTCGGGTTAGACAATGGATATCTAACGGAAAGTTCGATCTTCTACATTTACATGAACCGGCAATCCCATCAATATCCCTACTTGCGTGTTGGGCAGCGGAAGGTCCATTGGTTGGAACCTTTCATGCTGCAGCCAAACGTCAGAAAGCGATCTTTGCGATTGGGCCAATACTGGAACCGGTAATCGAAAAACTGACGGCACGTATTGCGGTAAGCGAAGCTGCGCGTTCAACCCTCACCGAGCATCTAGAAACCGATGCAGTTGTTGTGCCTAATGGAATTTATGCAGATTCTTATCGCGATGGTGAAGTACGCGCAGAGTGGAGTGGAAACACGCTCGGATTCATCGGTAGGTATGAAGAGCCGCGTAAGGGCTTATCAGTTTTGCTCGAGGCGCTTCCAATAATCGCGCGCTTTGCGCCAGATGTACGAGTTTTAGTTGCAGGACCTGGAGATAGCAAGGATGTGCAAGATCAGATTGATCCGCAGTTGCGTCATCGCTTCGAATTCCTTGGTCGCATTAGCGAAAAAGAGAAAGCTGATTTCTTATCTTCCGTTGCTCTCTACATCGCGCCAAATACTGGGGGAGAATCATTTGGAATTATTCTTGCGGAAGCACTCGCCGGGGGAGCAGCCGTTGTTGCAAGTGATATTCCTGCATTCGACTCCTTGTTGGGGCACGGAGAATATGGCGCGCTCTTTCAATCAGAGAACCCACAAGAACTGGCGAAGGTTGTAATTGATTTGCTCCGTGAAGATGAAAAGCGTCGCGCTCTTGCGCAAAGGGGAAAGATCTATGCTCAGCGCTTTGACTGGGATGTTGTTGCAGAAGATATCTTTTCGATTTATGAAATGGCGCTAGTCGGCAGCAACGGCGTCACCTTATCTTCAGAAAATCGCGCGTGGAATCGCTTCTTAGGCAGGGAAGGTAATTAAATGGAAAAGTATTTCGTTCTCGTATTAGTTGCGATCTTTGCTCTTTGGTATCTCTCTTATTCGGCTACGCGCTTAGATCGCCTGCATCATCGCGTAGAAACTAGTTGGGCAAACTTAGACGGACTTCTCCAACGTCGCGCTGCAGTCGCTTTAGAAATTGCTAAAAGCGAGTTAGCCGATCCCGCTTCGTCGCTTCTTTTAACTGCTGCCGCTCATCAGGCAAGAGATGCGCAAATGCAGACGCGCTCCCAAGCCGAGAGCGGACTATCTGGTGCGCTCGGGCTATTGCTAAATGATGGCCATTTAGTCGAGGGGTTTATCGAAAAAGATTTATTGCGTGAACTGTCCGAATTAACTAACAAGATTCGAGTGGCAATCGCACTTCACGTTGATGCGGTCACTCGCACCCAGATGGTTCGCCAAAAGCCGGTCTTTAAGATCTTTCGTTTAGCGGGTACCGCTCCACTACCTGTCACATATGAATTCGAAGCTGATGTTCTTTAAGAAGGTCGCTAACGGGATAGCAGGAGTAGCCGCTATTGCGATCGTGGTAGTTGCACTCATTAACTTCCTTCCAAGTGGGCTATTTTCTTCGCTAGGCCCAGAAATCGAAAAGGTAGAAATCAGAAATTCCTTGAGCGGGCGTATTGGAAATGATGGACCGATTTTGGCGGTGAAAATAGATGACACTGCTCCCGCTCATCCGCAAGCGGGTTTGGAAGATGCTGACATTGTTTACATTGAACAAGTTGAAGGTGGCCTCACGCGACTAGCAGCAATCTTTAGTTCAAAAATTCCGGCAGTAATAGGACCTGTTCGTAGTGCGCGAATTTCCGATCTTGAAATACTTGAACAGTTTGGAAATGTTGCATTTGCTTATAGCGGTGCGCAAAAGAAGTTGTTGCCGGTGATTGCTGAAGCCAATGTAATCAACTTAGGCGCACAGCGACAGTCGCCGCAGATTTACGCAACTGACCCACTGCGCCGAGCGCCAACTGCGATGATGCTGCAGGCGCAAAAGTTAATGGCCAATGTCGCAAAGGATGCGCTACCTGTAGCCATCTCCAAACCGATTGGTTGGAGTTTCGGTGAGATGCCAGAGACTGGAACTGCGATAGCTTCCGTGAAGGTTTCGTGGCCTGCAAATTCTTACACTGCAACTTGGTCTGAGAAAGAGAAACGCTGGTTGCTCTCGCACGGAGATGCCGCCAATCTAGCCGCTTCAGGATTACATCTTGGTCCGACCACATTTGTAATTCAATTAGTTTCGATCACCGATTCAATTTATCGCGACAAGGTTGGTGGAGTTACCCCTTATTCAGAAACAATTGGTACAGGAAAGGGATTTGTTTTGCGAGATGGCTTTGCCATAGCAGCGAACTGGAACAGGCCAAGCGGTGATCAAGGAACCACTTGGAGCACAGAGGATGGGGAAGAAATTAAATTTGCTGCTGGACAGGTATGGATCGCTTTGACTGATAGAGCGCCGGTTTTTAAGCCTGTTGCCGCTGCCAATAACCAGGATGCGACACCTCCACAGGCAAAGTAGTATTAAGCCAATATTTTGTTGGTAAGAGCTAAATAAAAGGAGCAAGTCATGTCAGAGGCAGTCGGCACAGCGCGCGTAAAGCGCGGAATGGCAGAAATGCTCAAAGGCGGCGTCATTATGGATGTCGTTAACTCCGAGCAAGCCAAGATTGCCCAAGACGCCGGCGCCTGTGCTGTGATGGCACTAGAACGTGTGCCTGCAGATATCCGCGCACAAGGTGGCGTGGCACGTATGTCAGACCCAGACATGATTGAAAAAATTAAAGCAGCGGTGACGATTCCGGTTATGGCAAAAGCTCGTATCGGGCACTTTGTTGAAGCACGAATTTTAGAATCACTCGGTGTGGATTACATCGATGAGTCTGAGGTTCTAACTCCTGCAGATTATGAGAATCACATCGAAAAGTGGGATTTCAAAGTCCCATTTGTTTGTGGTGCAACTAATTTGGGTGAAGCTCTCCGCCGCATCAATGAAGGCGCAGCGATGATCCGCTCTAAGGGAGAAGCCGGAACTGGCGATGTATCTAATGCAATGATGCATATGCGCAAAATTGGTGGCGAAATTCGTCGGCTATCTTCAATGCGCGAAGATGAACTTTATGTTGCTGCGAAAGAACTACAAGCACCATTTGCTCTCGTAAAAGAAGTAGCTGAAACTGGAAAACTTCCGGTAGTTCTATTCACTGCTGGTGGAATTGCAACACCAGCCGATGCCGCGCTAATGATGCAGATGGGTGCAGATGGCGTATTCATTGGTTCTGGAATCTTTAAATCTGGAGATCCTGCAACTCGCGCCGCTGCATGTGTCAAGGCGACAACTTTCTTCGAAGATGCAAAGGTGCTTGCCGATGTATCACGCGGTTTAGGAGATGCCATGGTTGGAATCAACGTGGCAGATCTTCCCGCACCACATCGCTTAGCCGAGCGCGGCTGGTAACGATTTACTCGCAATGAAGATTGGCGTTCTCGCGCTGCAAGGCGATTTTCGGGAACATATTCAGGCGGTTAAGACTTCGGGGCACGCAGGTCTTACTGTGCGACGACCGGAAGAGTTGGCAGAAATAGATGCGCTGATTTTGCCTGGTGGTGAATCAACAACAATTGCGCTTCTGGCAGAGACTTTTGACCTACTTAAACCAATTAGAGAAAGAATTTCCGCGGGAATGCCGGTTTATGGCTCTTGCGCTGGAATGATTTTATTGGCAGATCGAATTCTGGATGGGGCGGATGATCAAGCGACATTTGGCGGAATAGATATGACGGTTCGTCGCAACGCTTTCGGGCGACAAGTTGACTCCTTTGAAAGTGATTTAATTTTTGATCAAGCCCCATTACGCGCGGTATTTATTCGCGCCCCTTGGGTAGAAGAAGTCGGAAAAGATGTACAAGTCTTAGCCGAGGTCAAGGGAAGCGATGGAGCAAGCCATCCCGTTGCGGTTCGTCAAGGTTTACTCTTCGCCACATCATTTCATCCAGAATTGACGGGAGATCTACGCGTACATCGCTACTTCTTTGATCAAGTCTGTGCCGGCGCGATAAAGTAAGCCAGTTATTAAATAAGTGACTTTCCATCAAAAGTTGATTGAGGTGTTTTAAATGTCCGGCCATTCCAAGTGGGCAACGACCAAGCATAAGAAGGCTGTTATCGATAGTCGTCGTGCGAAGAATTTCGCCAAGTTGATTAAGGCGATTGAAGTTGCATCTCGTAATGGCGGTCCTGATGTAGATGGCAACCCAACACTTTTTGATGCGATCGCTAAGGCAAAAAAGAATTCTATGCCGGCCGACAATATTGAACGCGCCGTTAAACGAGGTGCTGGTTTGGAATCTGGTGGCGCCGATTGGCAGACGATTATGTACGAAGGTTATGGACCAAATGGCGTAGCAATAATGATCGAATGTTTATCTGACAATCGAAATCGCGCCGCTTCAGAAGTTCGCGTTGCTGTAACTCGCAATGGTGGATCGATGGCCGATCCTGGATCAGTTGCTTACCTATTTAATCGAAAGGGCGTCATCATTGTAAATAAAGTAGATGGCGTGACAGAGGAAAAGATTTTGGAAGCGGTGCTCGAGGCTGGCGCTGAAGAAGTAAATGATCTCGGAGAATCATTCGAAGTTGTTTGCGAAGCCAGTGATCTAGTTACCGCGCGTACCGCGCTACAAACAGCTGGCATAGATTATGAATCTGCAGATTCTTCTTTCCTGCCGTCTATGACTATTCCTCTTGATGCCGAAGGTGCTACGAAGGTATTTGAACTAATCGATGCCATTGAAGAGTTAGACGATGTGCAGAACGTTTTTAGTAACTTCGATGTCTCTGACGAAGTTATGGCGAGCCTTTCCTAACCCCGTGCACTTGCCCTCGTAGGCTATGAAGTTATGAGCCAATCATTTATGCGCGTCTTGGGAGTCGACCCAGGTCTTACTCGCTGTGGCGTAGGCGTAATAGAAGGCGCACCTGGTCAACCACTGCGCCTGATAAATGTTGGTGTGATCCTGACTCCGAGCACGGCAGCACTCGAACTTCGTTTACTTCTACTCGAGCAAGAACTAACGCATTGGATTGATGTAAATCGCCCCGATGTGGTTGCCGTCGAAAGAGTTTTTTCACAACACAATGTGCGCACTGTTATGGGTACTGGCCAAGCTGCAGGCATCGCGCTACTTGTCGCAGCCCGCGCCGGAATTCCAGTTGTGATGCACACTCCAAGTGAAGTAAAGGCGGCAGTCACTGGGTCTGGTCGCGCAAATAAGGTTCAGGTCGCTGAAATGGTTAAGCGCCTGCTTGCTCTTAAAGAGATTCCGAAGCCGGTTGATAGCACTGATGCTCTAGCACTTGCGATCTGTCATATCTGGCGAGGTTCAGGGGATTCAAAGTTAGCGGCGGCTTTAGTTGCTGAAAAATCTCGCTTAGCGAAGTTGGTTCGTAAATGATTTCAATGATAAATGGAATCGTCCGTTCCATCGGCGCTGATCGTGCAGTAGTCGAAGTTGGGGGAGTAGGACTTTCTATAACTATCACCCCAGCAACTATCGCTCTGTTAAACATCGGAGCACCAGCGCAGTTTTACACCTCACTTGTGGTTCGTGAAGATTCACTAACGCTCTTTGGATTTCTAGATGATGATGTGCGAACGCTCTTTGAATTAGTGCAAACCGTCAGCGGTATTGGACCAAAGGTTGCAATGTCTATTGTTGCTGCTCTTTCTCCTAGCCAACTTGGAATGGCAGTGGCGCAGGAGGACATTTCCGCAATTGAGAAGGTGCCTGGGATCGGACGTAAAGGTGCGCAACGTTTAATTTTAGAGTTGAAGGGTAAGCTCACGGATTTCGGAGCAGGACATAAGAGCGCACATCATCAGCCGGTTTGGCGTGAACAACTTGCGAGTGCGCTAATTTCACTTGGTTTTTCCGCGAAAGAATCCGATAACGCCATAACAAATGTCGTTAATCAGATTTCTGAAGAAGGTGGCGATGCTAATTCTGCTGAACTCTCTGATTTATTAAAGCGGGCGCTACAAAAAGGCGGTAGATAAGAATGAGCGATGATCGCCTGATATCCCCAGAATTCGCCACCGATGATTCAGCAGCCGAACATGCTTTGCGTCCGAAAACTCTGAAAGAGTTCATCGGTCAACAACGAGTGTGCGATCAGATCGATGTGTTGTTGACGGCAGCGCGCCAACGCAATTCCGCGGCCGATCACATCCTTCTCTCTGGGCCTCCTGGTCTTGGAAAAACAAC
>JAPLBF010000033.1 GCA_026392825.1 Actinomycetota bacterium
AATTAAGAGACCTGATCGGCTTTTAGATACTATTTCAGAATTAAAGAGCCGAGGAGTCCGAGTTAAATTCATAGTTGCTGGAGACGGTGATTTAAGAGAATCAGTTGATTCACGAATTTTGGAAGAAAACCTTCCAGTGGCGATGCTGGGTTGGCAGAAAGATACATCCGCTGCCTTTTCATCTGCTGACATAATGATCTTATGCAGTGATAATGAAGCCGTTTCTTTAGTTTTGATTGAAGGCTCACAGCATTCGCTACCACTCGTTTCAACCAATGTAGGTTCAGTTAATGATGTCGTGGTTGATAACTCAACGGGATATCTAACCGAGTCGACTCCTATTGCGCTTGCCGATGCCATTGAAAAACTAGTTAGAGATGCCCAATTACGCAAGATGATGGGTGAGGCCGGTAAGGCGAGAGCGAACCAGTATTTCTCGCTGGAGCGGATGCTTAAAGACCATACAGATTTATATCGCTCGCTCTAAATCACATTGTTTTCTCAGCACCATCACAGCCGCAAGTAAATAAATAGGAGATACTTAACCCATGACTACAACACGAATTCGCAAGATAGCCGCCTCATTAATCGCACTCGCGCTAGCAGGAGGTATTGCCGCTTCTCTTCCTGCAGAAGCAGCAACGCCTGAAACACGTTATGTGACCGTTAACTCTCAGGGTTCAATCAAAGTAACCCCTGATGCGGTTCGATTAAATGCCAATGTTTCATTTGTGGCTGGATCAAATAAGGAAGCGCTTGCAAAGGTTTCAACAGTCGGGACTGCCGTTCGTGCGGCTTTGACTAAGAGTGGAATTCTTAAGGGAGATATCGCGACCCAGAGCATTACCGTTTATCCAGAATATAACTACACCCAAGATAAAGGTTCTGTTCTAGTTGGCTACCGCGGATCTCAAAGTTTTGTAGTAACCATTAAGAATGCAGAAAATGCCGGCGCAGTTGTTGACGCAGTAGTCGCTGCAGGTGGAAACGAACTACAAATTCAAGGAGTAACTCCATTTGTTCTCGATGCCTCAAAGGCAACTGAGTCAGCGCGCACTGCCGCTGTAAAAAATGCGAAAGCAAAAGCTACTTCATATGCAAAATTACTGGATGCAAAACTTGGCCGAGTAAATTACTTAGTTGAAAACTCAAGTCCGGTTGAGTACTCACCGATTCTGGCAATGGGCAAAGCTGCAGATTCTGAAGCAACAGTTGTTGATTTAGGCGAGCAAGATGTCACTGTTTCAATCACGATTCAGTGGTCACTTCTTTAAAATAACGCTATTTACTGCGATATCGGAGCATTGATTTAACCGATTTTGGTCTGCACCCCTTTAACGGGTACGATTTGCGAGCCTCAAACGTCCCCATCGTCTAGGGGCCTAGGACATCGCCCTTTCACGGCGGTAACACGGGTTCGAATCCCGTTGGGGGCACGCAAGGCCAAAGAAATTTGGCACATAGTTATAAAAAGGCTTTAAGGCGACATAAGAGCCACTTATGTTTTTAATCTTTAAGGCCCGGTAGCGCAGTTGGTTAGCGCGCCGCCCTGTCACGGCGGAGGTCGCGGGTTCAAGTCCCGTCCGGGTCGCGTGTTCAATGTCGAGAGACATCTGAACTCATTGGACGAGAATAGAGTGTCCACACACTCTATTCTTTTTTAATTTTAAACAATTAAATATTGGCTCGGTAGCTCAGTTGGT
>JAPLBF010000012.1 GCA_026392825.1 Actinomycetota bacterium
GCCATTACTTAGTCACCTTCTTCTTACCTGCAATTGCTTTACGTGGACCCTTGCGAGTACGAGCGTTTGTATGTGTGCGCTGACCACGTACAGGAAGTCCCTTGCGGTGACGAATACCTTGGTAGCTCTGAATTTCAACTTTACGACGAATGTCGCCAGCGATTTCGCGGCGAAGATCGCCCTCAATCTTGTAGTTAGCTTCGATGTATTCACGAAGCTGTGCGAGTTCTGATTCTTGCAAATCTTTAACGCGTGTATCTGGAGAAATCCCAGTTGCCGCGAGAGTTGCATGAGAACGAGTAAGACCCATTCCGAAGATATAGGTGAGTGCGATTTCCACGCGCTTTTCGCGCGGTAGATCGACACCAACAAGACGTGCCATTTAATCAACCGATCTGTAATCCGGAGGTCCTTCGCAGTGCTTCTCAACGTTGTCGAGTCTCGGCCTACCGGTCCGAGAGTCCTAAGTAATTACTTACTTAGTTGCACCACGCGTATTTATTAAGTTGTAGAACTAACTATTTAGCCATTCCGTCGGGTTAATTCGTAAACGAATTAACCTTGACGTTGCTTGTGACGAAGGTTTTCGCAAATGACCATGACGCGACCCTTGCGGCGAATGACTTTGCACTTATCGCAAATCTTCTTAACGCTTGGATTAACCTTCATGTCCTTGCTCCAGTCTTCGTTACTTGTAACGGTAAATAATTCGACCTCGGGTGAGGTCATATGGACTTAGTTCTACGATCACACGATCACCAGGAAGGATGCGAATGTAGTTCTTTCGCATCTTGCCGCTGATGTGCGCAAGAATTTTGTGCCCATTAGTTAGTTCAACGCGAAACATTGCGTTAGGTAAAGCTTCTGCAACGGAACCTTCGATCTCGATGGCACCATCTTTGCTAGCCACTAACACCCACTTCTGTTTCAATTGAACCCGCACCCGTTTGCGAGCGCGATTGCACCCACCAAAAACCCTCAGGATTTTCGCTAGGCGCGAAGGTGCAGTCTAAAGCCACCCCCCTTATAAAGGGAAATTGGCAAAAGTGGTCCTATTGGACCCCCTAGACACGCCCAGGCTTTCAGGCGAAAAGGGCGATTAAGCCTGGAAATCCTCGCGGCGAACCCAAGTCACCAAGACCCAGAGCGAACAGACCAAGGTCACGATCAGCGATGGGAAGTAGATGATCTTGTCGACGAATATGCCAATCGGCGGACTACCCGGCATTAAGCCGCGCAGTGAGATCAGAGAATAAGTAAGAGCTGCAGCCCAAGTAAGCGATGACAGCGTTGGTGGTCGACTTCCGGTAACCACCATATAAGTCATTATCGTCACTGAAACCATCGCGGTAATCATCAACAATAAAATAATAACTACGAGCAATTTTGTAGAGTTCGAGCGCACTGCCTCAAAGACTGAAGAAGATTGGCCATTGTTAAATTCTTCAACCGCGGAATCAAATGATTTCGGGTCATCCATAGTTACCGTTGTAAACGCATCGTTCCAGAGGCCGTGAAGCATATGAATATCAAAGGTGTCGATCTTCTTTGTGTAATCCAGCGGCAAGATATTTAGAGTCGCCTGATCTCCACTTTCCAAAGTACCAATGGCACTCATTGGGATCTCAAAGCTGTATTTATCTAGCGGATACCAACCGACATCCGACCGCGCGCTCGCTCCTGGTTGCTCATCTATCTGAACATCAAAACCGCCAGTAGGAACATCTTTCTTAAAACTGTAGGTATTACTTCCACCATTGCTGGCGCCAATTACAGAGTCAACAATTAGATCAACATCTTGACTTGGGACCCAACCACTCTTCAAGCGATAGCCAACATCATCAGAGTTCGGCCACGGCAATACTCGCGCATTGGCGGTTCCCTCAAGTGGATTAACTCCAGTGATCTGCACCAGCAACTCAAGGCGGTTATCCGAGCTCAATTCAATTAATTTGTCATCAATTGCTGTGGCATCATCCGCCGGACTCTGCGAGATCAATACAACAATTCCTAGGTATGCAACTGCGATACCTATAAAAGTTTGAAAGAAGCGAGTGCGAAAGACCTTCACTAATTACCCTATTTCTTCTTATAACCAGTCGGACACTTTGGATTTACTGCAGTTACCTTCTTAATGATTTTTCCTTTTACGCAGGTGATCGTTGTTTTCTTCAGGACTACCGGCTTGGCAGCTTCTTGCGTCAACTTAACTCGAACGGTCGGTGTTGAGAAGGTGAAGCCATAAGCAGCAAGTGTTAGCCAACCGTTCTTTTCATTGACAACAGTTGTCGCAGCATTTGCCTGTCCGTTTTCGGATGTGATTGAAACAGTTGCGCTTATCGGCGCAGAAGTAAACTTGTAAATACAGCGTGCAACGGCTGACGACATAATCAACTCGTATGTACCTTTGAAAAGCGTTGTGCCATCTGCTTCGTAGTGCGTGGATGCAACCTTGTAATCCAACATTCCATCTCCAAATACCGGAGGGCCGTCTATGTACATTGTTGAATTCGTAGTGACTACGCCAGCCAAAGTCTTTTCTTTATCAAGGCAATCTTTGACAACGCCGGAACCGTTATCGGTCATTGTGCCCAAGCGCCACTGAGTTGGCATTGCGGCAGCTTTATCTTTGGCGATTGGTAGCCAAAGTAGGAAGTTATCCATTGAAGATTTAGAGAAACTGCCGTTGATATGTTTGAAGGAGATGTTTTTCATTCCTTCGCGAGTTTTTTCCGCATTTGTTATTGGAAGTCCACCGGTCTCACTTGAAAGTGGGTAATGCATTGCTTCGCCACCCCAGAATTGAGTTAGGTAAGAAGCAACGTGAGCATCTGAGAGATCTTCACTCTTACTCCAAACATCAATGAGCGGCACTGAAATTGGATTCGCGTTGACTGTTAGGTTGGTAATGCCATCGGTGGTTTTGTAATCAATCACCGCATTTTTCATACGCCCGTGGAGCCAACCGGAAAGATTTGTATTTAAGCGAAGTGAGAATCCAAAGGCAATATCCTTTGGCATTGAATAAGGCAGCGCGCACTGAGTTGTAGATGCAGCAACGCAAAGCTTGGAAGGTTTTCCATCAAGTCCTGGTTTGGTCTGAGTAGTGCCGACGGCAATACGACCCACCTGATCATATTTTGCAGTGTTTGTCTCCGTCGCAAGATCAAAGAAATCGCCCTCAATTATTTTGACCGCAGTAATCGATGCTGAAAGTCTTGGGGTTTGAAAAGTTGTTTGGTCATCCGTGCGCTTGGAAGAAAGTGTGGTTTTTACTAAGTACTTATCGCCGCCTGCGTGTGGTGCACCAGCAATTGAAACAAGTGCAGCGCCAGATCCGCGCGGAACATTTAGCGCCTTGTTGCCGGCAAATGCTTGCGGATTATTCGCTGGAAAAACAGTTGCGGAGCCAATCGCTAACTTTCCACCATTTGCATCGGTTGCGAAAATTTCGGAGATGCAATTGATATCAGATGCATCGGCACACACTGGCAGTACTGCGCGATAGGAAGAGTAAACGGAGTAAGTACAACCAACTTCTGCGCCGGTATTACAGATGGCTACATTTGTAACTTTGCCATCCATCTTGCCGTTATCGGAAGTGAAATTTATCCAAGTAGAAGCTTCGGTATTTGCAAAGGCAGATTCATTTGCTTCGTAGCCTATGTAACCGGCACCTGGTGCGGGAAGTGTGGCCCACTGTTCAGGGATGGCATCGACACCGTGTGCCAACGTTGGAGATACAAGCGCTACTGCGATTAGCAGTGCAGAAAACTTGCTTGTGCGTTTCAAAGTATCCCCAGTCTAAAAATTTGAGTGTTGCTGAGAATTAAAGAGCCCGCCCCCGCCGCGCTAATTTCTTAGCGAGGCGGAGGACGGATTGCCCTCTATCTTCTGTAAGGAAGAAGTTAAGAAACTACTTCTTTGTGTAACCTGCAGGACAGGCTGGCTTGACTGCAGTGATCTTCTTTACAGCCTTGCCCTTAATGCAGGTGATTGTCGTCTTGTTCAAGATTTTGGCTGAAGGCTTATAGCCCTTCTTAATACCAATCTTGAGTTTTGGACGTGAGTACTCGAAGCCAGATACATCAATGATGATGTTGCTGTTCTTCACGCTGATGCTCTTGATGAAGGCTGCGGTGCCGCCAGCCTCAGTTGTAAGTGATACTTCAAGAGCTGTTACTGCATCATTTGGATTCGTCATACCCCAAAGAAGCGCAGCATCTTTCACAGGAATAACTGCCTTGTAGAAGCCCTTATTCACTGTCACACCATCTGGTGCAAAGTGAGGAGCTGCTACTCGCCAAGTGAACGCCTTATCTGTTTCACTCCAGACTGGAGTTGAAAGACCGCAGACACCGTTTGAGCCAACGTACATTCCACCGGAAGTACCTTCGACTCCGAAGCCTGACATATCGTCATTAGCTGCAAGTGCAATCATCTGGAATTGACGAACATTGGCCTTAGAAACGCCAGTTTCGCCTTCGCAATCCTTAACAGATTTAGCAAGTGGAACAGTAACTGGTGTACCAGTAATCTCGATTACGTTGTACTCGCCACCTTTTATTTGCTTAGTGACGATATCTACGCCAACTGCAACCGTTACACCGGTTTCCATTTCGCCTACGCGAACCTTCACTGTGATTACGAGATCTGAATCAAGGCTTACTGCATATGCCTTGTTTCCTACCTGGCCAGCGAGGTTTGTCCGCTTGTCGGCACCTGTAAGTGTTGGAAGAACATCAACGAAGAGCATGCTGGAAACGAACTCGTTAGGAGTTTTCGCTTCTGCATAAAGTCCGTCATATCCAAGGGCACCAAGGTTTAGACCTTGCCAATCAGGGTGTGTCCAACGACCTGGAAGCGCGCGACCGGCTTCGGTCGGAGAGTTAACCACGGTTGCTGTATCTGGTGCTTGAGGTGCAATCAGTGTTGAATTTGAAACTGATGCTGTTGAAGTATCGGCTGATGCTGCAGGTGCTGTAGCAGCAGCAGCCGGAACAGCGGCAGGAGTACCAGCAACTGCCCAACCATTAACCAATGCATCACGAGTTACCCAGATTGGAATGATGATTCCTTCTGTCTCTTTAAATGTTTTGGCTGTTGCATCGTAAGTTGTGCCACGAACTGGACGCTGTTGCAGAGCAGATAACTCTGAAAGGTCTACATAAGTAACATCCTTCGAAGTCATGTTGATTAATTGCTTAGCTGCTTCCACTGCGGTTTGAGTCCACCAGATGAAGCGAACTTCATTATCAAGCATGAAGATTGTGCTTCCCTTGAAACATTCACCAAAAGTCTTTTGGGAAACTGTCTTGGTTGCGTTATCCCAGCATTGTTGTGGGTAAGCATATGAATCGAGAGGTTTGTTAATATCAAAAGTCTTTTTAACTGGGTTGTATATAGCGCCCTGTTCAGGGTGGTTAGCTGTTCCCATCAATGCGGAACCATCGAGCACAACCATCTTTCCTGATGTAAGAACATCACGCTGGTATTGCGACATCCACCAGTCGTTCCATTCAACTTTGCCTTTAACAACCTTGGCAACTGGTGCGAAGAAGTCTGTTGGTGTCTTCTTGGCAGGAACGTCTGCACCGCTTAGTACATAGGTCAAAGGAATTTTTTGTCCTGAACCTGTAGTAATAGTTACGGATTCGACGCAATAAATACCGTTCTGAACTGCGCAGGCATTCATTGGAGTCTTCGGCAAGCGGATAGTTGCTGCACTTGCTGGATTAGCAACTGTGATCAGCCCCGCTAGAAGAGCTAGGGACGCGGCCCCGGCTATAAGTTTCTTTTTCACATTTCCCCCAGATAGATAGGTGAAGCCATAGGTATGGCTTCATAGTGCTAACCGCACTTCAGGGGTCAATTTATGCGCTGGGCGAGATGAATTAAAGGGCGAATCGGCCTATTTCCACGCTGAACTAGCGGAGTTGAGCCTTTTGGTCGGCTCACACTCCTAGCGGAGTTGAGCCAGGTACCAGTTCCACTGCCACGAATCACGCGAGGAAGTAGCCAGCGAATCCTTGAACTCAGGGAAGCTGTAGACCAACAAGGCAGTTCCGCCTGGCAGGACCGTCGTTGGGCGAGAATCGCTCACGAGTGGGGTGTGGTTTGTAAATAGGCCAAGTGAAGGCGCAGTCGATACCAAATCTTGCGTATTGTTTTTTAAACTCAAGATCCAAGTTATTGGACATTGCCCTTGACCGCAGCGCTCCCAAGAAATCTTTACACCAACTGCAGTCAATCCTCCGAGGGTGTCACCGATTCCACCTGCGCCGCTGATTGCACCGAGGTCGCCAACGCTCTGTTCCCACGTCACTGGATAATCAGATTGCAGCCCAATAACTTCTGGCTGGGTATTTGAATTATTACCAGTAACCCCTGAACCCGGAAGTACCACAACCGCCTTTGGTTTACTTAAGAATTCATAGGCGCCAATACTTAAGCCACTGATGGCAAAGATCGCAACTACTGATATCAGGGCGCTACGTATTCTGCGGCGGCGAACTTTTGCGAGAATGATTGGTGCCAAGTCACGATTTTCTAGAACGCCTAGTGCCATCCATTGCATTTCACGTTTAATTAGCGGATCAATATCACTCATGTTTTTCCACCACTTCCGCTATTACAGTCTCAATTTCAATCTTCCCGCTACTGCGATTTGGAAGTTCTCGATTAGCTGATTTCTCGAGCTCGGGAACAAGATCTACATATGCAGCAACTGCCGCTTTGCCACGCGCCAAGTGCGATGCTGCTGTGCCCATTGGAATTTGTAAAACTTCTGCTACTTCGCGCAAGACCATTCCGTGCTCGTAGATAAGAACCAGAACAGCGCGCTGCGCCGCAGATAAAGATTTAAGAGCGGCTTGAACTAATAGCCGTTGAGTTACATCTTCTGTTTGATCAACTAAGTCACGAATATTTTCCGCTAAATCCCAAGTGGTCTCTTTCTCTTGCTGGCGACGCAACCATTTGCGGCGCATATCAGCGTGCTTACTGACCATAACCCGCATTAAATAAGCTTCGGGATTTTCATGTTCGCGGATTTTTTTCCAACGCTTAAATACATCTACAAGCGCTTCTTGCAACACATCTTCAGCGTTCTGAGTGTCAAAACAAATCATTTTCGCAGCGCGCAAGAAAGCCTTCTGGTTCTCACGTAACCAGAGGGTGAACTCAACTTGGTCTTGTTGGCTCATTCGCGCTCCATATAGTGAAGGTTACCTGCTAGATGCTCCAAAGAGCGAGGTGGCTAGCAGTATGGAAAGTGCAATAAACACTCCACCGGACCCAGCGGATGCGGCAATAGCCCCGGCCCCAGCGGGAACTAAGAACTGTCCGAATCGATTTGCCATCAGTCTTGCAGAAACCGCTAGAGCTCGTTCATTGGCCGCGGTCTTTTGCGAAACAAGTGACATAGTTAAAGGTTGCCCGATTCCAAGTGAAAAACCCGCAACAAATACGATTGCGCCTAAGGTAAATGGAGTTTTGGCAAATGCCATTGCCGCACAGGCAATCACTGAGATTACCGTGCTGAACATCAATAATTGATAAGTGGAAAATAGATTACTTAGTCTTCCTAAGAAGAATCGTGAAATCATTGTTGTGCCTGCACGAATAGCCAAGATGATTCCAACTGCATATGGAGAGAAGTTATTTTCAGTACCGAATAGTGGTAAGAAAACGACTAAAACATCTGCAACTGATGAGATGGCTAAGGAAACATAAATTGCGGCAAATATTCCTGGCTTCTTCATCAAAGTGAATGCGGCAGCGTATGTACCTTCATCAGTCTTTCCAGCAATGCTCGGTTTTTCACTCCACCATTTAATTACTGGAAAAATTGCAATAACACAGAGAACAAATCCCAGGAGAAATGCACTTGATGTTGATTTTGGAAGTGTTCCATCAGAGCCGGCAACCAGTGCGGCAATTAGTGGACCAACTAGATGTCCAAGGGATGCGCTAAAGGTGTAATAGCCAAAGTATTTATCGTAATTTTCGCGGGGCGCTCGAAGCGCGACCATCGACTGTCCCCCGACCATGCACGCCAGATGCGATACACCGGCAAGAGCTGTTGCGATCGCCAAAGTGTTTACAGAATTAGCGAAAACTAGGGCTAAGCCGGTTGCGGCTAGTGAAAGAGTGCCCGCAATAATAAATTTGCCTTCTCCTATTTTTCCAACCCAGGTACCGAACTGCAGAGCAAGCAAGACTGGAAAGAGGGCGTATAGCGCTGCTATTACACCGATCTGCACAATACTGGCATCGAGTTCAATCGCCCGATAAGTAATCATCGGACGTAAAACGTAGATAGTTGCCTGAGTCAGAGTGGAACTCAATAACAGTGGGCGAGCCCACGGCAAGAGCTTTTGAGACGACATTTACTTCTTTATTGCAAGCTTCTTCTTAAAGTTCCAAACGAATGGTCCAACGATTACCATAAATAGAATGAAGTAAATCGATTTAGTTAACAAGCCTGCATATAGAACTGAATAGTCACCATTGCTAATCTGCAAGGCAAGCTTGAATTTAGTTTCTGCAAGTGGACCCATAATGAGCCCGATAATTAGTGGTGTAGTTGGCATTCCAAACCTTCTGAAAAAGTAACCGAGTGCTCCGACAGCTAATGCAATCTGCAAATCAAAGGTGGAGGCATTTAGTGCGTATGCGCCAAATAGCGCAAAGGTGGTGATTCCACCATACAAATACGGACGAGGGATCTTAAGAAGTTTTACCCAAAATTTAATGAGTGGAAGATTGAGAAGCAATAAGAGAGCGTTTCCAATAAATAGGCTGGCAATTAAGCCCCAGACAATTACAGGTTCTGTTGAAAGAAGCATCGGACCCGGCTGAATGTTATACATTTGAAAAGCAACTAGAACCACAGCAGCAGTTGCTGAGGTTGGTAGACCGAGAGCGAGGAGTGGGACAAGTGCACCAGCAGCGTTAGCATTATTTGCAGCTTCTGGACCAGCAACGCCTTCAATTGCACCATGTCCAAACTCTTCTTTGTGCTTTGAAAGTTTCTTTTCAGCGGCGTAACTTAAGAATGTTGGAACTTCCGAGCCACCTGCGGGAATTACTCCTAATGGAAATCCAATTGCAGTTCCGCGGAGCCAAGGGCGCCAAGAACGCTTAAAGTCACTCTTCGTCATCCAAGTCTTATCGTTGACTGAAATTACTGCCCACTCATCAACTTTGTGTCTGCTGGCAAGATAGAGAACTTCACCGAGCGCAAAGATCGCAACAATTACCGTAACCGTTTCGATTCCATCAACTGCATTTAAGTTGCCAAAGGTTAAGCGCAGTGCGCCTGATTGAAGATCTGCGCCGACTAATCCAATTACTAATCCGCAAGCGAGTGAAATCAAGCCTCGAATCATTGATTGCCCCAAGAGCGTACCAACGGTGGCGAATGCGAGAATCATCAAAGATAGGTAACCCGCTGGCTGAATCTTCACCGCCACATCTGCAAGAACGGGAGCACCGAAAGCAAGTAAAAGCGTTGCGATAGTTCCTGCTACGAAAGAACCAATCGCTGCGGTTGCCAGCGCTGCACCAGCACGACCAGCCTTGGCCATTTTATTTCCCTCAAGTGCGGTTATAACCGATCCGCTTTCTCCGGGAGTATTTAAAAGAATGGAGGTTGTTGAACCGCCATACATTGCACCGTAATAAATTGAAGCAAACATAATTAGCGCAGACGCTGGTGCTACAGACATTGTTATTGGCAAGAGGAGTGCAATTGCCAAAGCGGGGCCTATGCCAGGCAATACTCCAACTAGCGTTCCTAGGAAAGTACCAGCCAGACCGTACATCAAATTAGTTGCGGTGAAGGCAGTTGCAAAACCATCAAGGAGCAAATTTAAGCTATTCATAAATTATGCCCCCGAACTGAAGAGGTTCTCGAATATTCCTTGTGGCAAACGAATATTTAAACCTTTAGTAAATGCAAAGTAAGAAATCAGGGCAAATGCAAATGCAATTAAAATATCCTTAACGATTCGTCGGGCGCCAAATGCGTAGGCGACTAAATAGAAGGAAACTGCGGCTGCGACAACAAACCCGAGTTTTTCGAGCAAAATTACATGCCCTGCGATCCCGGCAACGACAAGTGACATTGTTTTAAAGTCTGCAGGTGCGAAAGGATCACCGGGTTCGGTACCTTCAGGAACGGCTAAGTTGCCTCGAAGTATGGTCAAAATTAATCCTGCAGAGACAACAATTAAGAATGTGCCAACAAAGTATGGAAATAATCGAGGGCTAATTACGGCTACACCTTCTGGCACTTCCATTTTTACTGTGTCGTATAAAACGTAAATACCAAGGAGGAGGAGAGAGCCCGCAAATACGAGCTCCCCCCTTCCTGCCTTAGTAATTTTTTTCATTGAGAAATTAGAGCCCAATGTCCTTGATTACTGCATTAACGATTGGAATTTCTTTTTTAAGGAATGCTGTATATGCATCCCCTGCTTCGAATTCATCGTCCCAGTCGTTAGAGACTAGTGTGGACTTCCATGTTGGAGTTCCGTGCAGTGCATCCATGACCTTGAGCCAGTTGAGCTTCTCGTCTGCGGTGAGATCAGGTGGAACCATGATTCCACGCCAGTTACCGTAGAAGAGATTAACTCCCTGCTCGATAAAGGTTGCTCCTCTAAAGCCCTTTAGGCGCTTTTTGGAAGAAACACCAAGTACGCGAAGTTTTCCAGATTCAACAAATGGTTTAAATTCTGTTGAACCAGAAATTCCGGCGGCAACACCACCAGCTAGCAGCTGAGCCGCTACTGATGTTCCACCCGAAAGAACTACATAATTCAACTTAGCAGCAGGAATGTTCTTCTCTTTAAGAAGTAGACCCATAATTTGATGATCGACTCCACCAGCATTACCGCCAACGATCGCGATATCTTTTCCTTTAGCGCTAATGTCGTTTAGCAGATCATTGATCGTCTTGTACTTAGATCCTGTTGGAACAACGACTGCGTTGTACTCTCTTAAAATCCTTGCTACTGGAAATGAATCCATAAGATTTAGCTTTGACTTTGTAGTCGCAATTCCACCCACCATTGCAATACCGGTGATGAGAGCTGCATTTGGCTTTCCTTTTATCTCTTGGAAAGCAGATAGCCCAACAGTTCCGCCTGCTCCAGCCTTATATGCCATTGTGTGTGCTTCATTCATTAGCCCTTCAGTCTTAAGAGCTTTGGAAACGACATCTGCTGTTAATGAATATCCACCTGGATTTCCAGGAATAGTCCAGTCAATTGTCTTGAGTGGCTTTAGATCTGGGTACCACCAGCGAAGTGATCCCGCTAGCGTTCCAGTTGTTACCTTTGTACAAGTAAGTGATGTTCCATTTACTCCGCGACCTGCTGCCACGCGACCTGCTGCCACACACCCGTCGCCAGCTTTCGCAATGCCTGCAGCTTTCACATTTGCGTTTGCTGTCGGAGCAACTGATACCACCATTCCTATTGCCAAAGCTGCAACGAGTGCACTGGCAAGTTTCTTTTTAACCATTAAATTTCTCCTTTAGAGGTTTGCCACGAGGGATGTGGTTGAGAAAGGGTATGCGAGCGGGACTATTAAGCGGTAGGTATTTTGATAACGTTTTGCAACCAATATGTGAGGTAAGACACCTCTGCCACGCTCAACTTATTAGTTGAGGTGTTCAAGCCAGTTGGTCGGAGACCGCAACCCCTAGCTCGCCTAATTTCTCACGGCCACCATCTGGGGCGGTCAATACAAATGGTTTTCCATCTGGCAATAAGGCGAAGGTATGTTCAAAGTGCGCACCACGAGATTTATCTTGCGAGATTACGGTCCAGTCATCTCCAAGAACTTTTGTTTTATGCGTTCCGCGAGTGATCATAGGTTCAATTGCCAGTGCCATCCCTACAATTAACTCGGGGCCATTGCCGCGTTTTCCAAAGTTAAGTACGTGCGGTTCTTGATGCATCTCAGTGCCGATTCCATGACCACCGTACTCTTGCAAGATTCCATATTTTCCTTGGGAATCAATATAACTCTCAATTGCAAAACTAATGTCTGTTAAACGCGCACCCAGATGACCGGCAGCGATTCCACGCCACATTGATTCTTCGCAGACATCCATCATCTTCTGATCTTGCGGATCAACTGTGCCGACGCCGATTGAGAATGCGGCATCGCCATGCCAACCATCGACAATTGCGCCACAGTCAATAGAAACCAAATCTCCATCGTTGATTACTCGATTGCTCGGAATTCCGTGAACAATCTCTTCATTAACAGATACACAGATAGTCGCGGGAAAGCCGTGATAATTTAAAAAGTTTGGAGTTGCGCCGTTTCTTTTGATGCAGGCTGCGGCGATCGCATCGAGTGCGCTAGTAGTCATTCCTGGTTTAATTGCGCTTCGTATCTGCTGATGAATATCTGCAACTACCAAGCCGGCACGACGCATAACCTTGAGTTGCTCAAGGGTTTTTATCTGAATCGCCATGTCGTGATCTTAATTAAGCAAGGCGGCTAAGTGCGGTAATTGCCTGCTCGGTAATTTCCGAAACTGTTCCGACTGCTGGAATCGTGAGCAAAATTCCTTCGCTGCGATAGAAAGCGATAATCGGTGCGGTCTGTTCTTCATAAACTTCCAGGCGGCGCGCGATAACTTCTTCTTTGTCATCTTCACGCTGATATAAATCGGTCCCGTTACAGGAAGAACAATTTGTGGCACCGGCTTCTGATGGTGCACCGCATGTGCGACAAGTGCGACGTGAAGATAAGCGTTTGATGATTTCATTTGCGGCGATAGAAAGTTCTAGGGCTGCTTGAAGAGGAGTCTGATTTGCTGTTAAGAATTCACGCAGTACTTGTGCCTGCACAACATTGCGTGGGTAGCCATCAAGAAGAAAACCATTTTTAACATCGCCGTGAGTTAGACGATCTTTGACCATGTCATTCGTTACTGAATCAGGAACAAGTTCGCCACGATCCATAAAAGCTTTTGCTTGATTACCGAGTTCGGTGCCGGCCTTTAGATTGGCACGAAATATGTCGCCGGTTGAAATATGTGGAATTGAGTAATGCGCTGCGAGGAATTGAGCTTGTGTTCCTTTACCAGCACCTGGTGGTCCAACCAGGAGTAAACGCATTAGCGCAAGAACCCCTCATATGAACGTTGCTGCAATTGGCTTTCAATCTGCTTTGCAGTATCAAGACCAACGCCAACCACGATCAAGATCGCAGTTCCACCGAATGGGAAGTTTTGGGTTGCGCCAAAGACGATCAGCGCACCGATTGGAATAATCGCAACGAGTGCAAGATAGAGCGAACCTGGCGCTGTAATACGAGATAGAACGTATTGCAAGTACTCAGATGTTGGACGGCCGGCACGAATACCAGGAATAAATCCGCCGTACTTCTTCATATTGTCAGCAACTTCATCTGGATTAAAGGTGATCGCTACGTAGAAATAGGTAAAGAAGATAATCAGTGCTGAGTAAGCAATGATATAAATCGGATGATCACCCTTGATCAAATTACGTGAGATCCAAACTGCCCAAGCCGCTTGGCTATTGGTGAAGTTAACTATCAACGATGGAATATAAAGAAGTGAAGACGCGAAGATAACTGGAATAACGCCGGCTTGGTTTACCTTGATCGGAATATAAGTGCTGGTTCCGCCGTAAGCCTGACGTCCCACCATGCGCTTTGCGTACTGCACTGGAATTCTGCGTTGTGCTTGCTCCACGAATACAACAGCGGCAACCACTGCGATTCCGACGGTTAGAACAACAAGAAATGCGAAGAGACCTTTTTGAACTTTGATACTCCAAAGTTGTCCAGGAAAACTTGCTGCAATTGATGTAAAGATCAGGATCGACATACCGTTACCGATGCCGCGATCAGTAATCAATTCACCAAGCCACATAATTACTGATGTTCCGGCGGTCATAACAATGATCATTGTGACGATACGTTGCCAAGAAGTGTCAGGAATAATCGCTTCGTTACAGCCTGAGATTAAACGACCTGGTGTGCGAGCAACTGCAACCAAACCAGTTGATTGCAAGACCGCTAAACCGATAGTTAAGTAACGTGTGTATTGAGTTAACTTGGCAGTACCTGACTGTCCTTCGGCCTTAAGTGTTTCAAAGCGAGGGATAACCACGGTAAGAAGTTGAATAATGATCGAGCTGGTGATGTAAGGCATGATGCCAAGTGCGAAGACAGAGAGTTGAATTAACGCTCCACCTGAGAAAAGGTTGATCAAACCGAAGAGTCCACCAGTTTGTACCTGGTTTAAGCAGCTCTGCACTGCGGTGTATGAAACACCTGGCGTTGGAACTACAGAACCAAAACGGAACAAGGCCATGATTGAGAGAGTGAAGAAGATCTTCTTGCGCAGATCTGGTGTCTTAAACGCCATTCCAAATGCTGAAAGCATCAATCTTCTCCCTCTATCAAATCAATTTTAGGTTTTAAAGAACTTTAGTTGAACCACCAGCGGCAGCAATTTTTTCAACTGCTGATGCTGAGAAAGCGTGTGCTGTTACGGAAACCTTGACGGCGATATCGCCATTGCCAAGAACCTTCACAGGCAAGCTATCGCGTACTGCGCCCTTTGCGATCAAATCTGCAACTGTAACTTCTCCACCCTTAGGGAAGAGATCGTTAATTGTTGCAACGTTAACTGCTTGGTACTCAATACGTGCTGGGTTCTTAAAGCCACGAAGCTTAGGTAAACGCATAACCAACGGAAGCTGGCCACCCTCAAAACCTGGGCGAACAGTGTTACGTGCATGTGTTCCCTTGCCACCGCGACCGGCGGTCTTACCCTTTGATGCTTCACCGCGACCCTTACGAGTCTTAGCTTTCTTTGCACCTGGGGCTGGACGAAGGTGATGAAGTTTTAGCGTCATCTTTATTCGACCTCCTCAACCTTGATCAAGTGGCGTGCTGCGTACACCATGCCACGAATTTCTGGACGATCTTCTTTGACGACAACATCGTTGATGCGCTTTAGACCAAGTGAACGCAAGGTCTCGCGAATCTCAGGCTTGTTACCGACCTTAGATTTAATTTGAGTTACTTTTAAACGTGGCATTAGGCACCAACTGTCATCTGTGAAGCGCGGATAATTGCTGCAGGTGCAACATCTTCAAGTGGACGACCACGACGAGCAGCGATCGCTGCTGGTGACTCGAGCATCTTTAGTGCAGCAACGGTTGCGTGAACCATGTTGATTGCATTGTTTGATCCGAGTGACTTGGTCAATACATCTGAAATGCCAGCACATTCAAGTACTGCACGAACAGGACCACCGGCAATAACTCCGGTACCTGGGCTAGCTGGACGAAGTAGAACTACGCCGGCTGCTGTTTCACCTTGTACTGGGTGAGGAATTGTTGCCTGGATGCGTGGAACTACGAAGAATGACTTCTTTGCTTCTTCGACAGCCTTAGCAATCGCTTGTGGAACTTCCTTAGACTTTCCGTAACCAATACCGACTGTGCCATTGCCGTCGCCGACAACTACTAGTGCGGTGAATGAGAAACGACGTCCACCCTTTACAACTTTAGAAACACGGTTGATAAAGACAACGCGCTCCATGTATGGAGACTTATCTTTTTCACGATCGTCGCGACGTTCACGGCGTTCGCCGCTTCCGCGGCCACGGCCCTTGTCAGCGCCCTTGTTATCTGGGGCGTTACCTGGTGCAGTTGCGGTTGTTGGATTTTCAGCCATTAGAACTCCAATCCGTTCTCTCGTGCACTATCTGCAAGTGCTGCAATACGACCTGTGTACTTATTTCCTGCGCGGTCAAAGACAACTAGTGAGACACCAGCTTCTTTTCCACGCTTTGCAATCAACGCGCCAACTTCGCGAGACTTTGCAGTCTTATCGCCAGTTGCCTTGCGGAGACCTTCCTCCATTGTTGATGCGTAGGCCAAAGTCTTACCTTGTGTGTCATCAATTAGTTGTACGAAGAGATGACGTGCAGAGCGAGAAACGACTAGACGTGGACGCTCAGGAGTTCCGGAGACCTTCTTGCGTACGCGGAAGTGACGACGGGCGCGAGCATTAGTTGCTGACCCCTTGCGGACTTTTACACCGATTGCCATTACTTCTTACCTGTCTTTCCTTGCTTACGGCGAACAACTTCGCCTGCCAAACGTAGGCCCTTGCCCTTATAAGGATCTGCCTTACGGAGCTTCTTAATCTTGGCTGCTACTTCGCCAACTAGTTGCTTATCAATACCTGTGATGTGCAACTTGGTTGGTGATTCAACCTTGAAAGAGATTCCTTCGGGAGCTGGGAATGAAATTGGGTGGCTATATCCGAGCAAGAATTCAAGATCCTTGCCCTTTTCTGCAACACGGTAACCAACACCGACGATGTCGATAGTTAGTGTGTAACCAGTTGTTACGCCTGTAACCATGTTGGCAACAAGTGTGCGAGATAGGCCATGAAGTGAGCGAGTTACGCGCTCTTCATTTGGACGAGCAACGGTGATAACACCTGCTGCTTGTGAAACTTGAATTGGTTCAGCAACGTTAAGAGTTAGTGAACCCTTTGGTCCCTTAACTGCAACGTTCTGACCTGCGATAGTTACTTCAACGCCAGCAGGAAGCGCAATTGGCATACGACCGATACGTGACATATTCGATCACCATACGTAGGCGAGAACTTCTCCGCCTACACCCTGTTTGTTGGCTTGCTTATCAGTAAGCAATCCAGATGAAGTTGAGATAATGGCAACGCCAAGACCTCCCAGAACTTTAGGAAGCGCAGTTGACTTTGCGTAAACGCGAAGTCCTGGCTTGCTAACGCGACGTAAACCGGCGATTGAACGC
>JAPLBF010000013.1 GCA_026392825.1 Actinomycetota bacterium
GCAACACAAGTTCACTTGGTTAACGAAATCCAATCTGTTTATCGCTCACAAGGCGTAGGCATTCACGATAAGCACATCGAAGTAATCGTTCGCCAAATGCTAAAGCGCATCACAGTGCTTGAAGCAGGAGATGCCGATCTACTTCCAGGTGAACTCGTTGAGCGCGGTCGCTTTGAGACTGAAAACCGTCGCGTAGTCACAACAGGTGGCAAGGCTGCATCAGGTCGCCCAGAACTTATGGGTATCACCAAGGCATCACTTGCAACTGAGTCATGGCTATCAGCGGCTTCATTCCAAGAAACAACTCGCGTACTTACAGATGCGGCACTTTCAGAGAAGAGCGATCCATTGCTCGGTCTGAAGGAGAACGTCATCATCGGTAAGTTGATTCCTGCTGGTACCGGCCTTGCTCGTTACCGCAATATCCGAGTTGAGCCAACAGAAGCTGCAAAGGCTGCTGTTTACGCTGCTTACGATGAATACGACTTCACACCATTTGACCAAGGTGGTTCAGGTGAAGCGGTTCGCTTGGATGAAGTTGAGATTCCTCGTTAAAAAAAGTTCATCAAAAAGGCCCAATCCCGCAGAGGATTGGGCCTTTTTGCTTTGCTACTTCGTTAAGTTAGCCAATCGCTCAAGGATTGGTGGATGTGTGTAATGAACTGCAACATACCAAGGATGTGGATTTAGGTTCTTTAGCGATTCAACAGATAACTTCTTCAGTGCCGTGTACATATGTTCGCGAGCACCCGGATAAGTATCAATTGAGTATTGATCTGCTTGGTACTCGTTATAGCGTGAGAATGAATTGTTTACCAAGCCAAGCAGGGTTGATACTGGCGTAAAGAGCATAAAGAAAGCGATCATAGATAAATGGAAACTTGGAGTATCAGATCCGAGCGCTTTAGAAAGATTTGGATTTCCAAGTAGCGAGCCCAATAAAACAAAGATAACTAGCGTCTGCACATTACTAAAGGCAAACATTGTGTAGACATGCTTACGCTTGTAGTGACCGACTTCGTGTGCCAGAACAGCAACGGTTTCTTTAGTTGTTAGCTTTTCAATAAGAGTGTCATACAAGCCAATGATCTTTACTTTGCCCATTCCTGAGAAAAAAGCATTAAGTTTTGTAGAACGCTTTGATGCATCCATTTCCCATAACTTTGAAAGTGGGAAGCCCTGAGATTGGCAATACGCCTCTACTTCTGAGCGAAGTTCGCCTTCAGGAAGTGGCTTGAGTTTGTTAAACATTGGCAAAAAGATTCGTGTTCCAAAGACAAACATAAATAATGAGATCGCAGAAACAGCTAGCCAACCAACAAGCCAGAATTTTGATTCTAAGCTCTGGTAGATCCAAGCGATCAAGTAAATAACCGGTAATCCAAGGGCAATGCTGAGCAACGCCTGTTTGATCGAATCCATCACAAATAGCTTCTTTGTAGTCTTGTTAAAGCCGAACTTCTCTTCAATTACAAAGGTTGAATAGTAAGAAACCGGCAGATTTGCGAGCATTACAGCGAGGATGAGAACGCCGAAGAAAGCGACTGTAACCAGTAGGTTATTGCTAATTCGCTCGCGAATAGCCTCATCCAACCAAGCAAACCAACCCAAAATGATTGCCGAAAGAATGACCACTGTGTTTAAAGTGGATGTAAGTCTTTCAACTTTGTATTTAGCGGTGCCATATTCAAGAGACTTTGCATACTCATCCGCGCTAAATATCTCGGCAGCAACCGATGACATAGGAACGTTCTTGCTCTTTTCATTTAAATACTCAAGCACGCTTCCCATAACGAAGTCGATCAGAATGAATGCGACTATTCCAACCAATAACCAATCAGATGTTTGCATTTTTTATCCTTTCGAAAGTGCGCTGAGCGCAACTTCCACCATGTCATTTAGTGTGCTTTCTCTTGCATCAGCGTCCATCGCCTCGTGAGTGATGACGTGATCTGAAACAGTTAAAACCGCCAGCGCTTTCTTTCCTTTGCGGGCAGCAATTGAATAAAGCTGACTTGCTTCCATTTCCAAAGCAAGCACCCCATGCTTAATCAATTTTTCATTAGCATCTGTTTCATCATAGAAATAATCCATTGATGAAACTCCGCCAACATGCACTCGATCAAATTTCTTGGAAGCCTCGTGCGCAGCAAGTAACAACCCGAAATCAGCGTGAGGTGCGAAATCTAACCCGTTGGTAAATCGTCGATTGATATTGGAATCTGTGGACGCGGTCATCGCAAGAATTAAATCACCAACTTTGGTCTTCTCTTGGATCGCACCACACGTGCCGATACGAATTGCTGACTCGACACCGTGTTCGTTAAAGAGTTCAGTGACATATATAGACAGAGAAGGCAGACCCATTCCGGTGCCTTGGACTGAAATTCGCTCGCCGCGGTAGGTCCCGGTGTACCCGAACATATTGCGGATCGAGTTGTACTGCTTGGCCCCATCCAGGTAGTTCTCGGCCACCCACTTGGCCCGCAGGGGGTCGCCGGGGAGGAGGATTTTCTCTGAAATTTCGCCCTTTTGGGCTCCAATATGAAGGCTCATGAGGTGATTATGTCCTGAAACCCGGGCCAGGACACGACACGCCCGAGATGAAAAAACGCCTATTTTGAAGGCCAGGGGAGCCCTAGAAGAGTAAAAGGGCCGTTTTGACCTTTGAGCCGGAACCCCGATA
>JAPLBF010000022.1:0-74623 GCA_026392825.1 Actinomycetota bacterium
GGACGAGTTAGCAGTGAGTTTTTAAAGAGGAAAAGATCGGCCATAACTGCAATGGCAAAGGCGGTAATTGCGATATCGCTGTAATTCATTTCCCGAACTCATCTTTGCGCCAGTGCGGTTTTACTGTTGTTACACCCTCAATTGTCATAATTGCAGCCATTGGAATGACGATAAAGAAGAGATATTCCTCGAGTGGAATATTTAGTGGACCATAAATTCCTAGTATCTGTTCACGATCAAAGAACCAGTGACCTTTAGATATTGCATAGGCATCCCAGATGAGAAAGAGCGTGCTGATTGGGAGAACGCTGAGAGCAACTCTTTTAATTCGACGAAGCACTCCAACTTTTAAGGCGACCTCAAGCCAAAAAGAACCGCAAACCGTGAAGATCAGCATCGCCATGTAATTCCACTTTTGCACGGGTAGATCCTCTCACGCAAGAACCCAGTTAGCGCCTTACGCTTTGGTAGTGTTACAGATATCGCTTTAATTTTTCATTGCTGAGAAGGAAAATGGGGGAGCTCGTGGCAGGAATTGAGTTAGCCCTATTCCAAAAAGTTAGAAAATTCTCAAGGTTGGCTGTGGCGGTGGCAATCCTCGCCTCGCTGATATTTGCTCAGGTTATTGAAAGCAGCGATAACACCTGGCAGGTAGTGATCGCCGTAATCGCTCTTGCAGTCGGGATTCCGCACGGCGCACTCGATCACTTGGTTACCTTGCCCAAGAGCTCAGCGATAAAGATGGCTAGTTTTATTGCGGTCTATGTATCAGTGGCGATTATTGCGGTTATCGCACTTTTAACTTGGAACGTTGCTGGCTTTATCTTCGTTGTGGCTATGAGCGCGGTGCACTTTGGTATTGGGGATGCGGCATTTATATCGGAAATCGATCGCAGATCTTCTTACACAACTAGATTTCCGCGATTTTCATACGCCGCAGCCGGTGGCTCTTTACCAGTAGTGATTCCACTGGTCAGCGAGAAGAGTTCTGCCGCACTTGAGCGAGTCAACCCCGTACTAGTTAATTGGCATCAAGGGTTTAATGAAGAATTACTGCTTCTTACTTTGGTCATATTCGCCATTGCGCTTCTTCGCTTGTTGCAAAAGCGCAGAATCTCGGATGGAATTGATTTATCCCTTCTCTATTTATTGGCGTTAACTGCTCCGCCGCTTGTCGCTTTCGCTGTTTACTTTGGGTGCTGGCATGCCATGCGCCACACCGCGCGCTTAACTCTGGTACTTCCGAGATCACAAAAAGCATTTGCAGAAGGTCGTAGTACCGCTGCATTTTTAAGCGCGATCTGGCCGGGATTACCTGCACTCATTGGAACCTTTGTAGTTGCAGGAATTGTTATCGCCTTACGTGGTGGCTCAGTCAGTGATCAATTCCTATGGATTACTCTTGTAATTGTCTGGGCGTTAACCATTCCACATATGGCTGTCACAGCACGACTAGACCGAAAGGCTTTAAATTGAGAGTTTTGCTAGTCGCGCTTTTAACTTTATTGACGCTGCAACCCGCCAACGCTGCACCGAAGTACATATTTCCAGTGGCCGATTGCGCAGTTAATTATGCGCGCGCCCATCACGATTATGCAGCAACCGATATTTTGGCGAAGAAAGGTTGCAAATTCGTCTCTCCTATAAACGGGGTTGTAGATGAAGTGAATCGTAAAGATATTTGGAAGGGTAAAACCAATTTAGGAATTGATCGCGGCGGCTTGTATGTTTCAGTAATTGGCGAAGATGGCGTTCGTTATTACGGTTCGCATCTAATTTCTGTAGCCGCTGATATTCAGCCAGGGGTTGCAGTTACTGCTGGACAGCTACTTGGAAAAATTGGTTCAACGGGAAGTGCGCGAGGAACCGCACCGCATCTTCACTTTGGAATTTCTTGGCCAACTCCATCACAACCAAATGTTTGGTGGGTGCGTCGCGGCGTTGTTCTGCCTTGGAAATATTTAGATGCCTGGAAGAGCGGAAAAGATTTATCGCCGGTAAACGCAGTGGCTGGGGCAAAGAAGAAGAGTGGTGAAATTCCACCGCTTCCAAAAAAGTAAGTTTTTGATAAAAAAATCCCCCACCGCTTTCGCGACGGGGGATTTTAGTAAACTAAGTGTTATTAGTTAGCGTTCACTGCATCGGCCTGAGGACCCTTTGGACCCTGTACGACCTCGAATGAAACTGACTGACCCTCTTCAAGGGACTTGTAACCGTTTCCTTGGATTGCTGAGTAGTGAACGAATACATCTTGTCCGCCACCATCAACTGCAATGAAACCGAAACCCTTTTCAGAGTTGAACCACTTAACTGTACCTGTTGCCATGTTTTACTTTTCCTTCGATATGTGGGTGTTTAAGAAATCCTCAAACACGGTCTTCCTCTTGCGCCAGCGATACCGAGCAAAGCATTACAGCCATGAAACGGGTCCTGATTAAGCGTCCGACTAAGGAAAAGGGTACTGCCTACGCACTCGTACACCTAACGCTGGTCTAGACAGTTACGCTTAAATGGAGCAAAATTGGTCTTACTAGATAGTAATTGCAAGCGGATATGGGCTGGGGAAGGTCGCATAGCGCGGTCTTGCTAGGTACTTTCTAGGAGCAGCAAATGCAAGAGCTACACCCATTAGGCCAGAACAGAAATCGTCCTAAAGAATCTGTTACCGGTTTACTTGTCATACATAGCGCACCCAATGCGCTGCGCCCGCATATTGAATGGGGCTTGCAATCAATCCTGGGGACTTGGTTAACCATCAACTGGCAAGAACAACCTTGCATCGGTGGAACGTACCGAACAACTCTTGAATTTCGAGATGTGCGAGGAAGCGCCGCGAAGATTGCATCTGCACTTCGTGGTTGGCACTACTTGAGATTTGAAGTTCGGGAAGAATCAGAACTCGGGGGAGAGTTTTATCGCGCAACTCCCGAGCTCGGTATTCATCGCGCAAGTATTGATGGCCTCGGCAACATTGTTGTCACAGAACATCAGATTATGGATGCGCTCGCTAAGAGCTTTGATGAGATTTCGATACGCGAGGCAATTGAGCAAGTGCTGGGAAATAGATGGGAAGAAGAGTTAGCCCCATTCCGAAACGTTGAAATCGATAAAGTAATGCAATTGCGCGCCATTTAATACGTTAAGATATAGATATGACAACACCTGAGAGCCCAAAGAGTTTTTCGCAAATTTCTAGATCAAACTCCCTTTTCATTCCTGCCTTAATCCTTGCTCTTGCAATAGGTGGCGGTCTTGTAAAAGTTGGAGCGGGCTTTGCCAGCCGTTCAGATAACGGAATTGTCGTTACTGGATCTGCGCGCACTGAAGCGGTTGCAGATAATGCTGTGTGGACTTTATCTGTCTCACTCTCTCGTCCAAGCGTCTCTGATGCGGTCACCAAAGTTGGAAATGATGTTGCAGCGGTAGCAAAATATCTAGCAGAGGGCGGAATTCCGGCTGAGGCGCTAACTCTTGGTCCAGTTTCTACTTACGGCCAAGAAGAATATCTAAACGGAAATTCAACTGGTCGCATTTTGAATTATCGCGCCAGTCGCGATGTCACAGTTCGCACCAAGGATGTTGAATTAGTTTCTAAACTTTCACAAGGTATTGGCTCAATTTTGCAATCGGGTGTTTCTGTAAATAACTATGGCCCTCAGTATTACATCTCCACTCTGGCAGAACTTCGCCCACAATTGCTCGAAGAAGCGATGAAAGATGCCAAGATCCGCGCAGAAGCAATCACCAAAGCAGTTGGCGGAAGCGTCGGAGCTGTAACAAGTGTCAAGAGCGGGGTTTTCCAAGTTACGACCCCTGATTCAACGATGACCTCGGATGGTGGCGCGTATGACACGACCACGATTAAGAAGACTGTTACCTCAACCGTTTCAGTTACCTTCACCGTTAAGAACTAACCATTTAAAAGATGTCTCGCGCGCAGGAGTTAATCGCCTACTTTGGGATGAAACCCCTGCCGGTTGAAGGCACTTACTTTATTAATACTTATATATCTGAGGCTAAGACCACTGCTGGTGGACCGGCAGGAACTGCAGGGCTGGGGCTGTACCTAAATGAACCAATCAGCGTTTCCACCACTCACGTTCTGGAATTTGATGAAGTCTGGCATTACTACGAAGGTGATCCAATAGCTTTATATGAATTCCACAAAGATGGCACCGCTCGCACAATTATTTTAGGCAGGGATATCAATGCTGGCCAAGTTATGCAGCACACAATCAAAGCTGGAGTTATCCAAGCCGGTGAAGTTGCACCCGGTGGAGATTGGTCTTTTTACTCTTGCACAATGTCACCGGGATTTATAGCATCATGTTTTCGCGGAGTTACGAAAAAAGAATTGCGCGGAAAGTATCAAGGCTATGAAGAAATCATTGAACGCATGGGTGTACCCGATGGGCATGAAACAGAGTTGCCCAGTGACTACGTAAATGAGCGATTTAAAGGTTAGTTAAAGCGGAATATTTCCGTGAGCGCCACGTCGATTAGGTGCGGAAGCAAGTGCACGAGCAAGCGCACTGCGAGTATGCGTTGGGTCAACAATTTCATCGACTGCGCCAATCTCCACAGCTTTAATAACTCCACCAGATACTTTGTCGTGCTCCGCCGCAAGTTCTAGCTCCATACCTTCACGCAGTTCTGGCGCAAGATCAGCAAGTAACCTGCGATGCAAAACGCGAACCGCAGCAACAGCCCCCATCACTGAAACTTCGGCAGTTGGCCAAGCAAATACTCGTGTAGCGCCAAGTGATTTAGCATTCATAGCAACAAATGCACCACCGTATGCGCGTCGGGTAATCAAGGTAACGCGAGGAACAACTGCCTCACCGAAAGCGTGCAGCAACTTCGCACCACGTCTGACTGCACCTTCCCATTCTTGACCGGCACCTGGCAAGAAACCGGTGACGTCGGCAATAACAATTAGTGGAATACCAAAGGCATCGCAGGTGCGCACAAAGCGCGCCGCTTTTTCGCCAGCCGCTGAATCCAAGACCCCGCCGATGTGTGCCGGGTTGTTGGCAATGACACCAACTGTGCGACCTCCAAAACGTCCCAATACCGTTGTCATATTCTCGGCCCAGACAGGAAGCAGTTCTAATTTCTCACCATCTGCATCCAAAATTGCATCAATCAGCGGATGCACTTCATAACTTCGCTTCGTTGCTGCTGGAACAAAGACTGATAAATCTGAATCTATTAGATCTGTATCCATATGTCCTTGATTGGCAAAGAGCGCGGTTACATCACGAATTTCGTCAAAGGCTTCTTGCTCGGTTGAGGCGATTACATGCGCAACGCCGCTATTTTTACTGTGCGCTTCTGGGCCACCAAGGGATGCCATATCTACATCTTCACCAGTTACAGATTTAACAACATCTGGACCGGTAACAAAGATGCGTCCTTCAGGGGCAAGAACAACTATGTCGGTTAAAGCTGGACCGTAAGCGCCACCACCTGCTGTTGGGCCAAGAACAAGTGAGAGCTGCGGGATTCGTCCACTTGCCAGAATCATCGCTTGAAATACTTCACCAAAAGCATTTAAGGATGAAACGCCATCACTTAAACGCGCACCACCTGAATGCCAAATACCAATAATTGGTAATTGTTTAGCCATAGCTTCTCTATAAGCGCTCACGATTACGTGTGAGCCATCTACACCAAGTGCGCCACTTTTAATTGTGGCATCTGATGCAAAGACGACTACGCGATTTCCTTTTATTGCACCAGTTGCTGCAACCATTCCACAATCTGTGCGTTCAACTAAAAGAGAAACAGTGCCCGGATCAAGCAGGCGTTGGATTCTTAGCTCTGGATCGCTCGGGTCAACCTCTGTGTGGACCATAAAATTGAGTTTATAGAGTTGCGAAAGCCAATACAACGTTATGGCCGCCAAAACCAAAAGAATCATTGAGCGCGGCAATTTGTCCAGCAGGAAGCGTGCGAGGCGTGTCACGAACCACATCAATTGTCACAGCAGGATCTAAGTTTTCAATATTGATTGTCGGTGGTGCCAAACGCTCTTGTAGCGCTTTCACAACAAATACAGATTCAATCGCACCTGCGCCACCAAGTAAGTGACCAGTCATTGATTTTGTAGCAGACACTGCAACGTGATCTGAATCTTTACCCAGTGCTAAACGAAGCGCATTTGCTTCAGCAACATCTCCAGCTGGAGTTGATGTGGCATGCGCATTTAAATGAACAATATCTTTCGTTGAAAGTTTGGCATCAGCTAAGGCAAATTTAATTGCGCGCTGCACACCAGCGCCATCAGGATCGGGCGCGGCAATGTGATAACCATCGGATGAAAGTCCCTGCCCAACTAGTTCACAGTAAATCTTGGCACCGCGCGCTTTAGCGTGCTCATACTCTTCAAGAACTAATATTCCGCCGCCTTCGCCAAGTACAAAACCATCGCGATCGGCATCGTAAGGACGTGATGCGCGCTCTGGCGCATCATTGCGAGTTGATAAAGCTTTCATTGCAGCAAAGCCCGCCATTGGTAATTGGTGAATCGCCGCTTCAACTCCGCCACTTACGATTACATCGGCGCGATTTGAGCGGATCATTTCCAGGGCGTAACCAATTGCCTCGGCGCCAGATGCACATGCGCTCACTGGTGTGTGAACACCAGCCTTGGCTTGAAGTTCTAGCCCAACATTTGCGGCTGGACCATTTGGCATCAACATTGGAACGGTGTGCGGGCTGACACCGCGCGCACCTTTCTCCTTTAAATTATCGAATTGATCAAGCAGAGTTATTACGCCACCAATGCCAGATGCGATTACGACGCCAAGGCGTTCTTTATCAAGATCAGGTGAACCAGCATCTTTCCAAGCTTCGCGAGATGCAACCAGCGCAAATTGTTCAGAACGATCTAAGCGACGCATTTCTACGCGCTCCATCTGATCTGCTGGTTCGGTCGCAACACGTGCGGCAAAGTGCACCGGCAATAGTTCGCGCCAATCTTCAGTTAAAAGACGCACACCGCTTTTGCCGGCAATCAACGCAGCCCAAGTGCTGGCAACATCGCCACCAAGGGGAGTTGTTGCACCTAGCCCAGTAACGACTACTCGACGTTGTGACATGAAATTACTTATGCGGCAGCGTTAACAATGAAGTTAACTGCATCTCCTACTGTTGCGAGATCAGTTACTTTCTCATCGGGAATCTTTACACCGAAGCGCTCTTCGCAAGCAACAACAACTTCGACCATGCTTAATGAATCAACTTCTAGGTCATCAGTGAAGTTCTTATCAAGTTCGATTGAAGCCGCTGGAATACCTGCAACTTCTTCTACGATCTCTTTAATTCCTGCGAGTACATCTGCTGGTGAAAGTGCCATTTTGATGGATCCTTTTCTCATTGCATTGTGAATAGTTGTGAATAGGAAGTAATTCTCCCCGATAAAGCCCTTACTTCCTAGTAATTCGGTGGTTAAGAGCGAAAAATTATGGCTTTGGTGGCAATTTCACAACTTGGCCAGCATAAACGAGACCTGCGCCATATCCGATAAGCAGGGCTAACTTCCCGTGAAGTTCCGGATGTTTTTCTAATAGCGCATCCATTGCGAGCGGAATTGAAGCCGCCGATGTATTTCCATTTGTTCTAATGTCATCGGCAATGATCACGGACTCCGGTAATTTCATCTCTTTTGCCATGGTTTCAATAATCCGCACATTTGCTTGATGTGGAATAAAGGCATCGATCTCGTTAACGCTAAGCCCGGCTGAATCCAAAGCTTTCAGCGCTGCTTTACTCATTGAAAAAACTGCCCAGCGAAATACTTTCTGACCTTCTTGGGTGATGTTTGGCCACTTAACGTCGGCTTTAGTTAGCTGCGTTTCGGTATTGCGCACATCAATCCAAGATGGATTCATCAAAATAGCATCGCGATTTTCTGAATCTGAACCCCATTCAACTGGACCGATGCCCGCATCTTGCGTTTCACCGATAACCACCGCGCCTGCGCCATCGGCGAAGATGAAGGCGGTTGCGCGATCTGTTGGATCTGTAAAATCAGTAATCTTCTCAACGCCAATAACCAAAACTTTCTTGGCACTTCCAGCGCGAACGAAATCGTGGGCCATGGCAACTCCATAACAAAAACCAGCACAGGCTGCGCTAATGTCAAAAGCCGCGGCAGTTGGGTTACCCATTCTTTGAATAATCGCAGTTGCCGCCGATGGTGCTTGATGGGGATAAGTAATAGTTGCAACGATTACTGAATCAATATCTTTGATAGTTAACTTAGCGCGCAGCAAAGCTTGTTCTGCCGCACCGATAGCCATATCAACTACTGATTCATCAGGACCAGCAAAGCGGCGTGATTCAATTCCAGTGCGTTGCACAATCCATTCATCGCTGGAATCAATAGCATCAACAATTTCAGAGTTCGGAACCAAGCGAGACGGACGGTATACGCCAACTGAGAGGATTGAGCTTTCGCTACCAGATTTAGACTTGATGACCATTACTTATCCTCATCGTTCTGCTCGTCTTGATGGCGAACTATAAATTCCTTAGCAAGTGTGACATCTTCTTCGCTCTTTAAGGCGAAAGTTTCAATAATTGGTACCGCTCGCTTTAGTAAACCAACGAGAGTTCCGGCTGGTGGAATTTCAACTGCGCCAGAAACGTGGCTGGCCAGCGTTGTCATACAAAGATCCCAGCGCACTGGGTTAGAGATCTGCGCAACAATGCGATCTAAGATCTCGCGCCCATCGTGCAGCACCGCTCCATCTTTATTGGAAATCACTGGGCACTTGGCTGCGTGAACCGAAATCTTCGCGGCGATCTCTTGCAGAGGCGCAACGGCCGGTTGCATATAAGAGGTATGAAATGCTCCGGCGACTGCCAGTGCACGAACTCGTGCACCCTCGGGTGCTAATTGCGCGAGCGCTTCTAAATCACCAGCGGCAACAATCTGTCCACCACCATTGTCATTTGCTGCAACTAACCCCAAATCTGAGATCGCACGAAGAACAACTTCGCGATCGCCACCAAGTACAGCAGCCATTCCTGCGGGCTTAAGCGCTGCCGCCTTAGCCATTTCAATTCCGCGCGCACGTACCAATTTCATCGCATCAACATCATCGATAACGCCAGCAATTGCGGCTGCAGTAATTTCACCAACAGAGTGGCCGGCAATAATTGCCAATCTGGCGCTACCAAGAGCGCGGGCACCCAATAAACCAGCGGCAACAATTAACGGTTGGGCGTTGGCGGTATCTTTAATCTCATCGCTGTCTGCAGTGGTACCTAGCCTTACTAAATCTAAATCAATTTCGTGCGACCACTGCGAGAGCAAAAGCTTGGCAGCGGGATCGGTTATCCACGGGGTCAGCATTCCGGGAGTTTGCGCGCCTTGACCAGGTGCGATGAATGCGAGCATGGATCGCATTTTAGGTTAATTTAGCAATTACTACCTAGTACTACGCCTGTGCGATCTTGCGAAAGTTGTGAATACTTCGAACGCAAAATGTAAATCAACTCAGCGCCGCTTAGCCAAATTAGGCCAGGAAGGAGATCTACGCTGCGCTTTAGGAACCACGGGGTTCCATTGCGTAACATCCAAAGTATTGAATCTTTACGACTTCTATTGTTGATTGGATCGATCTTAACCTCACCTATGAAGTAACCACGCTCTCGCAATAAAACTGCAAACTGTTGAGCAATAAATTGATGTCCAGACTTGCTGGGATGCATTCGATCGACGTGCCACTTCTCGCGTTCATAAATGCCAGAGAGTGCTCGCGTTGGTAGGGTGACAGCACCAAATTCTTTGCTTAGTCGATGAGTTACTTCGTTAATGGCTTGTACTCTTCTCCTGCAAATGCGTCCAACAAGGTAAGGCATTGGGACAATTACTGTTGGATCGTGCAGCTCTAGCAACATAATTGTTGATCCATTAGAGACAAGATCGACCATAGTCTGTCGCAAATTTTTCTCGAATGTTTCTGGCGAAAAGTTGCTGCGCAGCAAATCATTTCCGCCGACAATTACCGCAGCGAGTTCGGGTGAGTGATCAAGCACCTTTGGCAATTGCACATTTAATACTTCTCCAGAACGAGCGCCTGGTCGTGATGCATTTATATAGACCAATGGCTCTTGAAATGCTTTTGCAAGATGGTAGGTCCAACCAAAGTAGTTACCTTGGTCATCTGAATCTCCAACCCCAGATGCTGCGCTATCGCCAACTACGGCAAAGGTGATTGGGTTATACATTTAAGCCACCCGCAGTTGTCTCTGTGGAGAGAGTGAGAGCATCTGGGAAATTGTGGAAGACCAAGGGAAGTTTTCAGCCTGATGATGGCAACGAGATCGCAGAGTTGGTTCAGCGCTAAGGCGAGCCAGCAATACCTTAATTGCTTCAGCAAATGCCGCCCCATTATTTGCCGCCGCTAAACCGACTGATTCGTTGCTTTGCAGAAGCAAGAATTCACCAACTGCGCTGGTTTCGGAGCAGACAACCGGAGTGCCACTAGCGAGTGATTCCAGCGCCGCTAAACAGAAAGTTTCAATTGGGCCCGGTGCAATTGAGAGATCGGCCGAGGCAATAATGCGAGCGAGATACTTCTTATCGGATATATAGCCGAGGAATGTCACAGGGATATCTTTGGAACTCTCATATAACTTCTTATGAAGCGGGCCTGTACCAACATAGATAAGGCGAGCGTTAACTCCTTGCTTCAATAGTACGCGCAGCGCTTCTATTGATCTTTCTGGCTTCTTCTCTGGAGAAAGTCTTCCGCAATGAACAAGAAGAACATCACCATTCTTCAGAAGTTTTGTGCGCAGTTCTTCATCTCTGTTCTTCGGTGAGAAAGTTTGGAGATCCACTCCAAGGGGTACCTGAACTAGATTCTGCGTGTTAATTTCGCGGAACTCGGCTGCGGCAAAATTAGTTGTTGTAACAACGTGATCAAAGCTTGCCGCTAGGCGCGAATTATGCCAACGCACAAATTTGTTTAGTGAAAGCGGTTGATATGTTCTGATAAGCCCGCGGAGTGTTTCGTGGCTAAACACTAAAGTTGGTATTTTGTGAGAACGGGCCCATCTGCCCACACCAGATAGTGTAAATCGATCTGATATCTCTAATCGATCTGGGGCCAGGGCTAGCAAAATACTTTTAATTTGACGATTAGATCTAATGATTCGGTAACCACCACTTAAAGGTATTGACCAAGACGGAACCGTGATGCGATTTCCATGCGGTGTTTTCTCTTGGTAGAAGCCAACGCCAGGAACAATGTAAGTGAAATCGTGTCCACGGTTGGTGTAACCAGAACCTAAATTATGAAGGGTCGTCTTTATTCCACCAGATTTTGGACCATAGAAATTGGCGATATGAATGATTTTCATGCGACCAACTCTTTTCGCAGCGCGACAACTTCTATTACGTCACGGTAATGTTCAATGAGGCTTTCATTTATAAAGTCCCAGGTCCGGTGCTCAACCGATTTACGTGCCGCAATTTGCATTAGATCCAGCGTTGGATGCTCAAGTAGCGCATATATGGAGTGAAGAAGTAGGTGTGAGTCAGCGGTATCAATAAGCAATCCAGTCTTGCCGTGTTCGATTAGATCAGTAGGTCCGCCAGAATCTGGGCCAACAACGACTGTTCCTGAAGCGAGTGATTCCTGAATTGCTTGGCAGAAAGTCTCGTGTTTTCCAGTGTGCACAAATGCATCAAAAGATGCGACGTGTTCGGCTAGTTCATGTCCGGATTTGTAACCAACGAATATGGCATTAGAAAGCTCTCTCTTTAATCGCGCTTCAGCTGGACCGTGTCCAACAATCACCAGCTGAATATCGGGCTGGCGATTTAAAATAGCTAGATCATCAATTCGTTTTTCATTAGCAAGTCGTCCAACATAGCCAACAACATATTTTGCACCACGCTTGCTTAGGAAGTCATTTCTTAAAAATTCATTTCTCTTCTCTGGCGTAAAGTTGACTAGATCCACGCCGCGCTGCCAGAGTTTCACGTTGGTCACACCAGAATTTTCTAGATCTCGACAAGCCCAACCAGACGGTGCCAGAGTTAGATCAGTCGTAGAATGAATTCGCGCTACCCATCGCTTCAAGGTGTTGTGAGCGACAGTCAAACCATAATGTCGAGCAAATCCTGCAATATCTGTTTGATATACCGAAACAGTTGGAATATTTGCTTTACGGGCCAGTCGAGCTACGTAGTGGCCTAAGAAAATTGGTGACGCGAGGTGAATAACATCTGGATTAAAACCTTCAATGAATGGCTCCAGGTACTTCTTAGGAAGACCCATCGGAATTAATCTCTTCATTGCAATGCTAGGAACATATTTAATTTTGAAACCTAAATAATCTTTGGGAGCGTTCTCACTCTCTGGAGCAATTACCAAGACTTCGTGTCCAGAACGTTTGCAAAATTCAAGTAAGCGAAGAACTGAATTGGTAACGCCGTTTACTTGCGGCAAGAACGCCTCGGTGACTATGAGGATGCGCATTGGCGAAGGGCTCTGGTTTGCGATCATAGGTAGAGAATAAAGGGGGATTCTTAATCGTTCACCGGTAGAAAGGTGAAGTGTTGGCAAAGGTAAGGTGAAGTGTTGGTTTAGGGTTTTCCGCTAGCGCAAACTCCTACTCATCAGTAACATCTGCCATATGAAGATCGCCGTTTGCGTAAAGCAGGTTCCGGATTCGTGGGCCGAGAAGAAGATGGTCAATGGACTTCTCGATCGCGAAAACGTTGATGCCGTATTAAATGATTTAGATGAGTACGCCGTAGAAGAAGCGCTGCGAATAGCAGAAGCACACGGTGGAAATGAAGAAGGTGGCGCCAATACCGTCACCGTTATTTCAATGGGCCCAGAACGCGCAACCGAAGCGGTACGTAAAGCGCTTTCAATGGGTGCAAATGGTGCGATCTTGATTACCGATAGCGCACTTGCTGGCGCAGATGCGCTCGCAACTTCTGCATTGCTTGCCAAAGTAATTAGCGATGGCGGATATGACATTGTTATTTGCGGAACAGAATCAACAGATGCACGAATGAGCGTTGTCCCAGCGATGATCAGCGCTCGCTTAGGTTGGGGCCAGTTAACTTTCGCCTCTAAAGTCACAGTTGATCCTGCTGGCAAAGTTTCAATAACACGAGTTACTGAAGCTGGCGTTGATGAGATTTCTGCAGCGTTTCCTTGTGTGATCAGCGTGGTTGAGAAAATCAATGAGCCGCGTTACCCATCATTTAAGGGAATTATGGCGGCGAAGAAAAAGACGATTGAACAAAAGGATTTAGCAGCAGTCGGAGTTTCATCACAAAGCGCTTGGTCGCAAGTAAATGATGCAACTCCGCGACCAGCGCGTGCGGCAGGTATCAAAGTTACAGATGAAGGTAGCGGCGGAGAAGCCCTCGTTAACTACTTAGCAGAGAAGAAGTTGATATGAGCAACGTATTTATCTTGGCTGATTTCGCAGGAGATAAGGCCACTAAAACCACCGCAGAACTTGCAACAGTTGCTGCACGAATTGGCGCAGTTACAGCAGTAGTCATGGCTGATGCCGGCAAAGGCGCAGCACTTGCCGCAACAGTTAACCAAGGACCAATTACAAATGTTTTAGTAGTTGAATCCGCAGACTTTACAAAGCACGGAGTGCCAGCAATTGCAGATGCACTTGCCAATTTAGTTAAAGGTAAGTCACCAGCTGCCCTGTTAATCGCATCCCACGCCTTCGGCAAAGAAGTTGCGGCACGCGTTGCAGTTTTAACCGAATCTGGAATTATCACCGATGCCGTAGATGTTGCTGCAGATATCACGGCAACTCAATTAGTATTCGGCGGATCAACAACGGTCCACTCAAAAGTTTCAAAGGGAACTCCGATTATCACTGTGCGCCCGAACAGCATCGAAGCGGATTTAACTAGCGCATCACCTGCGGTTGAAAATGCGAGTGCAGAAATAAGTGATGCCGCAAGACTTTCTGCTATTTCTTCATCACAACCACCTGTTAAGGGCGGACGACCAGAGTTAACTGAGGCAAATATCGTTGTCTCCGGCGGTCGCGGCACCAATGGTGATTTTGCAGCCGTTGAAAGTTTTGCTGATTCACTTGGAGCAGCTGTTGGTGCATCACGCGCTGCAACCGATGCTGGCTGGTATCCACACTCACATCAAGTCGGCCAAACTGGAAAGACAGTGAGCCCACAACTTTATGTAGCTTGCGGAATTTCAGGTGCGATTCAACACCGCGCCGGTATGCAGACTTCAAAGACAATCGTTGTTGTAAATAAAGATCCGGAAGCCCCGCTCTTTGATATCGCAGACTTTGGCGTAATCGGTGATCTCTTCAACGTTCTGCCGCAGGCAACAACGGGCATCAGCGCAAAAAAGAGTTAATTCTGCGGGTGAACTAGACTGCTCCAATGAGCGTCTATCTAGATCATGCGGCAACTACGCCGATCTTTGACGTCGCTCTAGATGCCATGCAGATCGCTTTACGTAAAGTTGGCAATCCATCATCGCTTCATACTGAAGGGCGATCTACTCGCAAAGATGTAGAAGATGCCCGCGAGATAATCGCTAAAGCAGTTGGTTGCTTGCCATCAGAAGTTATCTTTACAGGATCCGGTACAGAAGCCGATAACGCGGCGATCAAAGGACTCTTTTGGAAATCTGGCAAGAAAGTAATTGTCATAAGTTCAATTGAGCATCACGCCGTTCTTGATCCTGCACGTTGGTTGGTAGAACACGAAGGCGCAGAGTTAATTGAAATACCCGTCAATAAATCTGGCGTAATTGATTTAGATTTCTTAAAGGAATTGATCAGTAAGCGCGGCAGTGAGATCGCTTTGATTTCAGTAATGCATTCCAACAATGAAACTGGTGTGATTCAACCCATTGGCGACGTTGTTAAATTAGCTGGCGATATTCCAGTTCACACCGATGCGGTGCAATCTTTTACAAAAGCGCCGCTCTCGTATAAAGAGCTAGGTCTAACTTCCATGGCGCTAAGCGGCCATAAGGTTGGGGGACCACACGGAATCGGTGCCTTGATTCTGCGCCGTGCTTATGAAATCCCGGCTTTGTTACACGGTGGCGGACAAGAGCGCGAAATTCGCAGTGGCACTTTAAATGCGCCCTCAATAGTTGCCTTTGCCGCCGCAGTTGCCAGCCATCAATATCGCGCAGAAGAAGTTGAAAAGTTGCGTGAAAGATTTGAAACAGGGCTTGCGGCGTCAGTACCTGATGCTTATATAAATGGTGTGAGCGCCGATCGTTTACCTGGAATCGTTAACGTCACCTTTCCGGGCACCCAGTCTGATTCGCTTCTGTTGCTAATGGATTCTGAAAACGTCTCTTGCTCAACAGGTGCTGCGTGCAGCGCTGGAGTACATCGCCCTTCGCACGTTTTGCTTGCGATGGGTCACACTGAAATTACCGCGCAATCATCGCTACGTTTCTCCTTAGGCGCTAATTCCACCGAAGCAGATGTAGATTTTGCGCTATCGGTACTTCCTACAGTTATTGCGCGGGGACGGGCGGCTAATCAGAAATGAAAATTATCGCCGCTATGAGCGGGGGAGTTGATTCCGCAGTTGCTGCTGCCCGCGCTGTTGAAGCCGGTCACGAAGTAATTGGCGTGCACCTTGCCCTTGCTTCTAACCCACAGAAATATCGTTCTGGTGCGCGCGGTTGTTGCACGATTGAAGATTCACACGATGCACGTCGCGCCGCCGACAAAATCGGTATCCCTTTCTATATCTGGGATATGGCCGAAGAATTTCACGATGGCGTCGTAGAAAACTTTCTTGCTGAGTATGCAGCTGGCCGCACTCCGAATCCTTGTCTTCGCTGTAATGAGAAAATTAAATTTGCCGCTGTCTTAGATCGCGCAAAAGCGATGGGCTTTGATGGCGTTGTCACCGGACATTACGCGCGCACCGAAATTGGTCCAATGGGAAAGACGTTGCATCGCGCCGTTGATCCGTTAAAAGATCAATCCTACGTTCTTGCCGTTTTAACTACTGAACAAATCAATGGTGCGATATTTCCACTGGGCGATACTGAAAAAGTTGATATTCGCATTGAAGCCGAAGCTCGCGGTTTAGCAGTTGCGCAAAAACCAGATAGCCACGACATCTGCTTTGTTCCATCAGGTGATAACGCAGGTTGGTTACGCGATCGCCTAGGAAGTGAAGTTGGTCCGATAGTTGATCAATCCGGTAGAAAAATCGGTGAACATAATGGCGCTTATACCTACACAATCGGTCAGCGCAAAGGGTTAGGTTTATCTGTTGCTGCCCCAGATGGTTCACCACGCTTTGTTTTAAAGATCGAACCAGTGACAAATACCGTTGTTGTTGGCGCGCGCGAGGATCTTGCGGTAAATAAACTCTTTGGTGAGAAAACTATTTGGTGCGGACCTGCAGTTGGTGCTGATCCATTGCGTGGTTTCGTGCAAGTGCGCGCCCACGGTGCACCGTTAGATTGCACTTACTTCTTTGACGGGCAACGCTTAATTGCTGAATTAGATGAGCCACTTCTTGGAATTGCTAATGGACAAGCAATGGTTATTTACGACGGTGACCGAGTAGTCGGATCGGCAACGATCTGCGAGAGCGCATGAGCAACGCTGCCCGCCATCGAATTACCGAACTCACCAACGAGATTCGCGATCATCAATTTAAATATTACGTATTAGATGCGCCAACAGCCACTGATGCCCAATTTGATGCGCTGTTGCAGGAGCTAAAGGCGCTGGAGGCAAAACATCCAGAGTTGCTAGAACCAGATTCACCTTCACTTGGCATCGGAGGAGGCTTCGCCACGACCTTTACTCAACACGATCACATCGAAAAGATGATGAGCCTTGATAACGTCTTTGATAACGAAGAACTAACTGCGTGGTTTGATCGGGTAGAAAAAGAGAGCCCTAACCCAAATTATCTATGCGAGTTAAAGGTTGATGGCCTGGCAATTAACTTGTTATACGAAAAAGGCCAGTTAACGCGCGCCTTAACTCGCGGAAATGGCGTGACTGGTGAAGATGTCACTCTAAACGTTAAAACCATTAAAGACCTGCCACATAATTTATCGGGTAAGAATGTTCCAGAGTTGATTGAAATCCGTGGTGAAGTCTTCTTCCCGGTCGCCGCCTTTAATCAATTAAATGAGGAGCTAGAAGAAGCGGGCAAGCAACTATTTGCTAATCCGCGAAATTCCGCTGCGGGATCGTTGCGCCAGAAAGATCCACGCATCACTGCATCTCGCCCACTCAGCGTGGTTGTGCACGGGGTTGGCGCAAACCAAGGAATGGCTTTTAAGTCACAATCAGATGCTTATGCAAAATTAAAAGAATTAGGTGCGCCGACATCAGATCGCTTTAAAGTCTGCGCCACGCGCGCCGAAGTCGTTAAATTCATCGAGTATTACAACGAGCATCGCCACGATGTTGAGCACGAAATTGATGGCGTAGTAATTAAAGTTGACGAAATCGCCGAACAACAAAAGCTGGGCTTCACCTCACGGGCTCCAAAGTGGGCGATCGCTTTTAAGTACCCACCTGAAGAAGTGACAACTAAGTTACTTGATGTCAAAGTTAGCGTTGGTCGCACCGGACGAGTCACACCATTTGCATTTATGGAACCAGTTAAAGTCGCTGGTTCGACAGTTACAAATGCAACTCTTCACAACCAAGAAGAGATCGAACGTAAAGGCGTTTTAATAGGTGACACAGTAATCATCCGTAAAGCCGGTGATGTAATCCCTGAAGTACTCGGACCGGTTTTAGATAAGCGCACCGGCAAAGAACGCGCCTTTGTAATGCCGACCAATTGCCCAGAATGCGCCAGTGAATTGCGAGCGATTACCGCAGGAGATGTAGATATTCGCTGTCCAAATACCCAAAGTTGTCCCGCACAACTGCGTGAGCGTATTTACTACATTGGCTCGCGTGCTGCCCTGGATATAGATGTTCTTGGTTTAGAAGCTGCGGTTGCTTTGTTGAGTGATCAGATAATTACCGATGAATCAGATCTATTTGCGCTGACTACTCAATCGCTAACTCGATCTGAGTTCTTCACGAAGAAAGACGGCAGTACCGGTAAAAACACTGAGAAGTTGTTAGCTGGTTTAGAGAACGCAAAGACTCGACCACTTTGGCGCATTATCGTTGCGCTTTCAATTCGCCACGTTGGACCAACAGCTGCGCAATCACTAGCCAATAACTTTGGTTCAATGGATGCAATTTCTAAAGCGAGCGTCGCTGAACTTTCAGAAATTGATGGACTTGGTGAAACGATCGCGCAATCAATTGTCGAATGGTTTGCCATTGATTGGCATCGTCAGATTATTTCAAAATGGCAGAGCGCCGGCGTGGTTATGCAGGCGCAGGCTGCTGCAGATCTGCCGCAGACGTTGGCCAATCTAACCTTCGTAGTCACTGGCGGATTAGATAACTTCACTCGCGATTCCATCGCCGAGGCGATTACCGCGCACGGTGGAAAAGCCGCATCAGCGGTATCGAAGAAGACCGATTATGTATTGGTTGGCAGCGACCCTGGTTCTAAGTTAGCGAAAGCGCAAGAACTCGGCGTAAAAGTGATCGATGAGGCGCGCTTTTTAGAGTTACTCGCGGGGCGGGGGTAGTCTGTACCCATGCTTATCGCCTCAGCCGAAACTCTTCGTGAACTTCCTGCTCCACCATATGCATTTGGAGTCGGAACTTTCATCCTCTTTTCTTTATTTCTCTATCTTGTACTCCGCCTAGATAACGATTAAAAAGCGCCAGGTCTCTGGGCTTTCACAATTTTGATATGGCAAAGATTGCAATCTACGGCGGGACCTTCGACCCAATCCATAAAGGCCACCTGCACGTAATTACCGAAATTATTTCTCGCAAATTAGCGGATCGCATTCTCTTAATTCCTGCAGGTCAACCACAACTTCGCGATACACAGCCAGTTGCAGCAGCGAGTGATCGGCGCGCAATGTGCCAAATAGCCCTTAAAGATTTACCTGCGGAAGTCTCTAGCAAAGTAGAAGTGAACCCGATTGAGATTTTGCGCCAGGGGTCAAGTTTTACAATTGATACCGTTGAGGCGGTCGCGCAGAGTTATCCCGGTGATCAGATTGCGCTCATAATCGGCACGGATGCCTTCACCAAAATCGAACAGTGGCATCGCAGCAGCGAATTAAAGGATATGGTCGAGTTTATAGTTATTGACCGTCCAGAATTTCCAGGTGAAGCAAACCTCGATATCGGAGCGCTCAACATTTCTGCAACGCAAGTACGCGCTGGAGATTTAGCATCAGTGTCACCACACGTAGCAACCTATATAAAGGAGCACCACCTCTATGCCAGCAAGTAAGAGCGTTACCGAGTTGACCCAGGTTGCAGCTCGCGCAATCGCCGATAAATTTGGCACAGAGATGATCGCCATTGATCTCTCTGATCAAATGGTTTTATCTGAAGTCTTTTTAATTGCAACGGGTGCGAATATTCGCCAAGTTGATGCGATTGCTGATGAAGTAGAAGAGAAGTTGCGATTGATTGGCGAAAAGCCAGCGCGCCGCGAAGGAACCGATGAATGGATCCTGCTTGATTACTCAGATTTAGTTGTACACATTCAAAGTGCTGAACTGCGCCGTTATTACATGCTCGATCGCCTCTGGAATGATTGTCCGACCATTGAACTAGATGTAGTAAAGGAAAATGTGGCAAATGGCAGGTAAGAACAATCGCATACTTTTATGGCGCCACGGTCAGACTGATTGGAACGTTGTAAATCGCTTTCAAGGACATTCTGATATCGATCTAAATAGCGTTGGTGTTTATCAAGCCGAAATTGCCGCTCCAATAATTGCCGGAATGGAACCGACGGCGATTTTATCTAGCGATCTTTCGCGGGCTCGAGTCACTGCTTCAAAGCTCGGTGAGATTGTAAATATGGAAGTTTTGATTGATGAGCGTTTACGCGAAACCGATGGTGGACACTGGGAAGGAAAGACCGGTGCAGAAAATCGCGCCGAAGATTTAGAGAACTTCATTCGCTGGATAGATGGAAACGATAATCCGGCGGGAACTATTGGTGAGCGCCGTAGCGAAGTTGCCGCGCGTGCCAGCGCTGCAATCGATGAATTCTTAGGTGATAAAGAGAATCAATTAGTAGTTGTTGCAACCCACGGCGGAACTGCGCGCTGCTTAATCGGGCACTATTTGCATTTGCCGATGGCGCATTGGGGAAAGATTGGCGGGCTATCTAATGCACGTTGGTCAATTTTGCAGACCAGCCCAAAGGGTTGGCACTTGGCTGAACATAACGCTGGTTCAATTCTTGAACCAGTAATGGGCGAAGAATCTGGTGCTGATGTGCCAGATCACGTGCGCTAGAGTTACCTTCTCGTTAAAGGCGGGAAATAAAAGGGGATATGGCGCAGTTGGTAGCGCGCTTCCATGGCATGGAAGAGGTCAGGGGTTCGAATCCCCTTATCTCCACTTACAAGTTAAATAGAAAAGTAGCCATTAAGTAAGGAATAGAAATGTCTAGCGTCACCACAATTCCAAGAGGCTGGGATGCAACTGATATTCCGGATCTAACTGGGAAGCACTTTTTAATCACCGGCGGAACCAGTGGTATCGGAAAAGAAACGGCGCGTGAATTGGCCCGTGCGGGAGCTCACGTAACTATTACCGCTCGTAATGCAGCCAAGGGCGCTGCTACTGTCGCAGAAATCGCCCGCGATCGAGTTGATTTTAAATTACTTGATCTAGCCGATCTTTCCTCAGTGCGCGCCTTCGCAAAAGAATTTACTTACCCAATTGATGTTTTGATTTTAAATGCTGGCGTAATGGCCACACCATTTTCACTCACTAAAGATAAATTTGAAATGCAGATTGGCACCAATCATCTTGGACACTTTGCTCTCACTGGATTAATACAAAAGCAAATCAAGTATCGAGTAGTTGCCGTCACCTCTCAAATGCATCGCACTGCTCGCATCGGTAATTTCACGGCTGATGATCTGCGCAATAAAGCCAAGGGAATTGGCGCGTACAACCCTTGGTCGGCATATGCCTACAGCAAATTAGCAAACCTACTTTTTATCCACGAGTTAGAACGCCGCCAGATGCGCAACAACTGGAACCTTGAAGCAGTTGCGGCACACCCTGGATATGCCGACACAAATTTAGTTGCAGGTGCTTCAGTGCAAGATCGCGCCGGGGCGCTGGCAAATGCATTATTCGCGCAGAGCGCAGAGCGTGGGGCGCTACCGACTTTATGTGCTGCAACATATCCAGGACTTTACGGTGCCTCATACATTGGCCCAGACGGATTTATGGAGATGCGCGGATTTCCTAAACTCACACGCGCCGCAGCGATTGCATACGATCAACGATTAGCAAAGGATTTATGGAGCGTTAGCGAAGAATTGACTGGCGTTACTTGGGGCTAAAGCCCGATAAACTAAGTAGATGAGTACTTCACAAGAACATCAGGCATATGACTTTGCCTATGTCCAAGAGAAGTGGCTCCCAATTTGGGATGCGATAGAACCATTTAAATCTGGTCGCGCCGATGATAAAAGACCGAAGAAATATGTTTTGGATATGTTTCCGTATCCATCAGGGGATCTACACATGGGCCACGCTGAGGCATATGCACTAGGCGATGTAATTGCACGTTATTGGATTCAAAAAGGATTTAACGTAATGCACCCAATTGGATGGGATGCCTTCGGACTGCCAGCAGAAAATGCCGCAATTAAGCGCAATGAAGATCCTCGTATTTGGACTTACGAAAACATCGCAACGCAGAAAGCATCAATGCGACGCTATGCGTGTTCTTTCGACTGGGATCGAGTTTTCAATACTTGCGATCCTGAGTATTACAAATGGAATCAATGGCTATTCATCGAACTTCATAAGCGCGGCCTTGCGTATCGTAAAGATAGCGCCGTTAACTGGTGCCCGGGTTGCCAGACAGTTCTTGCCAACGAGCAGGTAGTAGCGGGCCTTTGCGAGCGTTGCGATACTGCGGTAACGAAGAAGAAATTGAACCAGTGGTATTTCAAGATCACTGATTACGCCGACCGCTTACTTGATGACATGGAACAACTTGAAGGCAAGTGGCCCGAAAAAGTTCTAATGATGCAGCGAAATTGGATCGGTCGCTCACAAGGTGCAAACGTTAACTTTTTGATCGAAGGGCGCTCCACACCCGTTACTATTTACACCACGCGCCCCGACACCTTATTTGGTGCAACCTTTATGGTTGTCGCTGTTGATTCTGAGTTAGCTGCAGAACTTGCCGCCGGAACAGCTGCCGAAGATAAATTTAAGCAGTACCGAGAATCGGTTAAGGCAGCATCAGATATCGATCGCTTAGCAACAGATCGACCAAAATCTGGTGTATTCCTAGAACGTTATGCGATTAATCCGGTTAATGGCGAGAAGTTGCAGATCTGGGCTTCAGACTATGTCTTAGCGGATTACGGAACCGGCGCGATCATGGCGGTGCCAGCTCACGATCAACGAGATTTAGATTTCGCGCGCGCCATGAAGTTACCAGTGCGCGTTGTTGTGGAAACCGGCGAAGAAAATCCTGCAGAAACAGGGATCGCAACAACTGGAGATGGAAAGATAGTAAATTCAGGTGCGCTAAATGGTTTGAGCAAAGCCGATGCAATCGCTGCAATAAACAAGCAGTTAGAGGCTGATGGTTTAGGTAAATCAGCTCGAAATTATCGCCTGCGCGATTGGTTGGTCTCTCGCCAACGTTATTGGGGAACACCAATTCCGATTGTTCATTGCGAAAAGTGTGGTGAAGTTGCAGTGCCTGCCGATCAACTCCCACTACTACTTCCTGATGCTAAAGGTTTAGATTTAAAGCCAAAGGGACAATCTCCTCTTGCGGCAGCAACCGATTGGGTAAATACCAAGTGCCCAACTTGCGGGGGAGCAGCAACTCGCGACTCGGACACTATGGACACTTTCGTAGATTCATCTTGGTACTTCTTGCGCTATCCATCTTCAACAAATCACAATGAGCCTTTCTCGCGCGCCGACATTGATACTTGGTTGCCAGTTGATCAATATGTTGGTGGCGTAACACATGCAATTTTGCACCTGCTTTACTCTCGCTTCTTTACAAAAGTTCTGCACGATATTGGAATGTTGGGATTTAACGAACCATTTACTCGCCTGCTAAACCAAGGCATGGTTGTGATGGATGGTTCTGCAATGTCTAAATCTCGCGGAAACTTGGTTCGCTTATCTGATGAGTTAGAGAACCACGGCGTTGATGCGATTCGCCTTTCGATGGTTTTTTCTGGTCCGCCTGAAGATGATGTTGATTGGTCTGATGTTTCTCCATCTGGTTCCGTTAAATTCTTAAGTCGCGCATGGCGCTTATCTGGTGATGTAACCTCAAAACCAGGTGTTGATTTTGCAACTGGCGAGATTTCACTTCGCAAAGCAACGCATAAAGCGTTAAACGATGCTGCATTTGCGGTGGAATCTTTCCGTTTTAACGTCGCAGTTGCGCGCGTCATGGAGTTGGTAAATGCCACTCGCAAGGCGATTGATTCAGGTCCAGGTGCAGCAGATCCAGCGGTGCGCGAAGCAACAGAAGCGATTGCAATTATGTTATCCCTGGTTGCTCCATTTACCGCAGAGGAAATGTGGGAGCGCTTAGGCCATAAACCAGCAATTGCAACCGCAGGTTGGCCAGTTGTGGATGAAAAGTTACTTGTGGCAGATGCGATCGAAGCGGTGATTCAGATAAACGGCAAGATAAAAGAGCGAATTGAAGTATCTCCAACGATTACTGATTCTGAAATTGAGGCTTTGGCGCTGGCTCATCCCACAATCGCAGCTGAGTTAAATGGGGCAACTCCTAAGAAAGTTATTGCGCGCGCGCCAAAGCTTGTAAATATCGTTCTTTAACCACAGACACCCACTTTCTTAGATTTCTCTGACCGTCAATGTCAGATGATCTGGCCATGCAAATATCTACTGAAAAAATGCGCGACTGGTGGAGCAATATCACCTTCTCAATATCGCAAAAGCGATCACTACTTTCTATCTCAGCGCTGGTTATTGCGCTCTCTTTCTTTCTCGTGATGCGCGGTTCAACGCAGGAGATCCCACTGGCACCCGAAGGCTTATCCGTAACCGAAGCGGTCGCTCAAGTTACTGTCGATGTAGCGGGTGCAGTTAAGAACCCAGGGGTTTACACCTTGCCAGCAAATTCGCGAGTTATGGATGCGATCAAGATGGCTGGAGATAAGTTAAAAGGCGCTGATTTATCTGATGTGAATTTGGCGCGCATCATTAAAGATGGTGAACAAATCTATATTTATCCGCCAGGTAAAGCCGGTAGCACTAGTCGAATATCGCCACAACGAGCCAAAGCCAAATCTTCTGGCCCGATCGCGCTAAATCGTGCGAGCGCAAAAGATTTGGAATCACTCGATGGAATCGGCCCAGTGTTGGCTGCGCGAATAGTTGCTTATCGCAATCAGAATGGCCCCTTTCTTACCGTGGATGATCTGATGAAAGTTTCCGGAATCGGATCAATCAAATTTGCGCAATTTAAAGAGAAGCTACGCGTTTAATTGATTACCGCGCACTTGCCTTAGGCGGTGCGCTTTGGTGTGGTGCGTTACTGCAGAGTTATGTAGCGCCGTGGCGAACCTCCCTCGCCGCGGCGCTACTTGTTCTTTTTGCCCTGTCGCAAAGACGTAACCGCTTTATCGTGCTCGCTTTTGCGCTGGCTCTTGGCTCATCGGTTATGTCCTTGCGCCAGCACAGTTTGCAATCAAGCATCGTTGCTCAACACTTTGATGAGAGCGCTATTGCCACACTCCAATTGAGTACCGATCCTCATCTGAGCGCAAAGCGGGTGAGTGGACGCAATTTTCTGCCTCCGAGTTACAGCGCGTTAGCCAGCTTGCGTGAGATCAGAATCGGGCAAAGTAGTTACAAACTACATATTCCGATCCGGTTCATCACGACAGATATCAAAGTTGCAGAATTACTACCCGGCCAGAAAATAAGAGCTGAGGTGCGCATTTTGCGCAGTAAAGAACCACGTGTTGCCGCGCTCTTGATTGCTAACCAGAAAGTGGAAGTTAAGAGCAAACCATCACGGTGGGCAAAGTCTCTCGGCAAAGTGCGCCTTGGCCTCCGAGCTGCAAGTGGTACTGGTGATGCTGGTTCGTTGATTCCCGGAATGGTTTTAGGTGACACATCCTTGCAAAGCGAGAACTTTCGCAGCGATATGCGTCGCTCTGGTCTAACTCATTTAGTTGCAGTAAGTGGGGCAAACTTTGCAATAGTTTCCGCCTTTATTTTATGGTGTGCACAATTTCTATTTAAAACTATGCGCATTCGCATCTTGGCCACAGCAATTGCACTAGTTGCATTTATCGCGCTAGTTCGCCCATCGCCATCAGTTCTGCGCGCTGCCGCAATGGCTGCAGTATTACTGATTGCCTATGCAACCAAGCGCGGAGCTGATTCTCTGCCAGCGCTAGGTTTTGCAATTGCCGCAGTCGTCATCGGTGATCCTTGGCAAGGTCGGGATCCAGGTTTTGCACTCTCTGTTTTGGCAACTGCGGGACTGCTTCTCTTTGCCCCGCGAGTAATCACTTATCTGGAACGTTATTTGCCGAAGATAATTGCTCAGGCAATTGCGCCACCAATCGCAGCGATAGTTTTTTGCGCACCTATTATTGTTGCGATCGCAGGATATTTATCGCCGATGAGCATTCTTGCAAATCTCTTTGCTGCACCTGCCGTTGCGCCAATCACCATTGTTGGATTCATAGCCGCACTTTTATCCCCGTTTGCACCATCTTTGTCTGCGCTCTTAGTAACTCTGGTTAAACCGCTGGCTTGGTGGATTGCCAACGTTGCCGATTGGACGGCCGGATTTCGCGTACTGACAATAAGTAAAGGTCTATTGGGTTTTGTGGCTGTAATTGTCACGATCGCACTTATCGTGCTTTTGCCGCGCAAAATTGTTATCGCCACCGTTCTGATCGCACTCTCTTTGAGTTACTTGCAACGATTTCCGGGAGGTGATTGGCAAGTAGCAAACTGCGACATTGGGCAGGGCGATGGTGCTGCAATTAATCTAGGAAGCCATCGCGCAATTGTGATTGATACCGGCCCAGATCCAGAGTTAATTGATCGTTGCTTAAAACAGTTATCTATCCGTGAGATTCCGTTATTGATTTTGACGCACGGCCACGCAGACCACATTGCAGGATTATCCGGCGCAATAAGAAATCGCAAAGTGGGAGCCACTTGGTTTGGCAATGTTAAGCGCGGAGCTAGAGCGCAGTTTGGGAATACCAAAATCAAAGTTTTGTGGCCCGATAACGGGGAATACGATCCAAATAATTCAAGTATCGCAGTGCGCATTGATACTCCAGATTTCTCGCTCTTTGCTGGTGGGGATATGGAGCCGCAGACTCAAGCGGTTATCGCATCAGAATTAACCAACGTTGATATTTATAAAGTCTGTCATCACGGGTCTGCATATCAAGATGAGAGTTTTACGCGCGCCTTGGATCCGCAAGTGGCGGTGATAAGCGTTGGCGCAGGCAATAGTTATGGCCATCCCGCCGCCAAGACCTTGACGCTATTGGCGCAGGTAGGCGCTAAAGTACTGCGTACAGACGTTGATGGGGCGATTGCGATCGCAGCTCGCAGACATCGCCTAAAAATTAAGACCAGTAAAGGCAGTTTTAACTTTATTAGATGGGAGTAAGACATTAATCCGTTTTATCTCATCCTGGGTTCAGAGGCGGCACTTGCTGATCGAGCCTTAGCCAAGTTATCTGCGCAGTTAAAAGATGAGAGCGCTGAAATCACAACCATCTTCGCCGGCGATGCCTTACTTGGCGATATCTCTGATGCGCTGGCCCCTTCGCTATTTTCTGAACGTCGCGCGCTAATAATTAAAGATCTGCAAGATCTTCCGGAAGATTCCAAAGAAGAAGTCACCAGATATTTGAGTGAGCCAGATGGGCTAACGACCGTTGTTTTCATCCATAAAGGCGGCGTAAAAGGAAAAGCGTTGCTGGATGCAATCAAGAAAGTTAAACCAGAGATAATTGCCTGCGAGCCTCTGAAGAAAGAGGCGGAGAAAGAAGCATTTGTAAAAGAGTTGTTTTTAGATAGCGGGCGCAAGGCATCTCCTGGCGCAGTTGCTGCACTGGTCGGTGCACTCGGTGGAGATATGCGCGAATTGCAGCAAGCGGTTTCACAGATCGCACTTGATTCACCTGCTGGTGTAATTGATGAAGCAATGGTTGATAAATTCCACCAAGGCCGCGTTGAAACAACTGGCTTTGATGTTGCAGATGCAACAGTCGATGGAAATTTACCGGTCGCACTAATTTCTTTACGCAGTGCGATTGAAACGGGCACAGATCCCGTGATGGTTACTTCCGCCATTGCATCAGCGCTCCGTAGCCTTGCAAAAGTTTCTGGCTCTGCCAGTGGTGCAAAATCTTTCGAACTCGCCGGACAACTCGGAATGGCGCCGTGGCAAATAGATAAAGCCCGTCGCCAATTACAGGGCTGGACTCCGCGCGCACTTTCCAAGGCGGTGCAAGCGATTGCCCTTGCAGATGCGCAAGTAAAAGGTGCCGCCACAGATCCGATCTATGCCCTAGAAAAAGCCCTCGCCACGATTACCGCTGCTCGCGCTGCCAGATAGGCGGGGATTTCACCTCAATTTGAGCCTGAACCCCTTGCGCTGATAACCTACGCATCTGCTTGGCAACCAAAAGGGTTATCACAGCCTTAGACATTCGGAGTAATACACGTGGCAAATATCAAGTCTCAGATCAAGCGCGTTAAGACAAATAACAAGGCTCAGGCCCGTAACAAGTCTGTTTCATCATCTATCAAGACCGCTGTTCGCAAATTCCGCGAAGCAGCAGCCAAGGGTGATGCAACAACAACTACGGCTGAACTTCGCGCAGCTTCTAAGGCTCTAGATATTGCTGTTTCAAAGGGTGTAATTCACCGCAACACAGCAGCAAATAAGAAGTCATCAATGGCTAAGGCTGCTGCCAAAGCCGGCGCTCGTTAATTTCAGCTCCAGACTTTAATAGAGGCGGACAATAGTGCCTGCAATTTCCCTTGCTAAGGCCCCGCAACCTGCAGCAACCAATCCCGCGCAGATCCGTAACTTCTGCATCATTGCCCACATCGATCACGGTAAATCAACTCTTGCCGATCGCATGCTCGGTATCACTGAAGTTGTAGAAGCCCGCAATATGCGTGCTCAGTATTTAGATCGTATGGATATTGAACGCGAACGCGGAATCACAATTAAATCCCAAGCAGTTCGCTTGCCTTGGCGCAGCAGTATTGATGGCCAGGAATACATCCTAAATATGATCGATACACCTGGACACGTTGACTTTACTTACGAAGTATCGCGCTCGCTCGCAGCCTGCGAAGGCGCAGTGCTGTTGGTTGATTGCGCACAAGGTATCGAAGCGCAAACACTGGCTAACTTGTATCTAGCAATGGAAAACAATTTAACGATCATCCCAGTGCTAAATAAAATCGACCTTCCAAACGCGCAACCCGATAAGTTTGCAGCAGAACTTGCCCGCTTAATCGGTTGCCAACCTGAAGATTGTTTACGTGTTTCAGGCAAGACCGGTGACGGTGTCGCCGAACTTCTTGATCAGATCGTTGCTCAGATTCCCGCGCCAGTCGGCGATGCCAACGCACCTGCCCGCGCACTTATCTTTGACTCGGTATATGACTCTTATCGCGGCGTTGTTACTTACATCCGCGTAATCGATGGACGAATCAATCCACGCGAACAGATTCAAATGTTCTCTACTGGCGTTCGCCACGAAGCGCTCGAAGTCGGTGTTATCTCTCCAGAACCAGTACCAAGTAAAGGTTTAGGCGTTGGTGAAGTAGGTTATTTAATTACGGGCGTAAAAGATGTTCGCCAATCTCGAGTGGGCGACACCGTCACGAATTATCAAAACCCAACTAAGGCGCCGTTGGCCGGATATAAAGATCCCAAGCCAATGGTTTTCTCAGGTCTCTTCCCACTAGACGGCGCCGACTTCCCACTATTGCGTGATGCGCTAGATAAGTTGCAGTTAAATGATGCCGCCCTTGTTTACGAACCAGAAAGTTCAGCAGCCCTCGGTTTCGGTTTCCGCTGTGGTTTCTTAGGCTTGCTACATATGGAAATCGTGCGCGAACGTTTAGAGCGCGAATCTGGAATTAGCTTGATCTCAACAGCGCCGAACGTGGTCTATCGCGTAACCCTTGAAGATGGCAAAGAATTTGTTGTTACCAATCCTTCAGAATTTCCCGATGGCAAAATTAACAACGTTAAAGAGCCGATCGTAAAGTGCACCATCCTGGCTCCATCTGAATACATCGGCACCATCATGGAACTCTGCCAAGAACGTCGCGGAACTATGCAAGGCATGGATTACATTTCAGAAGATCGTGTGGAAATTCGGTATACATTGCCTCTTGCTGAAATCGTCTTCGATTTCTTTGATCAATTAAAGAGTCGCACTAAAGGTTATGCCTCACTTGATTATGAAGAACTCGGTGATGAAGAAGGCAACCTAGTTAAGGTTGATATCTTGCTACAGGGCGAAGCCGTTGATGCCTTTAGCGCAATCGTTCACCGTGACAAGGCTTATTCATATGGCGTGATGATGACTGGCAAGCTACGTGAGTTGATTCCGCGCCAACAATTCGAAGTTCCAATTCAGGCAGCAATCGGTTCGCGCATCATCGCCCGCGAGAGCATTCGCGCTATCCGTAAAGATGTTTTGGCTAAATGTTATGGCGGAGACATTTCCCGTAAGCGCAAACTTCTTGAAAAGCAGAAAGAAGGAAAGAAGCGCATGAAGATGGTTGGTCGCGTGGAAGTTCCGCAAGAAGCTTTCGTCGCCGCCCTTGCCACAGATGCTGATATCGAAAAGATTAAAGCCGCGCGTAAGCAAGACTGATTCAGAATTGGTTACCTTTTTTGGAATTATACGCTTACAAATTATTGATCTGCCCGTTACCCTTTTGAAATGAAGATTAAGCGAACTCTTTCTATAGCGATTGTAGCTTCAATCACTCTTTCCTTGACCCCAGGAGTCGCTTTTTCTGCACAAACCGTTACAGCAGGGGCCACTTGTAAAACCTTAAATCAAAAAATTTCAATCCAAAGTAAAGTTTATACCTGCATCAAATCTGGTAAAAAATGATTTGGAATAAAGGAATTGCAGTCACGAAGCCAACTCCTATCTCGACCACTCCAAAGAAGTCGATTGATGCTTCGAAATCGGTAGAGGGCGGTTCCTGTTCACCATCTCTTGTGATTGATCAAGTTGGCTACTCAAGAGATTTGAAAAAATTAGTTCTTCTGCATTGCCTCAAAGAGGGGCGATGGTTTGACTTGGGTAATCTATACAAAATCGTTGTCAACCAAATTACGGGCGAAATCGAAGCTGGTGCGGCGTATGCTAATTTTCCTTTTCGCTATAAAAACCATACAGAATCAAGAATTTTACCCACAAGCAGTAATGTATTCACCGAAGGAAACATTCCCATAGGTGAGTGCAAGATTTCGCAGAATGACCCGAACGGATTTCATAAGGGCTTCAACTGGACAGGCTCGATTAGGGTTAAACAAAATATGATTTTGCAAGTTTTACCCGTTCAAGCAAGTGACTACTCGAGCACAGGGAATCCGGGGGTCGATTACAAAAATTTTATTGATGGAATCAAGGAAATTATTCATAATCTAAGTGATGGAACCTGGGATTTACAAGTAAGAGTGCCTGCGACATATTTGAAGCTTCCTGCAACTTTAGCGAGCTATAAAGTCGGCACTGACAATAGTCAAGGCGAAGCCCGCACGCCAGGGCAGGAATTACTAACAAGAGATGCACTCGCCGCCGGCAATAGCCTAGATCTGCAAGGGGCTAGTCTCTTTATGATTGTGGCACCTCCGACTACACCTCAAAAAGTTTTCACACGTTTTTCAAACTCGTGGTCGATAAATTTAGGACCTTTCCCATCCTTAGGATCATTTTCTATAACTCCAATCGATCCAGCGTGGGGAACGATCCATCACGATTTCTTCCATCTCGGTTTGGGTATCCCAGATCATCTTGGAGATGAGATTCATAGCGCTAAGGATTTCACACAATTTATTGGAAGAACGGGTGAAATTCTAGGTACTGATCGTTGGGGCAACATGTCAGGAACACAGATGTATTGGTTTGCTTGGGATAAGTGGCTTTCAGGGTTAATGCAGGACTCCCAAGTCATATGTGCGAAGGTGACAACTAGCGCAAATTTCTGGATCAAACCGTCGGCAACTTATCGAGCTTCTAAAAAGTTTTTGGTGATTCCAACTGGTCCATATACTGCAATATCTGTTGAATCAATTCGAAACGTTGGCTATAACGCAAACCTTTCGACAAACATTTTGGGAGCCCTCGTTTATTCGGTTGACCTAACAAAGAATGAATATGGTTACGGCTTTAATGTAATTCGACCACTGAATAGGCTCAAGGACGCAAGCATTTTCCCCAGCCCAGGTAATAACACGCTACGGGTAGGTGACTCCTTAATTTTTGGAGGTTATAAGATAAGCGTTATTGAGGCTGGGGACTTTGGAGATGTTGTGAAAGTGGAGAAGCTCTAGTAGCCAAAATGTCTCTCTCCTTTTATGTACATATCCCATATTGCATAAAGCGATGTGGGTATTGTGACTTCAATACTTACACACCCAATGAGCTGCAAGATGGCGCATCTCTTGAAATAGTCTCAAATGATTACATTGATGCAGTTCTGCTGGAGTTAGATGCTGCGCCTTTGGATGAAGTGCCCACAATATTCTTCGGGGGAGGAACACCATCTCTGTTACCCGCAAAGGATCTGGGTAGAGTCATTGCCGCGATTAAAGCACGTAACGGGCTAACTGCAGATTGTGAAATAACGCTTGAGGCAAACCCTGATTCAGTAACGGAAGATAAGTTACAAGGGTATTTAGCGGCAGGTTTTAATCGAATTTCATTTGGAATGCAATCTGCGCAGCCACATGTTTTGGCGGTTCTTGATCGCACGCATAACCCGGCAAATGTTAAGCGTGCGGTTGATATGGCACGTGCGGCTGGGTTTAAAAGCATCAGCGTTGATTTAATTTATGGAACACCCGGTGAATCACTAGATGATTGGCGTGCCACGGTTACCGAGGCGCTCTCACTCGATATTGATCACATCAGCGCATATGCATTGATCGTTGAAACTGGTACAAAACTTGCCGCACAGATTAAACGCGGTGATTTGACGATGCCGATTGATGATTTGATGGCTGATATGTATTTGCTGGTTGATCAGATGTGTAATGACGCAGGTCATGCTTGGTATGAACTATCTAATTGGTCTAAGCCAGGACATGAATGCCAACACAATATTGCTTATTGGAAGAGCGCGAATTGGTGGGGACTTGGCCCAGGTGCTCATTCGCACGTAGATAAGAAACGTTTTTGGAATGTGAAACATCCAACTGCTTACAAGCAGAAGTTATTTGCTAAAGAATCGCCAGTTGCTGAGTCTGAACTGTTGACGAATGAACAATTGCGAGACGAAGCAATAATGCTCGCAATACGAATGCGAACTGGTTTAGCGCTATCTACATTAAATAAGCAAGGGCGAGATAATTTGCAGGCCTATGTTTCAACCGGACACATCGTGATTTTGGATGAACATATTAAATTGACGGCGCAAGGTCGATTGATCGCAGATCGATTGGTCCGAGAGGCGCTGGGCTAGCGCCCTGTAGTACCTTTAGCCCATGACTACTAACGCAACCATCCTTTTAGCTTTTCTCGCTGTCGTATTTGTTGTATCTGGCTTAAGCAAGGCGAGTGGAAACGAAAAGGGACTATCTGGCACACGCGATGTAAATGTCAAAGATGGAATAGCTAGAGTAATTGGTCTCTTTGAGGCCCTCTTTGCTCTTGGATTAATTCTTGGCCTTAAATGGACCTGGATGGCTTACTTCCCGCTTTTGGGACTTTGGTTCTTTATGGCCGGTGCCATTTTTGTTCATTTTAAAGCGGGCAAAGCCAAGACTGCCTTTCCAGCATTCTTTTTGTTAACGCTAATCTCTATCGCACTTGTTTTGATCTAAGGGAAGCGCTCCAAATAACTATGCAATCTCAACGTCGCCTGGAAATCTTGCGCGCTATCGTCGATGAGTACGTGGCGACGCAAGAACCTGTCGGCTCAAAATCGATCGCCGATAAGACTTCCTTAGGTTTATCACCTGCAACGATTCGTAATGAGATGGCTGTCTTGGAAGATGAAGGTTTAATTGCCCATCCGCACACTTCTGCTGGACGTATTCCAACTGATCTGGGTTACCGTGTATTCGTAGATAAGTTAGCAACTGTAAAACCTTTATCTGGCCCTGAACGTCGCGCCATTGAAACCTTTTTAGATGAAGCAAATAACCTAGAACAGTTAATGAAGAGATCTGCAAAGTTGTTAGCAGATTTAACTAAGCAGGTTGCCGTGATCACCCACCCTATGATTGGTGAAAGCTCCAGCTCTGGAAAGATGACGATTTCAGGAACCGCCAACTTGGCGCGTTCGGGAGAAGATTTAGGAACATCGCTATCACCGATTCTGGAAGCGCTGGAAGAACAAGTTGTCTTGCTTCGCCTGATGGGTGATGCCAACGAGAATGTCCAGGTAAGAATTGGTGGCGAACAGAGCGAGACCAATCTGCGCCAAACTTCGCTAGTAACTGTTGGATACGGCGCGGATAATTCTCCAATTGGAGCACTTGGTGTTTTAGGGCCAACCCGAATGGATTATGCAGGTTCCATGGCCGCGGTTACCGCTGTGGCTCGTTACGTTGGTCGCTATATATCGGAGAGTAATTAATTTATGTCTGATCTATATCAAACGCTCGGCGTTGATCGCGGAGCTAGCGCCGATGAAATAAAAAAGGCATATCGCAAAATTGCCCGTGAATTGCATCCCGATGTGAATCCTGATCCTGCAGTGCAAGATAAATTCAAAGAAGTAACTGCGGCATATGAAGTATTAAGTGATCCACAAAAGCGCCAGTCATATGACATGGGTGGCTCTGGCTTCGGTGGCTTTGGTGGAGGATTTGGCGGCGGCGGTTTCAGCGACATTATGGATGCATTCTTTGGGGGCGGACAAAATCGCGGACCACGTCCACGTATGCGCCAAGGACAAGATGCGCTAATTCGCGTTGAAGTAGATTTAAATGAAGCTTGCTTTGGCACTGAGCGCGATATTTCAGTTGAGAACGCGGTTACTTGTACCAAGTGCAGTGGGCAAGGATCTGCTGATTCTTCGGCACCTGCGATGTGTCAGGTATGTAAGGGACGCGGTGAAACGCAACAAGTGCAACGTTCATTCTTAGGCCAAGTTATGACTTCCCGTCCCTGCGGATCTTGTCAGGGATATGGCAGCGTAATTCAAAACCCTTGCCGCGAATGTGCAGGTGATGGACGAGTGCGTGCCCGCCAAAATATTTCAGTAAAGATTCCAGCGGGTGTTGAAACTGGAAATCGCATACAACTTGCCGGGCGCGGTGAAGTTGGCGCAGGTGGTGGACCAGCTGGTGATTTATATGTTGAAATTGTTGAGGCCGAACACCCATTCTTAATTCGCGATGGCCACAATTTGCACGTTGCGATCGAAATTTCTTTTGCTGCGGCATCACTTGGTACCAAGGTAATGGTTGAATCTTTAGACGGTCCGATCGAAGTTGAAGTTCGCCCCGGAACGCAAAGCGGTGCAACTATTGCAGTGCGCAGTAAAGGTATGACGCGACTTCGTGCGGCAACTCGTGGAGATTTAATCGTGCACGTGGAAGTTCAGACCCCACATAAGTTGAGCCGTGATCAAGAAGAGTTGCTCCGTAAATTTGCTTCATCTCGTGGGGAAAAGCCGGGGGATGTAAAGATAAAGGGTCATGAACAAGGTTTCTTCAGCAAATTTAGAGATGCCTTCGGTCGCTGATGCTTACTCTCTTCTTTGTTCCTGACCTTCCGACCGCGGTTGGAAGTACCTACGAATTCGGTGGGGAAGATGCGGGGCACGCTATCCGCGTATTGCGTACTCAAATCGGTGATGGCCTAGCGCTTTCCAGCGGGCAAGGTGCGTGGTCAATAGTTGAAGTGATCGCTATTGCCAAGAAATCTATGACCGTGCGAGTTGTCTCAACCGGTTTCGAAGAAGCGCTCCCTGTTGAATTTACCGTTGCACAAGCGCTGACTAAAGGCGATCGCATTAAAGAGTCGATTGAGTTAAACACGGCAGGCGGAGCCGATGTAATTTTATTGTGGGCGGCCACTAGATCTATCGGCAAAGCCACCCCAGATTTAATGCAGAAGTTAGCAACGACTGCGCGCGAGGCCAGTAAGCAAACACGCCGCAATCGCATTCCGTTTGTGATGGGTGTGTTAGATGCCAAGAAGATTGCAGCCGAAATTCCAAACTATGATCTAGCAATTCTCTTTCACGAAGGTGCTTCGCAGAAGTTAACCGATGTTGTAAAGCCAGGAGCGAAGAAAGTACTTCTCATCGTTGGTCCAGAAGGCGGAATTTCCGATGAAGAATTAGCGCTCTTTAAATCTGCTGGCGCGCAGGTTGCGCTAATGGGACGCCCTATTTTCCGTTCGGCGCATGCGGGTATGGCGGCGCTTTCTGGCGTAAACGCTGCACTTAAAATCTGGTAAAGGTATAGTCAACTTATGGAGCTAGATCCAGATTGCATCTTCTGCAAAATTATTGACGGTGTAATTCCCGCCGATATTGTCTTTCGCAATGAGAATGTAGTCGCCTTTAACGATTTAAATCCGCAAGCTCCTACTCACGTTTTGATTATTCCTACAATTCATACTGAAAATGCGGCAGGCCTTGCGAAAATGTCAGCGACTATTACCGCCGCACTTTTTACCGCAGCAGATCAGATTGCCATCGATCGCGAATTAACTGGCTATCGCACCGTCTTTAACACTGGCGCTGATGCCGGGCAGAGCGTATTTCACGCTCACCTGCATCTCTTGGGTGGGCGTGGGCTCGCTTGGCCGCCCGGTTAAAAGTAGTATCTCTGACTATATGGAGCGAACTCTGATCACCATCCCGCCTGCAATTGCGATGGTTTCACTCATCGGCCCCGGCGATGCCAATTTAAGAGTTATTGAAGCTGCCTTTCCAAGTGTAAATATCACCGTACGCAGCAATGAGATAACTCTGCGCGGACCGCATATTGATTGCCTCGCGCTAGAAAAATTGTTTGCTGAAATGGTTGTCGTGATTCGTTCCGGACAAGCGCTCACTGTCGATGCGGTCACTCGCAGTATTGCTATGTTGGGGGAAAAACCAGCGGAGAGCCCAGCAGAAGTACTTTCGTTAAATATTGTTTCAAATCGCGGGCGTACTATTCGTCCAAAGACGGCAAATCAGAAACGCTACGTTGATGCAATTGAAGATAACACCATTACTTTTGGTATTGGTCCTGCAGGTACTGGAAAAACATATTTAGCAATGGCGAAAGCGGTTGCTGCGCTGCAGACAAAGAAGATTAATCGCATTATCTTGACCCGCCCGGCGGTAGAAGCTGGTGAGCACTTAGGTTTCTTGCCAGGAACTTTAAGCGAGAAGATCGACCCTTACTTGCGCCCGCTCTTTGATGCACTGCACGACATGATCGATGTGGATTCGATTCCGCGCTTGATTCAAACGGGCGTAATCGAAGTAGCGCCACTGGCATTTATGCGCGGTCGCACCTTAAATGATGCATTCATAATCTTGGATGAAGCACAGAACACAACGCCTGAACAGATGAAGATGTTCTTAACCCGTCTAGGATTTGGCTCAAAGATGGTCATCACGGGAGATGTAACGCAAGTGGACCTTCCGAATGGAGCCCACTCAGGACTTCGCGTAATCAGAAATATTTTAAATGACATTGATGATATTGCTTTCTTGGAATTAACTGCCGAAGACGTTGTGCGCCATCGTTTGATCGGCGACATTGTGAAGGCATATGCAAGCTATGACGAAGCAAAATCTGCTCCTCGCAATATACGTAACTCGTAAAGATATAAAATGACTATTGAAATAACCAACAAATCTGGCGAACTCGTGCCCACCGAAAGTGTGCGTGACTTACTTCAGAACGCGCTAGTCGAATTGAAGTTACACCCAGATTGCGAACTCAATTTAGTCTTTGTCGATATTGAGGAAATGACCGAGCTGCACATCAAATGGATGGATGAAGGCGGCCCAACGGATGTTCTTTCATTTCCAATGGATATGCCCGAACCAGGAAATGAAGCGGTGACGCTCGGCGATATCGTTATTGCACCAGTTGTGGCTGCGCAGCAAGCAGCGACTGCTGGGCACTCTATTGATCACGAGATCTTTATTTTGGCAGCGCACGGCTTGCTCCATATATTGGGTTATGACCATGCAAATCCGGATGAAGAGAAGGCGATGTTTACCTTGCAAGAGAGCCTAGTTAAGAAATTTACAGCATGAACGCCTTTAACATCAGCACAATAATCGTTCTTATCGCCTTTGCTGGTTTTCTTGCAGCATCTGAATCAGCGCTCACTTCTATCTCACGTATTCTGATTGAAGAGTTAGAAAGCAAGCGTGGTGGTCACTTACTCAAGAAGTACTCACAACAACCCTCACGTTATTTAAATGTACTTCTCTTGGTAAGAAAGATCTGCGAATTTACCGCTGCTGCTCTTCTTGCCGTTGCGCTCTTGCGTCAATATTCATCAGCACAAGCAATGGCAATGACAGTGGCGATAATGGTTGTTCTTTCTTATGTAGTAATCGGTGTGGGTCCGCGAACGCTGGGCCGCCAACAACCACATAAATGGGCACGTGCTGGAATATCGGTTGCTTACTTCTTAGCCTTTATCCTGGGCCCGGTTACCAACTTGTTGATTGCGATCGGTAATGCCCTGACCCCAGGTAAAGGATTTCGCAGTGGTCCATTTACAAATGAGGCCGAACTTCGCGACCTAGTAGATCAAGCCCACGAACGTGGACTCGTTGAATCTGATGAACACGAGATGATCCACTCGGTATTCGAACTAGGAGATACCTTGGTTCGCGAGTTGATGGTGCACCGAACAGATATGGTTTGGATCGAACGCGATAAATCATTGCGTCAGGCGCTCTCTTTAGCGCTGCGTTCAGGATATTCCCGAATTCCTGTCGCAGGAGAAAATCTCGATAACATCATTGGTCTTGCCTATGTAAAAGATTTAGCTAAGCGCGCTCTCGATCATCACGATTCAGAAACGACTGAAAAAGTTGAGCAACATATGCGACCGGCCGTCTTTGTGCCCGAGATAAAGATAGCCGCAGAACTTTTGAAGGAGATGCAGCGCGATCAGATCCACTTGGCGATAGTGGTTGATGAATACGGTGGAACCGCTGGAATCATCACTATTGAAGATATTATTGAAGAAATCGTTGGCGAGATCGCTGATGAGTTTGACGATGGCATCGAAGCATTCACTTGGTTAACTGAAGATAAAGCCCGCGCCAAGGCGACGCTTCATATTGAAGATTTAGCAGATGAGTTAAAGATCGAGATAGATAAAGCTGACTTTGAAGATGTTGATACCATCGGCGGTTTAATGGCTCAGAAACTTGGCCGCGTACCGATCGCAGGAAGTACGATTTCTCTTGCGGGTTGGTCGATTACATCTGAGCGTCCAATCGGTCGTCGGCGTAAAATAAGTAGTGTAATTATTGAACGGTTAAAGGATGAGACGTTAGAAGATCATGAGTAATTCTTTTTCAAACCCAGAAGATCAAAAGCTAGCCACTTTGGCCACTTCAACGCTGGTGCGCACTGGCGCTAAACAAGCGGCGGCGCTGCGCGACACAACAGGGCGAACATATGTTGCTATTAATATTTCTGCACCACAACTAACGCTAGATGCAGTTCAAGCAGTTTTTACAGTTGCTGCTGCATCGCAAATCGCCGGTATCGAAAGCGTAGTCATTGCGGGGGAGAAGGCAGCGATGACTGCAGTGATTACCGACAATTCACCACAGGCAGCTATCTTTCATATCGATGCAAATGGGAGCGTTACGAGGGCGTAAGATAGCCCAATGCGTATCGTTCGATTCACTCCAGGTCCTGAATCTGGTCTTGGTTCCGATCCGCTCTTTGGAGTTTTAGAAGACGATAACTCAATCACCGTTATCTCAGGAGACCCGATTTACCACGGTGTCACCAAGACCGCGGCAAAGGTAGAGCTGTCAAAGGTGCGCTTATTGGCGCCGGTGATTCCCCGCAGCAAGATTGTTGCTGTTGGCAAGAATTATGCCGACCATGCAAAAGAGATGGGATCGGAAGTTCCAAAAGAGCCAATCATCTTTATAAAGCCAAATACATCTGTGATTGGCCCAGGAGACACAATTGTTTGGCCGGCGATGGCTCCGACGATTGATTATGAAGCAGAGTTGGCTGTAGTGATCGGTCGCGTCTGTAAAGATGTTCCGATCGAGCGAGTAAACGAAGTTATTTTTGGCTACACCTTGGCAAATGATGTGACTTGCCGAGAGATACAGAAGAGCGATGGTCAATGGTCTCGCGCCAAGGGCTTCGATACTTTCTGTCCAATTGGTCCTTGGATTGAAACTGATTTCGTACCTGGAACTCAACGCATTTTCTCAAAGGTAAATGATGAGATTCGCCAAGATGCAACACTTGATCAGATGATCTTTAGCGTTCCGCAAATTATTGTGTTCATTTCTCAGGTTATGACTTTATTGCCAGGAGATGTAATCATCACCGGCACGCCAGCGGGAATTGGTCCCCTCATAGCCCGCGGCAGCGTCGTAATCGGCGTCGAAGGACTTGGTCAACTAACTAATAAGGTGAGTGCAAAACCGTGAGTGAGAAAAAAGTAAAGGTACGTTTTGCGCCATCTCCTACAGGTGACCTACACGTCGGAAATATTCGCACCGCACTCTTTGATTGGGCATATGCCCGCCACACAGGTGGAACATTCTTATTTCGCATTGAAGATACCGACACAACCCGCGTCACGGATGAATATATCCAAGCGGCAATAGACACTTTAAAATGGCTCGGACTTAATTGGGATGAGGGCCCAGAAGTTGGTGGCGAAAACGGTCCTTACTTGCAATCACAGCGTTTAGATATCTATGCGCATTGGGCACAAAAGTTCTTAGATCAGAACGATGCTTATCACTGCTATTGCTCACCAGATGAGCTCGAAGCCGTGCGCGAAGCACAACGTGCGGCAAATGTTGCACCTGGATATAACGGTCACTGCCGTGAGTTAACTGCAGATCAAATTGCAGCGTATAAAGCGCAGGGCCGCGAAGCAGTTGTGCGTATGCGTATGCCAGATGGCAGCACAACATTTACTGATGAGATTCGTGGCGATGTAACTTTTGATCATAAATTCGTACCTGACTTTGTCTTGGTACGCGCAGATGGTTCACCGCTATACACCTTGGCTGTTGCAGTCGATGATATTTTGATGAAGGTAACTCACGTTTTACGCGGAGAAGATCTCCTTTCATCAACACCACGCCAGATTCGGGTCTATCAAGCAATGGGTGTAGCAATTGCTGATTACCCAGTATTTGCCCACCTGCCATTTGTTATGGGTCAAGATAACGCCAAACTTTCTAAGCGCAACGGCGAAGTATCGATCGCTTGGTATCGCGAACAAGGTTATTTACCTGAGGCGATCTGTAACTATTTAGCGCTCCTTGGTTGGTCACCAGGTGATGATCGTGAAAATGTCACAATGGCTGAACTTTGTGAGTTATTTACCGTTGATAAAGTTCATTCCTCGCCAGCACGCTTTGATATGAAGAAGTTAGAAGCGATCAATGGTGACAAGATCCGCGCCCTGACCTTAGATGAATTTCTTAAGTGGTCACTTCCATTCTTAACCAAAGCTGGCGTAATTTCTGGAAGCGATTCTGAAATTGCACTGGTTAAGCAAGCGCTACCGCTAATTCAAGAGCGCATAGTTAAGCTCGATGAAGTACCAGCGATGCTCCGCTTCTTGTTTGTAAAGAACTTTGCAGTAGAAGAAGCATCTCTATCTAAGGTCACAGACAGCGCTTCCAAAGAAGTTTTAAAGCGCACCTTGGCCGAGTTGACTCCGCTCGCAACCTGGAACCACGATTCCATTGAAGCCGCACTTCGCGCATCATTGATTGAAGAGATGGGCTTAAAGCCACGTATTGCTTTCGGCGCGGTACGTATCGCAACAACTGGAAGCACTATTTCACCGCCGCTCTTTGAGTCAATGGAGTTACTCGGTAAAGAAGCCTCATTGGCCCGAATTACTGCGGCGATAGACCTATAAATCTTCTGTAAAAATTGCGGTATTCTTGCCCCTGTTCTAATGGGGTATGGGGTAATTGGCAGCCCTGCTGATTCTGGTTCAGTAAGTCTAGGTTCGAGTCCTGGTACCCCAGCGCAGTACCCAGCAATACAAGCAATAAACGTTTAAAAATGTACTAGGGCCCCGTCGTCTAGCGGCCTAGGACTCTGGCTTCTCAAGTCAGCTACGAGGGTTCGAATCCCTTCGGGGCTACCAACTGTTATTGCCTAGGCCACCATCGAAGTCGTAAGTACTTCCGGTGGCCCAGGCATTAGCATCTGAAAACAAAAATTCTGTAACTCCAACAACTTCTTCCGCACTTGCATAACGCTTTAGTGGTGTTGCAGCTTTCCAGGCAGATACTCCTTCAGGCCAAGCTTGATCAATTCCGGGTCGACCAATCAATCCAAGGCGCAATCCAAGTACGCGCATTGGTGCGTGAGAGCGAGATGCCGAGCGAGTTAAGACATCAAGTGCTGCCTTACTTGCACCATAAATTTCGTGACCAGGGCGAGGATTTAGCGCCTCAACGGATGAAATGTTTAAAACGACGCTCACCCCAGATTTAGCAGATTCATCAATAATCTCTTTTGGGGCATCTACATTGATACGCATCATCAATTCAATTTCAGCACGTGTTGCGTGTGCCGGATCCAGAATTGCTTGATTGGCAGCGTTGTTGATTACGAAATCTAATTTACCTGCCCGGGATAGAGCTTCCTGCACCAGCGAATTTCCAGATTTGGCCACAGATAAATCAGCGGCTATGACATGCAAGTTGTGGTGGGCCGCAATCTCTCCAGTGTTTACTTGTGCACAAACAGTTGCGCCAAGTTGGAGAAATCGCGAGACATATGCTTGGCCAATAAAGCCTGATGCACCTGTAATTAAAATGCTCTTGCCGGAAAAGCTCATTTGAGAGGTTCCAGCGCCTTTACCCGCAGGTTCACTCGTTTGATTAAATCAGTTAAATCAATCTTGGTGCTCTGTCGTTTAGCAACGACTTGATCACCTGCCACCCAAACATCGGTTACATCACCGCGCCCAGCAGCAAAGACCAGCAGCGCATTTACATCGTGGACTGGAGTTAAATGTGCGGCGTGAAGATCGAGGGCAATTAAATCTGCTTCCTTGCCGATTTCGATGCTACCGACGCGATCACCCAAACCGACTGCCTTCGCTGCTTCAATAGTTGCGGCGCGGACTATGGAAGTTAGATCAACATCTGCAGGGGATTGGCGAAGGGCAACGACGTGCGCTGCCATCCGCATTACTGAGAACATATCTAAGTCATTGGATGAAGAACAAGAATCAGTGCCAAGGCCTACTGTGATGCCGGCTTTACGCATTTCGTTAAAGCGCGCTAAACCTGAACCAAGTTTTAAATTACTTCCGGGGCAATGGCCAACTGAAGTCCCTTTACTTGCAGCAATCTTCATATCAGAATCTGATAAATGAACGCCGTGTCCAAAGATGGTTGGCACATCTAATATTCCAGTATCGCGGCAGACTTCAGTGGGGGATTTAGAGTAACGAGTTTGCACATCAGCATTCTCTGCTTCAGTCTCAGATACGTGTAAATGAATTCGTGCACCAAGTGCTTTGGCGATCGCGGCAACTTCAGTTAAATTCTCTGGTGAATCTGTATAAGTCGAATGCGGCATAAAGTAGGTAGGAATGAATGGCCCACCGATCTTTGCCAACTCTGCTGGCCATTGATGAGCTCGTTCAATTCTCTGGCTCCATTGCAGTCCATCTAAACCAGGGAAGTCAAAGAAAATTGGACCGGCTATATGGCGAAGGCCAACACGAACTGCTCCGCGATGGGTAGCAACCGGATTTAAATACATATCCATTGTCGTGGTTGTGCCAGAAAGCAAAGCTTCAAGTGCGCCAAGTTCTGTCCCGAGTTCGCAAGTTGCCTCGTCCATAATCGCACCTTCTGCAGCCCAGACGCGCTCTAGAAAACCTTGCAAGTTAACGCCTTCTGCCCAGCCACGAAGTAAAGACATTCCTAAGTGAGTGTGGCTATTGATTAGCCCTGGAGAAATTAACTTATCTGTTGCATCAAAAATTGTTTTAGCATCTGGTGCTTCGGTTCCGATGTAGGCAATTTTTCCATCTTTGATACCGATAGAAACTCCTTCGAGAATTTCATTCTTTTTATTTGAGGTAACGGCGTAACGCGCGTTCTTGATAAGTAAATCAAGCATTAGGAAAAAGCCTTGATGGTTCCATCAATAATGGTGATTACCTTTTCGCTAGCCGCTTTTAGCGCTGCGTTTATATCTTCCATTGTGATCGGCGCATCGCTTACTCCAGCTGCGGGATTAACCACAAGTGCGATTGCGGCGTAACGCAGCCCAGCCTCTTTCGCCAGCGAAACTTCAGGCACTCCGGTCATACCTACGACAGTTGCACCAGATAGCGCCGCAAGACGAATTTCTGCTGGTGTTTCAAAGCGCGGACCGTTAAAGCCGGCGTAGATACCACCTGTGTTAAGTGCGATTCCAGCGCCTTTCGCTGACTTTGCCATTGCAGATTTAACTTCAGCATCGTAGAGATGCGACATATCTATATGTTGTACACCGCCAGGTTGCACGCCATCAAAGAAAGTATCGGCGCGACCGTGTGTGAAATCTACGAAATCATCAAGTAACTGCAGAGATCCGGCCGGCAACTTTGGATCTATTCCGCCAACAACGTTTACGGCGATGACAAAATCAACGCCTGCGTTCTTTAGCGCTGTGATGTTGGCTCGATAGTTAACCGCACTCGGTGGGACGCTGTGATCAACGCCGTGGCGCGTTAGAAATGCAATCTCGACGTCGTGCCAAGAACCCGATGTAATTAAAGCTTTTCCATAAACAGTATCAACTGCTTGCGGTGTTGATCCTGTCAACGCCGGTAAATTGTAGAAACCGGTGCCCGCAATGATGCCTATCTTCATGCAGCTAACTTACTTATCTAGGCCGGCCATAAGGCGGCCGATGTAGTCACGATCTGCGCCCTTGGAGTCAATGATTGCCACGATTTTTCCAGCAGACATAACCGCGATTCGATCAGAGAGTGAAATAATTTCATCTAGTTCGGCAGAAACCAGAAGGACTCCGGCTCCGTTATCACGGGCTGAAATCAGCTGCTTGTGGATGAACTCAATAGATCCAACATCAACACCACGGGTTGGTTGAGCGGCAATCAATACTTGCAGATCCTGACTTAACTCACGAGCGATTACTACTTTCTGCTTGTTACCACCAGATAGCGATGAGGCAAGTGCAGCAGGTGAAGTAGTTCGAATATCGAATTTCTTTACAAGCAGATCTGCATTCTTACGAATTTCACCCATATTTCTAAACCAACCTCTAGCAAAAGGCGCTTGATCAAATTGGTTGAGAATTAGGTTATCTGAAATTGAATAAGAAGAGACTAAACCGTGTTTTTCGCGATCTTCAGGAATATGGGACACGCCAGCCTCGTGAACGGCATGTGGGTGCATATCTTTTGTTGCTGCGCCGCTGACCAGCACTTCACCCTTTGCTCGCAGACGCATCCCGCAAATTGCTTCTACCAGCTCTCGTTGACCATTTCCCTCAACACCAGCGATACCGAAAATTTCACCAGATCTAACCTCGAGGTCAACCCCTTTTACTGCGCGCAAATTTCTATCGTCAAAAACTTCTAAACCTTTGACGGTTAATACCGGCTTTCCTGGGTTTGCTACACCCTTTTCTACTTCTAACACAACGCTTCGGCCAACCATCATTTGTGCCAAGCCAGCTTCATTAGTCTCTTTCGGAGTGGTGGTGCCAACCACTTTGCCATCGCGCAATACAACAACGCGATCAGCAAGGGCCATAACTTCACGAAGTTTATGGGTAATCACAATTACTCCAACGCCTAAGTGCGCTAGGTTTTTAATGACAAGTATCAACTCATCGGTCTCTTGTGGAGTTAACACTGCTGTCGGTTCATCAAAAATTAGAAGCCGAACATCTTTACTGAGCGCCTTTAAGATCTCAACTCGCTGTTGTGTGCCAACTGGAAGATCTTCAATATTGGCAGTTGGATCAACTTCTAACCCAAACTTTTCGGATAACTCACGGACCTTTTGCTCGGCTTTCTTTACATTAACAAATAGGCCATTTTTTGGCTCATCGCCCAAGATGATGTTTTCGGTAACGCTCATAACCGGAACTAATTTAAAATGCTGGTGCACCATTCCGACACCACTTGCAATCACTGCCGCAGTATCACCAGGAGCCATCTGGTTGCCATCGATAAAAATTTCTCCCTGATCAGGGCGCACTAGTCCAAAAACAGATTTAACGAGAGTTGATTTTCCTGCACCATTTTCACCCAAGAGCGCCACAATTTCTCCTTCAGCAACTTCAAAAGAAATATCATTATTGGCGATAACTGAACCGAAGCTCTTCGTTACGTTTTTTACCTGCAATAAAGTCGCCACCGTTTACGCCTGCTCTCGCTCGTATGGTTGACCAGCTGCAGCAGGGCCGCGAACTTTGCCAGCAGAAAACGCTAAAACCACAATCGTTAAAACGTAGGGGAGCATATTTATAAATGGCCCAGGAATAGCGACTAAACCATCGATCATTAATTGGTTGGCGAGTGCTTGCGCAAAACCAAAGAAAATCGCCGCCAGCAGCGCCCCAATTGGATTCCATCTACCGAAGATCATGATGGCCAGAGCGGTAAAGCCCTTACCGGCTGAGAAGCCGCGATCGAAAGATCCAACGAGCTCTAGCGTTAGATATGCACCGGTAAGTCCACCAAATGCGCCAGCGATGACCACGTTTATGTATTTAAATTTCTTTACCGAAATTCCCGAGGTCTCAGCGCTACTTGGATACTCACCAATCGCTCTTGTACGTAGCCCCCAAGCGGTGTGATACATCGCAACGTAGAGAACAAAGATAAGGATTAAACCAAAGTAAGTTATTGGACCACTTTGAAAGAAAACTCGTCCTAAGAATGGAATATCAGAGAGCCCTGGAATAGACCAACGAGGAAAAATGGCAGGTAGTGAATACCCTTGCTTATAGAAAAATGATGTCAGACCAGTGGCCAGAATATTTACAATTGTTCCCGCAATAATTTGATCCATTTTCCAAGAGACCGTTAACAAAGCGAGCAATAGTCCGGTAACCGCGCCACTGGCAATTGCAGCGAGAAGCCCCCAGATTAGGTTTTGAGATAGCGCCGCTACAAAGAACCCGAAAAATGCTGAAGTTAAGAGCGTTCCTTCAATTCCAATGTTTACTACGCCAGTTCGCTCGCACATAATTCCGACCATTGCAGCCATTGCGAGCGGTAAGCCAAAAGTGATTGATGATGCAGCCACCGCGACAGTTGAAACTGAATTAACAGAATAGGCAAAAGCGATAGCAATGACGACAATATAGAAGTAGAGCGATTTTCTTGAGCGAAGCGCTGTAGTCATCATATTAATTACTGCCCCAACCGCTTGTAACCTGAGCATTTGAATCGCTCTTTAGCCTAAAGATGCGACTAATTATTGGAGCGGTCACGAAAAATAGAACAATCGCAAGAATTAGATCAATGATTTCAGGGCTAACACCTGCGGTAAATTGCATAGTCGGACCAGCGCCACGCATTCCACCAAAAAGAATTGCCCCTGGAATAACAGCCAATGGATTTGCGCGGGCTAGCAACGCAATTGTGATGCCATCAAAGCCAAGACCTTGGTTGAAGGCAGGTTCAAATTTACCAACCACGCCCAAGGTTTCAACTGCGCCACCAAATCCGGCAAGCGCGCCACAAGCCACCATTGCAAAAACTGTATTTCGCTTAACCGCAATTCCGGCATACCAAGCGGCATTCTTATTCTTACCAACTGTTTCAAATCTAAATCCAGTTGTAGTCTTCTTAAAGATCCACCAAACACCAACTGCCAGAAGCCCACTGAGAAGAAAGCCGATCGGCAAGCCTGCGATACTGCCAATCTTGGCAGAGTCTGCGATTGGTGGAGTTTTGGCAATGATTGAACCTTCTTCTTTTAATGGTCCATTAGAAAGATATTCGGCAAACTGCAGAACGATACTGTTCAACATAATTGTTGTAATGACCTCGTGAATACCGCGGTATGCCTTGAGTGCACCGGCAATGTAACCAACGAGTGATCCAAATATGGCACCAATGATTAGGCAGAGTGGAACGTGGGCAATCATTGGCAGCCCTGTGATTGCATACCCAGCCCACGCCGCGGCAAGTGCACCAGAAATTAGTTGACCTTGTGCGCCAATGTTAAATAGTCCAGCTCGCAGACCGATTACTACCGCCAACCCACTGATTGCAAGCGGTGTTGCCTTACCAAAAGTTTTGGCAAGACCTTCTTGAGTAGAAAATGCAGTGGTGAATAAACTTTCATAAGCCCTAAGCGGATCTGAACCTTGGGTGATCATTAAGATCGCACCAATTCCAAATGCAATAACTAGTGCAATCAGCGGAGTGATCCAAGCACGAACTAACTTCACGATATACACCCCTGGCTTTTCAAGTAAGACCCAAATCTACCCGCCAAAATTTCGCTGTCAACCACGGTTGAAAGCACCAGAAATTGCATCGAATCGTCGCTGCCAGAGAGTCTTAGAGATCGTCGCATCTGGATTAAAAAGTTCTCCAGCATGAAACATCCCTGGCACTAAGTGAAATTCCACATCATTACCGGCCTCCTGCAATCGCTTGACAAAATCAATAACATCATCTCGAAAGAGGTCCACGTCACCAACGTCGGTATATATCGGAGATAGATTTGTTAAATCTTCGGCACGAGCAGGCGCTGCATACGCGCTAACCTGAGAAAAATCTGGATCGATTTCGGAGGAAGCCTCTTGGGCGAGATACCAGCTCCAAGATTCGATATTTGCTTTTCGATCCCAAACCCCGAGATCGATGATTTCAAAAGTGGCGGGAGTTTGATTTCTATCATCAATCATTGGATAAGGCGCACAGATCAAAGCAAATTGCTGCAATGCTTCATCTCTCATTCGCAGGCCTAGCGCAATAGCAAGTCCTCCACCAGCGCTACCTCCATAGAGCACAATTTTCTCTGGTGAAATCTTTAACTCTGAGGTGTGGGCAAATACCCAAGCGCTCAAATCTGAACAATCATCCAACGCAGCTGGGAATGGATGTTCTGGGGCAAGCCGATAATCAATGCTAATAACCAAGCAATCTAGGGCCAGGGATAAAAAGGCAGCGTTAGCATCATCTGTATCTAGGTCTCCCATAACCATGCCACCGCCATGGATTATTACTACCGCGCAATCAACGTGTTTAGCCGTAGTTGAATGAAGCGGGCGATAGAGGCGAATCGGTATGTGCTGGCCACCGTGTGTAGATTCAATTTTCATGTCGGTTCGACTGACCGACTCTATCCGTGGAAACTGAGATAGATAATTCGAGATTAGATTTCGTCGTTCTTCAATTGTGTCAGGAGCGTTTAAGCCACCAGGAAAAGTAGTTAGTAGCAAATCCAAACTTTCCTGTAACTGCGGATCAATTAGATATTTTCTATCGTGAGCATTGGCCATTAATTAGTTTTCCTCGCCATATCGGTACAAAAAGCGCTCAATAAACTAAATAAAGCAGGGCAAGGGTTCAATTGATATAAACCCTTGCCCTGCTTTAATTTATTAGATTATTGCTTAACGCCAGTTGCAACTTCGCCGCTAATGATCTTTGCGGTTAGTGCTGCAACTTTATCCTTAACGTCAGCTGGGATTGTGGCATCAAAGTCGTGATAAGGAGCTGCTCCTACATCGCCAACAAAGTTTCCACCAGCAAATGTTCCTGCTTTAACTTGGCCAATGAGGGCAACCACTCCCTGAGGAATGAGCTTCATAGCTGAAGTTACTAGACAGGCCTGAGCCTCTGGAACTGTGCCCCATTGATCAGTATCTACACCGATGCAATATGCGCCAGCCTTCTGCGCTGTACGAGCTAATCCACCGTTACCGGTTTTTCCACCAGCAGAGAAGATCACATCGACATCTTGATCCAAGTACTGCTGGGCTGTTGATGCTCCCCAAGCAGGATCATTGAATGCATTTGCTCCTGTGTAGTAAACAGATGAAGCCTTAGGGTAAGACTTTCCTTGCTCTTGTGATGCGTATTCAACGCCAGCAACGAAGCCTTCAATGAACTTACGAACAGGTGGAATTGAATCTGGACCACCAGCAATCGCTGCAGTCTTTCCTGTCTTAGTTAGGTATCCACCGAGGTAACCGACGATGAAGCCAGCCTTATCTTCAGGGAAAATCAATCCGCTGTAGTTTGCTGAAGCTCCACCATTGAACTGATCAACACCGATGAACTTAACATCAGGATACTTTTCAGCTGCAATTGTTGTTGCTTCGGCCATTAGGAATCCAACTGTGACGATCGCGTTGTAGCCAGCATCAGCGAACAATGCGATGTTAGCTGCGTAATCCTTTGGATCCTGAGTTTCTACATACTTAGCGAAACCATTGTTCTCGGTCGCTGCTTGCTGTGCGCCTTCCCAAGCTGATTGGTTAAATGACTTGTCGTCAACTTTTCCAATATCTGTTACAAGACCAATACAAAATGCTTTTTCAGTACCGCAATCGGCTTCTGTAGTTGCCTTTTCTGCTGATGAACATGCACTTAGTGCGAGTCCGAGTAGACCGGCTGCAGCAGTTACGGCAGCAATCTTCTTAAATTTCTTAAACAATTGTGCTCCTCTCGAGAGATTAGTCGAATAACTATCTGGGTGAGACAAAGAGTAGTCCAGAGCAGTTCCAACACAACCGCTCCGATAGATTAAATCAGTCACTCGTGTCGCATACTAGAAATACAAAGGTAAGGTTGAGGGTTAGGTCATATGATTGCGCCCGTGCCTTCATTCTTACAGTCTCCGATTAATACATTGGGGCGCTACTTTGACTACCAAGGGACTGCTAGCCGTTCAGAATTCTGGCTATTTGTTCTATTTTCTTGGCTCAGCTCCTTCGCGGTTGGGTTGGTAGATGCGCTGGTACCGGGGGAAGTCTTGGGATCGATCTGGAATCTGCTTTTATTTATCCCAACCGTAACTTGTGCGATTCGCCGCATGCATGATGTCGACCACCGCGGCTGGTATTTACTAATTCCTTTCTACAACATCATTATGTTGGTCTTCCCTTCGCGTCCAAATAGGTGGCAAAGTTCTAATCCTGAAGAATTTAATTGGAGCGGCAAAGCTTAGATATGAAAAAGTTTGTTGCGGTTATTTTGGCTTTCACTTTTTCGGTAGGCGTGCTTCCGGCGCAAGCGTTAGGTAAAGGCACTTTCTATCTGGAGTTGAAACTAGGTTGTTACTCGGCCAACAAGTCACCTAATAAGGCAAGTAAATGGAGCGATACAAATTACAAGACTCTTTATATGACTAGCTGCACTTCTGCTCACCATTACGAAGTTTTCTATACCGGAAAACTGAAGACGAAGGATTTGAGTTCTGAGGCTGCAAAGAAGGAAGCCGGATCGGCTTGTGACAAGTCAGCGATTAGCACGCTAATGGGTCAGAAAGATTTGCCACCTACTCTGACATATGGCTACTTCTATCCAGATCCAGGAGCCGAAGAAAAGAAGTACGGCAAGAGAATCGTTTGCTTCTTTCGCGTAGCCGATCCCAAAGATGACAAGTTCACGCTGTCAATCAATCGAACATTTCGCGAAGTCACCTACATTTAATTACGTTCGACCGAGCCTTTTCCTAGGTACTTCTTCTGCACTTTGCGCGCTTCCTTGTAATTAGCAAAAGCCTTTTGAGTTGATTCAAGGGTTGAGACTTCAGGAATCGGAACTTCCCACCAAGCCTCGCCACCTGGGGCATATAACAATGGATCGCTATTTATATGGATCAATGTTGCAGCTGGATGCGCTTTCGCAACCTTCATTGCCGCAGACAGATCTGCAATTGCATTTGGGCTTTCGGCGATACGAATCACGCTCATTCCTAGGCTTTCGGCATTCGTAGCAAGATCAACTGGTAGGACATCGCCAGATTCGTGGTTATTTGATTTGGCATCACGGAAGCGATATTTGGTTCCGTATCTTTGTGAGCCGATATCTTCAGATAAATGGCCGATAGATGCGAAGCCGTGATTTTGCACCAGCACCACGATGAATTTCAAACCCTCGGCAACTGCAGTAACCAGCTCGGTATGCATCATTAAATATGAGCCATCGCCCATCATTACAATTGGAGTGCGTGAAGAATCTGCGCGTGCCACACCAAGTCCGGCGGCTATTTCATAACCCATACAGGAGAAGGCATATTCCATGTGATAACCCAACGGATCGCGAACGCGCCATAATTTGTGAAGATCTCCTGGAAGTGAACCAGCTGCGCCAACTAATACATCGCGTGGATCGGTCGCTGCCTGGACTGCGCCAATTATTTCGCTCTGGCTAGGTTTAGCTAATTTTTGATCGATAAATGCGGCATCAACGATGGCATCCCAAACTTTGTTTTCATCTGCAATCTTCTTTGCATAATCTGCAGAGACTTTAAATGCTGATAATTCTTGGGTTAACTCCTCGAGGGCAGTTCGGGCATCGGCAACAACTGGAATTGCGCTTCCGTGTTTAAAGGCATCGAATGCGGTGACATTTATATTTATAAACTTCACATCCGGATTCTGAAAAATACTGCGTGAGGCGGTTGTGAAATCGCTGTAACGAGTTCCGATTCCAATAACTAAATCAGCATCTTTAGCCAATCGGTTAGCCGCGGTTGTGCCAGTTGCACCGACCGAACCACACATTTGTGGATGATCCCAAGGAAGTGAACCCATTCCCGCTTGTGATACTCCAACCGGAATTCCAGTTGCTTCTACAAATTTAGCCAGAGCAGCATGGGCATCTGAGTAAATGATTCCGCCGCCAGCAACGATAAAGGGCTTCTTGGAATTTTCAATCGCACGCGCAGCAACTGCAGAAAGGCCAATATCTGGACGAGGTCTGCGGATATGCCATTCACGATCTGCTAAGAATTCTTCAGGTACTTCAATTGTTTCTGCCTGCACATCTTCGGGAAGACAGATCGTGACCGCGCCGGTTTCTGCAGGATCTGTAAGCACGCGCATCGCCCCAAGGAGTGAAGTAAAGATTTGTTCTGGACGATTGATGCGATCAAAGAATTTAGAGAGTGGCTTAAAGGCATCATTTACCGAGATAGATAGGTCATACGGTTGTTCAAGTTGTTGCAGCACGGGATCAGATACACGAGTTGCAAAGGTATCGGCTGGGAATAATAAAACTGGCAAGCGATTTGTCGTCGCAACTGCAGCGCCGGTTAACATATTTGTTGCACCAGGGCCGACAGATGAGGCGCAAGCAAATGTTGAACGGCGACGCGTCATTCGGGCATAAGCAGATGATTCGTGCACCATCGCTTGTTCATTTCGCGCTTGGTGATATGGCATTAGACCAGGATCGGAAATAGAGAGTTGCTTTAGCGCTTGACCAATTCCTGCCACATTGCCGTGACCAAAGATTCCGAAGACTCCAGCGACAGTGCGTTCGCGGTGATCGCCATCGACGGTGTATTGATGAGAAAGGAATTCAATAATCGCCTGTCCAACGCTCATTTTGCGAGTGGCCATAATTAGTTTCGCTTTCTCTTCTATCGTATTCGAATTAGTTCTGTGGGAATCCTAGATTGATGCCACCGTGGCTTGGATCAAGCCAGCGGCTAGTGATCGCCTTGCCACGAGTAAAGAAGTGAACGCCTTCTTCGCCGTGCGCTTTGGTATCGCCAAAGAGTGATTGCTTCCAACCACCGAATGAGTAGTAGGCAACTGGTACAGGAATTGGCACGTTGATTCCGACCATTCCCACTTGAATTTCATTCTGGAAGCGACGGGCTGCGCCACCATCGTTTGTGAAAATCGCTGTTCCGTTACCGAAAGCACCGCTGTTGATTAGCGAAACACCTTCGTCATATGACTTCACGCGCACAATAGATAGGACAGGTCCGAAGATTTCATCCTTATAAACGTTAGAAGTAGTTGGGACGTTATCGATCAAGGTTGGTCCAAGCCAGAAACCGGCTGACTCTCCATCAGCCTTTACGTTACGGCCATCAACAACAACTGTTGCACCATCTTTTGCCGCAACTTCGATGTAACCAGCGACCTTGTCACGGTGTTCTTTGGTAACAAGTGGGCCCATATCGCAGCCGCGGCGACCATCACCGGTGCGCAATTTATCCATACGAGAAACAATCTTTTCGATCAGCGCATCCGCAACTGGTTCAACTGCAACTACAACCGAAATCGCCATGCAACGTTCGCCCGCAGAGCCAAATCCAGCGTTGATTGCAGAATCCGCAACCAGTTCCAGATCAGCATCAGGCAAGACCAACATATGGTTCTTGGCTCCGCCGAGTGATTGCACGCGCTTGCCAGCTTTTGCGCACTCTTCATAGATATAGCGCGCAATAGGAGTGGAACCAACGAATGAAATAGCCTCAACATCAGGGGAGTGGAGCAATCCATCTACAGATTCTTTATCGCCGTTTAACACATTAAATACGCCATCTGGCAGACCCGCTTCTTTCCAAAGCTTGGCGATCCAAATTGATGCTGATGGATCTTTTTCAGATGGCTTTAAGACAACTGTATTTCCGGCAGCGATTGCGATTGGGAAGAACCACATTGGCACCATCGCGGGAAAGTTAAAGGGAGAGATGATTCCGACAACGCCGAGTGCTTGGCGAGTTGAGTAAACATCGACACCAGTTGAAACGTTTTCAGAGTAGTAACCCTTAATAAGTTGTGGCATACCAACTGCAAATTCGACTACTTCTTGACCACGTGTAATTTCGCCAAGGGCATCGGATAAAACTTTGCCGTGCTCGCTGGTGATTATTTCTGCGAGTTCGCTCTTTTTTGCATTTAACAATTCACGGAATTTGAAGATAACTTGTTGACGTGCTGCAAGTGAAGTCTTTGACCAACCCGGAAACGCCTTCTTCGCAGAGGCAATAGCTGCGTTAATTTCCGCGCCATTAGCCAGAGCAACGCGCTTTGTTTCGACACCGAGTGCTGGGTCATAAACAGGTGCGGTGCGACCTGAGGTACTTACAAATTCTTTATTATCAATCCAGTGATTTACGGTGGTAGTCATAGGCCCATCCTATGACGGCAGCCCCAAAGATTTAAACGCCTAAATAATCGAACGGCACGCCTCGAGGCTAGATTTATTGCAGGCGGTTTAAGAACCCGACGTGCTTGGGAGTTAGCTCTCCAAGGTCTTTAGCGCCAAGTAATTTCATGGTTTTAATTATTTGAGATTCAATGATCGACAGGCAACGTTCGACGCCCTCTTGCCCGCCGGCCATTAACCCGTATAGGTAGGCCTTGCCGATGTAGGTGAAGTCAGCGCCGAGTGCGATGGCCGCGACTATGTCTGCACCACTCATAATTCCTGAGTCAAGATGAACTTCCACATCTTTCTTGAGTTCCTTTGATACTTGTTCTACCAGCATCAGCGGAACGGGAGCCCGGTCTAGTTGTCGCCCGCCGTGATTGGAGAGAATCACCGCATCGGCACCGTACTTGGCTGCTTTCTTGGCATCATCAAGGGTTTGAATTCCCTTTACGGTCAAAGTGCCATCCCAATTTTTGCGTAGCCACTTCAAATCGTCGAAAGTCATTGTCGGATCAAACATATAGTCGAGGAGCTCTGCGACCGTTCCATTCCAGTTAGACATTGAGGCAAATTCCAAGGGTTTTGTCGTTAGAAAATTCCACCACCATTCGCGGCGCGGGATTGCATCAATGATTGTGCTTAAAGACAAAGTTGGTGGAACGGTTAGTCCATTACGAACATCGCGCAAACGCGCACCTGCTACTGGTACATCGACGGTGAGAATCAGATTGGTTACACCGGATTGTTTGGCTCGCTCAACCAATTGCATTGATGCATCGCGATCTTTCCACATGTACAACTGAAACCAATTAACGCCATTTGGTGTAGCCGAGACAATATCTTCAATCGAAGTTGTTCCTACAGTTGAAAGGGAATATGGAATTCCAAATTTTGCAGCCGCCTTGGCTACTGCTAACTCACCTTCGGCATGCATCATCCGGGTGAAACCGGTTGGAGCCATTCCAAAAGGTAGGGCGAATGTATTACCGAGTACTTTCGCCTGCGTTGAAACATTTGAAACATCTTGCAAAATTTTCGGTGCAAATTCAATGTTGCAAAATACTTCTCGCGATCGATTAAGCGAAATTTCTAATTCTGCGCCACCATCGGTGTAATCAAATGGACCTTTAGGAGTTCGTGCTTTTGCGATATCGCGCAAATCCCAAATTGTGTGCGCTGCGGCAAGCCTTCGCTTTCTGGCATTGAATTCAAATTTCTTAAATTTAAGTAACTCGCTTAGCGCGCTAGGGCTCGGAAGAGTTCTCTTAATGTTTTGGTTCACGAGAGCTGCCTTGCCATAGCCCCACTTTACCTACATAAATTTTCTGGGCATTTACCCGCGAGTAAGGATCGTTTTCTACCTTCATGGGGCCACAAGCCCTGGAACGGAGATCCGTTTCCAGCAAATACCGTGGCCAGCGGGAAAGTCTTTATAAAATCTTAATCAAAACGTTGCACCAAAAACCATTGTCTGGCCCCTTTCTGCGGAGTACTGTTCCTCAAAGGTGTTAACCCCAGAGGCCTTTCCTCGCCATTGGAAACGTTGCCACCGCCAACTCGACAATGTTTGTGCTCCGGAAAGGACACTATGAAGGTATCAATGAAGAGAGGACTCATCGGAGTTTTCACCGCTTCCTCACTGGCTGCGGGATTATTAGTGGGAATTGCTCCTGCACACGCAGCGAAAGGTGCGAATTGTCAGGTAAATACTCCTACAGCGAAAGCACAGTGCGATCTGATCACTGTTGCTTTGGTCGGTAAAGTTGTTTCGCTAGATCCTGCTAACCCAGTAAAAACAACTAACCCAAACTATGTAACAAAATTGTTAATTATGGGACAGCTATTCCGTTTCGACGTTAATGGCGTTGCACAACCAGATCTAGTTGACACATGGTCAGTGTCAAAAGATGGTCTTGTTTACACACTCAATTTGAGAAAAAATATGAAGTACTCAGATGGTGTAACTCCAGTTACAGCAGATGATGCAGTGTTTTCATATGAATACGGCCAGAAAGGCCAACCATCATTCACTGCTGTAAAGACTGTCGTGGCAACTTCTCCAACGACAGTTGTTTACACACTTGAAAAAGGTTTCGCTGACTTCCCTCGCGCACTTGCAAATATTTACGGCGTGATTAATCCACGTAGCAAGGCTGAAGGAAAGCCTGAGTACTGGAATAGCCCACTCAGCGCAGGTCCATTCAAGCTAAAGTCTTGGGTACCAGGCGCAGATGAAATCGTATTTGAAGCCAATACAAATTACTGGGCTAAGCCTGCAGTAAAGCAAATTCGCTTCATTGCGATTCCAGATCCAGTAACTCGCGTTCTTGCAGTTAAGCAAGGAACAATCGATTATGCATTCGATCTTCCACTTGCTATTGGTAAGGACTATCTCGGGGATCCGAAGAAGTTCCGTGCTCAGCCATTCCAGCTATCCGGAACCTTCACTCTTGACTTCAATATGAAGAAGGCCGCAGGTAAGCCATGGTCTGATGTAAAGGTGCGTCAAGCACTTTCATATGCGCTAGATCGTAAGCAGTTCAGCGATCTCGCATTCAATGGAAACATCACACCTTCATGTGCGTTGACCTACCCATCACATCCAAACTACCTCTGCGTTAAGCCAGGTGGAGTGAAGCAAGATCTAGCTACTGCTAAGAAGCTTCTCTCTGAGACACAGTGGAAAGATGGATTCGATATCCGCCTCAGCGTATTCAACCGTCCAGGTTGGGCTGATGGCGCAGCTGTCATCGCATCACAGTGGAAGAAGATTGGTGTAAACGCAACTGTTGTTGCTGAGCCAGATGCAGTTGGTGCCGCAGGTCAAACCAACGGTACCTTCGAGGTTCAGCTCTCAGGTTATGGTGCACCACTTCTTAGCACCGGTCTTGCAACTTACATGGGCTCTAAGGGCGCATGGACAGTGTGGGCAGGTTCAAAGTTCGACGATGCACTCGTTGAAGAATACGACGCTGCGCTAGGAAAGGCTGCACAGCAAGTCGTACTTAAGAAGATCGAGCAATTGCTCTGGGATGAGTCTGCCCACCTTATGGTTGGACAGCGTTCAGGTTGGGGAGCATCAGCTCTTCCTCTGAATATATTCACCAGCCAGAGAGCTAACGATCAATACGCCGTATTGCAAACACCAGCTCTTGGCGCAAAGAAGAAGTAAGCGCTGAGAAAAAGTAAAAGCAGTAGGTAAAAAGCTAGTTATAAATCTGAGGGAGGGGTCGAGAGGCCTCTCCCTCAGATTTATTTAGCAAAAGTTCATAGCCTTAAAAATTTCCCCGCGATATTCCATAGACGTAGCAGTGCGCATTACCTATTATTTAATTAACCGCCCAATCTAAAGATTGGCCAACTGTGACAAGGACTGGAAACGTTAACAATGGCCTCATCAGCGTTAAGTAAGGGAAAACCGACTGAGGAAAGTTCAGTCGAGCAGAAAGTTCCCGATAAGAATCGGATTGCGTTACGTCGCACGCTAATTGGAAGATTTGTACGATCACTTATTGTCGCTTTCTGGGTTATGTTTATCGCCTTCTCGCTACTTCGCTTTAGTCCGGGAGATCCAATCCGTTTAGCGCTAGGTACGGAGGCAACTGAAGAAACGGTTGCAGCAATGAAGGCTAAATATGGGTTAGATCAGTCATTCTTTGTCCAGTTCTACGATTACTTCACAGGATTCTTTCGCGGCGATCTTGGCACCTCATTCTTCTCAGAGCGCGAAGTTACTGAAGTACTAAGAATGCACCTTCCGGTAACGTTGATGATCATCCTGCTTTCAATGGGAGCAGCGGTAATGATTTCAATTCCAATCGCACTATCAGTTGCTTTAAGCCGACGTGCGGCCGTTACTTATTTTTTCCGTACCTCAACTTCTATTTCACTAGCGATTCCAGGCTTCTTCCTTGCCCTCCTTGGTCTTTTATTATTCGGCACAGTATTTACTTGGGTGCCTGCAGCTGGATACGAAGGAAATTTCCCAAGTAACCTCAAATATCTTTGGTTACCAGCGCTAGTGAATTGCTTCTCGCTGGTCCCAATTCTCTCGCGCGTTCTGCATAGTTCATTGATGGATACTCTCGACGAAGAATTTGTAGAAACCGGAGTTATTCGCGGCGTTGGAAAGTTAAAGTTTTACTGGTCTTACATGCTTCGCCCATCACTTGCACCAACGGTTGTACTTGTTAGTTATATGGTCGGCATAATGATCGGCGGAACGGTCGTGATGGAAATGATCTTCTCGCTCCCTGGAATCGGCAGAGAGCTAATTGAGGCGGTGAGTACTCGTGACTATGCCATTGTTCAGGGCATAGTAATGATCTTTGGATTAATCGTCGTATTCACCAGCTTTATTGGTGATCTGCTTGGTTACTTACTAGATCGACGGGTGACGCTTTCATGAGTAAAAAAACTAAAACACCGAGACCAGATGGAACTCTGGGCATCATCATCGGTGCAGGCATGATGGGCGCACTTTTACTTGCCGGATTACTTATTCCTTGGTTGGGTAAATACGATCCAGATGAAATTAGCTCTGAACAATTATTATCGCCAAGTGGCACGCACTACTTTGGAACGGACATGCTTGGACGCGATGTCTTTACACGCGTCTTTGATGCCGTATTTGTTGATATCGGAACTGCTTTTGCCGGGGTATTGATCCCGCTAACGGTCGGAACCATTGTCGGAACGCTGCTCGGTATTTCGCGAAACCGCAAGGTCAATTCATTTATCGGCTCATTGATTGATGGCATAAACGCTTTCCCATTTTTGATCTTTGTTATCGCACTTGTAGCCTTCATCGGCGCAGGCTTATCAAGCATCATCCTTGCGCTCTCACTAGTTAACTGGGCGCGTTATGCAAGAATTGCTCGAACAAGAGCGGTCGTTGTTAACCAACAAGGCTATGTAGAAGCGGCAAGAACGCTGGGCTATAAACCTTCTCGAATACTTTTCCGCCACATCATTCCAAATGTTTCTTCAGAAACTCGTGCTTACGCGCTCAGTGATTTCACGATTGTGATCATCGCAGTTGCAGCGCTCTCATTCCTCGGCCTTGGTGTAAATCCACCTCAAGCTGAATGGGGCGCAATGATTAAAGATGGCGCAAATATCATCACCCTTGCTTGGTGGAATTCTGTCTTTCCAGGCTTGGCAATTTGCTGGGCAGGAATTTCAGTTGCGGTCTTCTCTGAGGGCCTCACCAAGAGAATTGGCGAGGGCAATCAGCGATGACTTCTGATGTGAAACTTCTCGATATAAATAACGTTGTAATCGGCATCGAGCGCCGCAAGCGTGAAACTCTCGTTCTCGTACGAGAAGCAAACTTCGATGTTAATTACGGAGAAATGGTTGGCATCGTCGGCGAATCTGGCTCTGGAAAGACGATGATCTGTCGCTCAATTATCGGAACACTGCAACGTCGTGGCGCTGCTGTAATCGGTGGCGAAGTTCTCTTTGAGGGACTTGACCTAAGAACCATAAATGAAGCGAAATGGAAGTCACTTCGTGGAAAAGTTATTGGATATGTTCCGCAGAGCGCATTGGCTGGTCCAAACCCGGTTTTGACGATCGAAAAGCAGTTAGCTGAAGCACTTTCGCAAGTTGAAGGCACTGGTTCGATGAAGAATCGATCTAAGGAACTTCTTGATCTCGTAAAGATTCGTCGCGTAGACACTGTTATGAAGCAGTATCCATATCAACTCTCTGGCGGAATGAGACAGCGCGTAATGATTGCTTGCGCCCTTGCCAGCAAGCCGAAGTTACTCATCGCAGATGAGCCAACCACGGGCCTTGATGTGACGGTTCAATCTCAGATCATGGAACTTCTCCGCGAAATTCGTCGTGATCTTGGTACTGCAATCATCTTGATCTCGCATGACCTTGCATTAGTTGATGAAGTCTGTGACAAGATCGTTGTGATGCACGCTGGAGCAACAGTTGAAGTTGGTCCTACTTCAAGCATGTCAAAGCCGCGCCATCCTTACACAGTCGCTCTCAACTCTTCTCGTATCGATGTGGCAAAGCCAGGTGGCGAACTTTTGACCATCAAAGGCAATCCGCCATCGGTTGGTCAGTGGAATCCGGGATGTCGCTTTGCCGAACGTTGTGATTATGTTCAACAAGATTGCCTTGTAGGCGATCACCCGGCGCTATCTGGTAAAAAAGGTGAACACCAAAGCGCATGTCTTCACGCCGATAAGATTGGAAAAATCTGATGAGTAAGCGCGATGTATTGATGGAAGTTGAAAATGTCAGCGTCACTTTTGGCTCTGGTGCAACCGCGGTTGAAGCGGTAAAGAATTGCTCATTAACCTTGCACGAAGGCGAGCCAATCGGCATCGTAGGCGAATCAGGTTCTGGAAAATCTACACTGGCTCGAGTTATGGCCGGCTTGCAACCACCATCAGCTGGTCAAATCCGCTTCCGCGGAGATAATGTATTTAAAGGAAATAAATCTTTCCAAAGCGGTAATCGAAACCAAGTTCAGATGGTCTTCCAAGATCCATACGGCAGCCTAAATCCTCAACTAAATGGACTTTCAGCAGTTGCAGAAGCGGTTCGTATCCATTCCAAAGTTGGAAAAGATGAGGCTGAGCAAAAGGCTTTGGAACTTCTAGAACGAATGGGTATTGGAAAGCTCGATGCCCTAAAGAAACCGCGCCAACTCTCTGGTGGTCAACGTCAAAGAGTGAGCGTGGCACGCGCTTTATCAGCTAGCCCAACAGTGCTACTTGCCGATGAACCAACATCAGCAATTGATCAGAGCGCGCAAGCACAACTCTTGAAACTCTTTTTGGGACTTCTTAATGATGGCCTATCAATTGTTTTGGTCTCTCACGACCTCGGCGTTATCCGTTACTTAACAAAGCGGGTATATGTGATGAAAGATGGCGTCTTCGTTGAATCTGGGGACACCGAAACTGTCTTTAACGATCCGCAAGAGGATTACACGAAAATGCTCCTTGCATCTATCCCAGGTGAACTAGGAAAAGCGGCAAGGGCTAAGTTAAAGAGATAGTTTTAAAGTTATCTAGTTAGATTCTTACGTCGACCGTGGTTCCACCATCAACGATAAGAGTTTGCCCGGTAATAAATGACGCTTCACTTGATGCCAGAAAATAGACGGCTGCTGCTTGTTCGCTGACTTTTCCAAGGCGCCTAAGGGGGATTGCCGCTAGCAACTTTTCTGGACTAGTAAGTCCTCTGTCCTGAAGATCCTGCCACCAGCGACTCTCAGTAAATCCTGGTGCGACAGCATTTATTCTTATTCCATCACTAGCCCATTCGACTGCAAGTGTTCTAGTTAGCGCCTCAATGCCCGCCTTAGAAACGCTATAGGAGGTGCGCTTTGGCAGGCCAACGTGCGCGGCGATAGATGAGATAGAGACGATTGCAGCAGCAGGGGATTTCTTAAGGTGCGGATAGGCGATCTGTGATGCTTTAAATGCGCCATCTAAGTGTACAGAAGTGATTTGATCCCAATCGCTGTCGGTGTAGGTATCGGTTGCGCCTTGACGAAAATTTCCAGCGTTATTTACAAGGACATCGAGACGGCCGAATTTTGCAATTAGTTTTGCAACGCCCGCTTCTATATCTTGACGCGAAGTGACATCTACCTTCAGGCCGATACTTCTTTTTCCTTCTGGGTCTAACTCTTTAAGAGCGGATTCAATTTCGCCCTCATTTAAGTCAGAGATTGCAACGTTATAGCCATGTGAAAAGAACTTTTGGGCAGTTGCAAATCCAATACCGTGAGCGCTACCGGTAATGAGTACAACGGGGGCTTGACTACTCATTTAATTTCCTCACGCTTGCGTAATTAGATTGATGTTATTTGGCTAGTCCAACGCGGTGGTCCGGCTAGCGCATCTGATAGATCCGGTAGATCAGGGACTGCCAATCTAAATCCTTTGCCATCGTGGGTATGACCAGATAGACGGCGATCTACAATCATTTCAGCTAGTGGATCAACGCTGGCGCCCGGTGCGGAGTACTCGACTGAGAATGTTGGCGAGTCAAGAATTGAAGCTACCTGGTGATGGATTGCATCATAAACGTGCCAAGAAATCTCTAGCTTGCTGTTGGCCATGTATTCATTTAACAAGACCATCCGAGATAAGCCACCTTGGCAGGTTGCATCAATTCGCAACATATCAAGTGCGCCAGTTTCAATAAATGCTTGTGGGTGATAGAGATGAGTCTCGTCATCACCACTTGAAAGTGGAACATCTAGAAGGCGACGGAATTCAACTAACTCCGCGATGCTTCCTGGGATAAATGGATCTTCAACCCAAGCAAGATCTAAGCCCTTAACAACCTCATAAGCCTCTTTCGCCGTGCGACAAGACCAAGCAAGATCGGTTGAGACAGGACAGAGGCCAGTTGCAAGCGCTGCTTCGAGCCGCTCGCGAGTCATTTTTGGATTTGCGCCGACCGGTAACTTCACGCCAACTGCGCCGGCAGCAACTGCAGCTTTAACTTCCCACGCAATATCTTCAGGCCCGCGTGATGGTGGATAGCCGACAACTGCCCACTTTGGATGTTCTTTATCTTTCTTTCCAAAACTTTCTACAACAGTTACACCTTTATGGCGCGCAACAGCATCGTGCGTTGCTAGATCAACGAGTGAAAGTCCGCGAAGTGATGCACCGGATGAGAGTGGTGCACTCATTCGTCGCATAATGGCATCAAAGGTATTGATTGGATCGCCATCAAAGATCTCTTTATATGGCTCGGCAATCAAGGTATTTACAATGTCAGCAACAGGTGTACCGCGATCGAGTCCGAAAGCTTGACCTTTACTTCCATCTGCAAGTTCCACAGTAATGACTGCAAATCCGCGCGAACGGATTACATATTGGCCCAGAACTACTGGTTCTGGAAGATTTAAAGTAATTCGGCGAGCCGAAAGGTTCTTTATCTTTGGGATTGCGCCTTTTCCCTGCGCGAGTGCGTCAATCACGGTTCCACGGAATTCTGCGAGGTGTGAATCCGCCATCAATTGTTAGCATCTCACCGGTTATGTAACTCGCATCGTTAGATAGCAAGAACTTAACGCCGGCGGCGATTTCTTCAGCTTCACCAAAGCGTTCCATTGCGTGCATCTCTCTAATTGACGGATCTACGCGGCCAGATCTAAGTCCTTCTTCAAGAAGAGGGGTATTGATGTAGCCAGGCACAACGGCATTTACGCGGATACCGAACTCAGCCCACTCAACAGCGAGAGTGCGAGTGATCGAATCGATTCCAGCCTTTGCTGCAGCGTAAGAAACGCGGCGCGGCCAACCAAAGATATGCGATACGGATGAGAAGTTAACGATGGCACCAGGGCGTCCGCTCTTTATCCAGAAACGTCCGGCGGCTTGATTCGCGAAGAAGGTGCCATCTAGATGGCAAGAGATCATTGCTCGCCATTCTTCGGGAGTGGTTTCAATGCTTGATTTATTTGTGGCATATCCCGCGGCTGCAATTAAAGCCGAGAAACCTCCGCGCCAATCAAGGGTACCCTTAAATGAATCTTGAACAGATTGGTAATCGGTGACATCTGTCTTGAAGAACTTAACGCGATCTTTTCCGAACTCTTTCTCTAATTCTTCAATGCGTCCCTCTTTCATATCCAGCAGGGCTGCATGTAGATCTGGCCAATCGCGCATTGCGCGTTGGGCACAGGAGAAACCGAGGCCACTAGTGCCTCCGGTCACCACGACTGTGTCGTGTTCTATATCTCTGCGATTCATTTCTCTCCAAGTTCTAAATCTAGGTTGTAGGAATTGATGGGTTGAAAAACTAGTCTTGTAAGTACAGGGTCATTTCTACTTCAATGCAAAGTTCAGGGAGCATTAGGCGACTGATTTCTACGAAAGACGAAGTAGGAAGAATTTTTGCAAAGAATTCTCCGTGTGCTTTTGCAACTCCTTGCCAATCATCAATGTTGGTCATGTATACACGAGTGCGAATTACATCGTTATAAGTTGCGCCTAACTCATGCACAGCTCTTTCGATCTCTTCGAAAATATATTTAGTTTGGCCGTAGGCATCATTTGGGAACATAACTTTGCCATCTCGCGTGGTGGAACTTGTTCCAGCAACTTCGATGAGATTTCCAATTCTTACCGCTCTGGAATAACCAACAATCGGTGCCCAAGGGCGATTTCCATCGACGCGCCTGACTTCTCCCATTAACAAACTCCCATTCAGAAATTTGAGCCTTTGAGGCTCAAATATGGCGAAAATGACTGATATCTCAGCCTAACAGTTGCGCAATTTGAGGTCAATGAATTTCTGAAGTGGAGTTTGAGGTTAAGAAAATTATTTAAGAAACCATTTAATTTTGCTTGAAAAATCACTAACCTGTAGCCATGTCACTCACCGCCAATTGCACCTTTGATCTCAATACATCAAGTGATTTTGTAGGAAAGCGCAGCGGCTATATTCAGATTGGCGACTCGACCAATAACAGCGGCTGGGCCCACCATAGCGTCCCTATAACTTCGGTAAAAAACGGCAGCGGGCCGCGAGTATTAGTACTTTCCGGAAATCATGGAGATGAGTACGAAGGACAAATTGCATCACTAGACCTAGCCCGCCGTTTAGAAGTTGCGGATGTTAAAGGTGAAATTTTAATCATCCCAGTGTTATCTGGTCTGGCATCTGCAGCTGGTACACGGCTTTGGCCAAATGGACAGAACTTCAATCGTGTTTTTCCTGGAAAAGTAGATGGAACAATCGCAGAAAAGCTCGCATATTTCCTATCAAATGACTTATTCCCTACTTGTGATTCGGTAATCGACATGCACAGCGGTGGACGCAGCATGCACTTCATTCCAAGTATCACCATGGTCTGGGTTTCAAATCTCGAGTTGCGAAAAGAGATGCTCCGACAGTCTCTTATGTGTAAGAGTGAATTCACTCTCCTCGGCGGAGAACAACCATCCACCAACCCAGATTCGCTTCTGCCAGGTGATGTAGTTCGACAAGGTAAAGCGGTCGCAACCGGCGAATTTGGCGGTTCTGGAGTCACTACAGCGCAATCTATGGCGGTGATCAGTAGCGGACTAGAGAACTATCTTCGCGGTATGGGCGTTTATGTAGGAGCAGATGTCGCTGCCAGCGTTTACGCAGACTCCATAGATCATCACGGAAAAATCATCGATTCCCGAGATTATTCCATCTCATTTGCCAGCGCCTCCGTAGATGGTATTTATGAGAACCGAGTTGATCTACACCAGCACGTTGAGGCGGGAGATCTAGTTGGCTTAATTCATGATTTCAAGAACGCCGCCAATGAAGTTGTAGAAGTTCGCGCAATGCGCAGTGGAACAGTGGCGCTGGTTAGAGGTTATTCACCGGTAACAACTGGAGATGTGGTTTGCGAAATTGGCGAACTCTTCCCTGATTTAGAAAGTTTTGAAAAGTCGTTAACAGAAAAGAGCGCGCGATGAGCGGAACAGTTTCATCCTCAATCGATTTCGATAAGCGCGGTAAAGAATCTGGATACCTTCGGGCAGGAGATTCCACAAATACCAGTGGTTGGGCGATCTTCAACTTACCAATTCATTCCATTAATTCAGGACCAGGTCCAAAGGTCTTAATCATCGGCGGCAATCATGGCGATGAATACGAGGGTCAATTTGCGATCGCTAATTTGATGCGTGAACTTAATGTAGGTGACATTGCAGGGGAGTTGATTGCGATTCCATCTGTTTCATATCCGGCAAGCTTTGCCAGTACTCGCCTTTGGGCCGATGGCACTAATTTCAATCGCATCTTCCCGGGTGATGAAAATGGCAGAATTCCCGAGAAAATCGCCCATTATTTAGCGACTGAATTGATTCCTCGAGTCGATGTTGTAATCGATATCCACAGCGGAGGCAGAGGCCACCACTTCCTCGAGAGCGCAACTGCTACGTGGAGTGATGATAAGAAATATCGAAGCGATTTGATAAAGAATTTAAATGGATGGAATACCCGATACTCATTGATCTTCCCATCGCACCCAGGAACAAATGAGCAATCACTACTGCCGGGATATGTAGCCAGCCTTGGTAAATCACTCTTTACTGGAGAGTTTGGTGGATCCGGCGTTACGACTGCCACCAGCAATCGGATCACCAGGGCTGCACTGATATCAGCACTGAAAAGTATTGCCTTGCTGAAACCAGACTTTCATAGCGAAAGTTATGATCACCAAATTAAGATCGAAAATCGTGAATTTATAGATATGCGGGGCGGCGCCACATACCACTGGGCTGAAGAAGAAGGTTTGTATCAAAACAAGAAGAGACTTGGTGAGAAAGTTGAAAAGGGCGAAGTAATCGGAGCTATTCACTTCCCAGATTCGGCAGATCGTAAACCTCATCTGGTTCACGCCGGACGCTCCGGAACTATCGGAGTAATTCGTGGATATCCACGGGTTAAGCGCGGGGATTGCTTGATGCTAATTGGGGAGAGTTACAGCGATCTCAATCAGTTGCCTGAATAAGTTTCTTCAATTCAGCAATCGCACTTCCTGAGCCGTCAATAATCTGGCTGGCAACTTCGGTTAATACTGCACTTTCGCGGTAAAGAGTTGACCATTTGCGGTGAATGCGGGGGATATCGATTGGATCTATCCCAATGCGATCTTGAATTCCGAAGTCGAAGGAAATCTCACTGCTTGCTAATTTGATTCTGGCTGATGAAGTTGCTGCTTCGATCTTCTCAATTTTTATATCGGCGTTAAGTGAGGCAGTTTTAGAATCAAATGGATCACCATTTGCAATTGTGCTTGAAATTGCTGCTGCTAGATCCCACCAAGGACCCTTATTGCTTGAGCCAATCAGCGTAAAAAGCGGCTCATTAAGCTTTAGTTCAATCGATTTCACAGATTTCGAATCAAGCGGTAAGTAAGGTTCAAGTTTTTCAAGTGCGTTATGTGAGAACCCGCTATAGGGAAAGTAGCGAATTGAAATCTGATGGAGCGCATCGTTGGGTTTTGTTACTGGAAGATGATCAACAACGCCAAAACGCTCACTCAAACCACCCGGACCGTCAATAACATATAGCGGAGCTGGTGAAGAATCTGCCGCTTCTATCGTCGACATCGATCCCATCAACGCCGCATGGATTCGTGTGAAACGAGTTGCACCGTTCTGTGAGCGCGGTGCGTTTGCACTACCCCCGACTACTGAAGATGCAAGGTGGAGGGCTTGTGCTTTCTTCTCATCACTTAACTCAAGCAAATTTGCGGTCGCAAGTGTGGCGCCAAATATTCCGGAAGTTGCACTTGCGTGCCAGTTTCGAGAGTGAGTTGGCTGCAGAGTTTGTGCAAGGAGACTAGATCCGTGATAGCCCGCGATTACAGCACGGAGAAAATTCTTTGAATTAACCTCTTTGCTAAAGAGAAAGGGCAGCAGAGAAGAGAAAATAATCGATCCAGGATGTGTGAGCTGTTTCCAATTGACATCATCCAAATCTGAAACACTGGAAGCCTTTGCAAAGAATGCGATATTGGAAAGAGAGTCATCACCAAATTTAGAAGGAACTTCTTTTTTGCCAGAAAGTACTAGGTGAAGATAATCAGAGAAAAGCAAGCAAGCGCGTTCGCGGTCTGCGCTAGTTATTTCAAAGTTGTTTAAAGCAGCACCAATCAACTCTTTATCTGACCAACTTCTAGAAGTGTTATCCATCATTTATGTGACTAGATGCTGCCCTGCGAGCTCGCTCGCTCGATAAATTGGGTCTCAATCACACTTACTCGAGGTTTCTCTCCCTCGATTCCTTCCAGAATTAATATCGCGGCTTCTCGACCAATTGCTTCAGTATCGCGATATACCGTTGAGATATTGTCTGAAAAGACTTCTAGATAAGGCAATTGATCGAGTGCGATAAAGGCGATTTCTTTACCCATGGTCAGATTCTTCTCTTTCAAGGCCCGACTAATTCCCATTAAGGCGCCGTGACCACCGGCGAGAATTGCAGTAGGAGCAGGATTTCTATGCAGCAAGATTCGGGCATGCGATAGCGCATAGTCGGCGTCAAAACCACCAATTGCCATTAGATCTGGTTGTACCTTTAAGTTTGCATCCTCAAATGCTTTGGTAAATCCTTGCAATCTATTTCTAGTTGGGTAAACGTTATTTGAACCAGTAACAAATGCAATCTGGCGATGGCCTGCTTTGATCAATTGAGTAACCGCCTGATGGACGCCCGCTGCGTGATCAGCCAAAACTGCACTTGCATTTATACCTTTAACTTCACGATCAAGTAAGACAATCGGACAACGCGGACCAGCTAAATTCTTTTTGATATATGGAGAATCTTCAGAGACAAGAGAAGCGATGATTCCATCTACTCGCCGACGACGAAGCAGAGAGAAGTTTCGATTCTCATTCTCAATATTTCTATCAGAATTCACCAAAATCATTGAGTAGCCATTACGGCGCAATTCCTGCTCGCAAGAACGCGCAAGGAGAGCGAACATCGGGTTGTTAATATCTCGGATAACAAATCCGATAGTTCGGGTAACACCGCTGCGCAATGATTGCGCAACATGATTTGGTTCGTAACCTAACTCATCGGCTACATCCTTTACGCGCTTGCGCATCTCATCGGAGACATCAGGATGCCCAGAGAGCGCACGCGAAACACTGGAGAGCGCAACCTCTGCCTTGGCGGCGACCTCGCGGATAGTTACCCGCTGATTTACCGAACGTCCCTGTTCTGATTTCTCACTTGGCACTTCTCAACTCCTCTTTAGGTTTTATACAACCGCCGAGTGAACTAATTTCTCTCTTCGATTTCCTGGAAAAGATCCTGGATATCAAAGGACTTCACGCATTCGCGGCCAATTCTTTGGGAACTAACTCTTGTCAGCACCCTGGACCCAAGGTACTCTTAACTGGAAACGTTTGCTATAGGCAAATTTTAAGGAGGCGCCTCAATGGACTTAACCATCACGGCAATTGAGACTGAACAGATCAGAGTCCCGTTGGTTCGTACCTACAGGGGCAGCCACTACAAGATGACCCATAGATCAACGATCATCACCAGGATCTATACCGCCGGTGGCTTAGTTGGTGAAGCTTACGCAGGCGATGAAGACGCGGGCCTTGCCGAAATTGATTCAATAATTCATGACGAGATTGCACCAAAGATCTTGGGAGAAGATGGATCTGCAATTGAACGACTTTGGGAAATTGCCCGCCCTGCCACTTGGGATATTTTACGCGATCGCCGACTAGGACTCGTTGCGACTGCATCAATTGATCTAACTCTTTGGGATCTTTATGCGCGTTCACTATCTACCCCGCTGCACAAACTCTGGGGTGGATATAGAAATTGGATTCCCGTGATCACTATTGGTGGTTATTACAACAGCGAGATGACGATCCAAGAAGAAGTTGAATCACTTGTTGAACAAGGTTTTGCCGGAATGAAATTTAAGATTGGCGGCTTAACTCCCAAGGAAGATGCCAAGCGATTTAAGGAAGCGCGCAAATACGGTGGCGATAACTTCAGAATCGCGGTTGATGCCAATCAGGGATACACAGTTCCGCAAGCAATTGAATTCTCACATTTAGTACAGGGCGATAACCTGTTGTGGTTTGAAGAGCCTTGCATTTGGCAGAACGACAAGCGTGCAATGCGCGATGTCAGATATGCCGGGGGAGTATCTGTTTGTGCCGGTCAGACCGAATTTTCTGCTGCAGGCTGTCGCGACCTAATGGAAGTTGGCGCTATAGATTTCTGTAACTTTGACTCATCTTGGTCAGGTGGCCCAACTGAATGGCGCCGTGCGGCATCTACCGCTCATCTATATGACATCAAGATGGCACACCATGAAGAACCACAAGCAGCCTCACACCTACTTGCATCCATTCCGCACGGAACATATTTAGAGTTCTTCCATAAGGATCGCGATCCGATCTGGCACAACTTGATTGCCAATCGTCCACCGCTAAAAAATGGCAATATTACGCTCACAGATGCACCTGGTCTTGGCTGGGAGTTAGATCGTGATTACGCAGATAAGTATCGAATTAATTCACGCCGCACAGAGAAGTAAGCGAAGTTAGTTTGAGTTAAATGCTTGGCGACGAGCAACAATCTTTGCTGCGCTTCGTAGTGATGCTTCATCGATCATTAGATCGCCATCGGTGATAGCCCCAAGCCCCTGGCTTTTTGCACTCTCATACTTGGCAATTAGCTCGCTGGCGCTTTGGTATTCGCTATCACTCGGTGTAAATATCTCATTACAGAATTCAATCTGATCTGGATGAATCACCCACTTGCCGTCAAAACCGAGAGCACGTACTCGCGTAGCGCCTTGGGTAAATTTTTCTATATTTCGGATATCAACTTCTGGACCATCAAAGGCTAGTTTTCCATTTGCGCGCGCGGCGACCAGGATTTTCATTAGTGGGTAGAGAGTAAATTCCTTAAGTTCGCCCTCACTTAGATCATCTAGTGATGCGCCAAGATCTGCCGCAAAGTCGAGTGGACCATAAGATAACGAAAGGCAACGGGGATGTGCAGCGATGCTCTCTACGTTGGCAAGGCCGGCTGCGCTCTCAATCTGCGCATCAATTAAAAGCGCGCCACCAACCAGATCAATTTCACTTGCCTTCTCAACCTTAGGAAGGACGATAGAGAAGAGTGCATCTGCTGGAATCTGCGCTAACGCGGCTAGATCATCTTTAAAGTAAGGAGTACCTGTTGCATTAACTCTTACAGAGATATAGCGGGCGCGAAAAGTCGGTTTACTGGAAAAGAGCTTAATGAGATTTGCTCTCGCACTTGTTTTTTTACCGGGAGAAACTGAATCTTCAAGGTCAAAGAGGATTTGATCACAAGCAAGCCCCTTAGATTTTTCAACCATTTTTTCAGAACTTGCAGGAACAGCGAGCAGTGATCTACGAAGATTTCCATCCATGTGACAACCTTCTCTCCAGCCATTGACCACTGCAAATTGCATGATTTACACTACTGGAAACCTTTCCAATAACTCAAACCCTTGATTGAGGTGTCTCATGGCAGAACTTCTCGCAGGCGCAGCGGTTGTAAATATCGACCCACCGCTGCCCGCAGATCCTCAAGGTTTTGTCCGTCGCGCATTTGCCGTGCGAGATTCACTAGATGAGTGCCAAGTTCGCGCCGTTGTTATTAGCAATGGCACAACCCAAATGGCAATTCTTACCGCAGATTTAGCGAATATCGATCCTTACTTTGCAGATCGAATTAGATCCACGATCGCAATCGCATCTGGAATTAACTATGACTCAATTCTTTTAAATGTTAGCCATTCGCACGCTGGGCTGTGGCCGAGAGAGCATGGTGAGAAGTTGCACGGCGAATATGCAGAGCTGACTCCTGGCGAGATCGCATATTTTGAAAGGTTACCCTTCGATTATGCAAGCGCGGTAGTGAAAGCGATGGCGCGATTAAAGCCGGCACGAATTTCCGGTGGTACAGGTATCGCACCTGGTATTGCAGTTAATCGCAGAGAGCGCACCGAAGATGGAAGAACAATTCTCGGTTGGAATAAAGAAAACTTTATTGATGAAGAAGTGCCCACCATAAGAATTGATAGTCTGACGGGGGATGCAATTGCAACACTGGTTGGTTTTGGTTGTCATCCAGTATCACTGGGCGGTGAAGTTCCGTACAGCGGCAGTGACTTTATCGGTCCACTTCGTAATCAAGTTGAGTTAATCCGTAGCGGAGTCTGCCTCTTCTTACAAGGTGCAGCAGGAAATATTTTGCCGCTGGAAGCATTCTTTGATCATCCCGGCCCCGAAATATTGATGGGTAAGCGTCTGGGGCTCGAAGCAGTTCATGCAGTCGTCGATGCAGAGCCACGCGAAATTGAGATTGAGCGAATCGCCTACGGATCTGTTACTCCAATTGCCCTCTATCGCAAACGAGTGAAGCAACCCCAGTCACCCCAACAAATTGCATCAATTAGAAAAGTTCTGCAATTACCGCTAAATCCCGCGATGAGCGTTAGCGAGATGCAAGATGAATTAGCGGCAAAGAAGGCTGATTTTGAAGGGAAAAAAGCCGCTGGTGCGGGGCGTGAGGTTTTAAATCCAATTGGTTATCACATCGCTTGGCTAGAAAAATTTGTGAATTTATCAGCCACAACATCGCTGCCAACTTTTGTCGAAGGCGAACTATGGGTGGCGCGACTTGGAGATGTTGCAATTGTCGGAACTCCGGGCGAAGTATTTACCGAAATTGGTTATGAAGTAAGACAAGCATCCCCATTTAAGGCAACGATCTTTGCCGGGTACTGCCAAGGAGTTTTAGGTTACATCTCAACGCGCGCTGAATATCCTTACGGGGGATACGAGCCATCAGTTGCCCAACGCGGATATGGACATCCAGCACCGTTTGCACCAGAGGCAGGGGAGATGATCGCTGCTGAATCGATCGCACTCCTAAATCAATTATTTAAAGCAAATAGCTAAGCGCTAGCTACTCGCTCTAGCGCACGTACCGCTGCAGCAACTGCTTCTTGTTCTGAATCTGGATGCCAGAGCGCTGGCTGACAGTAAACCTGTGGCAGTAAATCAGGCAGTGCATGTGTATTTGGATATTTCCATCCGCCTTCTGGGAAATCTTCTTTTCTGGGCAGATACATAATTGTTCCGTTGGAATAACCAAGAACAAAGGTATCTGTCATTGGAGATTTGGCTCGGATTTCTTCACCAGTTTGGAAGAACGCTTCTACGCCAAGACCAACCAAGGCGATATCTCCGATACGTATCGCGTGCGCTAAGAAATCATCTGTTGGATTTGGGTCACTTAATCGGGCGAGCGTCGCTGCCACCCAGGCGTAAGTTGTCTTTGCCGAACGTATTTCCCAAGACAAAGCACCGCGTGCGATTCGATCTTCAATCTCTTTGCGCCAGTGCGCTTCCTGTTCACGTAGGTGTTTCTCATCAGGTAACGGTGAGAATCTAAACTTAACTACCTCTTCTGCTCCAGCGAGAGTTACTTCTGGATGATCAGTGCGCGCTTGCCAAGGCTTAAAGAGAATATTTGGCACATTGTTCAGCGTGGTTCGTTCCCCTTGGAAGCGATGAGTATTTAGCCCAAGTGCGACTCGAACAACTTCTGCCCCCAACGCGGTACCAACTCGGTATACCGATTCACTGCAATCTTTCTCGTATCCAATACCAACCTTAGGATTTACATTGCCGCCGCAACCTTGCAGGAATATTCCGATACCACCAACTTTCTCCTCAACCAGTTTGCGAGCTGGTCCTGGGAAATCTGCGGAGAGCGTCGTTGAGGCAGCGCCATTTACGACTGGATGGCAAGAGAATCTAAAGAAAGTAACGATTGCTTTGCCAGATAAATCATCAAATCGAATTACACCAACGCTGTCATCGACCGGATGTCCGATAACTTCACCGAGGATATCTTGACCGTTATTCCACTCGCGGCGATAAACATTTAGATCGGCAGCGCCCCAAGCATGTGCCATACGCGCATCTTTCATATTAGCCAGCGCTGAGCGGGTGCACTGTGCGATCTTGTCTACGAGGCCATTTTGATATTCATTTACTAGTGGAAGATCTTCTTCATTGCTCGGGCTGCCATTATTTCCTCGAAGAGTGGCGGCGCTGTGGTTGTGGCTAAGGTTAAAGAGAACATGGGATCGATCAATCTTTAAAATTTCTGCGACGGTATCTCTAAATTCGTGTGATTCTTCTCTGGTTGCACTGCCAAGGTCACACCCGATGATCGCGATCGTCGCACCTTTGGATTGCAGAATAGCGACGCCTAGCTCCATATCGTCATCAATCGAAGTTATTGGCTCACCAAAAAGTCTAAATCCACCTTTTCTTAAACCCATTGGTGGATTTATATTCGATGAAGCAGCACCAACTCTTAGACCGGACATTGACAGACCTACTCTCATTAACTTCCTCGAGTACCAAATCTATAAACGAGTAATGATC
>JAPLBF010000022.1:74648-77851 GCA_026392825.1 Actinomycetota bacterium
TTTCTACTTGTTATCTACTGGAAATATTATTAATTTCCAGGTAATTATCTAAAGTGATAACGCAGCTAGCGGGAGTATTACAAGCGAAGTAGCTGGAAGATATTGCAACAATCCGTGCATAAGGGCGGTCGAGGAATTTGGGCCAAAGCGATAGTGATTAAAAGTAGTCATAATTGATGTCATAACAGGATAAGTTGCAAATGCTCCAGATAATTGCGGCCCAAGGTTTTCAGCAAATTGTGTAATTGTGAAGATCAGAAGCAGTGCTGATGCAACTCTTAACCAAATATCCCACTTAGGAGCAGTTGGAAGTTTGGCATTTCTATCGTAGGCAACGAATCTCTTCAGCGAGATTGCCCAAACAATTAACCACAGCGCAATACCGACCCAAAGATCGGTAATTAGCGGGCTCAGAATAGCCACACCAATTAGGAATACTGATGTCGAAGCAACAATACAAATGGGCCAGTTAAATCTTGGTGACATCCGGGAATAGGTTGCAATGAAGCAAAGTAACGAGATCTGACCAGCATATGTACCTACGATGGAGTCATAGAGAAATTCGCTACCGTGCTGGAGATAAATAACTAATAAAATGGGAACAAGAATGAAGGGAACCGCCATTGAGATGCCGCCCCATCGAGCGCCAAATCTCCTTTGTATGAAATACGTGCCAATTACAAAGAGGGGGGCAAAGAGCAGCTTTACGGATAAAACCAGCATTAATTAAATCTCTGCGTGATAAATACTTCGCGATCAGCGCTAAGAAGTGATTGCACTGCATCTTTCGCCGCTGCAATTGATGCCTTAAATATCTTTTCGCCCTTTTCAGCAGTTGCCAGAGTTGGATCTCCCATAACTCCAGATTTTGAATCACGACGAAAGTCCAACGGTATTCCCAAGAAACCCGGTTGGCGAAAATCAATACAAGAGAGCGCGACTCGAACACCAGGCATATCTTTTGCAATCGCTTTCATATCAACAAGTTCTGGCCGGTGATAGAGCGCAAGTGAAGTCTCCATCTCACAGGCGTGCCCCATGCCCCCAATTTCAGAGCTACCGATATCAATCAAAACCTGCTTAATAGACTGCCAATAGGAGTAAGTAGGGATTGATACCCCAAGTGATTCGCTTAAATCTGCAGTCGATGCGGTGAGAATTCCAGCGTTGCCACCGTGGCCATTAATTACTAGAAATCTGTAGAAGCCATGCGCGGTAAGAGATGAGAAAATATCGTTAAGTAAATGATGGAACGTTTCGAGCTTTAATGAAATAGTTCCGGGATAGCCCTTATGGTGTGGAGAAGTACCCCACCAAATTGGAGGAAGTGCAATTACTTTGCCACCGGAATTCTCTGCAACATGTTCTACCAAAGCGTTTGAATTATAGATATCGGTATCCACCGGTAGATGCGGCCCGTGTTGTTCAATAGCGCCAGTTGGCAAAAGAAATATTGTCTTATCTCGGTCGAGGCTATCTATTTGCTGCCAGTTAAGTTCAGTAAATCTAAAGGCCATTGGATGAGTATATTCAAATAGTTCTAGAATAGATACATTCCTAGCAAGTACTGCAATTCCATCTCTGTTCCAGTGATAATTGCGGAAGAAAGTTCTCGTATTACAGGGTGATTTGGTTTAGGCTCGTATTTATGAAAAACGTTGAGACCGTACTTGGCCCAGTACCCGCTGATCAATTAGGTTTTATCTTGCCGCACGAACATCTCCTTGTTGATACCTACGATGTTCGCCGCAACTCTGATGGCGTGCTACTAGAAGTGGCAACAATGAGTGCTGAGGTTGCTGATTACAAATCAGCTGGCGGAAACACAATTGTTGATCAAACTATTTATGGCTTACATCCAGATCCTGTTGGCCTTGCAGAAATCTCACGAGCAACAGGCGTTCACATCATTGCGGGCACTGGTTTCTATCATCAACAGTATTACCCAGAATGGATTGACGATTGGAGTGTTACCCAGATCGCAGATCGAATGCTCGGACATATCGTCGATGGTTTTCCGGGCACTGGCATCAAGGCCGGCATAATGGCTGAGTTAGGCACTCATCATCGTGGCGTGAAAGAAAATGAACGTAAAGTTTTGGAAGCGGCTGCAAAAGTTCAGGCAGAGACAAAGCGACCAATCGGAACTCACGCCTTATATACCGAAGTGGGAATTGAACAATTAAATATTTTAGAGGCAGCTGGGGCTGATCTTGATATCACTTTGATTGGTCACTGCGATACAAACCGCGATATCGAGTATTCCCGCAAATTACTAAAGCGCGGAGTATGGATCGGTTATGACGCAGTCGGTCAGTTAGATAAACAACGTGATGAACTTCGCGCGCAGACAATTGCCACCTTAATTGGTGAGGGATATTTGGAGAAGATCTTGATCTCAACAGATATTGCGGCAAGAACTCGCCTAAAAATTCACGGTAGTGAGGGCTATAAATTCCTAATCACCAAGTTTTTGCCAATTTTGCGAAGCGCTGGAGTCACCGATGATCAGATTGATACTCTGACAAGAAAGAACCCACAGCGCTTCCTTGCCGGTAAGTAATCAGTAGATGTGAATTCCGCCGCTGACGTTAAGCGTCGCGCCGGTAATAAAGGATCCATGATCTGAAGTAACAAAGACAGCAACTGAGGCGATCTCTTCTGGTTGACCAATTCTCTTTAGCGGACATGCATCAATAATCGCTTGCACATTCTGCGCAGAGTTATCACGATGCTGCATTGGAGTATCGATCTGGCCGGGGGAGATTGTATTTACACGGATTCCAAAAGTGCCTAATTGTTTTGCTAGCCCCCTAGAGAAAGCGACGATTCCTGCTTTAGAGGCGGAGTAAGCATCTGCGCCAAAGAATGAACCAGTGGACCAAGAAGGCGAAGTGAAGGTAAGGATTGAACCAGCGCGCTTGTTCTCCTTCAAATGTTCGGCTACTGCTCGCGCAATTAGAAATGTAGATCGCAGATTGGTTTCAATTTGATGATCCCAATCTTCAACAGTGACATCCTTTAGATCTTTTCGCTTTAGCGTTGCACCAGCCAATATCACCGCATCAACGCCACCAAAGCGGGAGATTGCTGGCTTCATTATCTCTTCGTCGCAGTGTTCACCAGATAAGTCGACGGAGAGAATTAGATGGCGCGATGGATCGGAGAACTCGCCCTCCAGTTCAGAGAGCCGCCCCTTATCA
>JAPLBF010000009.1 GCA_026392825.1 Actinomycetota bacterium
ATTCCAGTTGACTCAATCTATTCACCAGTTTTAAAGGTAACGTATAAGGTCGAAGCAACTCGCGTTGAACAGCGCACAGACTTCGATCGTCTTGTTGTTGATGTTGAAACAAAGCCATCAATGAAGCCACGCGATGCAGTTGCATCAGCTGGTAAGACACTTGTTGAACTCTTCGGTCTTGCACGCGAACTCAATGTCGATGCAGAAGGTATCGAGATGGGGCCATCTGTTATGGATGCTGCTCTTGCTGCAGATCTTGCTCTTCCAATCGAAGACTTGGATCTCACAGTTCGTTCATACAACTGCTTGAAGCGCGAAGGCATTCACACAGTTGGCGAGCTAGTTAACCGTTCAGAGGCTGACTTGCTTGATATCCGTAACTTTGGTTCAAAGTCCATCGATGAGATCAAGGCAAAGCTTGTCTCAATGGGAATGTCTCTAAAGGACAGCCCAGCAGGATTTGATCCAACAAAGCACCAGAACTTCAATGCATCAGATGATGATTTCGCTGAAGCAGATCAGGCCTAGGAGATACGTAAATGCCAAAACCAACTAAAGGTCCTCGTCTGGGTTCAGGCCCATCACACGAGCGTCTAATCCTTCGCACACTTGCAGAGCAATTGTTCGAACACGGCAAGATCACAACAACCGAGGCAAAGGCTAAGCGCCTGCGTCCATTGGCTGAAAAGTTGATCACATTTGCAAAGAAGGGCGATCTTCCAGCTCGTCGCGAAGTAATGGCACGCATTGCAAATAAGAGCGTTGTTCACACACTCTTTACTGAAATCGGTCCACGCTTTGCAACTCGTCAAGGTGGATACACACGTATCACCAAGATCGGTCCCCGCAAGGGCGATAACGCACCAATGGCAGTTATCGAAGTTCTAACTGAGAAAGATAACTAATTCTTAGTTAACATCCGAAATTAAATGACCGAGCCCACTCTCTATCCCGAGAGTGGGTTTCGTCGTTTACGCCTTGATATTTCCTACGACGGAACTAACTTTTCGGGTTGGGGGATCCAACCAGATCGCCGCACCGTGCAACAAAGCGTTGAAGATGCGATCAGCACTGTCGCACAAGCAAAGGCCGAAACTATTGTCGCCGGCCGCACCGATGCCGGGGTTCACGCAACCGGACAAGTAATCCACGTAGATCTTCCAGAGTCGCTGGAGTTAACAGATCTGGCTTATAAATTAAATCGCATTCTTGATCAAGATATTCGCATCAATCAAATAACAATTGCGCCGCCAGCATTTCACGCCCGCTTTTCCGCGCTGCGCCGTTATTACGAATACCGCATCTTGGATGAAAATAAAGTTATCCCACCGCTGGCGCGCTTTAATACTGAATCTTGGTATCGCCCGCTCGATGTGGATGTTATGAATCAGGCGAGCGCTTTGCTGCTTGGCACCCACGATTACGCCGCATTCTGTAAATTCCGTGAAGGTGCAACAACTATCCGAACCTTAGAAACCTATTCGTGGCGCCGCGATAACCAAGGAGTCTTGATCGCCGACGTCGTTGCCGATGCCTTCTGTTATTCAATGGTCCGTAACTTGGTTGGGGCAATTGTTTGCGTGGCAGATGGTCGCAAAGATGCGAGTTGGATCTCAATGCTGCTAGAAAATAAAGAGCGAGTAAGTGATTCGCTAGTCTTTCCAGCGCGCGGTTTATCGCTATATAAAGTCGATTATCCGGATGATGCAGAGCTATTAGAACGGGCGGCCAAGACCATCGCCCGGCGTGAGGAAGAAGCCAATTAATGGGTGAAATCCGGCAGATATTGCGCTGATATCTCGCTCTAATGCGAGGAAATAGGCCATTTTGACCCGCTCCCGTATGAAAGGTAAAGTTCATCCCCTGCGCCAGAATCGGCGCCGAAGGCAAGTCCCCAAGTGTTAACCAACTAGATCTAAAAAAGAAGAAGGTAATAAAGCATGCGCACATATAGCCCTAAGGCCGGAGATGTCGTCCGTAAATGGCACGTCATTGATGCACAAGATGTAGTTCTTGGCCGCCTTGCAACACATGCTGCAGTTCTTCTTCGCGGTAAGCACAAGGCGACATTCGCACCGCACATGGATATGGGTGACTTCGTAGTAATCATCAACGCTGAAAAGATTTCTCTTTCTGGCAACAAAGCGCTTTCAAAGTTTGAACACCGCCACTCAGGATTCCCAGGCGGTCTTCGCTCAACTGTTTACGGTGAGCTAATTGAAAAGCACCCAACACGTTTGGTTGAAAAAGCGATCAAGGGAATGCTTCCTAAGAACCGTCTTGGTCAGCAAGTTGCATCAAAGCTAAAAGTTTACGCAGGTCCAGAGCATCCTCACGGCGCTCAAGCACCAACACCATATGTATTCACTCAAGTTTCACAGATCGCAAAGTAAGGGACCTATAACAAATGTCAGATACAACTTATAACGAAGTTTCAGATCTAGACGAGAACGAAGTTCCTACTTCTTACTCTTCATCTTCACCAGCACCTGCAACCAACCGCCCAGCAATCAAGGCACCTGGCGCAGGCACCGGTCGTCGTAAAGAAGCAGTTGCTCGCGTTCGCCTAGTACCTGGCACAGGTCGTTGGGTTGTTAACGGTAAGACACTTGAGAATTACTTCCCAAATAAAGTTCACCAACAATTAGTTTCAGAGCCTTTCCGCACTGTTGGTGCTGAAAATCAATACGATGTTTTCGCACGTATCAACGGTGGCGGAGTATCTGGTCAAGCTGGCGCACTTCGTTTAGGCGTTGCACGTTCACTTAACGAGATCGATGTTGATGCACATCGTCCAGCACTCAAGAAGGCTGGATTCCTTTCACGCGATGCACGTGTTATCGAGCGCAAGAAGTACGGTCTGAAGAAGGCCCGTAAGCGTTCGCAATACAGCAAGCGTTAATTTCAAAGGGCCGCAGAACAGCAGTGGCACTCTTTGGAACCGATGGAATACGTGGCTTAGCCAATCGTGATCTCACTGCTGAATTAGCACTCGACGTTGCTGTTGCTGCTGCACATATTCTCGTTGAAACAAATCCAGATAAATTACACCGCCCAAAAGCGGTTGTGGGCCAAGACTCTCGTGCATCCGGTGAATTCCTAGAAGCAGCCGTTGTTGCTGGTTTAACTAGCGCAGGTGTTGATGTTTATCGTGTTGGCGTTCTGCCAACTCCCGCGATTGCACATTTAGTTGCTGAATCAGGTGCTGACCTCGGTGTAATGATTTCGGCATCGCACAATCCAGCCCCAGATAATGGAATCAAGTTATTTTCTCGCGGTGGCGGAAAGTTAGACGATGCCATTGAATCTGCGATCGAAGCGCGCGTAGGTGAACCATGGGAGCGCCCAACCGGCAACGGTGTCGGCCGCGCGATTGTGGACGAGAGCGCTCGCGAAAGATATTTAAAGCACCTGTTGTCTTCGGTGAAAACTCCGCTTAAAGGTTTAAAGATTGTCGTGGATTGCGCAAATGGCGCAGCATCGACAGTTTCACCTCAGGCCTACCGTCGCGCTGGGGCAGAAGTAATTTCAATATTTGATGCCCCTAATGGTTGGAATATCAACGATGGTTGCGGATCGACTCATCTTGAACAATTGCGAACTGCGGTATTGCGCGAAGGCGCAGACTTTGGCGTAGCCCACGATGGCGATGCTGATCGCGTACTAGCAATTGATGCCCACGGCGCTGAAATCGATGGCGATGTAATTATGACAATTCTGGCGCGCGGATTTAAAGCATCTGGTTCGCTTAAGGCAAACACAATTGTTGCAACAGTGATGAGCAATCTCGGTTTCTTGCACGCCATGAAAGATGCGGGCATCACCGTTGAAACAACCGCGGTGGGCGATCGATATGTTCTTGAGAAGATGATTGAAAAAGGTTTCTCACTTGGTGGCGAACAATCTGGCCATTTAATTATGCGCGATTTCGCAACCACTGGTGATGGAACACTCACCGCACTTGCTTTGGCACAAGAAGTTGTTAAGTCTGGAAAAACTCTGCAAGAGCTAGCATCTGCAATGGTTCGCTTTCCACAAGTTCTGGTAAACGTTAAGAACGTGGCAAAAGATAAGTTAGATCAATCTGCTGCAATTAAGGCGGCGGTTCTAGCCGCTGAAGCAAAACTCGGCGAGCATGGACGCATTTTATTAAGAGCATCTGGCACCGAACCGCTTGTCCGCGTGATGGTTGAGGCACAGAGTGATAACCTAGCGAGCGAAATAGCAAACGACCTCGCGAAGGTCGTTCAAGCAGAGCTGGGGTAAAAACAAGTGTGCGGAATTGTGGGTTACACAGGGCCACAGTCTGCAATTACTCCTTTAATTGAAGGCTTGCGCCGCCTGGAATATCGCGGTTATGACTCAGCAGGAATCGCACTCGGAACATCAGGTGCGCTCTTTATTGAAAAGCGCGCCGGCAAGTTAGCTAATCTTGAAGGCGCACTGCCTGCAAATATGCCGGTTGTTCATTCTGGAATTGGGCACACTCGTTGGGCAACCCACGGTGGACCGACCGATCGCAACGCACATCCGCACACAGATAACGAAGGCAAATTAGCCGTTATCCATAATGGAATTATCGAGAACTATTCTGAGTTAAAAGCAGAACTCCAAGCGCGCGGACACTCTTTTTCATCTGATACTGATACCGAATCTGTAGCGCACCTACTTTCTGAACTTCGTAAATCCCATAACGGCGATCTAACGCAAGCAATGCGTGAGGCGGTAAGTCGTCTGCGTGGCTCATTTACCTTGGTGGCTGTTCACGCAGATGCTCCCGAGACAATCGTCGGGGTCCGCCGCAATTCACCTTTAGTTGTTGGCCTAGGCGATGGTGAAAACTTTATGGCATCAGATGTTGCTGCATTTATTGATTACACCAAGCGTGCAGTTGAACTCGGGCAAGATGAAATTATCACAATGTCCCCAACTGGAATTTCGATTATTGGCTTAGATGGAAAAGCGATCGCCCCTAAGGAGTACGCAATTACTTGGGATTCCGCTTCTGCGCAAAAGGGTGGCTATTCGCACTTTATGCTCAAAGAAATCTTTGAACAGCCAAAGGCCGTTGCCGACACTTTAATTGGCCGCTTAACCGATAACGGCAAAATTGAGCTAGATGAATTACATATGTCAGATGCTGAAATAAAAGCGCTTAAGAAAATTGTCGTGATCGCTTGCGGCACGGCTTATCACGCAGGAATGATCGCAAAGTATGTAATTGAAAAGTGGGCGAAGATTTCAGTTGAAGTAGAAATCGCCAGCGAATACCGTTACCGCGATCCAATTATTGATTCCAACACCTTGGTGATTGCGATCTCCCAATCCGGTGAGACTATGGATACTTTGATGGCGATTCGCCATGCCAAAGCAGCCGGTGCGCGAGTACTTGCCATCTGCAATACCAATAGCTCCACGATTCCGCGCGAATCCGATGCAGTTCTTTACACGCACGCTGGTCCAGAAATTGCCGTTGCATCGACTAAAGCGCTGCTGACCCAGATCGTGGCCGTTGATCTAATTGGTCTTCATTTAGCCCAAGTTCGCGGCGAGTTAAGCGATGCGCAGGTGCACGATCTCTATAACGAAATGCTCGAACTACCGGGCAAGATCGAACAAATTCTAGAAACAGTAGAACCACTGCGTGCTTTAACTCGCACCTTTGCCAAGTCAGAGACGGTTCTCTTTATCGGTCGCAATATTGGCTATCCCGTCGTGCTTGAAGGCGCACTGAAGCTAAAAGAGTTGGCCTACATCCACGCGGAAGGTTTTGCTGGCGGTGAGTTAAAGCATGGCTCCATCGCACTTATCGATGAGACTAAAGGAACGCCGGTCATCGCAATTCTTCCTTCAGGAAATGATCACGCACTCGATGAGAAGATGTTGAGTAACATCCAAGAAGTAAAAGCGCGCGGTGCTCGTGTAATCGTTATCGCCCACGAAGGCGCAGAAGTTGTCGGTGCAGAACACATCATTCGCATTCCTGCTTGCTCACCGCTTTTCCAACCAATTTTAGCGACCGTGCCTTTACAAGTATTTGCCTATGAAATGGCTATTGCACGCGGTAACGATGTAGATCAGCCACGTAACTTGGCTAAATCCGTTACGGTCGAATAACTATGTCAGCAGTACTGGATGTTCGTCGCGCTCAAATGACGCGGGCATTTCGCTGGTCAGCAATTCTTTTCACCGGATTTCTGCTCGTCACTCACCAAGTGTTGATCGATGGACCACTAATCAAAATTGATAAATGGATGCACGAGTTAAACCGTCCAGAATTTGATGGCGTCAGTGGTTTCATTATTCGCCGACTATATGATCTTGGTCTACGCAGCGTTACAGCAACTGCTTTATTAATCGCCGCCTTCTATATCGCCCGCCGCTTTAAAACATGGCGTCCACTTAATTTGGCGATCCTTTCCATTATTTGCCTAAATCTAGTTGTTGGTTTTTTTAAATTTTGGCTAGGTCGCACCAAGCCAAAAGTTGGAATCGACTTATTGCACTTCGGTGGAATGTCATACCCAAGCGGACATGCATCTAACGCTTTACTTACTTGGGGAGTGCTCGCATATTTAATTTATAGATATGCGCACGTGGATCGCTATCAAGGAAGATTGGCTAGTGCTGGCGTTGCGACCATTAGTTTGACCGTCTGTATCGTTTCGCTAGTTCGTGATACTCATTGGTTCTCAGATTTACTAGGAGGCCTCTTTATTGGAGGCGCCTTGTTGGTCTTGGTGATAGCGATCGATCGCTATTGGCCATCCAATAGCCAACTCTCTTAACGCCAATTACACTAAAGAACATGATTGATGGCATTGGTATCGATGTAGTTGATATCGCCCGCTTTGCCGAATCGCTTGAACGCACCCCATCACTTCGCGAAAAGTTATTCACTCCAGCTGAAGCAACCAAACCAATCCATTCACTCGCTGCGCGCTTTGCCGCAAAAGAAGCCCTAGCCAAAGCGTTAAGTGCCGGACACGGCCTGCCTTGGCACGACGCAGAAGTAATAAATCACGAGAGTGGAAAGCCAGATTTTCTTTTTCGTGGGGAAATCGCTGAATTAGTTGATGGTGCAAAGGTTCATCTCTCACTCTCACACGATGCCGGAATCGCATCTGCCATGGTTGTGGTGGAGCGATGACAAATCGTGCAGAAGCGGTTGTTGATTTATCCGCAATCAGAGCAAACATTGCTTTTCTTAAAGCCAAAGCCGGTGTTGATTTATTAGCGGTTGTTAAAGCAGATGCTTATGGCCACGGACTTATTCCAGTTGCGAAAGCGGCGCTCGAAGGCGGTGCAACTTGGCTCGGTGTTGCTCTTCTTGAAGAAGCAATCACACTTCGCGCAGCGGGAATTACTGCACCGATATTGGCATGGCTTGTGCCACCAGGATCTGATTTTAAGAGCGCTGTTGATCACGATATTGATATCGCAGTTTCATCAATTAAAGCACTTGATGAAGTCGGTGCGGTCGCGGGTGCCAAACGTCCGCGCATACATTTGGAAGTAGATACCGGAATGACGCGCGGTGGTTTTCTATCCGAGTGGAATGAGATTGATGCCCATCACGTAAAAGGTGTTGAAATAATCGGAATCTTTTCCCACTTTGCCCGCGCCGATGAACCAGGTGAGCCACAGAACCTTGAGCAGTTAACTCGCTTTAAAAAAATGGTTGCCACTTTAGAATCATTTGGGTACACGAATATAATTCGTCATCTTTCAAATTCTGCAGCGACGTTAGTTGACCCGGCTTCTGCCTTTGACATGGTGCGCACCGGAATTGCAATGTATGGCCTCAGTCCTGATGTAAAAACTTTAGGGAGATCAGAAAAACTTTCTCTGAAACCCGCAATGACCCTTCGCACCAAATTACATTTGGTAAAAGATGTGCCTGCCGGATCACCGGTTGGTTATGGGGCAACTGAAGTTACAAAGAGTGATACAAAGTTAGGGTTAGTCGCGATGGGTTATGCCGATGGCATTCCGCGCATTGCCAAGAACGTTGGAGTTAGCTTTAACGGCAAACGTGCACCGATTATTGGCCGCGTTTCCATGGATCAATTTGTTGTCGACCTGGGCGCAGCTTCAACTGCGAAATCTGGGGATTGGGTGAGTATTTTTGGACCAGGTACGAGTGGGGAATACACCGCAGATGACTGGGGTGATGCATCTGGGTCGATAAATTACGAGATTGTTACACGAATTGGCCCGCGAGTGCCTAGAATCTACGAACTATGAGCGCCGCACTGTTGCACGCAAAGGGTGTCAGTATCTCCTTTGGCGGGCTGAAAGCTCTGCATGATGTTCACCTGGAACTTCGCCCAAATGAAGTGGTCGGTGTTATCGGACCAAATGGCGCGGGTAAGACAACTTTGTTTAATGCAATTTGTGGATTGGTTAAACCAGATTCAGGAAAGTTTGAATTTGAAGGAAAAGAGCGCTCTTGGCCGCGCACCGACGAATTAATTGATCTTGGTATTTCGCGCACATTGCAAGGCGTTGGATTATTTCCTGAGCTAACTGTTTTAGAGAATGTAATGGTCGGAGCACAGAAGTTAGCTAAGACTGGATTGATCTCTGCCGCCCTCGGAACAAATAAGCGCGATGAAGAAATCTTGCGCGATAAAGCGATGCGCGCACTCGATCGCGTCTACGCCGGCTCTTTGGCTAATCGTCGCGCAGATACTTTGGCCTACCCAGATACCAAACGAGTTTCAATTGCGCGCGCACTAGTATCTGAACCAAAAATTTTGATGTTGGATGAACCAGCTGGTGGACTTGGCCCGCAAGATATTGAATGGATGAATAATTTAATTCGCAACTTAACTGCGACTATGTCGATTTTAATTGTGGAACACCATATGGATGTCGTGATGAGCGTATGCGATCGCCTGTATGTACTTAACTTTGGTGAAGTAATTGCAAGCGGCGCTGCTGAAACTGTGCGACGCGATCCAGCGGTAATCGCTGCCTACCTCGGAACCGGGGTGGCGTAATGTTAAGAGTTAAGAACTTAACTGTTGATCACGGAGCAATTCGTGCACTTCACGGAGTCTCTATCTCAATTGAGAAAGGCCAGTTGGCCGCAGTAATCGGCGCAAATGGTGCAGGCAAGACCACTCTTTTGCGCACCCTTTCTGGGCTAAATAAAGCAACAGATGGAAGTGCAACGTGGGGCGATCTCAATGTTTTGCATTCAAAGCCAGAATCGCTGGTGCGCCACGGAATTTCACACGTCAGCGAAGGAAAGTCTGTTATTCCTGAATTAACTGTTTCTGAGAATTTAGATTTAGGCGCGCTCTGGCGTCGTAATCGTAAAGAGTCAGCACAATCTAAGAATGAAGTAGTCGAACTCTTTCCTCGCTTAGGTGAACGACTTTCACAACGCGCTGATTCACTTTCCGGTGGAGAACGACAAATGTTGGCAATTGGTCGATCAATGATGTCCAAGCCGCAACTGCTTTTACTGGATGAACCCTCTCTTGGGCTTGCACCTCTAGTAGTTGAACAAATTTTCCAATCTATTCGCGATCTGACAAATTCACTTGGATTGACCGTGATTTTGGTTGAGCAGAATGCGATAGGCGCTTTGAAGATTGCTGATATCGGAATCGTTTTAAATCTTGGTTCTATCGCCGCGACAGGTAGCGCAGCTGCGCTTAGAGATGATCCCGCAGTGCGCGCTGCTTACTTGGGGTTCTAACTATGTTTGAATTTGTAAATACTCTGCTAATCGGCATCACCGCCGGTTCTATCTACTCATTAATGGCGATCGCAATTGTGCTTGTCTGGCGTAGCACGCGCGTAGTTAACTTTGCTGCCGGTGGAATAGCTTTGGCATCAACCTTTGTCGGTTCTACAATTTTGGAAATCACTGGCTCATTCTGGATCGCTCTGCCCGTCGCTATGTTGGCAGGTGCGGCACTTTCAGCCTTTATTGAATACTTCTTCTTACGTCCGTTACTCAAGCGTTCTGGTGATAAGAACCAGGAAATTTTCTTACCGATTATTGCAACGCTGGGCATCCTCGGAATTATGAAAGCAGTTCTTCACTTTATTTACGGAGAGAAAATTGGAGTTTTATCGCCGCCACTTTCAGACAAGGGATTTATCGTCTCAGGTGAAAGCATCGCTCTTTCTCCACTGCGCCTTTTGATTCTTGGGATTGTTCTTCTACTTATGATCGCTTTAACCCTGATTTTTCAGCGTACAAATATAGGTCTTTCTTTACGGGCAGCATCTTTTGCACCTGAAATTTCAAGGTTATCCGGAATACGTGTAGATCTAGTTCGCACGGTTGGTTGGGCAATATCTGGCGCCGCTGGCGCTACTGCAGGAATCTTGCAGACTGTAAATGGTTCTGGGGCTGTCACACCCGAAGCATTTGAATTTAGCTTGCTATTAGTTTTTGGCTTTGTGGCGGCAGTGATCGGCGGAATCGAAAGCTTGGTTGGAGCGGTCGTAGGTGGCTTAACTCTTGGAATCATCTTGGCGATTATTTTGATGTATCTCGGAAGTTCGCTGGTCTTCTTTGCCGCTTTCTTGATCTTGATTTTGGTTTTACTTTTGCGACCAAACGGCATCATCGGAGTTAAAGGTGGGCGCCGTGCATAGTCGTCACATTACAAATAAGCATCGCTTTATTGGCTTTGTACTCATTGGACTAGTTGTTTACATCTTGAGCAATATCGTGGATGAATGGCGGGCTTACCAAGGAGCAACCGTCGCCGTATTCGTCGTCGCGATTGCTTCAGTTATTTTGTTAACTGGTTACTCTGGCCAAATCTCACTTGGACACGGTGCGCTACTTGCTGTCGGTGCTTACACAGCGGCACTTACACAAATTTATTTCAGCGCGCCAATTTGGATCTGTTTTGTAGCAGCAGTTTTATCAACAGCACTCTTTGGCGCAATTCTTGGAGCGGCAGCTGCGCGATTGTCTGGACCATATTTAGCGGGAACAACTTTGGCGCTAGCCGTTGGACTACTTTCGATTGCAAATCAATTTTCGATTTTAGGTGGAGAGCAGGGAATTACTTTTGATGCGGGATGGCCGCCGCTTTCACTTGGAGAAACTTTTACGCAATACAAATGGTTCTTATGGATTGCGACTTTGACGGCCCTCATTTCGTTGTGGTGGATACAAAATATTTTGCGCTCTCGCTATGGCCGAAGCTGGCGTGCGGTGAAGTCCAATGAAGTCGCCGCCGAGCTGGTCGGAATCCACCTTGGCCGCTCCAAGGTCCTAGCCTTCACCGTCAGCGCAGGGATAGCCGGGCTAGCCGGAGCCTTGCTCGCAATGACCGTAAATAACGTCTCACCAAGCGCTTTTCCGCTCGCTTTGTCCTTCTCGATTGCAACGGGGGCGGTCCTCTCTGGCGTAAACACCCTCGGAGGCGTCATGATTGGCTCACTAGCACTGGTCGCGATTCCGCTTATCGCCACATCGATCTCTGATCGTTGGAGCGGTTCAGAGAATCTAGCCACGGTGTTGCCTGACTTTATAGTCAGTGCGCTCTTGATCTTGACGGTCTTCATAGCCCCGAAAGGTCCGATCGAGAAGCATCGGTCGCGTCATAGTAAGTAAAGGTAAATCACTCGTATGATAACGAGTACTCAGCAGTACAGATCTATCCCGTTATACCCCTCGATGGAAGGAAAAATATGATCAGAACGACTCGTCGGAAGTTTCTTGTAACTTCCGCAGTGACGGCTGTAGCTGCGCTCTCACTCTCTGTTATGCCGGCGCAAGCAATTTCGCCGCGTTCAGAGACTGGCGTAACTTCATCCACAATCAAACTTGGCATCACACTGCCAATGACAGGCTCAGCCAGCTTCGGTTACAACCAACTACCAGGCGCGATGAAGGCATATTTTGATTATGTCAATGCAAATGGTGGCGTAAATGGTCGCAAGATCAGCCTTGTTGTAAAAAATGACGCTTATCTACCAAAGCAAGCAATTCAGAACACTCAAGATTTAATTGGCAAAGATAAAGTCCTTGCAGTTATCGGTGCTCTTGGAACAGCAAATAATAAAGCTGTTGCATCTGCGGTAAACCTTGGCCGCCGCGGAATCCCAAGCCTCTTTGTTAACACTGGCTTTAGCGGATTTACTAATCGCAAAACCTATCCAACTTCATCCACCATCTTGCCTTCATACATTATGGAAGCAAAGTTGATTGGAAAGTATGTAAATGAGACCTATCCAACGAAGAAGGTTTGCTTGCTTTACCAGGATGATGACTTTGGCGATGACGCTCTTGTTGGCTTCGGTAAGGATTACGGCAACTTAGTATTCACAGAAACTGTTGCTTACCCATCACTATCTCAAGGTGTGGCTGGCGTCCCAGAATCATGGATCACTAAGTTCAAAGGCAAGGGATGCGAAGTCCAGGTTGTATTCGGTGTAGCAAGTGCAACCTTGTACACAATCTTGGCCGCTGCAAAGGTGCAATATGCGCCTAAGTGGATCCTTGGTTCTGTTGGTGCAGATATCGGATCAATTAACCCAGCGACAGTTCCTTACATCATTGGTGCAACTTCGATGTCATTTATGCCATCAGTTGTTGATCCAAAGGATGAGTACGTTGAGTTGTTCAAGGAGATCAATACCAAGTACAACGCAGGAGCTAAGTTCACTAGCTGGGCACTTATCGGTATGAATACAGCATTTATTGCTGTTCAGGCCCTTCAGTCTGCTGGTAAGAACTTAACTCGTAAATCTCTTCTTGCAGCCATTGATAACAATGGTTCCAAATTTGCTCATGCTGGTTTGGTTCCGCTGAACTATTCCAAGACAAGCAACGTCGGTTACAACGGATACTGGTTCGGTACTTTCAACCGTACTGGCGATCTTGTCCCTAACGACACATTCACATACACGCCTTACACCACAGATTCCGGTACCGGTGCTGTTGTGAAAACAACCTATGCTCGTCCAAAGATGCCTGCGAAGGGATTGCCTAACTAATGAGAACTACATCGTTTAAATCACGCGCATTCGCGCTAGTTTCAACAACTGCGTTGCTTGCAACGCTCGTAGTTGCCTCACCAGCTCACGCTGCGGCAACTGGTCCAACTTGCGTTGGAACAACACCAGTACAGACATGTACTGGTACAACATCTGACGGCGCTGCCTACAAGATGGTTGTTCCTGCCTCATTTAATGGCACCGTAACTATCTGGTCACACGGGTTTGGTTCAAACACCTATGTGCCTGGTTACACGTTACCGATTGACTCTTCAGCGCAATTAGCTCCAAACGGTCCTGGTGACAACGGCGGAAACGCTGAACTCATTAAGTACCTAACTGATAAGGGCGTTGCTGTTATGGGTTCTGGTTTCAGTACTCAGGCATGGAACCTTGATGAAGCGCTAAAGACCAACGCAGAACTCGTTGGAATCTTTAAGACTAAGTTCACAACAACTAAGAAGGTTGTTGCTTGGGGTTACTCAATGGGTGGCGGAATTACTCAGGCATTTGCTGAGAAGAACCCAGAGCTACTTGCTTCAGCTGCGGTTATGAACCCAGTTGATTCATTTAACTCACAGACCAAGTACTTCATCGATATGTTGTGGCTACTTAAAACTTGGTTTGATCCATCAATTAAGTTATCTGGTTATGCACCAGGACTTGCTGGCGATCTGCAGATGATCGGAGACGGCGCTAAATACGCTGCATTGCTCGGTGCTCTTAAGGCCGGTGTTGCAACAGGTGCTTGGCCAACAACTTCAAGTGCATCAGCAAAAGCACTTGAGGCTAAGGGAATTCCATCACGCAGTGCGCTCTTGATGATCGGTCTTTTGTCCGGTGTCAGCACCCAGAGCACATCCTTTGACAGCATCTCAACCCCTGGTGGCGCAGCTGTTACTGCATGGCCATTGGCATATGCACCAGCACTTGCCGTTCTAGAGAACATCGCCGGTATGTTGAATTATGCACTTGCCGGTGCACGCGATCTGGAAACGAAGATGGGTGGAGTTTGGGCGGATACCCAGAAGACTGATTACGCAAAGCAGTTAAGCGATGAAGATCGCACAATCTTTAACGCAGGTCTTGGTGGTAACGCATCAATCGCTGGAATGTTGTCGACACTTGTCGCTGCAAATCCAGATGCACCACGCATCAAGGGTGATGCTGCTGCAATGGCAAAGGCTGCTGCTGCCTACAATCACACTGGAAAGATCAAAGTCCCAACAGTGATGATGATCGGCCAGCACGATCCAATCGAGCCAGCCGGAATCATTCAGCGCTACTCTGATTTATATGAGGAAGACTTTGCTGCCGCAAAGGCTGCTGCTAAGAAAGCCGCTCAAAAGAGCGGTGCATACGCAGCACCAGTGCGTAAGTTGCAAGTTCTTTGGAGCGTAACTCCTAAGACTTGGTCAAAGTTCAATGCTGACGGAACACCAGTGTCAATAGCAAATACACCAGGTGCCGGTCACACCAACTTCACTATGGCCCAATACAAGCTCGTAATCGATACTGCACTTGCTGCAGCCGAGACCGGTAACTTGCCTTGGAACGCTGCGCAGTTATCAAAGGTCAACCGTGCCAAGGGTCTGAAGATAGATCGTGACACGCTCTATCCATATCTAAAGTACTTCAACCAGTAATTTCTAAGTTGAAGTAAAGATCCTAAGAAACAGGGGTCGCGCGAAAGCGCGGCCCCTGTTTCTTTTTCGCTAGTACCCTTAACCACTATGAAGATCGCATCAGCGCAAGAGATGTTTGATCTTGGAAAAAGACTTGGCGCACAACTTCGTGCCGGAGATTTGATTCTATTAAATGGCCCACTTGGCGCTGGCAAGACTGTGCTGGTTCAGGGAATCGGCGCGGCCCTGGGTTTTACCGAAGTAACTTCCCCAACTTTTGTGATTTCACGTATTCATAAAGGCCCGTTGTCACTAATTCACGTTGATACATATCGTTTATTGGAAAGCGGCAAAGCAGCACTGTACTTAGATGATTTAGATCTAGATTCCGTGCGCGAGAGTGCAGTCACCGTTATCGAATGGGGCGGGGAAGAATCTGCCCGGTTATCTGATGAGCGGTTAGAAATTGATATTGATCGCAGTGATGAAGAGCGCGCTGTAACTTGGCGCGCCATCGGTCCTCGCTGGGCGGAGTTTAAGTTATGACAATTTCACTTGCAATTGATACTGCAACATCGCGCACGATTGTCGGGATTATTGAAGGCGATAAAGTTTTATTTGAAGCCTTTCACGAAGGTGCAACTGAACACGGTTTTGCAATTACTGAACTTGTCACCAAAGCGTTAGAGATCTGCCCTAAGCCTGATCAAGTAGTTGTTGGTATGGGACCTGGGCCATTTACCGGTCTTCGTGTGGGAATTACCTTCGCGCATTCATTTGCACTGGCTTGCGAGATTCCGGTGATTGGCGTTTGCTCACTTGATGCCATTGACATCAAGGAAAGTGAATACACCGTGGCGATCGATGCGCGGCGCAAAGAAATTTACTGGGCAAAATATAAAGATGGCCTTCGTATTTCGGGCCCCGCGGTGAACAAGCCCGCTGAGGTCGGTAACTTTATTATTGACCAGTACCCAGATTTAAAGAAGCTGGTTGCCTTAAGTACTTCGCAAAATATTACTGAGCCGATGTATCTGCGCCGCCCTGATGCGGTGCCGACGGCGGAGCGAACATGATTTCTTACCGCGATGCAATGCAACTTGATCTTCCAGTCTTGGTATCTATGGAGCGCGTGCTCTTTGCAGATTCACCTTGGTCGATGGGGCAATTTAAAGAAGAGTTCAAAGGTGTTCCAAATTCGCGCTATTTCTTAGTTGCGGTAAATGATGAAGATCAGATCGTGGGATACGCAGGAGTTTTGGTTGTGGCACATGGCGTAGAAGCCGATGTTTTAACCGTTGGCGTTCTGCCGGAGTATCTGCGCCAAGGTATTGCTACCCACTTTATGGCTGAGCTAGAAAAGTGGTCGATTTCAAAGCAAGCCCCGGCGATGATGTTGGAAGTTGGTACGGAAAATACCGCTGCAATCACGTTATATGAAAAGTTGGGTTATGAGAGCATCTCAACTCGCAAAGGTTATTACGGACCTGGTTTAGATGCCTTTGTGATGCGTAAGGAGCTCAATTTATGAGTGAACCAATTGTTTTAGGAATTGAAACGTCTTGCGATGAAACCGCAATCGGAATAGTTCGCGGGCGAAAGCTATTGGCAAACGTCATTGCCTCTAGCGTTGATGAACATGCGCGCTTTGGGGGAGTTGTACCTGAAATCGCAAGCCGCGCACATCTGGAAGCGATGTTGCCCAGCATTGAAAAAGCGGTGCGCGATGCTGGTATTTCGCTAAAAGATGTAGACGCTGTTGCAGTCACCGCTGGCCCTGGTTTAGTCGGTGCGCTTTTGGTTGGCGTTGCTTCAGCCAGCGGATTGGCACTGGGCCTTGGTAAACCTTTATATGGAGTTAATCATTTAGCCGCACATATCAGCGTTGATTACTTAACTCATGATCTGCCAACTGATCCAACAATTGCACTTTTGGTAAGTGGCGGACATTCTTCACTTTTACAAGTAAATGACATCACATCATCGATTACCAAACTTGGTGCAACAATGGATGATGCGGCAGGGGAGGCTTTCGATAAAATTGCTCGCGTTATGGGACTTGGTTTTCCTGGTGGGCCAGCAATAGACAAGAGTGCGCAATCTGGTTCGCCCACAGCAATTGATTTTCCACGTGGTTTAACAACTAGCAATGATTGGGCAACTCGCCCTTACGATTTTTCATTCTCTGGTTTAAAAACAGCTGTTGCTAGATATTTAGAAAGTACGCCAAATTATGCAAAGGGCGATGTCGCCGCATCTTTTCAAGAATCAATTATTGATGTGTTGCTTCAAAAATCTTTGGCCGCTTGCAAGGCCACCGGAATTGATTCCTTAGTAATTGCTGGCGGAGTGGCCGCTAATTCCAGACTTCGATATCTGGCCGAGCAGCGCTGCGAAAGCGCGGGGGTTCGCTTGCGGATCCCAAGCCCGGCGCTCTGCACCGATAACGGGGCAATGGTCGCTGCCTTGGGCTCTCTGATGGTCGCAGCGGGGCGCAAACCTGGGCCACAGGCCTTTGATGCCGATTCAGCCCTCCAAGTTGAGCGAGTTGCCCTCTAGAACTACAGTTAGCACTCTCAGCCCCACACTGCTAATTGAAGGAGAAAAAACCATGGCAGTAGCCATTAAGCCACTCGAAGATCGCATCGTAGTTAAGGCATCAGAAGCCGAAACAACAACAGCATCAGGTCTCGTAATTCCTGACACTGCAAAAGAGAAGCCACAGGAAGGCACAGTCGTTGCCGTAGGTCCTGGTCGTTTCGATGATGGCGTTCGCGTCCCTATGGATGTCAAGGTCGGCGACGTTGTTCTCTACAGCAAGTACGGCGGAACTGAAGTTAAGTACAACAACGAGGAGTACCTCGTACTTTCAGCCCGTGACATTCTCGCTGTAATCGAGAAGTAGTAATGGGAAAAATTCTTGAATTCGACGAGAAAGCTCGTCGCGCAATGGAGCGTGGAGTAAATATCCTCGCTGACACTGTAAAAGTAACTCTTGGGCCTAAGGGTCGTAACGTGGTTATCTCGAAGTCATTTGGCGCACCAACGATTACAAACGATGGCGTGACAATTGCGAAAGAGATTGAACTTTCAGATCCAGCCGAAAATATGGGCGCACAGCTCGTAAAGGAAGTTGCGACAAAGACCAACGATGTTGCCGGTGACGGAACAACAACAGCAACTGTTCTTGCCCAAGCCATGGTTAAAGAGGGTTTGCGAAACCTCGCCGCTGGCGCACAGCCAATGGATCTAAAGCAGGGAATTGAAGCTGCGGTAATCGCGATTTCTGCACGTTTAGCTGAAAATGCAACTGTCGTAAAAGACAAAGCACAGATTGCAGACGTTGCAACTATTTCTGCCCAAGATCGTGCAATTGGCGAACTCATTGCTGAGGCAATGGATAAGGTCGGCAAAGATGGCGTAATCACTGTTGAAGAAGCATCAACTACAGCGCTCGAACTTGAGTTCACTGAAGGTATGCAATTCGATAAGGGTTATATCTCTCCATATTTCGTAACCGATCAAGACCGTATGGAAGCAATCCTCGAGGATGCTTTCGTACTCATCTCAGGTAACAAGATCTCTGCGCTCGCAGAACTTCTGCCAGTTCTTGAGAAGGTCGCGCAAGTAAATAAGCCACTTTTGATCATCGCCGAAGATGTTGAGGGTGAAGCACTTTCTACTTTGGTTGTAAACCGTATGCGTGGGGTATTCACATCTGCAGCAGTTAAAGCCCCTGGCTTTGGCGATCGTCGCAAGGCCATGTTGCAAGACATCGCAATCTTGACCGGCGGCACAGTGATCTCTGCTGAAGTTGGTATGAAACTTGATCAAGTAACTATTGAAGATCTCGGCAAGGCTCGTCGCATCGTTATCACTAAGGATGCAACAACGATCGTTGATGGAGCAGGGGATAAGGCAACTGTTGCCGCCCGTGTCTCTGAAATCCGCAATGAGATCGCAAACACTGACTCTGACTGGGATCGCGAAAAGCTACAAGAGCGCGTTGCCAAACTCGCTGGCGGCGTTTGCGTAATCAAAGTTGGCGCACATACTGAGGTAGAACTTAAAGAGAAGAAGCACCGCCTAGAAGATGCAATTTCAGCGACTCGTGCAGCCGTTGAAGAAGGCATTGTTATTGGCGGAGGCGCTGCCCTTGTGCACGCAGCAGATGCCCTTGAAGGTGACCTTGGTTTCACTGGCGATAAGGCAGTTGGAGTTCGCTTAGTTCGCAAAGCTTGCGATGAGCCACTTCGTTGGATTGCAGAAAACGCTGGACTAGAAGGCTACGTAGTAGTCGCAAAGGTTCGCGCACTGAAATCAAATGAAGGTTTCAATGCCGCAACTGACGTTTACGGCGATCTTGCAAAAGATGGCGTAATCGATCCAGTTAAGGTGACTCGTTCAGCACTTGCCAACGCCGCATCAATTGCCGCGATGTTTATTACGACTGAAGCAGTTGTATACGAGCGTCCAGCTGATGATGTGCAAGAAGCATCAAGTGGACACGGACATAGCCACGGTCCGGGTGGGCACTCCCATTAATTGATAAATAGGAAATCCCCCGTACTCACTGAGTGCGGGGGATTTCTTATTTCTAATATGTTTTTTCTTACGACGCTTCGTAAATAGTTGGTTCTTCTTTACCGAGCAATACTGCGCGATCATCTTCTGAGAGACCGCCCCAAATTCCGTATGGCTCTTGCACTGCTAAAGCATGTGCGCGGCAAGCAGCGATTACTGGGCAAGATGCGCAGACCGCTTTTGCAGCGTTCTCGCGATTGCGACGTCGTGGACCACGTTCGCCATCTGGATGAAAGAACATTTCGGCAGGGAGTTCGCGGCAGGAACCTTCGTACTGCCATTCCCAATGATCTGCGATTGGAAGCGGTAGACGTGATAGTTCAGCCATGTTGGTCTCCTTGCCTTGTTGAATAGCTCAACCTTACAACCGCGCCATAGGTTGTTCAAGTATCTAACGCGCCAAAAGTTGTTCGTTTCGCCACACCGTGAGCGTGTTTCAAGTGGTGAGGTGGGCTACTTCACCCCACGATAGGGCCATGGAAGATCTCTTGACGGTCGCGGCAGTAGCGCGACAAATCGGAGTCGCCCCGGCCACGCTTCGAACTTGGGCTCGGCGCTATGGCCTTGGACCCTCCAGCCATGAAGCCGGAGAACATCGCAGATATTGTTCAAGTGATCTCGCAAAGTTAACTTTGATGCGCCGCCTTATTTCAGCGGGCATGGCGCCAGCCGATGCGGCCGAGCAAGCTTTGGCACATAAAGGTGAAGTTAAAGTAGAAAAGATTTTAAAGTCTTTTGAGGTACGTGAAGATGTGGTCTCAGCAATAGTTAAAGCAGCCAACTCTTTAGATAGAAATTTTGTTGAAGCGATCTTGCGAAAAGATATTGAAAAATATGGAGTAATTGATAGTTGGCAGGAAGTGATTGTTCCTGTTCTAGTAATTGTGGGCGATGCCTGGGCCGAAACCGGTACTGGAATTGAAGTAGAGCATCTACTCTCAGAAATAATCACAGGGATATTAAGAGATCGCGCCAAGACCATTAAAACTCCGCTAAATGCCCGCCCTGTCTTATTGGCATCAGTCGGTGAAGAACTGCACTGCCTTGCGTTACACGCTTTACATGCAGCGCTAGCCGAGGCGAAGATTGAATGTAATTTCATGGGAGCGCGCACGCCTTTGGAAGCCTTATCTAATGTGGTTGAACGCAGCGCGCCACCTGCAGTCTTTCTCTGGGCGCAATTATCTAAAAACGGAGACCCAAAATTCTTCCGCGATATTCCATCAATTCGCCCGGCACCTCGCTACATCCTGGGTGGGCCGGGCTGGGATCGCACTGAATGCGTAGATGCGGCCTTTGCCGATGATTTAGCGCTGGCTTGTTCAGAAATTAAGCAGGCAATCGGCGCCTGATTCTCAAGTTAGACTAGGGCGCTCAACCATAGTTCGGAGGGCTCATGAGCGGCGATAACGACAAAGTCGCGATGCTCGGGCTGACTTACGACGATGTGCTCTTATTGCCAGATGCCTCTGAGGTAGTCCCAAGTGAAGTAAATACATCAACTTGGTTGACGCGCAATATTTCTTTAGCAGTTCCAGTTGTTTCTTCTGCAATGGATACCGTAACTGAATCAACAATGGCAATTGCAATGGCCAAAGCCGGCGGTATCGGGATCATCCACCGCAACCTGCCAATTGATGAACAAGTTACCCACGTTAAATTAGTAAAGAACGTTGGACTTGCTGGCGCTGCCGTTGGTGTGGGCGATGATGGATTTGCACGTGCTAAGGCTTTGATTGAAGCTGGCGTTGACGTGGTTGTTGTCGATACCGCACACGGTCATCACCGCGCAGTTCTAGATGCGATTGAAAGAATTAAAAAGTTCTCACCAACCACAGATGTTATCGGTGGTAATGTCGCAACACGTGCAGGTGCGCAAGCGCTAATCAATGCAGGAGCGGATGCGGTAAAAGTTGGCGTTGGTCCTGGTTCAATCTGCACGACTCGTGTTGTTGCAGGTGTTGGCGTTCCGCAGATCACCGCAATTATGGAAGCGAGCAAGGCTTGCAATAAGGCTGGCATTCCCTTGATCGCAGATGGTGGACTTCAATATTCCGGCGACATAGTTAAGGCAATTGTCGCTGGCGCAAATTCGGTAATGCTTGGTTCACTTTTAGCCGGCTGTGAAGAATCTCCCGGACAACTCGTTGAAATCGATGGCCGCAAGTACAAGGCCTATCGCGGTATGGGTTCACTCGGTGCAATGCAATCTCGCGGCGAGCAGAAGTCATATTCCAAAGATCGTTATATGCAAGATGATGTTTTATCTGAGGACAAACTTGTGCCAGAAGGTATTGAAGGCAGAGTCGCATATCGCGGTCCAGTCGCTGATGTTGTTCACCAGCTGGTTGGGGGGCTGCGCAGCGGAATGGGTTATGCCGGAGCACCTGATATCGAAACCCTGCGCCGTGAAGGACGTTTAATTCAAATTACCGCAGCCGGACTGCAAGAGAGCCATCCGCACGATGTGCTTCACGTGGCCGATGCCCCTAATTACAGTAAGAAGAGCTAAGGAAGGCCACCATGGATATCGAAATCGCACCGGGAAAACGCGCTCGCCAGGCTTTCTCCTTTGATGACATTGCAATTGTCCCAAGTCGCCGTACACGCAACCCTGAAGATGTATCAACTGCTTGGCAGATTGATGCTTATAAATTTGATATTCCAATGTTGGCCGCACCTATGGATTCAGTTGTCTCACCAGATACTGCAATCGCAATCGGCAAACTCGGCGGCCTAGGTGTTTTAAATCTAGAAGGCCTGTGGACTCGTTATGACGATCCACGTATCCCACTTGGTGAAATCGCATCAATGCCCGATAAGCACGCAACTCGTCGCATGCAAGAAATCTATAGCGCACCTATTCGTCCAGAATTAATTAAAGAGCGCATCAAAGAAATTCGCGATGCCGGAGTAACGGTTGCAGCTTCTCTTTCACCACAACGCACTGCCGAACTGCATAAAGCGGTGATCGATGCAGGAGTTGATATCTTCGTAATTCGCGGCACCACCGTTTCAGCCGAGCACGTTGGCAACGATGAGTCAGCGCTTAACTTGAAGAAATTTATCTACGAACTAGATGTTCCAGTAATCGTTGGTGGAGTTGCCACAGCAACGGGCGCACTTCACTTGATGCGCGCTGGTGCTGCTGGAGTATTGGTCGGATTCGGTGGCGGAGCAGCTCACACAACTCGCAAGGTTTTAGGAATTGAAGTTCCAATGGCATCTGCCGTTGCTGAAGTTGCCGCTGCGCGCCGCGAATACTTAGATGAATCTGGCGGTCGTTATGTGCACGTCATTGCAGACGGTTCAGTTGGTCGCTCTGGAGATATTGCAAAGGCAATTGCTTGCGGAGCCGACGCGGTAATGATGGGTTCACCACTTGCTAAAGCAGTTGAGGCACCTGGACTTGGTTGGCACTGGGGATCAGAAGCTCATCACCAAGAGTTGCCACGTGGCGAACGCGTAAATGTTGGCACTGTGGGATCAATCGAAGAGATTTTGCTTGGGCCTTCACATACATCAGATGGATCTATGAACTTATTCGGTGCACTTCGCCGCGCAATGGCAACATCTGGTTACTCAGATGTGAAAGCATTCCAGCGCGTAGAAGTCATTATTCACAAGGCTTAATCGATTGAATTCTAAAAGCGGAGTATTAGTCGTTGATTTCGGCGCGCAATATGCCCAGTTAATTGCACGTCGCGTACGTGAAGCAAACGTTTACTCTGAAATTGTTCCATCGCACATTACCGCTGCCGAAGTAACCGCCAAGAACCCGGCCGCAATTGTTTTATCGGGTGGGCCATCAAGTGTTTACGCAGACCATGCGCCAAAGTTTGATGCAGATATTTTAAAGCTCGGAATTCCAGTATTCGGAATTTGTTATGGTTTTCAAGCAATGGCAGCCGCGCTGGGAGGTGTCGTAAGCCAAACTGGAAAGTCAGAGTTCGGAAGAACTGAAGTAAAGGTTGAATCAACTTCAAAAATCTTCTCATCTCTTCCAGCAGTGCAAAGTGTTTGGATGTCCCACGGTGATGCTGTTACAGAAGCTCCTGAAGGATTTACGATTTGCGCAGTAACCGCTGATACTCCAATCGCGGCATTTGAAGACGCCACCGGAAAAATCGCGGGAGTGCAATTTCATCCCGAGGTTCTGCATTCAGAACACGGCCAGGCGATTTTGAAAAATTGGTTGATAAATATTGCTGGTTGCCAACCTGACTGGACCACTGGAAATATTGCAGAAAATGAGATCGCAAAAGCCAAAGATTTAATAGGAAGCAAGCGAGTCATTTGCGGCTTGTCCGGGGGAGTAGATTCCGCCGTTGCCGCTGCAATTATTCAACGGGCAGTTGGTTCCCAACTTACTTGCGTCTTTGTTGATCACGGCTTACTGCGCAGCGGCGAATCTGAACAAGTACAGCGCGACTTTGTGGCAGCCACCGGTATTGATTTAGTTGTGGTCGATGCCGTTGATCAATTCCTTAACGCTTTGGCAGGCGTGACAGATCCAGAAACAAAACGCAAAATAATTGGCCGTGAATTCATCCGCTCATTTGAAAAAGCAGCACGCGATATAGCAGCGGGCGGTGATGTCGAATTCTTAGTACAAGGCACTCTCTATCCCGATGTTGTGGAATCTGGTGGCGGCACAGGGACAGCAAATATCAAGTCGCATCACAACGTTGGTGGCTTGCCCGATGATTTGAAATTCACTTTGGTAGAACCACTGCGCACACTCTTTAAAGATGAAGTGCGCCAAGTTGGTCTAGAACTTGGATTGCCCGAAGAGATTGTTTGGCGTCAACCTTTCCCAGGACCTGGACTCGGTATTCGAATTATTGGTGAAGTAACAAAAGAGCGCCTAGATCTCTTGCGTCACGCAGATTTAATCGCCCGCGAAGAGTTAAAGGCTGCTGGTTTAGACCGCGATATTTGGCAGTGCCCAGTAGTTTTGTTGGCCGATGTGCGAAGCGTTGGCGTGCAAGGCGATGGCCGTACCTATGGTTACCCAATTGTTCTGCGCCCGGTATCTAGCGAAGATGCGATGACCGCTGATTGGTCGCGTGTTCCCTATGAAACTCTAGAAAAGATTTCTACTAGAATTACCAATGAAGTGCGTGAAGTGAATCGCGTTGTGTTGGATGTGACGAGTAAGCCACCTGGAACAATCGAGTGGGAATGAAATGAACACTCGCAAAGAGATTGAGTGGGAGTGACCGTGAGGAAATATTTTGCAGTTTTAACGCTTTTATTCTTACTTCCTCTCCCCGCATCCCAAGCCGAGGAACGCCCACAAACAGTTGATGGTTGCGCTACGCCAACCTCTAAAGTGCGAACTCCGGGCACACTTAAGCAACCTAAGAGCGTTGATAAGAAATTAGCTACGACAATGACAATTACGACCAATTGTGGAGTGATCACAATTGCGATGAATCCGGCGGCTCCTCAGACGGTCACTAATATGTCAGCGCTGGCTCGAGCCAAATATTTTGATAAAACATTTTGTCATCGTTTAACCACGGAAGGAATATTCGTTCTTCAATGCGGAGATCCATCTGCACAGAAAAACGGTTCACCGGGATCCTGGAAGGGCTATAAAGATGAGAATTTACCTAAAGGTAAAGGCATTACTTATCCCGCAGGAACTGTTGCGATGGCCAATAGCGGTCCAAATACCAACGGAAGCCAGTTCTTCTTAGTTTACAAAGACACTGCTCTGCCTGCTAAATACACAATCTGGGGCAAGATAACTAGCGGTTTGCCGTTTTTGCTAGAGCTAGAAAAAGTTGGGGCATACACAATTGATCAAGCATCCGGCAAGGCTTATTACTCACCAGATGGTTACCCAGTGCAACCAGTAGAAATTAAATCGGTGGCCGTTCGTTAATTTGTGTTGACGATTTTAAAAGCTTCTGCAATACGACCATCTGGCAATCCACCAATACCTGCATTGCGTTGGCCCCACTCGCGAACCATATTTTCTAACTCTTTATTGTGGGCTGTTTGAGATGCGTGTGCATGCAGCGCTTTCATCTTTAGATCAAAAGTATCTGTGATATCTACCCAGTGATCGGGAAGAGCAAAGCCCATCATCCAAACTTCTTTGACGCGATGTGGTTGCAAACCTTCGTTATCTAGCAAATCGGTAAAGGCAAATGGGTTACGCGCATCTGGATAGACCGCCTGAATTGCTGCTTCACCTGCTGCTAAATGATCTGGATGGCTTGCACCAATGCGATCCCAATTGCGTTCGGGAGATTGGCAGACCATGCGATCTGGTTTGCTGATGCGAATGCGACGAACAATATCTTTACGAAGGGCAAGAGTTGGTTCGAGGTGGCCGTCCACATAATTTAGAAAAGTAATATCAGTAACGCCGATTGCCGCACCTGCTGCTCGCTGCTCGCGCTGTCTGATCGCTGGCATTTCTTCTTTGGTAAAGCCAGATTCTTCTCCACCTTGATCGCCATTTGTGCAGAAGACGTATGCAACCTCAATGCCTTCTTTAACCCATTGCGCGATGGTTCCGGATGCGCCAAAGTCTGAGTCATCAGGATGAGCGTTGATGACGAGTACACGTTTGATTTCAGAATTTGGTAGCGGCTCCATGACAGTCAAGCCTAATAGACTCCGCGCCATGGTTGATACAGATGCGCTGCTCGAGGGGTTAAATCCCCAGCAACAGAAAGCGGTCATCCATCAAGGTGCACCTCTGTTAGTTGTTGCTGGCGCAGGATCTGGAAAAACTCGCGTCTTAACGCGGCGCATCGCCTATTTAATGGCAGCGCGCGGGGTGCGACCATATGAAATATTAGCGATTACATTTACAAATAAAGCTGCTGGCGAAATGAAAGAACGAGTCACCGACCTGGTTGGGCCAGTTGCAAAATCTATGTGGGTATCAACATTCCACTCGGCTTGTGTTCGATTGCTACGTCAAGAAATTGAACGCTTGGGTTACAGCAGCACCTTCAGCATCTACGATTCTGCAGATTCGCAGAAGTTGATATCGCGGGTGATGGAGACGCTCGATCTTGATCCAAAGCGATATCCACCACGGCAGTTCCAATCACTAATCTCAAATGCTAAAAATGAACTTCAGACCCCGTACCAATATCTATCGGCCGCCCAAAATCAATTTGAAACTATAGTTGCCGATGTTTATACAATGTATGAAAAACGTTTGAAACAAGCCAACGCACTCGATTTTGACGATTTGATTATGAAGACGGTGCAAGTACTGCAGCAATTCCCTGAAACTAAGGCGCGCTTTAGATCCCGCTTTCGTCACATCTTGGTTGATGAATACCAAGATACAAATCACGCGCAATATATGTTGGTTAAGGAATTAACTGGTTCCGAAGGCGATGGATATCCTTTAGCCGAACTCTGCGTTGTAGGCGATGCCGACCAGTCAATCTATGGTTTTCGCGGAGCGACTATCCGAAATATTTTGCAATTTGAAGTTGATTATCCAAATGCCGCGACCGTTCTGCTTGAACAAAACTACCGATCAACTCAGAATATTCTCAACGCTGCCAATGCAGTGATTACCCAGAATGAGTCTCGCAAAGAGAAGAACCTTTGGTCTGACGCTGGTTCAGGTGCGCCGCTTATCGGTTACGTCGCAGAATCAGAATATGACGAAGCTGAATTCGTAAAAGGTGAGATTCGCTCACTGCAAGATATGGGCCATTCCAATCCAGGAGATACAGCGGTCTTTTATCGCACAAATGCACAATCTCGTATCTTTGAAGAAATCTTTATGCGCGCTGCAATACCTTACAAAGTAGTTGGCGGACTGCGCTTTTATGAGCGTAAGGAAGTTAAAGATTTGCTCGCTTATTTACGAGTTCTGGCAAACCCAAATGATGAGGTTTCCCTTCGCCGAATAATCAACTTTCCAAAACGCGGAATTGGTGACCGCGCTCTTGAAGAAGTTGAAATCTTTGGCGACGCCCAAGGAATCTCTTTTTGGCACGCGCTCTTACGCGTCTCTGAGGCAACGGCAGTACCCAACAAGGCATCGCAATCTATTTCACAATTCACTTCGATGCTGACCGCGCTGGCGGTCTTGGTTGAGGCCAAGACCAAGCCATCTGTAATCATTGAGGCGGTTCTTGAGCAATCAGGTCTGCTAACCGAACTCGAAGCGAGCACAGATCCCCAAGATGAAGTTCGCGTTGAGAACTTAAAGGAACTTGTGTCAGCTTCTATGGAATATGAAGAGCGCCCCTTTGAAGAACTCGGCGAAGATGAAGAAATTTCTTTATCAGGATTCCTCGAAAAAGTTTCACTGGTAGCAGATGCGGATGAGATTCCCGATGGTGAAGATCACGGGGGAGTCGTCACCTTGATGACTTTGCACACCGCTAAAGGTCTGGAATTTCCCACAGTATTTCTCACCGGTATGGAAGATGGAATCTTTCCGCATGCCCGAACACTTGATGATCCAAAAGAGATAGAGGAAGAACGACGTTTGGCATACGTTGGTTTAACCCGCGCCGAAAAACGTTTATACATTTCACGTGCGGAATATCGCCTAACTTTTGGAAGCCCTAAATACAATCCAGGTTCACGATTCTTAGATGAGATTCCAAGTGATTTAATTGAATGGAAGAACGAGACGCGTTCTAAATCTTCTTCCGGCAGTTCTGCAATTCGCAGATCACGAGTTGCCACCACCGCTCCACCGCGTGCAACCGGTAAGAAATCATCAGCGATGGTTCTCGAAGTTGGACAGCGTGTGTCACATGACACATTCGGACTTGGCACCGTCGTAGCGCTGGCTGGCGAAGGCGATAAATCTGAGGCAACGATCAACTTTGGGCAATATGGCGATAAAAGACTGCTGCTGCGCTACGCGCCCGTGGTGGTTCTGTAACCCGCGCCTGGGATTAGGATTACCCCTATCCACTAGCGCAAAAGAAGAGCTAGTAAATCGTCGAAACGGTAATTATCTGTGGATCTCTTTGAATACCAAGCACGTGACCTCTTTGAAAAACATAACGTTCCCGTCTTGGCTGGTGCAGTAGCAACCACCGAAGATGAAGCCTTTAAGGCAGCGTCTGCAATGGGCGGAAAAGTTGTAGTCAAAGCGCAGGTGAAAGTTGGCGGACGCGGCAAAGCAGGCGGCGTAAAACTTGCCGTTGATGCAAACGATGCCAAAGAGAAAGCTGGCGCAATCCTCGGAATGGATATCAAAGGCCACACAGTTCATCAGGTGATGATCGCGCAAGCTGCGCCAATTGTTGACGAGTACTACATTTCAATTTTATTAGATCGTTCAAACCGCACATTTTTAGTAATGGCATCCGTTGCCGGCGGAATGGATATTGAAGAAGTTGCTCGCACTGCGCCTGAAAAATTGGCGAAGGTTCCAGTGACTGCAGTAGATGGAATTTCTCAAGCAAAAGCGAAAGAGATCATCGCTCAAGCAAAATTTCCAGCAGATATCGCAGATCAAGTTGCGGATGTTCTCGTAAAACTCTGGGAAACTTTCCAATCTGAAGATGCAACCCTTGTAGAAGTTAATCCACTTGTAAAGACTGAAGATGGTCGCATCGTTGCACTCGATGGCAAAGTTACCCTTGATGACAATGCAGAATTCCGCCAGCCGGATCACGCAGCGCTCGTCGATCACGCTGCCGCCAACGCCTTAGAAGCTGCCGCGAAAGAAAAGGGTTTGAACTACGTAAAACTCGATAATGGCCAAGTCGGAATCATCGGCAACGGTGCAGGTTTGGTGATGTCTACTCTAGATGTCGTTGCATACGCTGGTGAAAAATTTGGTGGGATCCGCCCAGCGAACTTCCTAGATATTGGCGGGGGAGCATCAGCGCAAGTAATGGCTGATGGGCTTTCAATTATTTTGGGTGACCCTGATGTAAAGAGTGTATTTGTTAACGTCTTTGGTGGAATCACTGCTTGTGATGCCGTTGCAAATGGCATTGTGCAGGCTCTCGAACTACTAGGAGCAAAGGCGACTAAGCCGATCGTCGTGCGCCTAGATGGCAATAACGTTTTGGAAGGTCGCGCAATTCTTACTGCAGCAAACCATCCTTTGGTTGAGCAAGCGGAAACTATGGATGGAGCAGCATCTCGCGCTGCAGAATTGGCGGCAAAGTAATGTCTATCTTTATTAATTCGACAAGCAAAGTAATTGTGCAGGGCATGACTGGTTCTGAAGGAACCAAACACACTCGTCGCATGTTGGCATCAGGCACAAAAGTTGTCGGAGGCGTTACACCTGGCAAAGGTGGCCAGGTCGTTGATATAGACGGCCACCAACTTCCTGTCTTTAACTCTGTAGCTGAAGCGATCGCCGCAACTGCAGCAAATGTTTCAGTCGTTTTCGTTCCACCTAAATTTGCCAAGGCAGCGGTGATCGATGCAATCGATGCCAAGATGCCGCTCGTTGTTGTGATCACTGAGGGAATTCCAGTGCACGATTCGGCTTACTTCTACGCCTACTCTTTACAAAAGGGAACCACGCAAATTATTGGACCAAACTGCCCAGGGTTAATTAGCCCAGAGCAATCAAATGTGGGAATTATTCCTGCGAATATTACAAAGCGCGGACCAATTGGCCTTGTTTCAAAATCCGGAACTCTTACCTATCAGATGATGTACGAGCTTCGCGATATCGGATTCTCAACCGCTGTTGGAATTGGTGGAGATCCTGTAATCGGAACAACGCATATCGATTGCCTAAAGGCTTTCCAAGATGATCCAGAGACAACTGCAATCGTAATGATCGGTGAGATCGGTGGAGATGCAGAAGAACGTGCTGCAACATTTATCGCGGAATATGTAACCAAGCCCGTTGTAGGTTACGTTGCTGGATTTACCGCTCCTGAAGGAAAGACAATGGGCCATGCAGGCGCCATTGTTTCTGGCTCTTCTGGAACTGCGCAGGCAAAGAAAGATGCGCTCGAAGCAGCGGGTGTAAAAGTGGGACAGACTCCGAGCGAAACAGCGCGCTTAATGCGCGCCATACTCGGTCTCTGAGATAGCCCATGTTGCAACGTGTCCTAGCGGTCTCGTTTGCACAAGTCTTACGCACCGTCGCAATACTGCTTCTACCGCTTGCTTTTATCTCGCTAATTGCTTGGGCCACCGCGGGTAGTGCAACTGGAAATACATCAGATCCAATGCGCGCAGCAATCTGGTTGTGGCTTGGCACTCATCACATACCGTTTTTCCTAACCGGTACCGCAACTGGTTATCTCTCTTACCTACCAATTGGCGCAATGCTTTTACCGTTCTTTGCACTGCGGAGCGGTTTCGGACGAGCCCTATCTAAACTACACGGTGACTTTCACAATATCGCTAGCGTCAGATCAATCTTCGCATCTCAATACGCAATCATCGCGACACTTCTTGCTTTGGCTAGCAAATCTCCCGCTGTGAGTTCTCAGTGGTATTTAGCTCCAGTCTTTTCATTTCTAATCGCTTACCTAGCATCACTAACGGCGGGATCGCGATTACGTATGTCTCAAGCAGTTAGTTACGCAACACGAGTATTAGCGATTCTTTTAGGTTCCTCCTTTATCTTCTTGGCGATCGCCATTTTTATGAATATTTCAACATTTAAAAATATCTCAATTGTTCTTCAACCAGGTTTCTTCGGAGCGTTTCTACTCTTTGCCCTCAATCTTTTTTATCTTCCAAATCTGGCGGTATCAGTTCTCGCCTATTTCACCGGAACTGGATTCGCAGTTGGTGAAGGTACACTTGTTTCACCATTTATTCATCGCCTCGGTGAAATTCCTGCGCTACCAATTTTGGCAGTCTTGCCAACCTCTTCATCTAAGTGGGCGTTAATTGCTGTCCTATTTGTAATCGCTCTCGGAGCACTTGTTGCAACCTGGGCACTTGCTTCCAGTTCTCGCTCGCTATTTCAGGCAATCGTCTTGATCGCTATTTCGATTTCTGCAATTTCTTATCTAGCCAGCGGTTCATTGATGACTGAAGCAATGAGCGCCGTTGGAGTTTCAATCTGGAAATTAACGCTATCAATAACCCTTCAAATTGGGCTTGGAATAGCCGCCTTAGTATTCATTCCTCAGATTAAATTGCGATCGCGAAAATGAAGCTAGCGCGCATTGTTTTACTTGCTTCAGGCAGTGGCTCAATCGCACAGTCAATAATCGATGCCGTTGCCAACGGGGATCTTGATGCGCAGATAGTTGGGTTAATTAGTGATCAACCAGAGGCCCAAGTTTTAAAGCGCGCGAGTAGCGCCAAGATTGACACATTTGTTATTCCAATGCAGCAGGATCGCAAGAACTGGGATTTGGAATTTTCAGATCAATTGCTCGCACTTAATCCAGATCTAGTTGTGAGCGCAGGATTTATGCGGCTTTTATCTAGTGACTGTGTTGCCAAATTCCGAATCGTAAATAGCCATCCTGCCTTGCTACCGCTCTTTCCCGGCGCTCACGCCGTCCGCGATGCACTAGCCGCCGGCGCAACTCAGACAGGCACCACAATTCATTGGGTAGATGAGGGCGTGGATACTGGCGAAATAATTGCTCAGGAAAGTGTGGAAATCACACCGACTGATACAGAAGATACGCTGCATGAACGCATTAAGATTGTGGAACGACGTCTCTATGTTGCAACGCTGCAGCAACTTCTAACTAATCTCGTGAGGTCCTGATGGCAGATCGCAAACCTATTCGCCGTGCGCTCGTCAGCGTTTACGATAAAGATCGCTTACTCGAGCTTGGCGTTGCCCTAAGTAAAGCTGGAATAGAAATTATCTCCACCGGTTCAACTGCTAAAACTTTGCAGGGATCAGGAATTGCGGTTACAGAAGTTGGCGAATACACCGGCTTTCCAGAAATTATGGGTGGCCGTGTAAAAACTCTTCATCCTAAAATTCATTCTGGAATATTGGCCGATCAGGATAATTCAGATCATATGCAAGCAATTGCAGATCTAGATATTGAGCCATTTGATCTAGTAATCATCAATCTCTATCCATTTGTACAAACGATCGCATCGGGTGCTGCATATGCCGAATGCATTGAGCAGATTGATATTGGCGGTCCATCTATGTTGCGGGGCGCCGCCAAGAACCACGGTTCGGTAGCCGTAATTTCCAAGGTTGCCCAATATGACGCCTTATTTTCCGCAATTAGCGCAGGTGGAACCACTCTCGAGGAACGCCGTAATTTTGCCCTCGAAGTTTTCCGCACCACAGCTGAATACGATTTAACGATCGCAAGTTGGCTAGGAACTCAAATGAGTATTGATATCCCTGATTGGTTCGGTTTAATTTGGAAGCGAGAATCTTCGCTACGTTATGGAGAAAATCCGCATCAGAGCGCCGCTATTTACCGCGGTGGACCTCCCGGAATCGTGAACGCTGTGCAAAGCCATGGCAAAGAGATGTCATTTAATAATTACACCGATGCCGATGCAGCTTGGCGTGCGGCTCTTGATCACACAGATCCTTGCGTTGCAATCATCAAACACGCCAACCCTTGCGGTATTGCAACGGGTACCGATATCGCTTCCGCATATCTAGCGGCGCACGCGTGCGATCCAGTTTCAGCTTTCGGCGGAGTAATCGCGGCAAATCGCAAAGTGACTGTTGCAATGGCGGAACCACTTTCGCAGATTTTTACCGAAGTAATCATCGCTCCGGAATATGAGCCAGCCGCGTTAGAAATTTTAATGAAGAAACCTTCAATTCGTATTTTGACTTGTCCGAATACCAAACTGTCGCCGTTAGAAATTCGCCCAGTATCAGGTGGAGTGCTACTTCAAAATACTGACAAGATTGATGCCCCTGGTGATGATTGTGCAAACTGGAATCAAGTAACTGGAGAAAAAGTTTCACAACAAGTCTTAGCGGATCTGCAATTTGCTTGGCGCGCAGTCCGTGCAGTAAAGAGCAACGCCATCTTGTTAGCCAAGAATGGTGCCGCAGTCGGAATCGGAATGGGTCAGGTAAATCGCGTTGACTCTGCACGTCTTTCCATAGATCGTGCGGGAGAGCGAGCACAGGGCAGCGTTGCTGCCAGCGATGCCTTCTTCCCATTTGCTGATGGTTTGCAGATTTTGATCGATGGCGGAGTAACCGCTGTTGTTCAGCCAGGTGGAAGCGTTCGCGATGAAGAAGTAATCGCAGCGGCACATTCTGCAGGAATAGCTATGTTCTTCACCGGAACACGACATTTCTCGCATGCGTAACTTCGCTTGCTACGAGCGCTTCTAATAGGATCAAGCATATGAGCGCAACAATTCTGGATGGCAAAGCTTTAGCGGCCTCCATTAAGCAGGGCCTTTCTGCGCGCGTCAAAGATCTTAAAAACAATGGAGTTGTACCGGGCTTAGGAACAATCTTGGTCGGCGATGATCCAGGGTCGCTTTCTTATGTTGCTGGGAAACATCGTGACTGCCAGGAAGTTGGTATTACTTCTATTCGCGTTGATTTAAAAGCAGATGCCTCTGAATCGGATGTTCTAGCCGCAATAAAAGATTTGAATTCAGCTAAAGAATGTTCTGGCTATATTGTGCAACTTCCCTTGCCGCACGGAATAAACACCCAGAAAGTCTTGGAAGCGATTGATCCAGCAAAAGATGCCGATGGATTGCACCCGATGAATTTAGGAAGGCTTGTGGCTGGTTACGCTGCTCCGCTTCCGTGCACTCCACGTGGGATTGTTGATTTAATCAGCCACTACAAAATTCCATTATCGGGAGCAGAGGTTGTGGTCATTGGTCGCGGTCTAACCGTCGGCCGACCACTCGGTCTCTTGCTAAATCGCAAACAAGAAAATGCAACAGTCACGCTGACTCATACCGGAACAAAGAATTTATCAGTACACACTAAGCGCGCAGATATCATCGTGGCAGCGATTGGTAGCCCGCATTTCTTAAAAGCGGGAGATATAAAAAGTGGCGCCACTGTTCTGGATGTAGGAATTTCACGAACCGACTCAGGGCTAGTTGGTGACATAGATCCAGGAGTTATGGAAGTTGCTGCTTATGTTGCACCAATGCCAGGGGGAGTCGGCCCAATGACTCGAGCGATGTTATTGACGAATGTGGTTGAAGCTTGCGAAAGATAAATTTGCTCGGAGTGCGACTCGCCTACTTAATGATCGCCGGGGGATTTCTTGCAGGGGTTTTTTCATACGTTCGGCTCGGCTCAATTGCGATCGCAATTGGTATGAGCGTAATCACTATCGCGCATTGGGAATCAGGGAAAAGTGGCAAAATTGAGCGGTATTTAGCGCTGGGTATCGCATTGGCGCTATTTGCAGTGGCAATTTCGCTACCGCGCGGGTTGTAGAGTTTATCTTGACGTCAAGAGAAAGAGTTCGCCATGTCTAAGAAAGTAACCGTTGTAGGCGCAGGATTTTATGGATCAACTACTGCACTCCGTTTAGCCGAATACAACATCTTCGACACAGTAGTCCTTACAGATATTCTCGAAGGTAAGCCAGAAGGCCTAGCCCTGGATATGAATCAATCTCGCGCAATCGAAGGATTCGAAACAAAAATTATTGGCGCAACAACAACTGCTGATGGTGCTGGTTACGAAGCAACGGCAAACTCTGACGTAGTTGTCATTACTGCAGGTCTACCGCGCAAGCCCGGTATGAGCCGAATGGATTTAATTGGAGTAAATGCTGGCATCGTCCGCGGTGTCGCTGAAAACATTGCAAAGCATTCTCCAAATGCAGTAATCATCGTTGTCTCTAATCCACTTGATGAAATGACTGCACTGACTCAGATTGCAACTAATTTTCCAAAGAACCGCGTAATGGGTCAAGCAGGAATGTTGGACACTGCTCGCTTCACTAACTTTGTTGCTGAGAAACTAGCGGTACAGGTTTCGGCCGTAAAGACTTTAACCCTTGGCTCTCACGGCGACACAATGGTTCCGGTTCCAAGTCGCTGCACCGTAAACGGAAAGCCGCTTACAGATCTGCTTTCACAAGCTGAAATTGATGAACTAGTTGATCGCACTCGCAATGGTGGTGCTGAAGTTGTTGCGCTACTCAAAACTGGTTCGGCTTACTACGCGCCATCTGCTGCAGCAGCGCGAATGGCCAAAGCAGTTATCGAAGATTCTGGCGCTGTGATGCCAGTGTGTGCATGGGTCGATGGCGAATACGGAATATCTGGCGTTTATCTCGGCGTAGAAGCTGAGATCGGTCGCACCGGAGTTAAGAAAGTAGTTGAAACCAAACTCACTGATTCAGAACTTACTGGTTTAATAGAAGCCGCTGAAGCAGTTCGCGCCAAGCAAGCAGATGTACAAACACTTTAATATCGAAGGCAAGTAACGAGACAAAGGGCCCAAGGGAAGAAGATATGAGCAAAATCAAGGTAACAGGAACCGTTGTTGAGCTAGATGGCGATGAGATGACCCGCATTATGTGGCAGTTCATCAAGGATTCCTTGATCCTTCCTTACCTAGATGTGAACCTTGAATACTACGACTTGGGCATGGAACATCGTGATGCAACAAATGATCAAGTAACTATTGATTCTGCGCACGCTATCCAAAAGCACGGAGTCGGTATTAAGTGCGCAACGATCACACCAGATGAAGCCCGCGTTGAAGAGTTTGGTCTAAAGAAGATGTGGAAATCTCCTAACGGAACAATCCGCAATATTTTAGGTGGCGTTATCTTCCGTGAACCAATCATTATTTCTAACGTTCCCCGTTTGGTCCCGCACTGGACAAAGCCAATCGTTATCGGTCGCCATGCTTTCGGTGATCAATACCGTGCTACCGATTTTAAAGTCCCTGGTCCAGGCAAGTTAACTATCTCTTTTGTTCCCGAAGATGGATCTACCCCAATCAATACTGAGGTTTTCAACTTTGAATCATCCGGTGTTGCTATGGCTATGTACAACGTTGATGACTCAATCCGCGACTTCGCGCGCGCATCGCTTAACTACGGACTTCTTCGTAAATACCCGGTCTATCTCTCTACTAAGAACACAATTCTTAAGGCCTACGACGGTCGCTTCAAAGATATCTTTGAAGAAATCTACCAAGCAGAATTTAGATCGAAGTTTGAAGCTGCTGGTGTTTGGTATGAGCACCGCCTAATCGATGACATGGTTGCTATGTCACTTCGTATGGAAGGCGGATACGTTTGGGCCTGTAAGAACTACGACGGAGATGTGCAATCAGATACCGTCGCGCAAGGTTATGGCTCACTCGGTTTAATGACATCAGTACTAATGACTCCAGATGGAACAATCTGCGAATCAGAGGCTGCTCACGGAACAGTTACTCGCCATTACCGCGATCACCAAGCTGGTAAAGCAACTTCTACTAATCCAATTGCATCAATCTTTGCTTGGACTCAAGGCCTGGCACACCGCGCAAAGTTGGATAACAACGCCGAATTAGCCAATTTCTGTGCAACTCTCGAGCGAATCTGTATTGAAACTGTTGAATCAGGCAAGATGACTAAGGATCTCGCGCTCTTGATTTCCAAGACTGCACCTTGGCAGACCACGCAAGAATTTCTAAATTCAATTGATGAAAATCTGAAAGTTGCAATGGCCTAAGCATGCTCGATAACCAGCCTGGTGCGATTGCCCTTGTTGGCTCTGGTGAGTATTTACCGCAAGCGCAAGCGCTCGAAAGTGAGCTCTTGCGCTTCGGTATTTCTAGAGGAAAGACCAATACATTTATTCAAATACCGACAGCCGCCGGTAAAGAAGGCGCTGATCGATTAGATTTCTGGAAAATTCGAGGAGCAGATCAAGGAACGCGAATCGGCTGCGAAGTTAAGTATCTGCCGGTTCTAACTTGCGAAGATGCGCATAATCCGCAATGGATAGCAGACGTTAAAGATGCTGGCTTAATTTATTTTTCTGGGGGAGATCCAGTTCATTTAGCAGACATATTTCGCGATACTCCGTTGTGGTCAGCAATTGTCTCTGCCTGGAATTCTGGCGCTTCACTTGCGGGATGCTCGGCAGGCGCAATGGCCTTCGGTGGCAAAATAATTGGTATTCGCCGATCACATGTCAGCGAAGGACTTAACTTATTACCCGATATCGAAGTAATCCCACATTACGATAAATTTTTAGGATGGCTTCCTGATCGAGTTAGCGCAGCGATACTTCGCCAGGATGCAGATGCCACGTTGCTTGGCATAGATGAAGGCACTGCCTTGGTATTAACAGATGCTTGGCGCAAATATGGACCAGGGAAAGTGCACGTATTAAGAGGAAGCCTTGATTTCTCTTAACTATTACTTTAAGCGCTCTCCAGTTGAAGAGTTAAAGAGGTGAACAGAATTTGCCACAGCAGCAACAGTTATCGTTTCACCAGGCTTAGGTGGATTCTTTGGATCCCAACGAACAATTACTTGCGCGCCTTCATCACCGGCTTGTGCGAATTTAACTGAAGCATCAGCAGGTTGGCCGTAAACAAATGCATCTGCACCGAGTTCTTCAACTACTTCTACTACAACCTTAAATCCGCTTGCCGCAGGTGCGAAACCTTCTGGACGAATGCCAACAGTGACTGTTTGACCAGCAGATCCTGGAACATCGATTGCGAGATCACCAAGAATTGCTTTGCCACCACTGACCGGAGCTGAAAGTAAGTTCATTGCGGGGGATCCGATAAAGCCAGCAACGAAAGCATTTGCTGGAGTGTCATAGAGATTGCGTGGTGTATCCACTTGCTGAAGCAGGCCATCCTTTAGCACGGCAACGCGATCACCCATTGTCATAGCTTCAACTTGATCGTGTGTTACATAAACAGTTGTAATTCCTAGGCGACGCTGCAGCGCAGCGATCTGTGTACGAGTTGCAACGCGCAACTTCGCATCAAGGTTTGAAAGAGGTTCATCCATAAGGAAAACCTGTGGCTCGCGAACAATTGCACGGCCCATTGCAACGCGCTGACGCTGTCCACCGGAAAGAGCTTTTGGCTTGCGCTCTAGGTATGGTTCAAGGTCAAGTAACTTCGCTGCTTCATTAACGCGCTTATCGCGTTCTTCTTTTGCAACTCCGGCGATCTTTAACGCGAAGCCCATATTTTCTGCGACAGTCATGTGTGGGTAAAGCGCATATGACTGGAAGACCATTGCGATATCGCGGTCTTTTGGCGCAACGTTTGTTACGTCGCGATCTCTAATGAGAATTCGACCTTCGTCAACTTCTTCAAGACCTGCCAACATACGAAGTGATGTTGATTTACCGCAACCTGATGGACCAACAAGAACTAAAAACTCACCATCGTTTACGGTTAGATTTAACTTATCGACTGCAGGTTTAGTTGTGCCTGGATATATACGTGTAGCGTTTTCGAATACAACTGATGCCATGACTGATACTTCCTTCTCCGGGCAGGTACGTGCCCGACGGTCCGAGGATGAAGGTGCTAGCCGGGTGGCTAGGCTGGCTAAGGATATTGCAAAGAACCCAGAGCGGGGAATCGGGCTAAACCACGCTCGTTGGCCAATCAGGGCTCGGGTTAAGGCTCGGAAGAAGTAGAATTGGCAACCTTATGGACCCATACCCGATTGGTTCGTTGCTGGGCGATCTAGCCACAGTAGCGGGCCTTATCTTGCTCGGCTCCCTCTTTGTTGCAGCCGAAATCGCACTTATCTCGCTTCGTGAAAGTCAGATTCGTCAACTCTCATCTAGAGGTAAACGTGGCGCAAAAGTTGCAAAGCTAGCGAGTAATCCAAATCGCTTCTTAGCAGCAGCGCAGGTCGGCGTAACTGTATGCGGATTCTTATCGGCTGCTCTAGGTGCTGAAAAACTCGGTGTTTACGTAATTCCGCAACTCGTTGAATTAGGTTTAACGGAATCTGTTGCAAATGTAACTTCGCTAGTTGGCGTAACACTTGTTATTGCTTACTTCTCACTTGTATTTGGTGAGCTTGTACCGAAACGTTTAGCGCTATTTCGCACGGAAGAAATTGCCCTTTGGAGTTCGGGAGCAATTGATTTTACCGCCAAGTTTTTCCGTCCAATTATTTGGCTGCTATCTCGATCGACAGATATTGTCGTACGCGCATTCGGTGTTGATCCCAAAGAACAACGTAGCCAAATGTCAGAAGAAGAGTTACTTGATCTAGTAAGCGGCCATGCTGCACTTACCGCAGAAGAGCGCGATATCGTAGAAGAAGTATTTAATGCTTCCGAGCGCCAGGTTCACGAAGTTATGGTGCCGCGCACTGAAGTTGATTTTATGGATGCCTCACTTACAGTCGGTAAGGCAATCGCGCTCGCCGTCGATCGCGCACACTCTCGATATCCAGTAGTCCGCGGTTCAACCGATGAAGTAATTGGCTTTATTCACGTTCGCGATTTATTGGATACATCGCTAGTAAGCGCTGGCGGAAAGATTCAAGAGCTAGTTCGTAACATAATGTTTCTGCCTGGCACAAAGGGTGTACTTCCTGCTCTTACCGAGATGCGCAATCAACGTCAGCACTTAGCCATTGTTCTCGATGAATATGGTGGCACTGATGGCATTGTGACCTTGGAAGATTTAGTGGAGTGCCTAATCGGTGATATCAAGGATGAATATGACAGTGATGACGAAGAAGTCTCTCAACAGGCCAGAACTGGTGATTTTGAAGTAGATGGACTGATTTCACTAGATGATCTGAGAGATCAAACAGGCATTGATATTCCAGACGGCCCATATGAAACAGCCGGCGGATTTGTAATGCACTTTTTAGGACGAATCCCTGTGGCGCATGATGTGGTTGGCATTAACGGTATTCGTATCACCGTTTTAACTATGGAAGGTAAACGCGCAGGGCAGTTACTGATATCGCGTAGTTAGCGATCCGTGCGAGAATAACAACATGGCCAAGCGCATCCTTTCTGGCATTCAGCCGACGAGCGACTCATTCCACCTGGGAAATTACCTGGGTGCGCTCAAGCAGTGGGTGGAGCTTCAAGAAGGAAATGACGCTTTCTATTGCATCGTAGATTTACATGCGCTTACTGGAGAAATTGATCCCGCGCTATTACGTAAGAGAATTTTGACATCTGCGGCACAGTTAATTGCTCTCGGAATCTCACCAGAGAAATCAACTTTATTTGTTCAGTCACACGTCGCCGAACATAACCAACTCGGTTGGATTATGGAATGTATCGCTGGCTTTGGCGAGGCAAACCGGATGACGCAATTTAAAGATAAATCTGCCAAAGGCGGTGCAGATTCAGCTCGAGTTGGCTTATTTACATATCCAATGTTGCAAGCTGCCGATATTCTCTTGTATCAAGCACATTATGTGCCAGTCGGGGAAGATCAAAGACAACATATTGAATTGACTAGAGATTTAGCAACTCGCTTTAACACTCGCTTCGGAGAAACCTTCCGTATTCCTGAAGGATACATTCTTAAATCTGGTGCGAAGATTTATGACTTGCAAGAGCCGACAAATAAGATGAGCAAATCATCTGGTTCAGTCGCAGGTGTTCTGGAAATCATGGATACTCCAGAAGCGAACGCCAAGAAGATTAAGAGCGCAACTACCGATGCGGGTCGAGAAGTTAAATTTGATGAAAAAGAGAAGCCAGGAATAAGCAACTTACTTACAATTCATTCAGCGCTTTCCGGTAAGAAAATTAGCGAGTTAGAGAATGAATTTGCCGGCCAAGGTTATGGCGATTTCAAAGGTGCGGTTGCTGAGGTAGTGGTGGAATACCTAAGACCGATCCGTGCTCGGGCGCTCGAACTCTTAGAGGATGAGCGCCACCTCGTTCAGGTTCTTCATACAGGTGCAGATAAAGCGCGTAGCGTGGCAAGCGCAACCGTCGCGCAAAGCTATAAGAATCTAGGTTTGGTTCTCTAATGAAATTTCGATCCAGCGTCTCAGTAATTGCGCTAGTCCTTGCCGCGGTAGTTAGTGGACCCACACCAGCCAACGCTGCGAACAAAATTTGCATTGCATACGACACTGGCGGACTTGGTGATCTTTCAATTAACGATGCCACCTTGGCGGGAGTCAAAAAAGCACAAACTCAATTAACTTTTACCTTTGAAGGCGTTGTAACCGATGGCACCGCCGCTGATCGAGTTAAACGCCTGCGGACTTTGGTGAGTAAGAGTTGCGAAGTGATCATCGCCGTGGGTTCTGAGTACAAGAAGTCGGTAGATCAGGTCTCTACTGAATTTCCAGCGACCCAATTCGCAATCATCGGAGATGCTTCAATCCCTTCACTAAATGTAACTTCAATTGTGTTTGCTGATGTGCAAGGTGCTTTCTTGGCAGGATTCACTGCAGCCTTAGCAAGTAAGACTGGAAAAGTCGGGATGATTACTACGCCATCTTCTGCCGATATATATCAGAATGGTTTTTTGGCGGGCGTCACAGCCAGCAAAAAGAAGGTTCGAGCATTTGTTAATTACACTGCGACAGACCTAGATATTGCTAGCAGCGCCCTAATTAAAATGGGAATTGATGTGATTTACACAGCTACTTCGGGCTCAGCCGACGATGCATTCGAGGCGATTGTGAAAGCAAATACAGCTAAAAATCGCAAAAAGAACGCTAGCGATGTCTTCCTAATTCTTACAGAACCTGATTTGTATTTGACGGTTACTCCAAA
>JAPLBF010000031.1:0-436 GCA_026392825.1 Actinomycetota bacterium
AAGTGAATCAGAATCTTTCTGATCAGGGCGCAGTTCCGCACTTGGCTCTTTCTCAATTGAGTTAACTGGAATTGGTTCGGCTTCACCACGGGTGCGCGCCAGTTCATTTCGCCAACGAGATAACGCCCAAACATCGGTCTTATAAATATCTTTAATTGGCGCAAAGCCACCGACGGCATCGCCGTAAAGGGTGGAATAACCAACGGCCAGCTCTGATTTATTGCCGGTTGCTAGAACCAAGTGCCCCTCTTGATTTGAGATACCCATCAACGTTGTGCCGCGCACGCGCGCCTGCAAGTTTTCTTCAGCTAAACCCTTCAAAGTTAAATTAGCCATATAGGCATCTACCATCGGCGCAATTGGCACGGTGCGACAGTGACTGCCTGTGGCACCGGCCAGCGCTTGGGCATCAGAAATCGAATGGCTAGACGAATAT
>JAPLBF010000031.1:538-1369 GCA_026392825.1 Actinomycetota bacterium
ATATTTACTTGGCATAGCAACGCCATTTACACACTTGGCGCCAATTGCATCAATTGCGATTGCGGCAACAAGAGCTGAATCAATGCCACCAGATAAACCAACAACAACGCTACGGAAGCCATTCTTTTCTACATAATCTCTTAAACCAATTACCAAGGCTTGCCAAATTTCTTCGCGATCATCTAGGCGAATGGCGACCCCTGAAATTAAGGTGCGCTCGATCTGGGCTTCATCTTCTGAGATAACTACATCTGGAGTGCTGGTCTTGGTGGCCACATCGATATCTACAATCGCGATGCCATCTTCAAATTGTGGTGCGCGCGCAATGACTGAACCATCTGCGCCAACGACAATGCTGTCGCCATCAAAGACCAGATCATCTTGGCCGCCGGTCATATTTACATAGACCAGTGGAGCTTGTGCCTGGCGAGCGCGCTTGGTTACCAAAGCAAGTCGCACATCATCTTTGGCACGTTCATACGGTGATCCATTAGGAACGATGACTAAGCCGGGTTTGCGCGCGGCAAGCTGCGCTGTAATTCCGCCATCGATCCAGAGATCTTCACAGATTGCGATACCAACATCAACGCCATTGATGCGAACGACCAGTGTCTGATCGCCCGGCACAAAGTTACGAAATTCATCGAAGACGCCGTAATTAGGCAGATGGCATTTGGCATAACGCGCTTTGATGGCACCGCCAGAAATTACCGCCACCATATTTTGTGGAGCGCCATCGACTTGGCCAAGGTAGCCAACGATTGCAACCGTTTCACCAATTAGCTCACCAGCCAGTTGGGCAATCGCCTTTTGGCTAGCTGCTTGAAAAGA
>JAPLBF010000031.1:1392-30278 GCA_026392825.1 Actinomycetota bacterium
TTTCGGGAAAGACGACGATATGTGCGCCGGCATCCGCAGCGCTGGCAAAGTTCTCGCGCACCAAGGCAGCATTGGCTACCAGGTCACCGACAGTTGGGTTGACCTGCGCCAGCGCTATGCGCAACTTCATACTTCAAGAGTAATGGAATACGATTACTCCAAGAACCCTCAATAGATAAGACCCGGAGACTTCTCACGAAGCTTCGAGGCTGGAGGCACTAGATGACAACGACCCTTTATGGCGGTGCGTCGCATCGCCGCGTCACGATCGTCGATCTCAAAGCGGCCAAAGCCGCTGGCGAAAAGTGGGTAGCTCTTACTTCTTATGAGCAGATGACCGCTGAAATCTTTGATGAGGCCGGCATCCCCGTGTTGTTAGTTGGCGATAGCGCTGGCAATAATTTCTTGGGTGGCGAGAATACGATCGCCGTAACCGTCGATGAATTAATACCGCTTACTCGCGCCGTGGTTCGCGCCTCAAAGCGCGCCCTGGTGATTGCCGATCTGCCCTTTGGTTCATATGAAAATTCACCCGAGCAAGCACTTGCCACTTCAACTCGCTTCTTTAAAGAAGCCGGAGCAATGGCAGTTAAATTAGAAGGTGCGCATTTAGCAACAGTTGAAAAGTTAACCGCGGCTGGAATTCCAGTCATGGGCCACTTAGGCCTTACTCCGCAATCACTTCATCAACTAGGTGGCTATCGCGTGCAAGGTCGCGAAGATGGCGATGCCATTTTGGCAGCGGCCCTAGCGTTAGAAAAAGCGGGCGCCTTTGCCATTGTTCTAGAGTTAGTTCCAGCAGAACTGGCCGCGCGAATTACCGCAGCCCTGTCTATTCCAACTGTTGGAATCGGTGCGGGAGTAAATTGCGATGCCCAAATTTTAGTTTGGACCGATTTAGTCGGGCTAACTGCCAAGCCACCGAAGTTAGCTAAGGCCTATCGCAACCTGCGCCAAGAGATAACGGGTGCTGCCGAAGAATTCGCTCGTGATGTGCGCGGGGGAACTTTCCCTGGGCCCGAAAATACTTTTAACTAGCCCCCGTGGCCGATAAAGCAGAATCTAAGCGATCTCGCTTTGCCATCGATCTAACCCCGCTTAAGAAATACCCCGACTTTCGCAATTTGTGGGCATCTGGGCTAATTACCTATCTCGGATCGATGATTACCTACGTCGCCGTACCCTTTCAAATCAAAGAGCTAACTAATTCATATATCGCAGTTGGCCTATCGGGTGTAATCGAGATCGTGCCACTGATCCTCTTTGGTTTATACGGTGGGGTCTTAGCCGATTACGTCGACCGTAAGAAGATGGTCTGGGCGACCGAGTTCGCCTCGCTATTTTTAGTAGCCATTCTCTTGGTCAACTCATTTCTTCCTGAACCGCATCTGATCCTTATCTATGTAGTCATCGGGCTCTTTGCGGCAGTCAATGGTCTGCAACGCCCTAGCGCCGATGCCATCTTGCCGAGATTGGTTGGCCATGCCGATCTGCCAGCGGCCAGCGCCTTAATGAGTCTGCGTTGGCAGGTCGGTGTAATCATCGGACCAACCATTGGTGGAATTTTAATTTCAACCTTCTCAATTTCAATTGGTTACATCGCAGATATTTCAACCTTCTTAATTTCACTTATTCTCCTGGCCCGAGTTAGAAATGTGCCGGCTAGCCCAGAGGCAGAAAAGCCATCTCTGGCAGGGTTATTAGAGGGTGTGCGCTATGCCTTTAACCGACAAGATTTATTGGGAACTTATCTAATTGATTTAGCCGCGATGTTCTTTGCGATGCCAACTGCGCTAATTCCATTCTGGGCAGATCAACTTGGTAAACCTTGGGCTCTTGGTTTTCTCTATGCCGCAGGTACGGTCGGATCAATTGCCGTAACTCTGACAAGTGGTTGGACCAAGCACTACCGATTCCATGGTCGCGCCGTTATTTGGGCCGCCCTCGGATGGGGCGCAGCTATCGCTCTGGCCGGAACTTTTCACTCTCTGATATTTGTACTTCTCTTCCTCGCTCTGGCCGGGGCGGCCGACATGGTCAGTGCGCTATTTCGCGGCAACATTTGGAACCAGACCATCCCCGATGAATTTCGTGGCCGGCTTGCCGGAATTGAATTACTTTCATATTCGGTTGGCCCGCTGGCCGGACAGATGCGCGCGGCATCGATGGCAGCAGTTACTAGCCTGAACTTCTCAGTAACTTTCGGCGGGGTTCTGTGCATACTTTCGGTGGCGGTTTTGGCGTTATTTTTACCAAAATTCCGAAAATATGATGTCGAAACCAACGAATATGCGGTTGCGATGCGCAAAATTCGCGCCGAAAGTGAAAATTCGCCAGAAAATCGGTAATGGAAATCGCAAAAATTTACTTAAATGCACAAAAATATTAAAAAATAAATTGCGACACGCACTGCGTTTTTTCTCACTATGTACTAGCAATATTTTTACATTTCCGTCACACTTATCCACGAACAGGTTTGGGTGACGGATCCGAACCATTCCGATAGGAGAAGTACGTGGCCGCAGCTAAGAAAGCAGCACCAAAGAAGCGTCGGCAGCTAAGAAAGCAGCACCAAAGAAGCGTCGCAAGAAGGCAGCAGCTCCAGCAGCAGCTCCAAAGAAGCGCCGCAAGAAGGCAGCAGCAAAGAAGGCAGCTCCAAAGCGTCGCAAGAAGGCAGCAGCAAAGAAGGCAGCTCCAAAGCGTCGCAAGAAGGCAGCAGCAAAGAAGGCAGCTCCAAAGCGTCGCAAGAAGGCAGCAGCTAAGAAGGCAGCTCCAAAGCGTCGCAAGAAGGCAGCAGCTAAGAAGGCAGCTCCAAAGAAGCGCCGTCGCAAGAAGGCAGCAGCTCCAGCAGCAGCTCCAAAGAAGCGCCGTCGCAAGAAGGCAGCAGCTAAGTAATTTATTACTTAATAAAAAACCCGCCACTTTATGTGGCGGGTTTTTTATTTCTCTTTTTTAATTTTTAATTACTTATCTTTTAATTCTCTTCGAAGTGAATCAGAAACTCGTTCAAATATTTCAGCTAGCGCTGTCTGATCGCCCTTAGATAAATGATCGACAAAGCGAGCGCGCACACTTTCCACATGATCAGGGGCTGCCGCAACTATCGCCTTCCAACCTTTTGCAGTCATCACTGCAAAGTAGCCACGTTTATCAATAGGGCAAGCCTCGCGTTTTACCCATCCGGCCTTCTCCATCACCTTCATGCGATGTGAAAGGCGAGAGCGGGAAAGCATCGCAACGTCGGCTAGCTCTGACATCCGCATCCGGCGATCTGGGGCATCACTTAACTGGGCCAAGATTTCATAATCAGCCATAGACAATTCGTGGTGGGCAAGGTCGGTATCTAGCGCTTCCAATAAGCGGCGGCTAGCGACGATATACCTGCGCCAAGCCTTCATTTCGGCTGGGTTGAGCCAGCGAGGTGAGGTAGCGTTTTCCCGTGCCATTAGGCAATCATACGTTAATAAGCGGTGATGTTGAACTTTCAACTACTTTCTAGAAGGCAAAGGAACGCATGAGCTCTGCAACAAGCCCCCTCGTAAGCGGAATTGACTCCTCCCATATCGACAGCAATTTTCGCCCGCAGGATGATCTCTATCGCTACTTCAATGGCACTTGGCTTAAGAACCACGAGATCCCGCAAGACCGCTCTTCAGATGGCGTCACCTACAAACTCTTTATCGAAGCCGAATCCCAGGTCCGCGAAATCATCGAGACCACAACTGGCGACGGGAACGCGAAGAAGATTCGTGATTTGTACGACTGCTTTTTAGACACCGCAGCAATTGAAAAGGCGGGCATTACTCCCCTGCTAGATGATTTAGCGGCGATAGATCGAATTTCAAATCGCGATGAATTTATTAAGACTCTGGCCGATCTTGAAATGCGCGGACTTGGCGGAGCATTTGGACTCGGAATTTATGGCGATGCCATGAACTCTGAAATGAATATTGTTTATCTGGGCCAAGGTGGCCTTTCCTTGCCGGATGAGGCTTACTACCGCGAAGAACAATATGAAGAAATTCGTAAGGCCTTCAAGGTTCACGTCGCAAAGATGTTTGCGCTGGCCAAGATAGAAAATGGCGCAGCACTTGCCGAACAGATTTATGAGTTAGAGCGAGAGATTGCATCTCACCATTTCGATCAAGTAAAAGATCGCGATGTAGAGCTGACCTATAACAAGATGACCTTTAATGAACTCAGAACACTGGCCCCAAATTTTGATTGGGCGAAGTGGCTCGAATATAGCCAGATTCCAAAGAGCGCCTTCGATGAATTAGTCGTTCAGCAGCCACCATTCTTTGCTGGTCTTTCTGCGATTTTGGAAAACTTTGATCCCGCCCCTTGGAAGGCCTGGATGAAATGGCAGTTGATTTCAGGCTCTGCCGCTTACCTCACTGAAGACTTGGTAAATCAGAACTTTGATTTCTATGCCAAGACGCTATCTGGCACTCCAGAACTTCGGGTTCGCTGGAAGCGCGCAATCACATTTGTAGAAGGCGCACTCGGTGAAGCGATCGGGCAGATTTATGTGAAACGCCATTTCCCAGGAGCTGCCAAAGTTGCCATGCTTGAACTCGTAGATAATTTGATTGAGGCCTATCGCATCAGCATCAACGAACTCTCTTGGATGAGCCCAGAAACTAAAGCTAAGGCGCTCGATAAGTTAGCTAAATTCACCCCCAAGATTGGCTATCCCGATAAGTGGCGCGACTATTCGGCGCTATCAATTAGCCGTGATGGCCTCTTTGGAAATATCGGACGGATCACCAAGTTTGCGCGCGACATTGAATTAGCCAAAATTGGTAAGCCGGTTGATAAGACCGAGTGGTTGATGACCCCCCAAACGGTAAATGCTTATTACCATCCGATTCGAAATGAGATCGTCTTTCCTGCAGCGATCTTGCAGCCACCATTCTTTGATCTATCAGCTGATATCGCGGCAAATTACGGCGGTATTGGCGCAGTCATTGGTCACGAAATCGGACATGGTTTTGATGATCAAGGATCTAAATTCGATGGCGATGGAAATATGATCGATTGGTGGACGCAGGCCGATCGCACCGAGTTTGAAAAGCGTGCGAACGCACTTATTGCACAGTTCGATGCGCTATTTCCGGAAGAGACGCCCGATATACACGTTAATGGGGCGCTCACAGTCGGTGAGAACATCGGAGACCTTGGTGGGCTAGCAATTGGATTTAAGGCCTATAAATTGGCTTTAAAGGGCGCCGAGGCCCCTGTAATTGATGGGTTAACTGGAGAACAGCGTTTCTTCCTGTCATGGGCGCAAGTTTGGCGCGGCAAGGTGCGCGCAGAAGAACTGCGTCGCCGCATTGCAACTGATCCTCATTCACCATATGAGTTCCGCTGCAACGCCATAGTTCGCAATATCACCGACTTCTACACGGCCTTTGATTTAACCGAGGGCGATAAGTTGTGGCTGGCTGAGAGTGAGCGCGTCGAGATCTGGTAACAGATCGAGCAAAGGGATTGAGATCTGGTAACAGATCGAGCAAAGGGATTGAGATCTGGTAACAGATCGAGCAAAGGGATTGAGATCTGGTGAGTTCTGGTAACTCAACGCTTATGGGTCTAACTTAGCGATATGAAAATTCGCGCTGCAGTGCTGGTTGCCCCTGGTCGATATGAAGTTCAAACCTTTGACCGCCCCAAGCTAGAAGATGGTGCGCTGCTGATGCGCGTTGAACTCTCTGGGATCTGTGGCACCGATAAACACACCTACCAAGGTGAGACTAAACAATATGCCGGTACCGAATCCGAAACTGATACTCCATTTCCTATTATTCAAGGCCACGAAAATGTTGGCATTATCGAAGAGTTAAGCCCAGCGGTTGAAGAATCTGGCGATTTCTACCAAGCGCCGGTAAAAGTTGGTGACCGGATCGTAATGTGTCCAGACATGATTTGCGGCAAATGTTTTTACTGCACTCACATTCAAGGCTATACCTGGTGCTCAAAATCTCAGTGTTATGGAAACAGTTTTACAAGCGCGCAATGGCCGCATCTTTTGGGAGGCTTTGCAGAGTACATGTATTTCAAACCAGGCACTTTCTTCTATAAAGTTCCCGAAAATATCTCTCCGAAAGTTGCAGTGCTATCTGAATTGATGGCGTGTGCCGCTTCTCTTGATAAATTAAAAGACTTTAGTTCCTACTCAATTGAAGGCTTTACTACCGGAGACACAGTTGTCGTATTTGGAGTTGGACCACTTGGTTTATTGCACTTAGCCAAACTCGGAATTATGGGTGCTGGCAAAATAATCTGCATAGATAAATCTGACTACCGCTTAGATCTAGCTAAAAAATTTGGTGCGGACCTAACAATAAATGTTGATAAGACCACTCAGAGCGAGCGCCTAAAGATGATTCATTCACTCACTGGTGGAATCGGCGCAGATGTTGTTCTGCATATGACCAATCGCCCGGAACCGGTTATCGAAGGGATTGAAATGTTGCGCCGCGGAGGCACCCTACTTGAAATGGGTAACTTTGCAGATACCGGCGAAGTCTCCATAAGTATGCATCGCCACGTACTAAGTAAAAACCTGAGGCTGATAGGGCTTTCTAATCACCCAATAAATGCTTATGGTCCATCGCTAAAACTCTTCGATAGATATGCCAGGCAATACCCATTCGCTGATCTAGTTACGCACGAATTTGGATTAGATCAGGCTGACGAGGCGATGCAAATGTCTATGTCGCCGCAATCAGGCAAGGTTGTGATTAATCCCTGGCTTTAATTTTAAAGTTATCAAAGCAGATCTGAGTTAAGTCCATGCTCGTAAATCTGCGACAATAACGCTTGTGTCCAGCAAATTCGCCTTCGAGATAAAGCAGAGCGCTGAAAACGGGCTAGCTCGCGTTGGCACAATCTCGACCCCTCACGGCGATATTCAAACCCCTGCTTTTATTCCGGTGGGTACCAAAGCAACTGTTAAATCAGTGCTACCAGAGGCGATGAAAGAACTGGGTTCGCAAGCACTGTTGGCTAACGCCTATCACCTTTATCTACAGCCGGGTCCAGATCTTTTGGATGAGGCTGGTGGGCTCGCCAAGTTTATGAATTGGAACGGACCAACTTTTACAGATAGCGGTGGCTTCCAAGTTCTCTCACTTGGGGTTGGCTTTAAGAAAGTTTTGGCGATGGATGCAAAAACATTTAGATCCGATCAGGTCATAGCCGGCAATAAAGAGCGCCTGGCACACGTTGATGATGACGGTGTGACTTTCAAATCTCACCTTGACGGTTCTATGCATCGCTTCACCGCTGAAATTTCTATGCAGATCCAACATAAAATCGGCGCTGACATAATTTTCGCCTTCGATGAATGCACTACTTTGCACAACACACGCCCCTATCAAGAGTTGGCAATGGAGCGCACCTACGACTGGGCGATTCGTTGTTTAGATGAACATAAGCGTTTAACTGAGCAGCGCAGCGATAAGCCATACCAGGCTTTATTTGGGGTTATTCAAGGCGCGCAATATGAAGATCTACGTAAGAAAGCGGCTGCAGATTTAGGAACAATGTCATCTTCAGGAATTGAATTTGATGGCTTTGGCATCGGCGGCGCACTAGATAAAGATTCACTTGGCACGATCGTTGGATGGGTCAACAGCACCTTGCCGCAAGATAAGCCAAAGCATCTGCTGGGCATCGGCGCCCCCGAAGATCTATTCGTTGGCGTAGAAAACGGAGTCGATACCTTTGACTGCGTTCTTGCATCAAGAATTGCGCGAAGTGGTGCGGTCTACACATCCACCGGGCGAATCAACATCGCCAATGCCCCATATATCCGTGACTTTGGCCCGATTGATGAGAACTGCGATTGCTACACCTGCAAGAACTTTACGCGGGCATACCTCTGTCACTTATTCCGTGGAAAAGAGATGTTGGCAGCAACGCTGGCAACGATTCACAACGAGCGCTATATCGTCGGCTTGGTAGATCGAATGCGCCAAGCTTTGTTAGATGGAGACTTTAAAGAGATGAAGGAAGAATTCTTAGGGCGCTACACACATCGCTCTGGGCAATCGCGGGATTAGCCGCTTCTACCGGCCGCCAACTTTAGGCAGGTGCCAATCATATTTAATTGAAAGTTCGCGAACCAGAATTACAACTGCGCTACCGAGAACCACAGAGAAGATTTGATTTACTCCGAAATAATCACAGCTTACATAAACCAGCGATCCGGCTAGGCAAGAGGTTCCGATTGTTTCGCGATGCAGTAAAACTGGTTCTACCTGGCAAAGCACATCGCGCAATAAGCCACCAGTGACTGCGCCAATCAACCCAAGAATTACAGCAGAAGCAAATGGTGCACCTTGCGTAAGCGCGAATTGAGCACCGGATACCGAACAGACCGCTAAACCAATTGTGTCCAGGGTTAGAACAAAGCGACCAACTGGCGTCGTGCGCTTAATGCTCAAGGTAATAACAATTGCTAATAAAACGCCAAGAAATAACCATCCGTGCAATACCCATGGTGGCTTTTCTCCAAGGAAAAGATTGCGAAAAGTGCCTCCTGCAAGAGATGCGATAGCGGCGATAAATGCAATACCGCCATAATCCGCACCTTTATTTGCGGCGATTCTTGCGCCTACTAAGGCAAATGCGAACGTGCCAGCGAGGTCAAGCAGAGTTACCAGCAGCTCTAAATCCATAGCCTGAGTATAAGCCCGCCTAATTTTTACAGCAGATAAAGGCTCTTCGCCTTGGCCACAGCCTCATCTCGACCGCCAGCGCCTATTTTGCGATAGATATTCTTCAAATGAGTTTTCATCGTGTTCTGTGAAATATGTAGCGTTGTGCCGATTGCGCTGATTGGCTTACCGGTTGCAAGATGTCGCAGAATTTCTAATTCGCGCTTCGTTAGCGCTGCGGAGAGTCCCACCAAAGTCTCGCTTCTAAGTTTTAATCTGGATGTTATTCGTGAAGCTAAATCTTCAAGATACACCGTAGGTTTTTCTCCAGCGATTCGAATAACTAAGTTCAAAAGTGAGGCATCTTGGCGAAGAAAAGTTTCTCTCGCCCCAACTCGTGCACCAATTTCCAGCGCTTTACCCATCAATTGCAAAGCAACTTTCTCACGATCTAAATTCTCATCCGTTTGAGCCATTAACTTATATATCTGCTGCGTAGCTGTTCGCTCGGGCAGATCGGCTGCAACAAAGGCGGCTGACTTCTTCCCGATTTCAAAGTCATGAATTGCTCGTACTCTCTGAACTAAGAGAAAATCGGGTAACCGGCCAAGCAGAACGCCAACCCTGTCCCAATCCTTCATTGTGTATCTGATAAAGAGTTCAGTTAAATCGCAGTAAGTTTCTAGTCCATTTTTAAATCCAAGAGCACCTGCGCGTTCTCGCTCACTGCGCACAATGTCCAAAGCAGATGTTGAATTTCCCGACAGCGCAAAATCACGTGCCAGAAAACTTTCCGCAAGATAAACCCAGGTGTATTGCTTCCAAGATTCTGCCAAAACTTTTATTTGCGCAAAAACTTTCTGAGATTCTTCAATTTGGGAAAATTCCAGCAAGCAGCGCGCTTTTACATACATCGCATCGAGTGCCCCAAAAATTCCAGAATATCCTTCACGTTCCGCGTGGGCAATAACGTTGTTGGCGACTACGTAAGCCTCTTTATACTCACCACTATTTAACAGAGTGCAGGCATCAATTGCGCTGATGAAATAGAGAGCCATGGGAGTTGAGTCATCTTTCGCCAACTCGTGCGCCTGCTTTTGAATACGATCTAGAGTATCTGCGCTGTCATAAATAATTTCTTTAGCTGCCAAAACGCGTAATATAGAGATCTTATCAATTGCAGATAAATCTAACTCTTCAGATGTTGCACCCAAAACGGTATCAACATGCGCTCCTAGCTGTTCAGTAAGCCCAGTAGCAAAATCAATGTAAACGTTAACGGCAGAAGTGAACTTCTTTATAAAGTTTTCAATGTAAGTTCTGCGTGAAGTAAATAGCATCTCCGTAATCAGGCTCTGCGCAGCCAAATACTGAAAATCTGCGGTTAACCCCATCAGCTCTACAGTCTGTCGCTTTAAGATTCCAATGGTTGTGGCATCTCCTACTAGATCAGCCATACGCAATAAATCTTTTCCCCGACCAATAGCGATCAACTGGCGCATCCCTTGCCTGAAAAGGTGTCTATAGTCTTCTGGACTTCCTGCAAACTTTGCATGTTCTAGCGCCTTTAAATATGACCCACGATCTGCAAAATGATCGCATAGTCGCTGGTGAATCTGCCGTAGTTCTTTATCTGCAATTGTGGGATTTAGAATCAAACCGGTTCTAACGATCGTATTAAACGAGTACTTATTAATCGGCTCGCTGCTGTATTTCAGGAATAGGCCGTCTACTGCGAATCGATTCAATTTACTCAATGAGAAAGCGTTTTGTAGGATGACTTCTGCCTCTTCAATTGAAAATTCTTCGACTACAGCCAGTGATTCTAGAATTTTACGCTCAGCAGGCTTTAGCGAGGAAAGAAGATTTTCGACCAAATAGTTCATTCCGCTAGAACTATCTTTTTCTTCTGATGCTCTTGATGAAGCTTCCCATCCTCGCGAAATATTACTCAAAGTCAACTGGACTCCCGCCGGCCAACCACTTAACTTCTTTAACATTTTTTGATACTCAGGCCGTTCAATACTGACGCCCATAATTGATGCGGATATAGAAACTTCTTCTTCACTGAATTTCATCTTGTTCTGATCAATAACTTGTAGATTATCAAGGGCCTTAAGCTGCACAAATGCTTCTGACGGAATTGCCCTGCGCAATATTATTGTGTGCACATTTTTCGGAACAGAACTGAAGAGGTGCTCAGCTAGAGGCGCAGAATCACCTGTGCTGGCACGGCTGTCATCTAAAACTAGAACAAAATGACCATCATTATTTCCAAGTTCAGAAAAGACCTCGGTCATAATTTCTGCAGTAGTCAAAACTTGACTACTTGAAAACCACTTTCCAAATTCTGGAATTACATTTCGAACCGCTTGGACGAAGTTTGCGTTAAAAGATTTTACGTCATCAGAATCGTTGAAACTCAGCCAGATAACCGGATGTTCAAGCGTCGTAATGTATTCGGCAACTAGTGAAGTTTTCCCATATCCAGCAGGAGCAACAACCAAGGTAATTCCAGCTTGATCTATTTCAACGCCATCCAAGATTTCTTTTCGAGAAATGAAATTTGGTGGCAGCACGGGTGGCAACGTTTGTGAGAGATTGGAGGCAGGTATCACCCTTGATGCGGATATCCCTACTTTGCTCACGCCTAAGGGTGAGGCATTAACGCTGGTTATGGCTAGTAGAAATCACCCTATAGGGGTGAGAAAGGCAGGTGAAATTAAAGGCTTGCGAAAGCTTCTTCGAGCACGCCGAGCGCATCCTTTAAGAGCTCATCGGAGATAACGATCGGCGGCAAGAAGCGAATCACATTGCCATAAGAACCTGCGGTCAGGATTAGCACGCCTTTGCTCTGGCAATACTTGATAACGCTCGCCATCGCTGCCGGATTCGGGTTCTTCGTGCCAGCCTCGACGAGTTCAATCGCCTGCATTGCACCGCGCCCGCGAACTTCACCGATAATTGGATACTTAGCAGCAAGTGCGTTTAGTGATGTGCTTAGAATTTTTCCGATGTGCACGGCACGTTCTACCAATTTATCTTCTTCGATAGTTGCAATCGCACCCAGCGCTGCTGCGCAGGCGATTGGATTTCCGCCGTATGTTCCACCAAGACCACCAACGTGAGATGAATCCATAATCTCTGCGCGCGCAGTTACTGCGGCAAGCGGCAAGCCACCGGCAATTCCCTTCGCGGTGACGATCATGTCAGGTTCGACGCCTTCATCTTCACAAGCAAACATTTGTCCAGTGCGCGCAAAACCAGTTTGCACTTCATCAGCGATAAATACGATGCCATGCTTTGTTGCAAACTTTGATAAACCTGGAAGGAAGCCCTTGGGTGGGACTATAAATCCACCTTCTCCTTGAATTGGTTCAATCAAAATTGCCGCGACATTGTGTGCGCCAACTTCTTTCTCAATCTTTGAAGTGACCTGCTCTAAATAATCTTGCGCCATGGTCGCCAGGTTGCCTTCATAATGGAAGGAGTAAGGCATTGGCATGCGATAAATCTCGTTTGCAAAAGGACCGAAGCCTTCTTTATATGGCACATTCTTTGCGGTTAGCGCCATAGTTAAGTTGGTACGGCCGTGATAAGCGTGCTCAAAGACAATTACCGCTGGACGCTTCGTTGAATGACGAGCAATCTTGATCGCGTTCTCAACGGCTTCAGCGCCAGAGTTTTGCAAGATAGATTTCTTTTTAAATGATCCTGGTGTGATTCGATTTAGCGCTTCGCAAACTTCGACATATCCCATATACGGCGCGGTCGTAAAGTTGGTGTGAGTAAAGGACTGAACTGCTTCAATAACTCGTTCTACGACGCGAGGGGCAGCATTTCCAACATTTACTACGCCAATACCCGCACCTAAATCAATGATTCGATTGCCGTCTACATCTTGCAAGATTGCACCTTCACCGCGTTCGATAAAGGCAGGAATGGCCATACCAAGCCCTGCAGAAACCGCTTCTTTACGTCGCTCAATTAACTCTAGGGATTTAGGCCCTGGAATAGCAGTGGCCAAGTGACGTGATTGCGGGAGAGGGTCCTTTGAAGTCATGGTGAAATTATAGAGCCTTCTTTTTAACTTCTGCGCCGTAAAGAGTTAGGCTCAGCAAGTGAAGATCAACTCGCAACTGCGCAGTAGCGCTCCGCTACTTGATGCATATCTGGCTTACTTTGAAGGCGATTTCACACCGTTCACAATTCCAGGTCATAAGCAGAGAGCTTCAAAGATTGATCCTGGCCTTGGCGCTGTCGTAGATGCCGATATTCCGCTTTACGGCGGATTGGATGAAATTAAGTTAACCAATCAGGTTTTAAAAGAATCAGAATCACTCGCTGCGCAACTATGGGGCGCAGACTTCGCTCGTTTTTCTACTGGCGGATCAACGCATGCCAATCAAGCGCTCATCCTGGCGCTCGGTAAACCCGGAGATAAAGTTGCCTTAAGTCGCACGGCGCACCGTTCCGTCTTGAGTGCTCTTGTTCTAGCGGGCTTAGAACCAATCTGGTTAACACCCGAGATCGATGCCAACACAGGTGTCCCGCTTGGAATTCCTATTTCAGAGCTAGAACGCGCTCTCGCCGAAAAGCCAATTGCGCTTCTGCTAACCGAACCTGGTTACTTAGGAACTATCTCGGATTTAGCACCGCTGATTAATAAAGCCCACGAACATTTCATTCCTGTCATTGTCGATGCTGCCTGGGGCGGGCATTTCGGGTTTCATGCTGACTTACCAAAACACGTTATGCAATTGTGCGCCGATGCTCTCATTACTAGTGTTCATAAAGCGCTTCCGGGTTACAGCGCATCAGCGCTATTGCTAGCCCGCACAAACTTGCTTAGCGCCGATCGCCTAGAACAGAGCTTTGAAACGACGCACACAACTTCGCCAGCAGGTGCACCTCTGGCATCCATCGATGCCGTGCGCGCCCTTCTGCAAACCCGCGGCCCGGAATTGTTAGGTGAATTACTCAGCAATATCGCTGAATTCAAGGCTGCAGTGCAAAGTAGTTTTGATTTGCCTATATTTTTAAACGCCAGCGATTTTCCGGTCGGTCGTTTTGATCCAGCCAAAATTGTTCTGCGGGCCAATCAACTGGGGGCATCTGGTGTTGAAATTGAGAATCTACTTATTGAACAAGGTATCCGAGTTGAGATGGCGGATCGCGATACCTTGGTATTTCTCGCGACTTTGGCCGATACTAAAGAAGATTTTCATAAGCTTGCACAGGTCTTGATCGGAATCCTAAAGTCGGTTGCGAGCACTCCACGTCCGAGCGCAACGGCACTGAGCTGGTCGGTTATCCCCCAGGTCGCAATCTCTATGCGCGATGCCTACTTTGCAGATACTCAATTAGTTAACGCTGCAAATGCAATCGGCAGAACTTCGGCAGATCTAATTGCACCTTATCCCCCAGGCGTTGCTGTTATTGCACCCGGTGAAGTTCTAACCGAACAGATTGTCAGCGGTTTGATTACTTCACAGAAAGCTGGAGTTCGCATTGCCTATGCAACAGATCCAACGCTCGCAAATTTTCGAGTAGTTAGCCTTCGCTAGCAAATTTCTTTAACGCATCCCTAGAAAGCCTAAAGACCGTCCACTCATCCATCGGTACCGCTCCGAGTGACTCATAAAAATCAATTGAAGGTTTATTCCAATCTAGGACCCACCATTGGAAACGTTCATAACCACGTTCCACACAAAGAGCAGCCAAGGTTTGCATAAAACTTTTGCCGATACCGTGGCCGCGATTTTCCGGCTGAACAAAGAGATCTTCTAGATAAATTCCGGCCTTGCCCAGCCAAGTTGAATAATTCAAAAACCAGAGCGCAATCCCAACTATTTTTCCTTCGACTTCTGCAACGTGGCAGAAGGCAACCGGGCTTTCATTAAAAAGCGAAGTGTTTATCTGATCAATCGTGGCAACCATTTCTTCTGGCGCTTTTTCATATACCGCGAGCTCATAAATCAAGCGATGGATATCTTCGACATCAGATGGCTGCGCCAAGCGAATCTTCATTGGTTGAGTTTAGGGGAAAGAAAAACGGCCAAGTTTCCCTGGCCGTTTCCCCCTCGTGGATAGGTTAAGAATTAACCGATCTTTGCGATCTGTGATTCGGCCTTCTTCTTGAAGTCACCGTCGATGACGCTAAATCCAAGTGCATCACCAGCAGTTTTTGCACAAGCTGGTGAGAGGATATAAGTTGCAAGCGCCTTTACAGCAGCAGCGCGTGTCTTATCTGGATATGCAGTATCCGCCAACATATAAGAAACGATACCGAGTGTGTAAGCACCTGGTTCTTTAGTTGCATAGTCAAATGTAACGATTCCGTTAGCATCCATAGTTCCTTGTGCCAAGAAGGCAGAAGTTGTTACCGAGTTTGGCGTAACAGAACTTCCTGCTGGATTTAGAACATCTGCGACCTTCAATTTATTTGCAACAGCATAGTTAACTTCTGCAAAAGTAATTGAGTACGGAGTCTTTCCTGCAAGTTGTGACACTCCTGTTGAAGATGATGCTCCCACAATACGTCCCAAGTTTTCTGGAGCGTTGATGTTGCCAGGGAACGAAGAGGTAAATACTGAAGCCTTTGCTTTAGTCCAAACTGTTGGAGCGGACTTATTAAGGAAGTTTGTGAAGTTTTCAGTAGTACCTGATGAGTCTGAGCGATAAATTACCTTGATTGGCTTGCTCGGTAGATTGTATGAAGTATTTACTGGAGTTGTCTTCAAAACAATTGGGTCGCCTTTTGAGTCCTTTACAATAACACCATTTTTGGTCTTGTAAGTTACTTTGTTTACTGTTCGATTGTTATCTTTGGCGATCGCTGGGTCGTTCCAATTTGTAATTGTTCCGGCGAAAATTCCTGCAATTGTGTTTGCAGAGAGAGTTAGCGTCTTACGTGATGGAAGATTGTGAAGAATCGCGATTGGTGCTGCAACTACAGGCACGTGAATAATGCTAGAGCGCTTTGTCGCTGCTGTGTGTGCTGCGTCAGAGAACCAAAAATCGCCAATAGATTTATCTGAGTTGCTGCGGCCAGTTCCTGATCCAGATGAAGCATATGTAAATGAATGTGATGATGCTGTAGCAAATGGAGCCTTGCAAGCTTCGATTAGTAGCGCTGGAAATGAAGCGCCAGAACCCTGTAGATCTACTGCGTGAGCTGGTGTCGAGGCGACCAACCCGAAAACGAGTGCAACTGCTGCAGATTTTGCAAGCATTGAAACTTTCATTAATTTTCCCCTTATTTGATATAGGTGTGGTGCTATGAGGAAAACTAGGTCCTCAATGTGAACTAACCACACCCGAACGGGAAACGTTGCTCAACCATTAGGTGAACAACAGGTAACGGCTAGCCGAAGCGGCCGGTGACGTAATTTTCGGTTCGTTGATCCTTTGGCTGCGAGAAAATCTCGCTAGTACGGGCAACTTCAATCATTTCACCTGGGCCACCATCAGATAGGAAGAAAGCGGTGTAATCAGATACACGGGCTGCCTGTTGCATATTGTGGGTAACGATAATGATCGTCATTGAATCTGATAACTCACGGATCGTTTCTTCGATGCGCAGGGTTGATCCGGGATCTAGCGCCGAACAAGGTTCGTCCATAAGAAGTACTTGCGGACTAACCGCCAACGCGCGAGCGATACATAAGCGCTGTTGTTGCCCACCTGATAGTGAACCACCATGTGCGCCTAGTCGGTCTTTTACTTCATTCCAAAGCCCTGCGCGAACAAGACAAGATTCCAACAATTCATCTTTATTCTCTACTTTAATCTGAGCTAGCTTCAAACCTGAAAGGACATTCTCACCAATAGTCATTGATGGAAATGGGTTTGGCTTCTGAAATACCATACCGATTTGCAGACGAATCTTTGTTACATCGACTCCTGGTGCATAAACATCTTTTCCATCCAATAAAACTTGTCCGGCCATTGCTGCACCTGGAATAAATTCGTGCATACGGTTCATAGTTCTAATAAAAGTAGATTTGCCACAGCCAGATGGGCCGATAAGGGCGGTGACAGATCCGGCGGCGAATTCAAGATTTATATCTGCCAATACGTGATTTTTGCCAAACCATGCGTGAACTCCGCGCGCTTCTAGCCCAGTTCCTGTTGCAGAACTTGCCTGGGTCCGACCAATCCTTGCATTCGCAACGCTGGCCAAAGAACTCGGTTGGGTTGTTGACATGGCTTTCTCGCTTTCAGGTGTTTGTATCACTTTGACATCTTTCTATTGGACAGTGCGCGTGCGGCGATGAAGAGGATAAGAACCAAAATCATTAGAATTAACAACCCCGCCCAGGCCCTTGTAATCGCTTCTGGTGAACCTGCATTAAATGATTTCCAGATGTAATAAGGCAGAGATCCAACTGAACCGCTAAATGGATTTGGATTTACTTTATCTCCGCCGCCAGTGAGCAGGAGCAACGGAGCAGTTTCACCTGCGATACGTGCAATACCCAAAATAATCGCAGTCATTAATCCGCTGCGCGCAGCTGGCAAAACAATCATTGCGACAGTGCGCCATTGCGTTCCGCCCAGCGCAGTTCCAGCTTCACGTAATTCATTTGGGATCAGCAGCAAGACTTCTTCTGATGTGCGAGCAATAGTCGGAATCATCAAGACTGCCAGTGCTAGCGCACCCATCAGCGCGGAGTAATTCTTCGTTATGGGATAGAGAACTGCAGAGAGAATAAATAATCCAGCAACAATTGAAGGAACGCCTGACATCGCTTGTACCAAGAAGCGAATCGGTCCTGCGAATCTACCCTTGATTTCTGTTAAGTAGAGTGCGGTAAGAATTCCGATCGGAACGCTCATAATTAGCGCAAGTACAACCAAAGTAAGTGTTCCGGTTATTGCATGGAGAACGCCACCTGTTGGAATCGGATCGGTTGGTGTTGCCATGGACATGTCGTTACTTAAAATTCCAAGGTGTAATCCAGGAAGGCCTTTTTGCACAACTGTGAAGAGGATGCTGGCTATAGGAATTACAGTGACAACGGCACCGAGTGAAACCAAAGTGCTAACAAATGAATCTTTTGCCGCTTGTGGACCTCGAGTAATAAAAGAGTGGGTTGAGGTAATTACGCCATAGGCAACGAAGAAAACAAATGCGTAGGCTAGCTTTCCCTTCATTTCAGTTACTGCAACAAAGAAATATGAAAAGGCGATAGCTGCAAGTAAAAAAGTGAGTCCTAGAATTCGATCTTGCGGACTTTTCGCCCAAGGCTTGGTTGGAATCGCTACAGTGCTCATCGCCCAGACTTTCCGGTTGACTTTACGATTACGTTGGCCACGGCATTTACCGCAAGAGTTAACAAGAACAAGATGAGCCCGGCTGCCATAAGCGCTTTAATTTCATATTCACCAGCTTCGCCAAATTTCAAAATAATGAGCGAAGCGACGTTTCCACCCGCTCCAAGAAGAATGTGCCAATTTATTTGGAAAACGATATTTAAAACCGTGTAAACGGCGACCGTTTCTCCCATTGCACGACCAAGTCCGAGCATCGCTCCACCGACAACACCACTTCGGCCGTGAGGAATTACCACCGCTTTGATCATTGCCCAACGAGTTGCACCAAGTGCAAAGGCTGCTTGAATTCGATCTAGCGGAGCCTGCGCAAATATTTCTCGTGACACCGATGTGATAATCGGGATGATCATTATTGCAAGCACAACTCCTGCGACAAATGGGGAGCGTGAGAAAAAGTAAGGTTCTACCTCGAAGATTGGAATCCAACCTAAGTACCTATTAATAATCTTTCCCCAGTATTCAACACTTGGCATCAAGACCAAGAAACCCCAAATACCGAAGAGGATTGATGGAAATGCCGCCATCATGTCGATTACCGCCACCAAAATTTTCTTAAGCCATCCTGGGGCATAAAAGTTTAAGTAAAGCGCGGAAAACACTGAGATCGGAACCGCAATTACTACAGCGACAATTGAACAGAGAATTGTTCCAACCAACATAGCCGAAAGGCCAAAGTTACTCTCTACAACATTCGCTGATTCATCCAAGGTCACTGACCAATCAGCGCCGGTGATAAATCCCAAACCTTCTTCTCGTAATACTTCAAATCCACGGAATGCCAAGAAAACTGCAATTAATCCCAGTACAACTAGAGAGGAAAGCCCTCCACCTGTGACTATTCCGCGGAAAACTTTATCTGAGCGTCGGGGCTCAGTAGTTATAGTGCGCGGACTAGGGATCAAGGTTTCATTGGACATGTTAAGCAAATCTTCCAGTCACCAAGAAAATTACTCTTCGCGCAACTGAAACGGCGTGATCTGCATATCTTTCGTAGTAACGCCCGAGAAGAGTTAAATCGATTGCAGTTTCTACGCCATGCTCCCAAGTTGGTGCAATTAGAACTGCGATTAACTGGCGATGAAGTAAATCCATTTCATCGTCATCTTTTTCAACCTGCGCAGCAAGTGTGGTGTCGCGGGTTGAAATTACAACTCCAGTCTTCGCTGCAATTTTCTCTGCCGTTACTCCCATTGATTCGATCAAACTCATTAGCTGATCTGGAACTGCAGCTGCAGGGTGGCGCAAACGAACAACCTTGGCGACGTGGTGTGCCAAGTCGCCCATTCGCTCGAGGTCTGCAGACATGCGAAGTGCTGTGACAAGGGCGCGTAGATCAGATGCCACCGGTTGTTGTCTAGCAATAATGTCAATGATGCGTGCATCTAAATCGTGTTGCACGGTGTCGATTTTTTCATCGAAGGTAATTACTTCTTCAGCGAGCGAAAGATCCTTAGTCATCAAGGCACGAGTTGCTTTAGCCATTGAGTCGGAAACCATCACACTTAGTTCAAAGAGGGTTTGGGAAACGCCATCTAGCTCGTCCTGGAATACTGATCTGATTAAAGGCATGGTCGGACGCTAGGCGCAGTGCATTAACGGAGTCCCATGGTTGGGTGAACAGAAGGTGAACTGGCCCTTTGTGGCTATAGAGTTTGGGTATGTGGCGCCGCGCTAAGGCAGAAGAGGCTCAAAGCCAGCGCAAACTTCCCTTAATGCTCACCACTGTCTTAGATCAACTAGATGGCGCCAGCCTGGTTATTGCCCCTGGCGAAGTAGCAATTTTCACCAATCTTGAAGCTGAACAACTAGGAATTCTTCGCGATGGCCGGATTCAGAGTGAAGAGTTGCTGGCATCAATTCGCGTAGTGCGCCGAACAAATGCGAAACAGACCGGAACGATTGAAATTGCACGTGGGCCAATTGGTGAAGGTAAACGCGAGATCACCGTAACTTTGATTCCCTTAACAGAGAATGAGTTGGTTTTAGTCTTACTTAGCGATGAAAGTGAAGCCCAGCGCGTGCACGATGTGCGAAGAGATTTCGTCGCAAATATTTCGCACGAATTGAAAACTCCGATCGGCGCCCTGTCTCTACTGAGCGAAGCAGTGCTGGGAGCAAAAGAAGATTCAGAAGCAGTTTCTAGATTTGCAGCTCGCATGCAAGTTGAAGCGAAGCGGCTCACTGATTTAGTGCAAGAGATTATTCAACTCTCTCGTGTCCAAGATTCAGATCCGCTAAAAGAAGCACAGTTAATTTCTGCATCCGACATAATCAAAGAAGCGCTAGACCAGTGTCGCACTACAGCGGATTCACGACAGATTGTCCTAACTTTTCAAGATGTTGAGGATGGAATGATTCTCGGTGATCGCGATCAACTGACTATGGCAATCCACAACTTAATTGAAAACGCCATCAATTACTCACCCGCCGATACAAAAGTTGCAGTGAGCACTTCTATCGAAAATGACATCATTACTATCTCGGTTGCAGATCAAGGAATAGGCATCCCCGAGGCTGAAGTTGAAAGAATCTTTGAGCGTTTCTATCGTGTTGATCCGGCGCGTTCGCGCGAAACAGGCGGCACTGGACTTGGTTTATCAATTGTTAAACACATCATCACTAAACACGGTGGTGAAATTTCAGTATGGAGTTCTGAAAATGTTGGCAGCACGTTTTCCATTCGCCTTCCTATCCAGTCGCAAACCGAGGATGACAGATGACAAAAGTACTAATCGTTGAGGACGAGATCTCATTTTCAGATGCACTTGCCTATCTCTTAAAGAAAGAGAGTTATGAAGTAGAAGTTGCCGTCAACGGAAAGCAAGCAATCGACTTATTCAACTCATTCTCACCAGATTTAATCCTGCTCGATCTAATGATTCCTGAAGTATCAGGTACCGAAGTTTGCAGAGTAATTCGCTCAACTTCGCAAGTGCCGATCATTATGCTTACTGCCAAAGATTCTGAAATAGATAAGGTCGTAGGACTTGAACTGGGCGCAGATGACTATGTGACCAAACCTTATTCATCACGCGAACTTCTGGCGCGTATCAAGGCAGTTATGCGCCGCAACTCCACTGATACACATCCAGCAGAAGATGGCCAAGAATTAACAGTTGGTCCAATCCGAATGGACCTTGATAAGCATCAAGTGACTGTGAATTCAATCGCCGTAGCATTTCCGCTGAAAGAATTTGAACTTCTTGAATATTTGATGCGCAACAGCGGGCGGGTATTAACCCGCAGTCAATTGATTGATCGTGTTTGGGGAAATGATTATTACGGAGATACCAAGACGCTCGATGTACATATAAAGCGTTTGCGCGCCAAGATCGAAGCAGACCCAGCTAATCCCACGCTAATTCACACGATTCGTGGGTTGGGTTACAAACTCGAAGTTTGAAGTCTTTTAACCAATAATTCCGGTTGCCAACCCTGCCAGCATTAGCGTGCCAAGACCGATACGGTAGTAAATAAATGGCGCAAAACTTCTGGTCATTACAAATTTCAATAACCAAGCAATAACTGCGTAACCAACTACAAATGCAATCACGGTTGCAACCATCGTCTCAGGCAGAGAAAAAGCCTGATCGGTTGCATCAGAACCAATTGCACCTTTTAATTCATAAAATCCGCTGCCGAAAACTGCGGGAAGCGCCAATAAAAATGAGTAACGCAGCGCCGCTTCTCGACTGTAACCAAGGAAGCGACCCATTGCGATGGTTGCGCCAGATCTTGATACACCCGGAACCAGTGCTAAAGATTGGGCAAGTCCATAGAGAATTCCGTGAACTGGAGTTAACTGATGTAAGCCTCTCTCGCTTTTGCCGTATTTATCTGCAATGCCAAGAATTACACCAAAGATAATCATCACTGAGGCAATCAACCAGAGCGAGCGGAAATCATTTCTAATTACATCTTGACCCAGATAACCAAGAGCTGCAATCGGAAGCGAACCAACAATAATCAACCAGCCCATTCGAGCATCGCTCTTCTCTCCAACATCTAAAGAACGGCGCGTAATCTGATGGAGCCAAGCCTGAACAATTCGCAAAATGTCTTTTCTAAAGTAAATAAGAACCGCAAGTTCAGTCCCAATCTGAGTGATTGCCGTAAATGTTGCTCCTGGATCTTGATTGGTGCCAAAAATCTCGCCCGCGAAGCGAATGTGTGCACTAGATGAGATAGGCAAAAACTCGGTGAGGCCCTGCAGCACGCCTAGAAAAATAGCTTCTAGCATTGCAACCTCTTTCTAAGTGCTAACCCTCTTAATGTGAAAAGAATAGCGAATACAATAATTAAATGCTGGTACGCACCAATCACTGGTTTGGTTCCAAGAAAATAGGCATCATATGAGCGCATCTAGACTCATCTCTGATCTTAAATCCCAAGCCAGTGCCAGACATGCCTCTGAACAGCAGAGGTTCTACAAAACTGCGCCAGGTGAGTACGGTGAAGGCGATGTATTTCTCGGGATATCCGTTCCGAAAACAAGAAAAATTGCCGGTGAATACCGAAATCTGACATTTGATGAAATTGAGAAATTAGCAAAATCAGACTTTCATGAGGTGAGACTCTGCGCTTTAGTGATTCTCTGCAATCAGTATAAGAAATCTAAAGAGTTAAAAAAGAAGAAGGCGATATTCGATTTTTATATGGTTCAGGTAGTAAAAGGTCGAGTAAACAACTGGGATTTAGTAGATGTATCCGCTCCAACTATTGGGCAGTATTTAGTCGAGTCCAATAATTCAATGCCAATCCTTAGGAAACTCTCCAAAAGTAAAGATCTCTGGGAGCGCAGAATCGCGATGATTTTTACCTTTGCTTTTTTGCGTGCTGGTGAACTCGAACCAACATATGAGATCGCAGAACGTTTACTCAAGGATGAGCACGATTTGATTCATAAGGCGGTCGGCTGGATGCTGCGCGAAATGGGCAAACGCGATCCTTCTTTATTAAGAGCTTTTCTTACTGACCATTCCAAGGTGATGCCACGAACGATGTTGCGCTATTCCATCGAAAAGTTACCGGAGCGGGAAAGAAAGATGTGGTTAGTACGGAGTAAATAACCTCATTCGCACTTAGACTCGACCTATTATGAGTTTAGGACTAATTCTTCTCTTAGTCTTTATCGGCTTTTTAATCGGCCTATCCAAAACCTCTATCGGTGGAATCGGAATGATCAACGCCGCTTTATTGGCGACAATATTGCCAGCCAAAGAATCGACCGGCGTTCTGCTTGTTTTGCTAATTACAGGTGACCTATTTGCCATAGGTGTTTATAAGAAACACGTTGAATGGCGCGTGCTTCAAAAGTTAATTTGGCCAGTGGTAGCCGGCGTATTTGTTGGTGTTTATTTCCTGGCTAACAGCTCAGATCAATCGCTCAAGAAAACTATCGGCTGGATAGTTTTGATTCTTGTAATTCTTTATCCAATTAATCAGCGACTGCAAAAAAGAGACTTCGATATTAGTTTGAGGTATCCAAGACCTCTGCGCATCATTCTCGGCTCAACTGCTGGATTTATGAGCATGGTTGCTAATTCGGGTGGCCCACCTATGAGTATTTACTTGCTGATGCGACGTAACACGGTGATGAATTTTCTTGGAAATACCGCTTGGTTCTTCTTCGCGGTTAATGTCTTTAAATTGCCATTTACCCTTGGGCTGGGAATCTTAGAATTCAATTCCCTTCAGTACATACTTCCAGCGCTTCCCGCGGTTCCACTTGGCGCAATTGTCGGGCGCAAGATTGTCTCCAGAATTAACTTAGAATTTTTCCAGAATATTACTTTGGTGACTGCAGCAGTGGCAGGCCTGAACTTAATTATTCGCTAGCCATCACTCTCCTTGTGGGATGACCGACACCCGAGAAGGTTTACTAACAATCGCCAGATGATTAGGCTTAAGCGATATCACGGCCGTTAACGGAGGAATTATGTCCCAGTCACCATTCTTGTTTATGAAAGAAAACTCACAAACAGTGCTTTGGAATGACTCTGCGGACCCTAAAGAATTGAAGGAAGCCCTAACTTGGGGAATCGTCGGTGCGACTTGTAACCCAATAATTGCCCTTAGCGCAATTAAGGCTGACAAAGATTATTGGGTAGGCCGCATTAAGGATTATGCCAAGAGCCACCCCACAGCAACTGATGATCAAATTGGTTGGGCTATGGTTGAAGAACTCTCTGTCAATGCAGCGAAAATACTCGAACCTGAATTTGAAAAATACAACGGCCGCAATGGCCGGCTATCGATCCAAACAGATCCACGTAACTTTCGCGATGCAAAAGCTTTGGCTGATCAAGCTTTTGAATTCTCCAAACTTGCCAAGAATATAATTGTAAAAATCCCGGTGACATCGGAAGCCATCAGCGCATTCGAAGAAGCAACTTATCGCGGGGTTAGTTTGAATGCCACAGTTTCATTCTCAGTAGCGCAAACAATTGCTGTCGCCGAAGCGATTGAACGTGGATTAAACCGCCGCGAAGCAGAGGGTCTAGATATTTCACAGATGGGTCCGGTCTGCACAATTATGGTTGGCCGCGTTGATGACTGGGTAAAAGTCTCCGTCGAAAAATCTGGAACCTTAATTGATCCGGGAGTTATGGAGTGGGCAGGCGTTGCTGTCTTTAAGCACGCACATAAGATTTATAAAGAACGTGGATATCGCACGCGCCTGTTATCTGCTGCTTTCCGCAGTCATATGCATTGGAGCCAAATCATTGGTGGAGATGCTGTTATCTCTCCCCCTTATGGCTGGCAGGTAAAGATAAATAACTCCGGAATGATCCCAAACCCAAATAGCGTTGAAGAGCCGGTTGACCCAACGATTTTGAAAACCTTGCAGACTTTGCCAGAGTTCAACAAAATGTATGACGTTGACGGTCTGAAGGTAGAAGAGTTCACCAACTTTGGTGCCACTTTGCGTACCCTGCGTGGATTCTTGCAATCAGCGAATGATTTAGAAGCCTTCGTCCGCGACGTAACCGTGCCTAATCCAGATAAGTAATTTTAAATCCAAGTTGTGATGTCAACACCTCGGACAACTTGAATCATTATTAGGAATACGACTACGCCGATAACCCTGTATATCCAACGTCCCGCTTCGGTAACTTTCCAGTCTTTGCGGGGCTTTGATGCCAAATCGCCCGCAAATTTAAGAATGAGGCCAGGGATAGTCAGAATGACAAAACTCCAGGCAATGTAATCGGCTGGGTTTGAAAATCGACTTTCAACCCATTGCGCAAATGCAGAACCAACAAAAATCATAACAACTATACGAAACACGCCTTTTGGAATCACTCGGTATATTCCAGGGAGTTTAGGTAAACGATTTACAAAGGTAAGGTTCGCAATCGATGGTACAAGGAAAAGAATTGTGCCCAACAAAAGTTGAATGTTAAATCCTACAAATGGCATGGCGAGCATCACAAATATGAATGCTTTTAACTCAAGTGAAACAAATTGTTGATATTTACTTGGTTCCTTTAAATCTACCGTCACTTGATTTAAGCGAACTGGATATTCATATGTCGCAAGGTCCTCTAAAGCCACCCTTACGATTACTGCCCCAGCTGTGAAAGCAGCGACAGTTGTAGCTTGGCTGGAAATAGGTAGGACGAATCCTGATAACCCATTAAGCGCACCAACAATCTTTTCGATTGCCCAGAAACTCAGTAGTCCTGTTAGAAGATAGTCTGAAATGCGCTCCCAACGGTCATCGCCATTCTTTACCAACCGGCGGAATGGTCGTATTGCACTGGCAATCAGTGCAGGAGCGAAGAAAATAATGAAGATTCCACATACGCTCAAGAATTGGTCTCGTGAAAAGATATTGTCATTTAGTAATACGCCGAGAGCAAATATTGATGCAGCAATTAAACCTGATGTTGCATCTAGCGCTGCCAAGCAAGCAATAGCAGTGACGATCCATAAAGTGGGCGGAAGCGCTTCACCATAAACATTGAGCACAGCCATTACGCCAAGCAGAATCGCGATTGGTGATAGCAAGGTGGCAAATGAACCCGTGATTGCTCGTAAATAAGAATTGTCTAAAATCGTACGTGCGAGCAATGGTGAAAATGAAGATATATTCATTGCAGACTTTGAGTGGAATTTATCAACAGCTTCTGTACGTGGATGTCGCCAAGTTTTTGATCTATCTCCACGGCCCATGCTTCGGGTAATTTTGCCCAGTCCGCCTGCACTTACCGAACCGAGGTCATCAGAATCTTCAGATTTTTCAAAGCCTTCCTCGTTATTCAAATCTTCGGAATTCTCTAAATCTTCTTGGCGGCCAACCATGTTTTGACTTTGGCTACTTGAATTACGATTAGCGCTACTTGCCGCTCCTGCGCCTAATGCGCTTAACAAAGCGAAGGCGGCAATCTGAAGTGACTGCGTATCTTTCGGGTTATCCAATGGACTAAATGGTGGCAACACTGCTGTTGGGAGAGTATCCACTGCTTCGGTAGGAGCGATTTCTTCAGTTGGTGAAGTTGGCTGCTTTAAGTCTGGACATTCATTGTCCCACTTAATTTCACCTTGCAAATCTTTGCAGAAGAACAGAGTCTTCTGGCTTACGATTCCTGCATCGTCGGACACTTCAATAACTACTTGATGAAATCCGGCAGGTGTTTCATCTGGAATTTGAATATCTAATTGCTCAGCTTCACTCTGTGTGATGCGATCAATCACTACGTTATCTGCACCCCAAATTGGGAGTATCGACACTTGCATTAAGAAAATTACAATTAACAACATCTTCTTCATTACTGTGGCTCCCCTGTTTTGATCGTGACTTTAATTTTCTCACCTGGTTTCAACTTCAATAAATTAACTGCTGTTGACTTCTTCGCTGGTTTTGGAATTATCTCTACCGCTGCTTTGGCGCTTGCTTTGGGGGTTGGACTACTTGATGTCTTAGGAGTTACTGGCACGCTATTTTGCGTTGTCGAAAGATCAGAGATAGTGACCTTTAATTTCTGACCAGGCTTTAAATTCTGAACTTGGACTTGAGTTCTTGGGCCTTGCGCAGTTTTGCTTGGGGGAACAATTGCCGTCTCTGGTATTACTTTATTTATTGGCGTTGGCGAATTTGTCACTACAGGTTTCGGTGTTGGAGTTGAGCTCGGCTTAGGTGTTGGAGTTGGAGTTGGGCTCGGCGTTGGTGTTGGAGTTGGAGTTGGGCTCGGCGTTGGTGTTGGAGTTGGAGTTGGGCTCGGCGTTGGTGTTGGGCTCGGCGTTGGTGTTGGAGTTGGAGTTGGGCTCGGCGTTGGAGTTGGGCTCGGTGTTGGAGTTGGGCTCGGTGTTGGTGTTGGCGATGGTGTTGGAGGTGCCGGTGGTGGCACAACAACGGGCGCCGCTGCAATAGTTAGTTGAAATACTTCTGTAGCGCTTTGTCCATTGGCATCTGTTGCTGTAATTGTGTAATTAGTTGCTGCCACAGCTGCCGCAGGCGTTCCTGTTATAGCTCCGGTCGTTGTACTTAGTGCAAGCCCCGAAGGCAGCGCAGGAGAAATCGCAAAAGAAATTGAAGAAGTACCGCCAGCGGTTGAAACAGGTATAAACGCTGAAGATGCTTGGGTCGCAGTCAAACTCTTCGTAGCAATTGCCACGGAAGCAGTCAAGGATCGTGAGACAGCTAGAGCAAAGGTACTAGTTGCTGTATCTGAGACAGAATCTGTAACGCTAACCGTATATGTAGTGGCAGTTGCGCTATCTGTTGGCGTGCCCGTAATTGCGCCGGTTGACGAGTTAAATGACAATCCAGATGGAAGTGTCGGTGCGATTGCATAAGTTCGAGGTGCCGTGCCACCAGAACCGACTACGGGGATAAATGATGTTGCGACTCTGGACTGTGTCAAAGTCTTTGATGCGATTGCAGTTGTCGCAACAAGCGGGCCTTGAATAACGAGTGCGGTTGTCTTTGAGCTTGTAACACTGTTGGCATCTGTCGCTGTAATCACAAAGTTAGTGGAATCTATGGAAACAGTTGGTGTGCCGGAAATAGCACCGGTGGTTGTACTAATTGTTAACCCTGTTGGCAGCGTTGGAGAGATACTAAATACAATATTTGCGGTACCGCCGGAGGAAGTGACTGGTGTAAATGGAGTAGCAACCGCTGAAGTTGTCAAAGTTGTTGAAGCAGTGGCAAGTGTTGTAGTTAGCGCAGTAGAAACGGCCAAAGTAAATGTCTTAGAACTAGTCGCACCATTAGCATCTGTCGCGGTTACCACGTAATTAGCAGCCGCACTTGATGCTGATGGGGTTCCGGTGATTGCACCCGTTGAAGAACTAATTGCAAGGCCAGATGGAAGCGATGGCGAAATTGCGAAAGTCGCGGGCGCTGTTCCGCCAGAGGCTGTAACAGGTATAAAACTCGTTGCGACTGCGCTGGCAGTTAAAGTCTCCGATGGCTTTGCTAGTGTGGTTGTAAGCGCAGCGGAAATAGCGAGCGCGAAAGTTTTTGAGCTAGTTGCACCGTTAGCATCTGTAGCGGTCACTGTGTAATTTGCAAGCGCACTTGCTGAACTTGGAGTTCCGGTAATGGCTCCGGTTGATGAACTAATAGAAAGACCGCTTGGAAGGCTTGGCGAAACAGTAAATGTAACGGGTGAGGTTCCACCCGTTGATGTGACAGGTGTTGAACTCGTAGCAGCGATACCAGCCGTGAGCGTTTCTGATGCAATCGCCAGTGTTGTGGTCAGAGCGGCCGAAACTGCGAGCGCGAAAGTCTTCGAGCTGGTTGCGCCGTTAGCGTCTGTTGCTGTGACGGTGTAGTTGGTGCGTGCGCTAGATGAAGTGGGAGTACCTGTAATCACACCAGTTGCTGTGTTCATAGAAAGTCCAGCTGGTAGTGAAGGCGAGATTGAGAAA
>JAPLBF010000031.1:30327-31105 GCA_026392825.1 Actinomycetota bacterium
CGTTTCCGAAGCAATCGCAAGTGTTGTTGTAAGGGCAGCTGAAACAGTTAGTGAGAAAGAATTTGTAGCACTACCGGCTGCTGCGTCCGTCACGGTTACCGTGTACGTAGTCACTGCGCTGCTCGTTGTCGGTGTACCCGTGATTGCTCCGGTAGAGCTACTCATTGAAAGCCCGGAAGGAAGTGTTGGGGAAACAGCGTAGTTAAGGGGTGCTGTTCCACCTGATCCAATTACTGGAGTAAATGAAGTTGTTGCCAAGGAGCTGGTCAGAGTCTTGCTTGCAATAGATTGCGCAGCCGCCAGCGGTCCATTAATGACCAATGCAAAGGTCTTTGAGCTCGTCGCTCCGTTGGTATCTGTTGCAGTGACTGAGTAATTTGTAGTTGCCGCAGATGCGGTGGGAGTTCCAGTGATTGCACCGGTTGATGAGTTAATCGAAAGCCCTGATGGAAGCGATGGTGAAATCGAGAAAGTAATCGACGGCGTACCGCCACTTGAAGTAACTGGAATGAAGCTGGCCGCTGATGCTGCAGTCAGGGTTTCTGATGCAATGGCAAGTGTTGTCGTAAGGGCAGTTGAAATGGTCAGCGCAAAAGTCTTGGCACTAGTTGCTCCGTTAGCATCTGTTGCAGTCACTGTGTAATTCGTTGCAGAAGCAGATGCTGTAGGGGTTCCAGTAATCGCACCGGTTGATGAATTAATCGCAAGGCCAGAAGGAAGCGACGGTGAGATTGCGAGAGAAATCGGAGATGTTCCGCCGCTTGATGTGACTGGGATA
>JAPLBF010000002.1 GCA_026392825.1 Actinomycetota bacterium
CCATTCGCTTAATTGGAATCTTGGGCTCAAGAACTTCAACTAAGTGCCAAGCGATTGCTTCGCCTTAACGGTCTTCATCTGTTGCCAGTAATAACTCATCGGCGCCTTTCATCAACTCTTTAAGTTCAGCAACTTTTGCTTTCTTATCGGGGTTGATGACATATAAAGGTGCGAAATCATTTTCGATATCGACGCCTTCTTTAGACCAGGCAAGCTTCTTAACATCTTTAGGAATATCGGCAGCGCGCTGTGGCAAATCGCGGATATGACCGACGCTAGCCTCGACGATGTAACCATCGCCGAGGTAGTCGCCAATCTTGCGCGCTTTTGCTGGTGATTCAACGATCACCAGTTTCTTAAGCTCTCCTAGTTGCTTTTTGTCTGGCATACATTCCTAAGAAGGGGAAGTTATTTTCTTAGTATTCAATAGAAGTTGCTTGGCGACGGCTGCGAATTAACGCACCGACGATAAGCAGAACTGCAACGAGTGAAATAATCATTGATGTGCTCTGCTGTGTTGGAAGTGCGAAACTTACAATTGCAGGTGTAATCAAGAGACCAACCAAGTTCATAACCTTGATAAGTGGGTTAATGGCAGGGCCGGCGGTGTCCTTAAATGGATCTCCGACCGTGTCGCCAACGATGGTTGCAGCGTGTGCATCTGAGCCTTTTCCGCCGTAATTTCCATCTTCAACCATCTTCTTCGCGTTATCCCAAGCGCCGCCTGAGTTTGAAAGGAAGACAGCCATAAGAGTTCCGGTACCGATTGCACCAGCAAGGTATGCACCGAGTGCGCCAACGCCGAGACCGAAGCCAACTGCGATTGGTGCCATCACTGCAAGAAGTCCTGGTGTTGCAAGTTCGCGAAGTGAATCGCGAGTACAGATATCAACAACGCGACCGTATTCAGGCTTTTCAGTACCCTTCATAATTCCTGGGTGTAACTTGAATTGGTTACGAACTTCCATAACAACTGCGCCAGCTGCGCGAGAAACTGCGTTGATTGCAAGACCTGAGAAGAGGAATACAACCGCTGCACCGATGATTAGACCAACGAGGTTACGTGGATCTGCAACATCGAGCACGCCTTGGAATTGAAGTGCAACTTCTGCACTTTCGCCAACAGCCTTTGTGACTGCTTCCTTGATCGCATCGGTGAATGCACCGAAGAGTGCGGTTGCGGCCAGAACTGCGGTCGCAATTGCAATTCCCTTAGTAATCGCCTTAGTTGTATTTCCAACTGCATCGAGTGAAGTAAGGATCTGTGCGCCTTCGCCCTTAACATCTCCAGACATTTCTGCAATGCCTTGTGCGTTATCAGAAATTGGTCCGAAGGTATCCATCGCGACGATTACGCCAACTGTTGTTAGTAAACCAGTACCTGCGATTGCAATTGCAAAGAGTGACAAAGTAATTGATCCGCCACCGAGCAAGAATGCGCCGAATACTGATGCTGCAATCAAAAGTGCTGAGTAAACAGCTGATTCAAAACCAACTGAAATACCAGCCAAAAGCACTGTTGCGGCACCTGTTTGTGAAGATGCTGCAACATCGTTTACTGGACGCTTACCAACTTCGGTGAAGAAGCCAGTTAATACCTGAATTGCTGCTGCTAGTGCGATACCAATTAGAACTGCGCCGAAGGCAAGAACGCGTGGGTTGATATTTCCAGCATCTTCTAGAACCTTAGGTGAGAAGTTTGTTAGTTGATCAAACTTTGCGGGCAAGTAAGTAAATGTTGCAAGACCGGTTAGGCCTGCAGAAATAATTGCGGATAAGAAGAATGAGCGGTTAATCGCTGTCATTGCTGACTTATCTGTTGAACGTAATTTGGTAAGGAATATACCGATTACCGCGGTAAGAATTCCGATCGCCGGAACGATCAATGGATAGATCAAACCTTCGTTACCGAATGCGGCCTTACCTAAGATAAGTGCTGCAACAAGTGTTACTGCATATGACTCGAACAAGTCAGCGGCCATACCAGCGCAGTCACCAACGTTATCGCCGACGTTATCTGCAATTGTTGCTGGGTTACGTGGGTCATCTTCTTGAATACCTTTTTCAACTTTACCAACGAGGTCAGCTCCGACATCTGCTGCCTTTGTGAAGATACCGCCACCAACGCGCATAAACATCGCGAGCATTGCAGCACCGAAACCAAAACCTTCAAGAACTGTTGGTGCATTTTCGCGGAAGATAACAACTGCGCCGGCTGCACCAATTAAGCCAAGACCAACAGTTGTCATACCAACAACGCCACCGGTGCGGAAGGCAATCTGCACTGCCTTCTCTGCACTCTTTTGACGAGCAGCTTCAGCAACGCGCACATTTGCGCGAACTGCCAGCCACATACCGTTATAACCAACGAGCGCCGAGAAACCTGCACCCATTAAGAAGAAGAGCGAGCGCCCGATACGGATTGAAGTTGTATCAGCGGGTAGCGCGAAGAGTAAAAAGAAAACGATTCCAACAAAATAGGAAAGTGTGCGGAACTGGCGCGTTAAATATGCCGCCGCTCCTTCTTGCACAGCTTCAGCGATCTCGCGCATCTTGTCGGTGCCATCACTGGCTGCCAAGACTTGTGCGCGCAACACCCAAGCGATGGCGAGCGCGAGAAGTGAAATCGCGAGGACCACGTAGGTGATATTTAAATTTGTGCCAGTTACTTCGACATTGGACAGGGCGGCAGATGCTCGCATTGGTTCTCCTCCGTTGGAGAGTCAGGGCGTCCTTCCTGGTGCGGACGCGAAGATGCCGAGAGTTTACGCATAACCCACCCCTAAACACCAAAATTAGGGGGATATACCTCTTATATATAAAATTTTTACGCTGGGGTTGCTCAGGTTGGTCGGCTAACCTTGCTGCAATGAACACCGCAGTAAACCTCTTCGACGCACATTCCATCATCTCCACCCTTGGTTTGGTCGGAATCCTGGCGATCATATTTATGGAGACCGGGCTGCTCATCGGACTCTTCTTCCCTGGTGACTCGCTGCTCTTTTTGGCTGGCGTTGGCGCATCTGGGGCGGCTGCCAAAATCTTTGATGGTGTTCAGATCGATATAACCGCTCTGTTAATCGGTGCACCTTTGGTTGCGATCATCGGTTCGCAGACTGGATATTTCATCGGTGCCAAATTTGGAGTAAAACTCTTTGATCGCCCTGATGGTCGTATCTTCAATCAGAAGAAAGTGAAGGCGACTGAAAAGTGGTTAAATAAATATGGCACAGGTAAGGCCTTGGTGTTGGCGCGTTTTATTCCTTTTGTACGCACCTTAATAAATCCGATGTGCGGAATTATCGGAATGCCGGCGAAAAAATTTTTCTTTTGGAACTGTGTTGGCGCGATTTTGTGGACTGACGGGTTGATTATCGCTGGTTATTACTTAGGTGAAAAACTTGAAGGCAGTGTTGATAAATACTTGCTACCCGTTGTTGGGTTAATAATTTTGGTTAGCGTTCTGCCAGTTGCGGTTGAAATTTTGCGCGAATGGCGAACCAAACGTCACTTAAGTTAAGAGTTACAGACCTAAATCGGCGAGTTGAAACGCTGCGCGGTATTCGTAACCTGCATCAATAATTGCTTGTTGCGCACCGCGTTCTACGATCACGGCGACACCAACAACAATTGCGCCGGCTTCTTTCAGCGCTTCGACTGCAGTTAAAACTGATCCGCCGGTTGTTGAAGTGTCTTCAACTGCCAGCACGCGCTTACCAACAACATCTGGTCCTTCGATTCGGCGTTGCAGTCCGTGTGCTTTTTCAGCCTTGCGAACTACAAAAGAATCAATTGCTTTGCCGTTGCGAGCTGCGACATGCATCATCGCTGTTGCAACTGGGTCTGCACCAAGTGTTAAACCACCGACTGCTTCGTAATCTAAATCTTTGGTTAGCTCCAACATAACTTCGCCAACAAGAGGCGCTGCAATGTGATCAAGAGTCACACGGCGCAGATCAACGTAATAATCGGCCTCTTTTCCAGAGGAAAGTATGACTTTTCCGTGGACAACAGCCTTGTTTATGATCTCTTCTCGGAGAAGTTGATGTGAATTCATAACATAACCTTACATTGTTAACCAGCCTGCCTTAGCGTTCTCATATGGATGCAAAACGGCTTGAGATATCAAGGTTATTTAACCGCTTTGCTTTTGGGCCGCGTCCTGGTGAGTTTGCTGAGGCCTTAAAAATTGGTCCGGCAGATTTTAAAAAATCGATTCTAAATCCACCTGCTATTGATATAGGAGCTCCTAAAGAACCAGTCTTTGCTGACTTGGGTCCACGCCCTGCTCCAAAAAGTGCAGACTCTGCGCAATTTTCGCAAGATCTTCGTGCGCAAAGTAAAGAGTTAACTCTTTGGTGGCTAGACCAAATGGTTTTGACGCAGAAACCTTTGCAAGAGCGAATGGTCTGGTTCTGGCATGGACATTGGGCAACATCTATTGGAAAAGTTAATTATCCACTGCCGATGCTTAAGCAAAATCAAACTTTTAGAAAATTCGCACTTGGCAACTTTAATGATTTCTCGAAGGCAATGCTTTTAGATGGTGCGTTGCAGGTTTGGTTAGATGGAAATGAAAACACTTTGAAAGCACCGAATGAAAATCTGGCGCGAGAAATAATGGAGCTTTTCGTTTTAGGTGTAAATCGATACACCGAAAAAGATGTTAAAGAACTTGCACGTGCGCTCACTGGATATCAGGTTCCGAGAAGCACTGGTGTTGTAATTTTAAATCCTAAGCGCCGTGATACTGGAGCGGTAACAATTTTAGGTAAGACCGCTGTTATGAGTGGGCCTGAAGCCATTAACCATCTTGTGAATCAGGCAGATTGTCCGCGCTTTTTGGCAGAACGTATTTGGTACCGCTTTATTTCTAGTACTGAAAGCTTGCCTAAAGATCATCCGATGATAAACGCCTTAGCAGGAAGAGATATACAACAAGGTTTAACGGTGTTGCTTAACGCTAACGATTTAACAAACTCGAATTATTCAATAGTTAAATCTCCAGTTGAGTGGTTTGTGGCTGTCAGTAAAGCTCTGGAATTAACGCCTTCTAAGTTGAGTTCCTTCGCAAAACTATATGGTTATTTTGATAAATTGGCGCAAATTCCTTTTTCACCTCCCAATGTTGGAGGTTGGCCCACTGATGAGGCTTGGCTTAGCTCGGCAAGTGCGCAATTTAGAATCGTTTTTGCAGATTGGTTGGTTAAGCAAGCCGATCTTTCTGCACTTGAAGCAATCGCTCCGGATAAGAGAGTTGCCTACTTGGCCGATTTGTTAGCAGTTCCTGAATGGACTCCGCGAACAACGGTTGCTCTTAGCGCTTTGCAGAAAATTCCCGCCCGTTTACTCTCTCTTGCAATTTGTAGCCCGGAATATGTGGTGAGCCAATGAACGAAATACCAACAATGTCAGCCGAACAGCTTGGAATGTCCAAGTACACGAGACGGCAGTTCTTAAAGTTCTCGGGCGCAGCAACAGCTGCAACAGCAGCGAGCGTTCTTTCTATAAACGATGTTGCAGAAGCTGCGATCACCAGACCGCTTCCGATGGGTACACCTATCTTGGTTGTAGTAACTCTTTATGGCGGCAACGATGGTTTAAATACGGTAATTCCTTACAAGGATCCTGCTTATTACGCAGCGCGCCCTGATTTAACTTACAAAGAGGAAACGTTACTGCCGCTCACAGATGGGTTGGCTTTGAATCCAGCAATGACTGGAATTAAATCTTTGTGGGATGAAAAGAAAGTGGCCATTGTTCGCGGAGTTGGATATCCGGAACCAGACCGTTCACATTTTTCTTCTATGGCTATTTGGCAGACTGGATCTCCAAAGACGCATCTAAGTACTGGTTGGTTGGGGCGTTGGCTTGATACCCAAAAGATTGATCCGATGACTTCTATAAGTTTGGGTTCAGTTCTGCCACCGTTATTAGTTGGTGCAAAGAACAGTGGATCTGCGCTTCCATTGGGTGGCTTAGTAATTCCGTCCGGTGTATTTGCTAAAGCGTGTGATCAATTATCACAACCTTCAAGGGCTGATAATAAATTAATGGCAGCAGCGGCTTTATCAATGCGCAATCTATTTAGCATTTCAGGAAATATCACGCCTGTTTTATCTCAAGCAGCGCCAATGTCAGATGATTTGCCAACCGTTGGTGGCGGCAACGCTGGTGGCGATTCAAACTTGAGTCAGCAATTAAATGTCGTTGGAAAGTTAATCGCAGCCGGTGCTCCTACAAAAGTTTGGTCTGTTTCACTCGGTGGTTTCGATACTCACGCAAATGAAGCTAACGCTCAAGCAGCGCTCCTTGGAACCGTTTCAACAAGTATCACTAAGTTCTTAAGCCAGATGAAAGCATCGGGTCGCTCAAAAGATATTACGGTGCTTGTTTACAGCGAGTTTGGAAGACGCGTGAAAGGTAATGGATCTGAAGGTACTGATCACGGAACCGCAGGACCAGTATTTTTAATTGGAGATCGCGTAAATGGCGGTTTCTTTGGCGATCAACCTTCACTTACTAAGTTAATTGATGGTGACTTGCCTGTGACCACAGATTTCCGAGATATTTACTCAACAGTTCTTGAAGACGTTTTGTTAACGCCGGCTGAAAAAGTTTTGGGTAAATGGAGTGGAAGAGTTAAAGCGATTAAAAAGGTTTAATCTTCTTTATAGACAATAACTTCGCTCTTGCGGCGTGTAGCAAGTGATTTTGGTGGGTTCTCTTTAAGGAGCGCGTCCACTTCGATCCGCAGCTGCGCAACCTCAATAGCCATATTTGCCATTGCAGATTCCAGTTCAATGATGCGCTTAATGCCGGCGTGATTAATTCCTTCACCAACTAAACGCCCAACCATTCGTAGTGATGCAATATCGCGCAGCGAGTAACGGCGATTGCGCCCCACGGTGCGATTTGGTGAAACTAAACCTAATCGATCATATTGGCGAAGCGTTTGTGGATGTAGACCAGAAAGTTCGGCGGCAACTGAAATTACATAAAGTCCAGCATCGTCGCCAGGTGTCTTGTTGTCTTGCGGTTCGTTGCTCATAACTCCGCCTTATTCTTTAGTTCGCTACGAACATCTATTTCTGATGTTGCTTCAGCATACTTTTGCAGTGCATCGATTGCATCACTTGGTAAATTCTGTGGAACCTGCACTTCAACAGTTACTAGCAGGTCTCCGGTTGTTGCACCTTTGGTAATTCCGCGACCTTTAACGCGCAGCACGCGACCGTTTGATGTGCCGGGTGATAAACGAAGCGTTACCTCTTCGCCAGTCAAAGTTGGAACTTTTATATCTGCACCGAGTGCTGCTTCTGCAAATGTCACTGGAACTGTAATTGCAATGTTTTCACCTTTACGTGAAAAAATCGCGTGCGGCTTAACGTGTAACAAAATAAACAAATCGCCAGGGCCAGCATCGCCCTTTGATCCTTTTCCTTTAACGCGAATTTTCGCGCCGTCGTTTACTCCCGCAGGTACGCGTGCGGAAATAGTTTGCGTAGGACCGCCATCGGCAGATAAACGAAGTTCTAAAGTGGTGCCAAAAGCTGCTTCTTTAAAGGTAATTGTTGCCTCTGTTTGTAAATCTTGACCTTTACGTGGGCCGCGACGTCCACCTCCGCCAAAGAGATTTGCGAAGATATCTTGCGGGTTTCCGCCGCCGAAGATGTCAGAGAAATCTCCACCTTGAAAATTTTGTCCGCCTTGTGGTGCGCGCATTCCACCGCGTTCATACATATCGCGCGCTTGATCGTATTCAGCGCGTTTTTTGCCGTCAGATAAAATGTCATAAGCCTCAGAGACTGCTTTAAATTTCTCTTCCATTGCCGCATCGCCCTTAGTTTTATCAGGGTGAAGTTCGCGCGCTAAAGAACGGTATTTCTTCTTAATCTCATCGCCACTGGCAGATTTGCCAAGTCCGAGGATCTTGTAGAAATCCTTCTCGTAAAGGTCTTTAGCGGCCATAGAAGTTGGTTACTCCGCGGTCGTTTCGGCAGGATCAGTCACAGCAACACGAGCTGGGCGCAGGATACGTTCTTTAAATTTATATCCTGGTTGCAAGATCTTTGTTGCAGTTGGCACACTGACATCAGCACCGGTGTCGTGCATTAGCGCCTCGTGAACTTGTGGATCAAATTCATCGCCCGCTGTGCCATATTTTTCTAAACCTAAACGGGTCGTGATTGCGGTGATTTGATCTGAAACAGATTTAAATCCACCGGTTAATTCGCCGTGTTCGGTCGCGCGATCAATGTCGTCCAGAGTTGCAAGCAGCTCAGTTAAAACCGCACCGATTGCGAGTTCGTGTGCCAAGGCGCGATCACGTTCTACACGCTTTCGATAATTTGCATACTCTGCCTGAAGTCGTTGTAAATCAGCGGTGAGGGCCGCCACCGGATCAATTTCTTGAACCGGGGCAGCCTCCACTGCTACATCTTCAACAACTTCTTCAGTTGTCTGCTCTGTCACTAGTTCGTACCCTCGTCCACGACCTCGGCATCTTCGACGCCATCTTCATTTGCTGAACCTTCGCCGGCCGCTGCACCTGCTGCTGCATACATCGCAGCGCCAAGTGCTTGGCTAAGTGTCGCGACCTTTTCGGTATTTGACTTAATTGATTCGAAGTTAGCGCCACCAAGTGAAGTCTTTAGTTCGGCAAGTGCTGCCTCAACTTCAGTCTTCTTCTCTGCTGCTTCACCTTCAGATAACTTTTCTGCATTATCTGCAATGAACTTTTCAGTCTGGTAGACAAGTGAGTCTCCGTTGTTACGGATTTCTGCTTCTTCACGACGTTGCTTATCTTCTTCTGCGTGTGATTCAGCATCTGCCATCATGCGATCGATCTCTTCTTTTGAAAGAGAAGATCCGCCGCTGATTGTGACTGATTGTTCTTTGCCGGTTGCAAGATCTTTCGCACCAACGTGAACGATTCCGTTTGCGTCAATGTCGAAGGTGACTTCAACTTGTGGAACTCCGCGTGGTGCTGGTGCAAGTCCGGTTAGCTCGAACATACCTAGCTTCTTATTGTGAGCAGCCATTTCACGTTCACCCTGGTAGACCTGGATCTGTACAGCAGGCTGATTGTCATCAGCAGTTGTGAATATCTCGCTGCGCTTTGTAGGAATAGTTGTGTTGCGTTCAATCATCTTGGTCATAACGCCACCCTTGGTTTCAATACCAAGTGTTAGCGGTGTGACATCAAGTAGGAGAATGTCTTTAACTTCTCCCTTAAGAACGCCAGCTTGAAGAGATGCGCCAACTGCCACAACTTCATCAGGGTTTACGCCCTTATTTGGCTCTTTTCCGCCAGTTAGGTCGCGAACTAAATCAACAACTGCTGGCATACGAGTTGATCCACCAACAAGTACAACGCTCTTGATATTGCCGATTGCAATTCCAGAATCTTTTAGAACTTGATGGAAAGGCTTCTTGCAACGCTCAAGTAGCGGCGCAGTAAGTGTTTGAAATTGTGCGCGAGTTAGAGTCTCATCAAGGAACAATGGATTCTTCTCGGCATCAACGGTGATGTAAGGCAAGTTAATTGATGCTTGCTGTGATGATGAAAGCTCGATCTTCGCTTTTTCAGCGGCTTCACGAATACGTTGCATTGCCATCTTGTCTTTAGTTAAATCAATTCCATTCTTTGAACCGAATGTTTGAACTAAGTGATCGACAAGTGCTTGATCCCAGTCATCTCCACCAAGGTGGTTATCGCCAGCAGTTGCTTTAACTTCAACAACGCCGTCACCGATTTCAAGTAGTGAAACGTCAAATGTTCCGCCACCTAAGTCGAAGACTAAAATAGTTTGTTCTTGATCTGCTTTATCAAGTCCGTATGCGAGCGCTGCTGCGGTTGGTTCGTTGATAATGCGAAGCACATTAAGTCCGGCGATCTCGCCAGCTTCTTTTGTTGCTTGACGTTCTGCATCTGAGAAATATGCGGGAACAGTAATAACTGCATCCGTCACAGTTTCACCAAGGTATGCCTCAGCATCGCGCTTTAGCTTTTGCAGAATGCGTGCAGAAATTTCTTGTGGTGTGTACTTCTTGCCATCAATATCCATTGACCAGTTAGTACCCATATGACGCTTTACGGAACGGATTGTGCGTTCAACGTTGGTCACTGATTGGCGCTTAGCAACTTCACCGACGAGAACTTCGCCATTTTTTGCGAAGGCAACGATCGATGGGGTTGTGCGAGCGCCTTCTGCGTTGGCGATAACCGTTGGCTCTCCACCTTCGAGTACCGATACGCAGCTATTTGTTGTTCCGAGGTCGATTCCGACTGCTCTAGCCATTTCTATTACTCCTTTTAACTAATTGAACTTTTTAGCTCATCTCAAGCCCGATTTGGGGTTGAGGCTGGTCTAACCTGAGTCGATCTTACCCGAAAGAGTGAGTCGGAGCGACTCAAGTTTGGACCATCCCGTATAACTCCCCGCCTTGCCAAGATATTCCCGCCCCACCTCGGTAACCTCGCGTTATGCGTATCGCCCTGGCCTCACTCTCATATGCGATCACCGTTATCGCGCTTGTACTCCTCGCTATTCGGGTGCCGCAACTGATTGGGATTTACCGCAAGGGCCAACCTGATCCAACTCGCAGCAATGATCGTGGTTCGCGTTTAATGCATATGTTGCACGAAGTTTTAAGCCACACCAAGATGCTCAACTTCACTGCAACCGGAATTGCGCACTGGTTTGTAATGATCGGTTTCGGTGCACTCTTTGGAACTTTGGTTACCGCATACGGACAAGTTATAAATCCAGAATTTGCTTTGCCGCTAATTGGCCATTGGGTTGTTTACGAACTCTTCGCGGAATTCATCGCGCTTGCTACCGGGATAGGCATTGTCACTTTAATTGGAATTCGCCAAGTCACACGCTTTAGAATGCTAAATCGCTTCGCTGGTTCTGGAATGTGGAAAGCGTATTACGTTGAAGCAACAATTTTGGCAATTGTTTTCTGTGTATTTGCATTGCGCGGTCTAGAAGGTGCACTTGCTGGCGAGACTAGCTGGAATTGGCATTATGCAATCTCCTGGCCGGCAGTTCTTGCATTTAATGGATTGAGTGCCGCAGCGATTGAAAGCGCAATTGTCTACGTTGCAACTGCAAAGATCGTGGTTTCAATGACTTGGTTCATTGTGATTGCTAGTAATTTCACAATGGGAATCGCTTGGCACCGCTTCTTGGCCTTCTTTAATATTTATTACAAGCGCAATAGCGATGGCAGCGCTTCACTCGGCGCGCTCCCTGAAATGCTTTCTAAAGGTAAGCCAATTAACTTTGAAGATCCCGCTGAAGACGATGTCTTTGGACTCGGCAACCGCCAAGATATTTCTTGGAAAGGTCTGCTTGATATGACTTCTTGTACCGAGTGCGGACGTTGCCAATCGCAATGTCCTGCTTGGCACACTGATAAGCCACTCTCGCCAAAGCTTTTGATTATGGCGATGCGCGATCACGCAATGGCCAAGGTGGTTGAAAGTGAAGCGATAGTTGGCGAAAACGGCCCTATTTCACTTGATGTTCTCTGGTCTTGCACAATGTGCGGTGCTTGCGTAAATGAATGCCCGGTCGACATTGAGCACGTCGATCACATTGTAAATATGCGCCGCTTCCAAGTTTTAGTTGAATCAGAATTTCCTTCTGAACTCGGTGGCACTTTCCGTAATTTGGAAAAGGCTGGCAATCCTTGGGGAGCTAATAAACAAGATCGCGAAGGATGGATCGCAGAATGTGATTTCCCGGTTCGCGTTGTTGAAGGCGTACTACCTGATGAAGTTGAATATTTATTCTGGGTTGGTTGTGCCGGTGCTTATGAAGAGCGCGCCAAGAAAACTACAAAAGCTGTCGCCGAACTTTTGTGGATGGCCGGAGTCAACTTTGCGGTTTTAGGTAAGCGCGAGACTTGCACTGGAGATCCAGCGCGTCGATCAGGAAATGAATTTTTATATCAAATTCTTTCGCGCGAGAACATTGAAACTTTTAACGAAGTCTTCGCAGGTCGCCCAAAAGGTAAGAAGAAAGTTGTAGTTACTTGCCCACATTGCTTCACAACAATTGGCCGTGATTATGCGCAAAGTGGTTTTGAACTTGAGATGTTGCACCACACGCAATTGCTTAATACTTTAATTAAAGAGAAGCGCTTAAAGCCAAGTCCACATAAGAGCGAACAAAAGTTGACCTATCACGATCCTTGTTACTTAGGTCGTCACAATCAGATCTACGCGCCTCCTCGCGAATTACTTGAAGCATCTGGTTGCGATGTAACTGAGATGCCACGTAATCAAGAGCGTTCATTCTGTTGCGGTGGCGGCGGCGGACGTATGTGGATGGAAGAGAAAATTGGAACGCGTATTAACTTAAATCGCGTTGATGAAGCTATTTCAACTGGCGCACAAGAAGTTGCGGTTGCTTGTCCGTTCTGTCGCGTAATGGTTGGCGACGGAATGGTTGCGCGACAAAGCGATGTTGAAGTTTTAGATGTTGCTCAAGTCCTTTTAAGAAGTGTGAAGAAAGAATTAAGGAATTAGAAGCGCAAGGACTGTAAAAGGCTTTTCCCCAGTCCTTAGCGAGAATTCCTTATTCTGGAGTTATCCACAGAACTTGTGCACAGGTGTGTATGAATTACACGCGTGTAATTCGCAGCAATACCGCAGTCGTTAAGTAGCCCCCAACAAGGCCTCCCAGGTGGGCTCGCCAGTCCACTCCGCCCAGGATGAAGCCGAATACAAAGTTCAGACCGACGATTACATAAATATCGCGTACGCCCTCGCTGATCATTTTGCGCATTGCAATAAAGGCGCCAAATAATCCAAAGACCGCACCTGATGCGCCGACGGAAACTTGTGGAGCGCTATTTAAATAGATTGAAGCTAGGGATCCGGTTAGAAGTGAGACCAAGAAAATTACAAGAAAGCGCGCTTTGCCGAGCGCTGCCTCAACAGGATTACCTAAAACAAGAAGTGAGAACATATTAAAAAATAAATGCGTGAGTCCGCCGTGAACTAGCGCAACAGAAAATAAACGCCAGATCTCACCAGATTGAACGTAAGGACCATAGAGCGCGGTGTATTCGTAGAGTTGCGGGTAGAGCTGATCTGCAAGATAGGCAGCACAAATAATTGTGATCAATGAGAGCGTTACAGAACGCTTCATTTGAAACATCAGTTGCTAGTTAAGCGATGGTGACGCTATTGATTACAACTGGTGTAACAGGAACATCTTGTGCACCTGTTGGTGTTGAACCAATCTTGTCTACAACAGCCTGAGATGCAGCGTCTTTAACTGCTCCGAAGATAGTGTGCTTGCGGTTTAACCAAGTTGTTGGTGCAACGGTGATGAAGAATTGAGAACCATTTGTTCCTGGTCCTGAATTAGCCATTGCAAGAATGTATGGCGCATCAAATTGCAGCTCTCCATGGAATTCACCAGCGAATTGGTAACCAGGTCCGCCGAAACCTTTTCCGAGTGGATCTCCACCTTGAATCATGAAACCTGAAATGACACGGTGAAAAACGGTTCCGTCGTACAACTTCGCAGTTGTTTTCTTTCCATCGCGCGGATCGGTCCACTCTTTTGCACCAGTTGCGAGTTCAACAAAGTTAGCAACAGTCTTTGGAGCGTGGTTTGGGTAGAGCTCGATGACGATATCGCCGAGTGATGTGTGCAGAGTTGCTGTTGATGACATGTTTTTAGCCAATCGTTTCAGTGGATGATTAAAATAATTTAAAGAGTGGAGACCAGGGGAATCGAACCCCTAACCCCCGCCTTGCAAAGGCGGTGCTCTACCAATTGAGCTAGGTCCCCGTGTTAGAACGGGTGGGCCCAGGTGGACTTGAACCACCGACCTCTTCCTTATCAGGGAAGCGCTCTAGAGCTATGGGCCCGCAAGAAAGATCTCTCTTTATTGCAGAAGCGCTAGATTACTTGAACTTCTTCAAGAGACCAAAACGCACGCCTTAGCGCAGATGGCGGAAGCGTAGCGTTATTTAGCGGAAATCTCATCTTCCTGGTTCTGTGTAACAGAGACCAGGGCAACGCCTTCATCAAGGTTTACCAAGCGAACACCCATTGAGTCGCGGCCAGTCTGGCGCACCTCAGCAGCTGGTGTGCGCATAACTGTGCCGGCAGATGTAATCGCAAGGATTTCATCGCTGTCAGCGAGAACAAGTGCGCTGACAAGTGAGCCACGTGAATTTTCATCTATCTTGGCGGCTTTGATTCCGATTCCGCCGCGACCTTGTAAACGATATTCATCTAATGGTGTTTTCTTACCGTAACCACCATCGGTTGCTGTAAATACAAATGAAGATACAGTTTTGGAATCAATGCGCGCCATTGTTAAAAGTTCGTCGCCGGTGCGGAACTTCATTCCGATTACACCACTTGTAGAGCGTCCCATTGGGCGAAGTGATTCTTCATCTGCCGCAAAACGTAAAGACATTGCTTTCTTGGAAACCAAGAGAATTTCATCGTCTTTGTTAACGAGCGCTGCAGATACAACTTCATCACCTGGTTTTAGTGAGATTGCAATTAAGCCGCCGGTGCGTGGTGAATCGTATTCAGTAAGTGGAGTCTTCTTAACTAAACCAGTTTTAGTGGCAAGCACTAAGTAAGGAGATGCTGTGTAATCTTTAATTGATAACACTTGCGCAATTGTTTCATCGGATTTAAAAGCCATCAAGTTGGCGACATGTTGTCCGCGCGCATCGCGGCCTGCATCTGGAAGCTCGTGCACTTTGGCGCGATAAACGCGACCCTGGTTGGTAAAGAACAGTAACCAGTCGTGTGTGCTGGCTACGAAGAAGTGATCAACAACGTCATCTTGTTTTAGTGCCGCGCCTTTTACGCCGCGACCACCACGACGTTGTGTTTTATAAAGATCGGCGTTGGTGCGCTTGGCATAACCAGTGCGAGTAATTGTGACAACCGCATCTTGATCAGGAATTAAATCTTCAGCAGAGAAGTCACCTTCACTGGCCACGATTTGGGTGCGGCGTTCGTCGCCGTATTTTGCGGTCAGGTCGGTGAGCTCGGAAATGATTATCTGGCGCTGCTTTGCTTCACTGGCCAAGATCTCGTTGAGTTCAACGATATCGGCCATAAGTCCGTTGTATTCATCGTTGATCTTCTGACGTTCCAGCGCTGCAATGCGGCGCAGTTGCATATCGAGAATTGCATTTGCTTGTACTTCATCAACATCAAGTAACTTCATCAAACCGGTGCGCGCTTCTTCGGGAGTGGTTGAGGCGCGGATTAAAGCGATAACTGCATCCAGTGCATCGAGTGCTTTGAGATAACCCTGCAAGATGTGGGCGCGTTTCTCTTTTTCAGCTAAACGGTATTTGGTGCGACGAATGATTACTTCTACTTGGTGTTGGATGTAGAACTTAATAAATTCATCAAGACGCAGGGTGCGTGGCACACCATCGACAAGTGCCAACATGTTTGCACCGAAGGTATCTTGCAGTTGTGTCTGCTTGTAAAGATTGTTTAAGACAACTTTTGGAATAGCCGATGATTGAAGAACAATTACTAAGCGTTGTCCTAAACGCTCGTTACCTTCATCGCGCACATCAGCGATGCCTTTAATTTTGCCATCTTTAACAAGTTCGGCGATTTTAAGTGCGAGGTTATCTGGGTTAACTTGGTATGGGAGTTCGCTAACAACCAAACAGGTGCGTTTATTGATCTCTTCTACTTGCACAACCGCGCGCATGGTTACTGATCCGCGACCGGTGCGGTAAGCCTCTTCAATCCCGGTGCGTCCAACAATTAAAGCTTTAGTTGGGAAATCTGGTCCTTTTACAATCTTTAACAATTCAGCAAGAAGTTCTTCTGGTTTTAGATCTGGGTTATTGAGTGAGTAAATAACACCTTCGGTAATTTCGCGCAGATTGTGTGGTGGAATATTTGTCGCCATTCCAACTGCGATACCGGCGGAACCGTTTACTAATAAGTTTGGGAAGCGGCTTGGCAATACATCTGGCTCTTGTGATCGGCCGTCGTAATTTGGGGAGAAGTTAACGGTGTCTTCATCGATATCGCGCATCATCTCCATCGCGATAGGTGAAAGGCGAGCTTCGGTATAACGCATTGCCGCGGCTGGATCGTTGCCGGGAGAGCCGAAGTTACCGTTGCCATCTACCAATGGATAGCGAAGTGACCAGTGCTGGGCTAAGCGAACTACGGTGTCATAAATCGCGGTGTCACCGTGCGGATGGTAATTACCCATGACATCACCGACGATGCGAGAAGATTTGTAGTAACCCTTGTCGGGGCGATAACCCGCGTCATACATTGCATATAAAACGCGGCGATGAACTGGCTTTAAACCATCGCGAACATCTGGAAGTGCGCGGCCGACAATAACTGACATTGCATAGTCAAGATAAGAACGTGCCATCTCAACTTGTAGATCAACAGTTTCAATGCGGTCGAAATCATCGCCCGGGTTAGCCATACCGGTGCGGTCTACGGGAGTTTTATCTTCAGCCATTTAGATATCCAAGAATCTAACGTCTTTAGCGTTACGTTGAATAAATGCACGGCGTTGTTCTACATCTTCGCCCATTAAAACTGAAAATAAATCATCTGCTGCGGCAGCGTCATCGAGAGTTACTTGAATCAGGACGCGGTGTTCTGGATCCATTGTTGTATCCCACAATTCTTTGGCGGGCATTTCACCTAAACCTTTGAAGCGTTGAATACCATCATCTTTTGGCAAACGCTTTCCGGCATCTAAACCAATCTTGATCATGCCATCGCGTTCGCGATCAGAGAAGGCGTATTGCACTTCATCTTTACCGCCCCATTTAATTTTATAAAGTGGAGGAGATGCCAGGTAAACAAAGCCATTTTCAATCAATGGGCGCATAAAACGGAATAACAAAGTTAAAAGCAAGGTGCGGATATGTTGTCCGTCGACATCAGCATCGGCCATCAAAATGATCTTGTGGTAGCGTAATTTTTCAATATCGAAATCTTCGTGAACCCCAGTGCCAAGTGCGGTGATTAACGCTTGTACTTCATTGTTTTGTAGTACGCGATCGATGCGTGCTTTTTCAACGTTAAGAATTTTTCCACGAATTGGTAGCACTGCTTGGTTACGCGAATCGCGACCACCTTTTGTGGAACCACCCGCAGAGTCACCTTCAACAATGTAAAGCTCGCACTTTGCTGGATCAGTCCATTGGCAATCAGCTAACTTGCCGGGCATTCCGCGACCTTCGAGCAAACCTTTTCGATTACGCGATAAATCACGGGCTTTACGTGCTGCAACACGTGCGGCTGCAGCATCGATGCTTTTACGAACAATATCTTTACCTTCTTGTGGGTTTTGTTCAAACCATTGTGTTAAAAATTCATTTACAGATTTTTGGGTGTATGACTTTGCTTCAGTGTTGCCAAGTTTGGTTTTGGTCTGTCCTTCAAACTGTGGCTCAGCTAATTTAATGGAAACAATTGCAGTTAAACCTTCGCGTACATCATCACCGGTTAGACGATCTTCCTTTTTGCGGATGTAGCCTGCTTCTTCGCCAAATTTATTTACGACAGATGTAAGTGCGGTGCGGAAACCTTCTTCGTGTGTTCCACCTTCGTGAGTGTGGATTGTGTTGGCAAAGGTGTAAACAGATTCAGAGAATCCGGCGTTCCACTGCATTGCGACTTCTAGAGATAGTTTGGCTTTCTTATCTTCGCCTTCAAAAAAGATGATGGATTTGTGGGTTTCACCGCGCGTTGAATTTAAGTGTTTTACGAAATCTGCAATTCCACCGTCGTATTTATAGTTAACGTGAAGTGGCTCGCCCTTTTCGTCTACGTGGCCAGGGCGCAAATCGGTAAGGGTTAAACGAAGGCCTTTATTTAGAAATGCCATTTCGCGAAAACGGGTAGATAAAACCTCAAACGAGAAATCTGTAGTTTCAAATATTTCCTCTGAAGGCCAGAATTGAACAGTAGTTCCGGTTTTCTCAGATACGCCACCTTTTTTAACTGGAGCAGTTGGTGCGCCTAATTTATATTCTTGGCTCCAGAAGAAACCGTCGCGTTGTACTTGCACAGATAGATCAGTTGAAAGCGCGTTGACTACAGAAATACCCACACCGTGTAATCCGCCAGAAACCGAGTAACCACCATCACCGAATTTTCCGCCGGCGTGCAGAACTGTAAGAACAACTTCAAGAGCCGGTTTTTTTTCAACTGGGTGCATATCAACAGGGATACCGCGGCCGTTATCGATGCATTGCAACGATCCGTCTTCCATCAAAGTAATATTTATTTCATCGCAATAACCAGCAAGGGCTTCATCAACTGAGTTATCAACTACTTCATAGACGAGGTGGTGCAGGCCGCGTTCACCGGTTGAGCCGATATACATTCCGGGGCGCTTGCGGACAGCGTCGAGGCCCTCAAGGACGGTGATCGAACTGGCGTCGTATCCGCCGGCTTGCTTCGTCACTAAAGCTCCTTTTAAAATCTGGTTCTGGCCTTAAAACACGCCTAGAAGGGGAATTCCTTCACTGAGCCTGATAATCCTATCGGTAAATGAAAAGCCCGCTAGCCATAAAAAGCCACAGGTGCGCCAAATGCGCCATTTTCTGAGCGTGGGTGAGGGTTCCTAGTGGGTGAGGGGGGTTAAAAGGTCTCTAACCGTAGGTATCCCGAGGTCCACGCTCATTTTTAATGGTCCGCAAGCCGCGCTTCCACGAAGGTGCTTGTGGGCCGATAAATGCGAGTGAGGCGACCCCTGCTCCAGGAGTAGAACTTTGAATTGTGTTCAATAAATCTTGTCCAACCGCGTTCAATTGTGTTGCCCACGCGGTTGATGAACATTGAATTAGAAGTGCGCCTTCAAGAAGTGAAATTGGTGTGGTGTGTGATGCAATATCTTCGCCAACAATTTCTTTCCAAGATGAAAACAAAGTTCCTTCAGCAATTCCTAAATGCCAATCACGTTGGTTAATTAGATCTGACATTACTTCGCTGATAAGAGTTGGATCTCCTGGAGTGTTGGTTCGCTCTTGCACTGGTTTGGATTTTTTAATAAATCCTGTTTTGTAACTGCGGAAAAGATCAAGAGCTAAATCGCGTTTACTCATTACTTGACCTCTCTTTCGAAACAAAACCAGGGGTGACGTAATATTTAGTAGATAGTAATTCGGAAGGTAGATCACTTTCAACTGCGGCGGTAATAAAAGTTTGTTCCGCTATTTGGGTGACTGAAGTTAACTGTTGGCGGCGCATGGTATCTAACTCCGCGAAAATATCGTCGAGGATTAATACAGGTTCAGCACCTTCTGATTTAAGTAGGTTATAAGAACCAATACGTAGTGAGATAGCCATTGACCAAGATTCGCCGTGGCTGGCATAACCTTTTGTGGGAAAGTCTCCGAGTTGAAGATGTAAATCATCGCGGTGGGGCCCAATTAAAGACACCCCGCGCTCGATCTCTTGGCGAGATACTTCTAATTGTCGTTCAGTAAGTATTTGTAAATTTACCTCGGTGTTAATTGTTAGCCCATCGGTGCTTGATTTGTAGGAAATAAAGGCTGGTTTTACTTCATTTAAATTGGCGTAATTTGCAGCTACATAAGGGTTTAACGCTTCAACTAAAGAGATTCGTTCTGCACTTAATTGTGCGCCTAAATTGATTAGTTGTTTAGTCCATGGCGCTAGCGCGTTTTCGGAGGCACGGGTTTTAAGTAAAGTATTACGTTGTTTAACAACTCGGTCGTAATCCGAGATAACGCCGGTTAAACGCGGGGCGCGGGTAATAAGTAATTTATCGAGGAAATCGCGGCGGTGGGTGGGTTCACCGCGCACCAGATCTAAATCTTCTGGGGAGAAGTAAATAACTTGTAGGGCTCCCAAAATCTCACGTTGTGATTTTGTTGGGTTTTGGTTTAACCGCGCACGGTTTGCCTTGCTGGCATTAATTTCTAGATCAAGTTGTAAAGTGCGATTGTCGCGTTCTATCTCGGCGCGAATAATCGCTTGGTCGGTGCCTAAATTTAAAAGTGGAAGGTTCTGTGAAACACGGTGAGATGAAAGGTAGGCGAGATAGATCAAACTTTCGGCGATATTAGTTTTGCCGGAACCGTTGTTGCCAATGAAGGTGGTTGGGCCAGGGTTGAACTCCAACTCAAGGTTTTTATAGGAGCGGAAGTTGGTCAGCGCTAATTTAGTAACGCGCACTTTATGCTCTTAATAAAATCTTTAAAGTGGTTATGAGGCGTAACGCATCGGCATTAGAAGGTAACGGTAGTTTTCAATTACTTTACCGTCGCGATCTGATTTACCGCTCAAGATTGCTGGTTTGTTCGAGCCGGTAAATGAAATCTGCACAAATGAAGTGCCTACAGCTTGTAGTCCATCTGCAAGAAATACTGGATTGAAAGCAATTGAGATTGGCTCACCGTTTAACAAGATTTCAATTGCTTCAGTGGCTTGTGCTTCTTCGCCTGCGCCTGCTTCTAGTGAAACAGTGTTGTTTGCAAACTCCAGACGTAGCGGAACTGTCTTATCGGTTACGAGTGCAACGCGGCGAACAGAATCTAAAAACGGTGCGACTTCAACGATTGCTGTTGTAGTCACATCTTGTGGGAGTAAGTGTCGGTATGGGGGAAATGTTCCATCCAACATTCTTGAAGTCATTGATTTGCCTTCGCCGGCAAAACCAGCAAGACGATCGTTGCTCGTGTTTGGTGCAAATGAAAGCGAAACGTTTTTAGAGCCGGTTAATGATTTCGCGGCATCTGCAATAGTGCGTCCACGCAAAAGTGAAGTTGTGGAAAGCCCTGGTGTTGTTGGCTGCCAAGTAAATTCACGCACTGCTAAGCGGTATCTATCCGTTGCTGCCAGAGTCACTGTGTCTTCATTTATTTCAACATGAACGCCGGTCAGTGTTGGTAGTGAATCGTCTTTGCCTGCCGCGATAGCTACTTGTGCCACTGCTGTTGCAAAAACATCGCTTGCAACGACGCCTGTGGTTTCGGGTAGTTCAGGTAAAGATGGGTATTCGGAAATCGAAAGTGTTGGGAGAGTGAATTTTGCTGAACCAGACGTAACTAAAACTCGAGAACCATCAAGTGTGATTGTGATCGGTTTATTTGGAAGCGATCTTGAAATTTCTGCAAGTAACTTTCCGGGAACTAAAACTTTTCCCGGTTGGGAAATATCTGCTTTAAAAAAAGCTTTGCTAGATGTTTCTAAATCTGATCCAGAGAGAATTACTTCATCTCCGGTCGCATCGATAACAATTCCGAGGAGCTCGGTTTTTATTGGTCTAGTTGAAAGACTGCGGGATACCCAGTTGACGCCATCGGTAAGTGCGCTTTGCTCGACAGTAAATTTCACGCGGTTGCCCTCAGTTTCTTTAGTTGAAAGTCTTTCATGTTGATAGAAGAGTTAGATAGTCCAAAAAACAGGTTTGAGGCTGTGTGGTTCGTTTGGACGCGGGTTTTCTGTATATATAGGTAGTAGTAGTAACCAACCAATATAACTGTGGATAAAGTTAAAAAGCCCTGCTCAAAGGCGTGTTTTCTTGTTAAAAAGGTGTGGATAAACAAGGTTAAACTGTGCACAAAACCCTGCAACATAACCCACCTCCCCTCTCTATTTTAAAAAAAGCTAAAAGAAAAACTTATTAACCACAGATTTACCGCTGCAATCCACAGTTATCCACACCTTCTCCACAACTGGGGGTAAGGTTCTTAATTCGGACATTTAACCGAAATTAACCTCTGTTCTGAGATTTAATCCGGTTAGTTAACTCTGTGACTTGGTTATAGATAGATCGGCGCTCTGCCATTAATTGGCGGATCTTCCGGTCGGCGTGCATAACAGTTGTGTGATCGCGGCCCCCGAAAGCTTGCCCAATCTTAGGTAGCGATAACTCAGTTAACTCGCGGCACAAATACATCGCGATCTGGCGGGCGTTAACTAAAACGCGAGAACGAGAAGTGCCACATAAATCATCGATAGTTAGGCTGAAGTAAACGGCGGTCTGAGCCATAATCGTTGCGCCAGTGATTTCAGGACCAGCGCCACTTGGGATCAAATCTTTCAAAACAATTTCAGCAAGACCTAAATCAACACCTTGTCGGTTAAGGCTTGCGAATGCTGTAACACGAATTAGCGCACCTTCAAGTTCGCGAATATTTGTAGAAATTTTGCTGGCGATATATTCGAGTACATCATCAGGCGCATTTAATTTATCTTGCGCAGCTTTCTTACGAAGAATAGCGATACGAGTTTCTAATTCTGGAGGTTGGATATCTGTAATCAAACCCCACTCGAAACGTGAACGTAGACGATCTTCCAAAGTGGTTAACTGTTTTGGGGGACGATCAGATGAGATAACGATTTGTTTATTGGCGTTATATAAAGTGTTAAAAGTGTGGAAGAACTCTTCTTGGGTGCGCTCTTTATTTTCTAGGAACTGAATGTCATCAACCAACAGAACATCAAGGTCGCGATAACGGCGCTGGAATGCCGAAGCTTTATCGTCGCGAATCGAGTTAATAAAGTCATTTGTGAACTCTTCAGATGAAACGTAACGAACCCGCACACTGCCATATAACTCTTTGGCGTAAGCGCCAATCGCGTGTAATAAGTGGGTTTTTCCAAGTCCGGACTCACCATAAATAAACAGTGGGTTGTATGCCTTCGCTGGCGCTTCGGCCACTGCAACTGCCGCGGCGTGCGCGAAACGATTTGATGCACCAATAACGAAAGTTTCAAAGATATAGCGAGGATTTAATTGTGATGGCTCATCGCTTTTGCGGGCACCAAGATCAGAACCTTCACGACCCGTGCCTGGGCGAGTAGGTGTTGGTTCAATAACAATAGTTGGGGCCGGGTGATCTGCGAGTTCGAGTGACTCATCAACCATCACGGCGATATTTGTTTTATCGCCAAGCTCGCGAGTTAGAACTTCATTGACAACAATTCGTAAACGAGATTCGAGAACATCTTTAGCAAACACATTTGGCGCAGCAACTAACAAATTTGTGATGCCGCCATCGCTTTGAATCAACCCAAGAGGTTTGGTCATTGTTAAGAAGGCGCGATGTTGGGGTTCTCCGAGTGAGACATGCTCAATAACTCGATCCCAAAGATCAGCGAGTTCGATCTCAACAACAGCCATTCTCGCCCCCTTGGACTATCCACAACGTTATCCACAGGCTGTGGTCTAAAGTAGGGCTTTACCCTTGATTTAGAGCCACTTTGACGGATACCTGTGGACAGAGGTGAAAAGTAGGGCTCTTTTCCAAGAAAAGCAAGTGGTTATCCACAACCCTCAACCTACCCTCCAGTTTGACCCGCCTGTATCCCCACCTCTACCGTTACACCCTTGCTTCCCCCGTATTTATGAAGAGTTCATAGAAGTCGGCAAAACCGCGAGCTAGGTCAGCAAAAACCTAGTCCGGAGAAAACCAGCTCTACCCACCGAAGTTTTACCACCTAAGTTTAAAAGGAGTCACCATGACAAAGCGCACATTTCAACCTAACACCCGTCGTCGCGCCAAGAAACATGGCTTCCGCGCACGCATGGCAACTCGCGCAGGACGTGCAGTTCTTTCAGCCCGTCGCGCTAAAGGCCGCGTTCGTCTTTCTGCGTAAGTAACAGAGCTGCACCGGAGAACCTCGTGCTGCCTAAAAACGCACGTTTGACCGTAAGCGCCGATTTCACTCGAGCAACAAAGAGTGGAACCCGCGTTACTACAGAAAACTTTGTTGGATACCTTTACATCTCCCCTGTAACAAATCACGACCTACCAAAGTGCGGGTTAATTATTAATAAATCTGTTGGCGGATCCGTTACACGCCACGCTCTGGCTCGCAAGGTTCGTCATGCCATTTCCCCACAACTCTCTAAATTGCCAACTGGATCACTCCTAGTGATTCGCGCCTTGGCTAAAAACAATATTGATTCCGTCGGCACAGAAATTGAAAAACTTATAAGCAAGTTGTTGGATCGCGCTTCACGAATAGCGGTGAAGTAATGCGAAAGGTTTTTGTAGCCGTAATTAACGCATATCAAAAATGGATCTCCCCGGCTTTCCCTGCGCGCTGCAAGTATTACCCATCGTGTTCTGCATATGCCGCATCAGCGATTTCACATTACGGTCTACGCGGTGTTGCTATGTCGATCTGGCGATTGATGCGCTGCAATCCGTGGTCACACGGCGGTGTTGATTACGCAGTTAAAAACCAAACAAATTCAAGCCAAAAAACCAGTGTAGGAGTTCATTAATGGGAGTTATTTTAGATCCACTCTATAACCTGGTTTCAGGTGTAATTATTCTCTTCCACAATCTTCTTAGGCCAATTTTCGGCACCGATAGTGGAGTCACATGGTCACTCTCTATCGTTGGTCTCGTAATTTGTATTCGAATAGTTCTTATTCCGCTTTTTGTTAAGCAAATAAAAAGCCAGCGCGCACTAACCGCGTTGCAGCCACAAATGAAGGCGATCCAAAATAAATATAAAGATGATCGCCAAAAACAATCTGAAGAGATGATGAAGCTCTACAAAGAGCATAAAACAAACCCATTGGCATCTTGTTTTCCAATTTTGGCGCAAGCTCCAATTTTCTTCGCTCTTTTTACAGTGCTTAATGGAATCGCTGCAAAAACCCCAGAAGGTGTATCCGCACCAATCGCGCGCGGTTTTCTAAAAGGTGATTACTTAGATAGCGCCGCACAAGCCACATTTTTCGGAGCGAAAATCTCACAGAGCTTCTTAGGCTCCCCTGACACAACAGTAAAAATCGTCACTGTTATTTTGATCTTTGTTATGTCGGCAACAACCTTTACAACCCAACGTCAGTTGATGGTTAAAGGAATGCCAAAGATGGATTCAAGTAACAATATGATGTTGCAACAGCAGAAAATCATGTTGTATTTATTCCCAGTTATATTTGCAATCTCCGGCGTTAACTTTCCGGTAGGTGTTTTAATTTATTGGTCGACTACAAACTTCTGGACATGGGGACAACAGTTCTATGTCATTAAGAGAAACCCAACTCCGGGTTCTCCTGCATATGAAGAGTTGGAACGAAAGCGCGCCCATAAAAATAAAGAAGATAAACGTGGCGCCAGCGGAACAGTTATTGACCCAGAGAACACCGAGCCTGGCCAGAACAGCCAAGAGGGCGAAGTGAAGGGGCAGAGAAAGCAGCCAAAGAAGAAAAAGAAGAAGTAATTAAGACATTTACTATCAATAATGCATAAATAACCCAAGTTTCCAATTAAAGGAGTAAAAAATGAGCGAAGAGACTACAGAAGTACTAGATAACGAAGTTGAGGCTGAAGCATCAACCGGAACCAAAAAGGCGCCAAAGACAATCGCCCGCTTGGAAGAGGAAGGCGACATTGCCGCCGATTACCTCGAAGGTTTGCTAGATATCGCCGATCTTGATGGCGACATCGATATTGATGTGGAAAATGACCGCGCCAGCCTGGCGATCGTTGGCGGAAAGCTACGCCACCTAGTCGGCCAAGAGGGCGAAGTCCTCGACGCCATCCAGGAGCTAACCCGTCTAGCGGTTCAGACATCTACCGGCGATCGCAGCCGTTTAATGCTTGATATAGATGGATTCCGCGCCGGTCGCCGTAAAGAGCTGACTGCGCTAGCCGAGAAGATGGCCGAGCAAGCGAAAACAACAGGGGCTTCGATCAAACTCGACCCAATGAACGCCTTTGAACGCAAAATCATCCACGACACGATCCAAACCTTGGGCCTTTCATCAGAATCTGATGGAGAAGATCCAAATCGCTTCGTAGTCATCTACCCCGCGTAGGGGATTAGATGGAAAATCTCCAGCCGGAGTCTGTCTCTTCCGAAAGGGTTTCACGTGAAACTCTTATCGCCAAGTACTTTCCTGGGCAAGAGGGGTCAATTCATGGTTTTGCCGAATTCCTGGTCGGCGCAGGTATTGAAAGAGGGCTGATCGGCCCCCGCGAAGGAGAGCGAATCTGGGATCGCCACATCTTCAACTGCCTTCCCGTAACCCAACTGCTCCCAAATGGGGCATCCCTATTTGATATCGGCTCTGGCGCTGGGCTACCCGGCATTGTTATAGCCCTTGCCCGCCCCGATTTACAGGTAACGCTGATTGAACCACTGGAACGCCGCGTTGAATTTCTAAATGAGGCGGTCGTGGCTATCCCTGACCTACCTTTCCCAATACAGGTACTTCGGGGCCGCGCCCAAGACATTAAGAAGAGCGCAGACTTCGTAACCGCTCGCGCCGTAGCACCTCTTGAAAAATTGAAGAAGATGAGCTGGCATATGGTCAAAACCGGGGGCTCACTCCTTGCCATGAAGGGGGAGTCTGCTGCATCTGAGATGGTTGGGGTAAAAGGCGCCGAGCTCCACGAGATCAAACTCGAAGGAATTGAGCTTGGGCGAATAATCTCCGTACGTAAAGGTGCTTAGATAAGCGCGTGGCTGATTCACGTGAAACAACAACCGATAACTCGGGTAATAAGGTAGTTGGGGTCCGCCGCCTAAAAGAGGCGATGGCCAAGCCAGCCTCAACCAGAATCTTCACAGTAGCCAATCAAAAAGGCGGGGTCGGCAAGACCACCACCACGGTAAATATCGCCGCCGCCCTATCAATGGGTGGTCTTCGAGTATTGGTAATCGATTTAGATCCACAGGGCAACGCCAGCACCGCACTCGGTGTCCCGCACCGTGATATCGCAGGCATCTATGACGTATTAATGGGTAACGAACCAATCACTGCGGTGATTCAAAAAGTTGCAGGCTTTCCCTCACTTGATTGCATCCCATCTAATTCATCGCTGGCGAATGCAGAAGTTAATTTAGTTTCAATGGTTGCGCGCGAATTGCGATTAAAAGAAGCGCTGGAAGAAATCTCCCCAAATTATGACTACATTTTTATTGATTGCCCACCATCACTTGGTTTATTAACAATTAATGCACTAGCGGCAGCTCGCGAACTATTGATTCCAATTCAAACTGAATATTACGCACTCGAAGGTTTGTCACAACTTCTTGAAACATATGGAGTAGTAAAGAAAAGACTTAACGCTAATTTAGATTTATCAACAATAGTTTTAACAATGTTTGATGGGCGCACCCGTTTATCAAATGATGTCGCCGCAAATGTGCGTTCACACTTTCCAAAAGAGTTAATTGATATCCCAATCCCACGTGCAGTGCGTGTTTCAGAAGCGCCGTCGTATAACCAAACGGTAATGACTTACGACCCTTTATCTCCAGGTGCGATTGCATATATGCAGGTAGCCCGCGAAATTGCAGAACGCGGAAAACCAAAAGAAGAGATTGTTTTTGATTCAAATGTAGTAAATATCAATTACAAGCGCGATGGAGAAATTGCATGAGTGCAAAACGCGGTGGACTCGGAACAAATCTAGATTCACTAATTCCAACATCCCTAACAGTTGCGGGAAATGAAGTTGCACAACAGAATGAAGTTTCTATTGATTCCATTTCACCTAACCCACGCCAACCACGTTCGGTATTTGATGAAACAGCGCTAAATGAATTAACTGCCTCAATTAAAGAGATCGGCATTTTGCAACCGCCAGTTGTTCGCCAAACATCTGCTGGTAAATATGAATTGATTATGGGAGAGCGCCGCTTCCGCGCCGCAAAAGCAGCCGGTTTAAAAACTATCCCAGTAATTATTCGCCAGACACCAGATAACGAATTACTTCGCGAAGCCTTAATTGAAAATATTCACCGCAGTCAATTAAACCCACTTGAAGAAGGCGCTGCTTACGCACAACTTCTCACCGACTTTAACTGCACACATGAAGAACTAGCAACCAAATTGGGAAGATCACGCCCACTAATTTCCAACACAATGCGTTTACTTAATTTACCTTTGTCGGTGCAGCGCAAGGTGGCAGCAGGTGTAATTTCGGCAGGACATGCGCGCGCACTACTCGGTCTAACAGATGAAGCAGAGATCGAAAAACTTGCGGGGCGCATAATTGCGGAAGGTCTAAGCGTTAGAGCAACCGAAGAGGCAGTGGCAATTCATTCTCCAAAGAAGAAAAGTGGCTCAGGTAAGGCATCGAAAGGTGCGGCGAGTGGTGAAACTTTGGCAGCAGCAGAGCTGCTCAGCGATTATTTAGATACACGAGTTAGTGTGCAAGGCGTGAGCGGTAAAGGAAAGATTGTTATTGAATTTGCTGGCCGCGAAGATCTGCAGCGCATCGTTGACTTAATTGAAGGAAAGTAAAGTTATTTAAGTTCAGAACCGCGGCGTGACATTTCCTGCTTAACAATTCCACCGAGTGCTTTAACGCCTTCACAAATTCGCTCTGGGGTTGGGTGGCAGTAAGACAGACGCATTGACCAAGAGCCAAATCCGTCGGCGTAGAAAGCAGTTCCGGGCACATAAGCGACCTTGGCAACAATCGCCTTTGGCATCATCGCCTTAGTATCAATTTCTGGCGGCAAATTAACCCAAACATAGAATCCGCCACCTGGCTTGGTCCATGTAGCTTCCTTAGGGAAATACTCTTCGAGTGATTCAAGCATCGCATCGCGGCGGACCTTATATAACTCACAGAATGATGCAATCTGATCACGCCAAGGTTGATCTGCCAAATAACTAGCGATCGTTAACTGCGTAAAATTTGAAGGGCAGAGAATTGAAGATTCAGATGCAATCACTAACTTATCTTTAAGTGATTGCGGGACAAGCGCCCAGCCAATACGTAAACCCGATGCGATTGTTTTTGAGAAGGAACCTAAGTAAATAACATTTTCAGAATCTTCTGCGCGCATCGCATTTGGCGCTGGACGATCAAAACCTAATAGTCCGTAAGGGTTATCTTCTACGACGAAAATGCCTTCTTCGCGGCAGATTGCGAGAATTTCTGTTCTGCGATCGGCCGGGAGTAAAACTCCAGTCGGATTTTGGTAGTTAGGGATCAAATACAAGAATTTAATTTTACGTCCAGCGGCGCGCACCGATTTAATCGCGGCACGCAAAGAATCTGGAACTAAACCGTTCATATCCATTTCAACATGGACAACAGATGCTTCATATTGTCTAAATGTTCCGAGCGCTCCAACATAAGAAGGCGCTTCAACCAGAACTACATCACCTGGATCGATAAAGATTCGCGAAATTAAATCTAAAGCTTGTTGTGAACCAGTTGTTACAACAATATCATCCGGATTAGCGCGGATACCTTCCAGCGCCATAACATCACAGATCTGTTCGCGAAGTTTTGGATGGCCTTGGCCACTTCCATACTGAAGCGCTTCTGCTCCATTTGTTAAAATTAAATCTTTTACAACACCTGCCATCATCTCCATCGGCAAAGCAGAAAGATTTGGCATTCCACCCGCTAGTGAAACAATTTCAGGTCGTGAAGCAACTGCGAATAGTGAACGAATCTCCGAAGGCAACATTCCTGCCGCGCGCGTAGCAAAACGTTGCTCCAGATGTTGCGGAGCACCCGTTTGAAAGCGGACTGATACGTCAGACATAAGTAGAAGTCTCCCACATGCTCATATAGGAGCGCGAACCGATTAAAACTAGCGACGTATCCCGGCACTTCGTAGGTCAGATAAACGTAGCGTTCCCGTTTTAGCATCGTCTTCAGCCGATAAATAAAGGCGTTGGATGGCGATAATAAATGCCTCGGCCAAAGTGTCACGAAAATCAGGACGAGCTAAACGAGCGGCATCGCCTTCATTAGTCAGGTATCCCAAATCAACACGAACCGCCGGGGCTTGAGTCAAGCGAAGTACATCCCAGGTTTTGGCGTGAGTGCGACAGTTTAGAAGATCGGTACGCGCACAAATTTCGCGCTGCACAAGCGAAGCGAACCTTTCTCCAACAATTGAGTGAATTCCGTGCGCATCACTTCCGTAAAAATAAGTTGATACACCGTGTGCAGATGAATTCTTATGGCTATCTGTATGTAATGAAATTACAAGGTCAGCGCTATTTTTATTAGAGAACGAGATGATCTGACTTTCAGTTAGTACGTTTCGGGGACCACGAGTTAGAAAAACGCTAGCGCCCAGAGCTAACAAACGACCTTCTAAGCGTTGAGCAAGGTCATAAACAATTTCTGCTTCTGTTTCACCAAATGCTGGATCAATCACAATAACTTTATTTGCAAGTGCGGGGCCACGATTTCTTTGCGCAGCGTTCTCGCGCAATTGAGCTGGCGCACCACCTGAAACAATTTTAGTCAAACGAATTAAAGCGATAATTGTTGCGGGACCACATTTACCGTCAACTTTTATTCCTACAGATTTCTGAAACTCTTTAACTGCAGATTCGGTGCGTTCGCCGAAAATACCATCAACACGTCCAGCGTTAAAACCCATTTCCGTTAAACGAGCTTGCAGCGCAGCAACATCGTCACCACGCATCATTGGAGAAGGCTGCAAATTAAGTGAGCGATCACCTAATTTCCAGCGCGCTTCTTCAAGTGCGCGCCGAGTTGAATCGTTTAACTCACCCGTAATGTGGAGTCCGCGCTCTTGCTGAAAAGAACGGATCTCATCAGGAGATAGTTCTTTCATATTTAACCTAATTCAACAAGTTGATTAGATGAAAGCTTCTAGCTCTTTAAGAAGAGCTGGTTTTGGCTTGGCACCAATAATGGTCTTTACAACTTCACCATTTACATAAACATTTAACATTGGAATCGATGTAACTCCATACTTAATGGCGATTGCTGACTCTTCATCAGTATTTAACTTCACGATTGTGAGTTTTTCACCGTGTTCATTGGCGATCTCATCCAAAATTGGTCCAACTGCGCGGCAAGGGCCACACCATTCAGCCCAGAAATCAACAAGAACTGGCTTGCTGCTCTTAAGAACCACTTCATCGAAGTTAGCTGCTGTGACTTTACCTGCGCTCATCTTTACTCCCTTTATGATCTTTAATTGTTAACTTTAAGATTTAATATTTGAAGCCTACTAGTGCGAAAGGAACTTTTCAGCATCAAGAGCAGCCTGGCATCCTGAGCCTGCGGCAGTAATCGCTTGGCGGTAGGTGAAATCGACTAGATCTCCACACGCGAAAACACCATTCAAGTTGGTACGTGTTGAGCGCCCATCAACTGCGACATATCCCTCTTCATTTAAAGTAATTTGTGATGTAACTAGTTCGCTCCGCGGGATGTGCCCAATGGCTACAAATAACCCGGTGAAATCTCGCTTAGATTCTTCACCGGTTACGGTGTTACGTAACTGCAAACCTTCAACTTTATCCGCACCAAGAACATCTGTAACTTCTGTGTTCCACAACATTTCAATCTTAGGATTCGATAGTGCGCGCTCAGCCATAATTTTAGATGCGCGTAATGAATCACGGCGATGAATCAAGACAACCTTTGAGGCAAATTTAGTTAAGAAAGTTGCTTCTTCAACTGCGGAATCTCCACCACCGACGACAGCAATTACTTGATCGCGGAAGAAGAAACCATCGCAGGTTGCACACCAAGAGACGCCACGACCTGACAAACGCTTCTCATTAGGTAAACCAATTTCTTTATACGCTGATCCCATCGCCAAAATAACCGCCTTGGCTTGGACGGTATTTCCTGAACCATCTTTAATAATTTTAATTTCGCCTGATAAATCCATTTCAACGACATCATCGGTGATTAGTTCTGCACCAAATCTCTTAGCTTGTTTACGCATACTGTCCATTAAATCTGGACCCATTACGCCATCAACAAATCCTGGAAAGTTTTCCACCTCAGTTGTGTTCATTAGCGCGCCACCTGCGGTTACTGAACCCTCGTAGATAACTGGATTTAATTGGGCGCGCGCGGCGTAGATAGCCGCTGTATATCCCGCAGGACCAGAACCGACAATTACAAGATCTTTTACCATGTGCTCAGCGTATCCACTTCTACTTATCTTTTACGAGATGACTTACGTTTGCGCAATAGTGAGATTGCGAACTCTTTAAGGGCGGTTATCTCGGTTATCTTAAAAAGGTGCGCTAGCAACAAGAAAGAAACTCCACTGCCAATTAGGACCAAAGCCAACCGCAAAACACCGATGATTGGCTGAGCATCATCGCTTACCCAACCAAAGAAGAGTGCGATGGCGAAGAAGGGAAGCATCGCCGAGAAGGATGCCAAATATAGGCGCAGATGTTGTCCAAGAAAGTGCGAGTACTCAAATTTTCCTACATGCTTCTTCAAAAGTGAAATCGTCACAAATAAACCAATTATATAACTAATTGAAAATGCTAGACCGAGTCCGATCGTTACATGTTCATTCTCTAAGGTGGCTAAGAATAGATATGAAAGCGCAGAAGAAACAATATTAATAATCAAAATTGAAATCACTTGAGTTTTAGTATCTTCAAAAGCATTGAACCCACGGATTAAAATCAGATTAATCGAAAATGCTACGAGACCTAAACTCAGGGCAGATAGTACATAGCCAATGTAGCGCGAATCTTCTAACGAGATTCCGAAGTAAAGAACCTCAGTCATCAGAGAACCAAAAAGTAAGAAAGCAACCGAGCTTGGTACTGTGACAACACCACACATTCGAATGGCACGGACTAATTGCTTCTTGACCTCATCTACGTTCTTATCAATAGCTAACTTAGAAAGGTGGGGCAAAAGTGCAGTAACGATTGATATGGTCACAATGGAATACGGCAACAACATTATGTAATAAGCGGCGGTGAAGGGTGTAAAACCAACACCAGTTGATATCCCAGCCTGTGCGCTGCGAACCGCTGCGCTGGTTGCAACATTTACTGTAATTAAATAACCAATTTGCGAGATAAGTACATAAACCAAGGTCCATCCGGCTAAAGAAAATGACTTACCTAAACCGGCAACTCCAAAGATTGGCCGCAGGCGAATTCCGGATCTTTTAACAACCGGAATAAGGATTAGCGCTTGCACCACAATTCCTAGAGTTGTTCCCCAGCCTAAAAGTTGGATTTGTCCGTCAGTTATATTCTCGACCGACAAAATATTCTGCATAATCAAAACGCCCGCGAAAACCGCAATCACAACCAGGTTATTGGCGATTGGCGCCCACATCAGTGGTGCGAATGAGCCGCGGGCATTTGCGACCTGCCCGAGCATAGTAAAGAGCCCTAAAAAGAATATTTGCGGAAGGCAATAACGAGTGAAGGCAACTGCGATTGAAAATTCTTTCTCAAATCCAGAAGTTGCAAATTCCGGTGCGTATAGCCGCACCAAAGCAGGAGCAAAAATCACGCCGATAAAAACTAAAAGTAAGAGAATTCCAGAAATTGTTGTAACTAGTCGAGATGCGAAACCGTGCCCACCATCTTCATCGGAGAATGATCTAACAAGTTGTGGAACAAAGATTGCTGTTAGCGCGCCACCAACTAATAAGTTATACAAAATATTTGGCATGGTGTTTGCCACGTTGTATGCATCAGCTAAGAGAGCAGTACCAAGAACTGCAACTCCTAAAATTGCGCGGAAGAATCCTGTAATTCGCGAGAGGATTGTGCCAATAGCCATAACTCCGGAGGCGCGGAATAAATCATTGGTTTTCATTGCGCCCCCTTCTGACCCTACGAATAGTTTGGGTTATTGCGGCAACAAATAACAGAACCGCCGCGCCAATTGTGAAGCCAGTGACCCTTGAATCAAAAATGGTGATATTTATAGCGAGTTTAGAAGGAAGACCAACTGCTCGACTATTTTTATTGGTTATTTGTGCCGTAACCGTTGTTGCACCCGGAGCAATAACTTTAAATGGCATGGCTAATTGGGTTCGGGAGTTTGCGGGAATTTGCAATCCGACAACGCTAGAAACCTGAAGACGCGAATTTAAAGTCGTAAATTTAATGTTTACGACCACCGGAACACTAAAGTCATTTATAACAGTAACGGGCAAATTTCCAGAGTCTGATGCGATCTGATACTTACCACTGGTAACTCGCAACCTATTTAAAGTTTCGGCAACAATTGCTTCAGCGTTGTAAGAAAACACCTGACGTTCATCCTTATTTAATGAAGGAGAGAGTAATACAGCTAACTTAGCGCGCAGCGCTTGCAATTCAGGTGCCTTCACAATTGAAGCGAGCGAGGTCAGCGCTTGACGACTCTGGGTGTATTTCTTACGAAGCGGCCCACTGAGATCAGAGGTCTCAGAACCTGAAAGCGCGCTATTTTCCTCGGTGATCCTCCGATTTAAATGAAATGCCACTCTTTCGTAAGCATATGCAGAATAAAGACGAAGTTCACTGGGTGCGAGTCTCTTTGCTAACGCCACATCCGGATTTCCATATGGCAAAACAATTATCCGATCACCCGATGTTGCAAGTAGCAAACGAGCCATCCACTCTTTTGCAATTGATTCACCAGTAGGAGTTGCCTCATCTTTTAAAGCATACCCATTAGCCATATCTGCAACTTCATCTAAAAGTGCAGCATCTATTACCCAAGTCCTTGTTCCGACGCGTTTCTGCTCTACCGCTTTACCAAGTGAACCCGTTGAAGATATGTCGGACGCCAAATCATCATTTAAGAAAGTACCATCGAATAATTGATGTGGCTTGCTAACCAGGCTAATTTCAGAATTGCTAGCAGTGGCTTGTGGAAAGAATCCAAAAATCAGAAATAAAATTAATGAGATAAATCCAAATTTCCTCATTGTTCTGCCAACTCCGCAGATGCATCTGTACGGGCAATTAGCTTTTTTTCATCGGGGTATGCCAAACGTTCGACTATTTCAGATAAAGGAAACCAACCAACCTCATCAACTTCACTTTCTTGTGCAGCTAATTTGCCACCAGTTTCGCGGAATAAATAGTGGTGAACAGTTTTATGAATGCGCTTGCCGCCAGCCATAAACCAGAAATCAATTACTCCAAGCGATCTTTCAATTGCAGATTCAATGCCGGTTTCTTCAGCAACTTCGCGTAAAGCGGCTTGCTCAGGTGTTTCACCTTCTTCAATATGCCCTTTTGGTAGCGACCATAAAATTCTCTGACCAGATGAATCTTTATGATCGATGCGCCCGATCAAGAGACCATTTTTGCCGCTGTGATCAACGACCAATCCACCAGCCGAGACTTCATCAACGCGCTTGGCATAGTTCTTCGGGGCAGGTTTTGGACGCTTGGGGGATGCATCTGCAGGCGCAGTAGCGCCGGGGGAAGTTGAATCTTTTGTAAGTGGGGCGCGATGTGGGGGGCGCTTGCGCCTCCGCTTTTTCTTCGTACCTTCGCTGCCCGCACCAGGTGCCGGGGTCATAGAGCAAGGGTACTGCTCTAACCTTACCTATTGTGACGAGTGCATTAGGAGCCGCAGGAGAAGTTGCGATCGCCTCGCTCATTGAACGCGCGCCGCTGGCTAGTTCACTTGCCCAAAGCTTTGCTGCACAAGGCTTTCGACTCGCACTTGTCGGTGGCCCAGTACGCGATGCCTTACTTGGGCGCCTCGGTAACGATTTAGATTTCACAACAAATGCAAAACCGGAAGATACAAAAAAGATATTAAAAACTTGGGCAGAAAATATCTGGGAAACAGGAATTGAATACGGAACTGTCGCAGGAAAACGCGGCGACACAACAGTTGAAGTAACAACTTATCGCAGCGAAAGTTACGATCCGCAAAGCCGTAAACCCGAAGTGGTTTATGGCGACAACATTGCTGGAGATTTATCGCGTCGCGACTTTACGGTTAACGCGATGGCACTTGAATTAACGACCGAAGTTCCAGAATTTATAGACCCGTTTAACGGTTTAGCGGATTTAGCCCAGAAGATTCTGCGCACTCCAAATACTGCAGAAAATTCATTCTCTGATGATCCTTTGCGCATGATGCGCGCTGCACGTTTTGCCAGCCAATTAGGTTTTGAAATTGCACCAGAAGTTTTGCAGGCGATGAAAGATATGGCAGGGCGAATTTCAATTATTTCTGCAGAACGAATTCGTGACGAATTTACAAAATTGTTGATGTCGAGCAGACCTAGAATCGGAATAACTCTCTTGGTCGAAACTGGTCTTGCTGAAATTGTCTTGCCTGAAATACCGAAGTTACGCCTAGAAATCGATGAACATCACCACCACAAAGATGTTTACGAACATTCAATCACCGTACTTGAGCAAGCAATTGCACATGAAGATCGTTTAAACGGTCCTAATTTAGTGATTCGCCTAGCCGCGCTTTTGCACGATATCGGCAAACCAAAGACGCGCAGCTTGATTGCTGACGGTGGAGTTTCTTTTCACCACCACGAAATTGTTGGTGCACGCTTAGCAAAATCTCGTTTAAAAGCGCTCCGCTTTGATGGAGAGACAATCGATCAAGTTGAAACGCTAGTTGCGCTACACCTTCGTTTTCACGGATATGGCGATGGGGAATGGACTGATTCTGCTGTGCGTAGATACGTCCGCGATGCCGGTGATTTACTGATCCACTTACACGTATTAACGCGCGCTGACTGCACTACGCGCAATCTTAAGAAGGCCGAACGTTTAGCCAAGGTTTACGACAGCCTGGAAGCACGTATTGCAAAATTAATGGAAGAAGAAGAGTTATCGAAAATTCGTCCCGATTTAGACGGAGCGCAGGTAATGGAGTTATTGCAGATCAAACCATCTGCAGCGGTGGGTAAAGCTTTAGATTTTCTCTTAGAGTTACGTTTAGAAAATGGACCGCTTGGTCAAGAGCGTGCGACGAAAGAGCTACTTGATTGGTGGAGCAAAGAAAACCCGTCCGCGAAGTAATCGTGCACCTGCAGTTAAATACAGCACTGCCACAATTAATGGAACCAGGAAGGCATCTCCTGAATTTGGTAACAACAAGGCAGCAATTACCGCGCCCGAAACAATCGCCCCATTAACGACTACATCGTAGACAGAGAAAACTCGACCGCGATAGATGTCATCAATTTTTGATTGAACTAAAGCATCGTTAGTCACCTTTAAACTCTGCCCAAATAAAGCAGTGACAAAAGCGGCGCAAGCTAAGGTCAATGGCGTACGGGTAAAGACAATAAAGAGTGGACCCAAAGTACTGGCCGCCATTGCAAAGCGCATCCAGCGGTGTCTACCAACTTTTCTTACGCCATAAGGAGCGATAACTGCGCCAACTACAAAGCCGCACGCAGCAATCGAAAGAACAAAACTAAGTCCAGCCAAACCTGCTTCGTTATCTGCAGGATCATGAAAAGTATTTCGTTCCAGTAACAATGCAATTAAAGTTAAAGCAGTTATTCCACCGCGGTTTACAGCAACTGCAGCAATCCCGCGTGCAGTATCCATATTTTGACGTAGGAATTTAACTCCCTCCCGCATTTCAATTAACCCTTGCGAGAAACTAGCGTTCTTTATCTCGTGATCAAGCGGACCGATCTCCCGCTTTTTCAAAGTTGCGGCGAAGAACGCGGCTAAGAGATAGCCAACTGCACCTGCCAAAATAATGAATCCATCGGCGTGATCTGCACTGGTTAAACCATCTAATAAGCGGCGCAAGCCCAAACCAATACCACCACCCAGAACTACAAAGACAGAACCACCGGTCACCGCTAAAGCATTTGCGGTGATTAGAGATTTGCTTTCAATCATCAACGGTATGCCAGCAGAAAGCCCGGCAAGAATTAATCGGTTGATACCAAAAGCCACCAAAACAAAAATAGTTAATTCAACTCCGGTCTTTCCTTCAAAAATTAATAATGAAACCACCGTAAGCGTTACCGCACGAATTAGATTTGAATACGCAATAGCTCGTTGTCTGGAAACTCGATCTAGGATTGTTCCAACAAAAGGACCAATTACTGAATATGGAAGTAAGACAACGGCAAATGCAAGCGCGGCACTCAATGCGTTTGCTTGACGTTCCGGAGAGAAAATTACGAAAGATGCCAATGCGCTTTGAAATACCCCATCGGTCATTTGGCCAGTCCAGCGAACGCGTAACAGCCGCGAAAACTTGCGATCCGTTAGGAGTTGCCAAACGTTCATAGCGAAAGGGTAGTCGGGCGAAGTACTCAAAAGGGGTTTATCCTTCTCCTATTATGAAATCTAAGCGAGCGTTCATCGATTATTCACTCGATAAGCGCGCCACCTTATTGGCGTTATTTCGCGGAGTTGTAGATGCCTGCGATGCCGATCCATATTTAATTAGGGCGGCGAAATACCACGGAGAAAAAACCTCACGCAAGTGTCCAGTCTGCAAGAAAGATTCTTTAGTTGAGCTTCGTTACACATTTGGCGATCAACTGGGTCAATTCTCAGGTCGCATTAAGACTGAAATTGAATTACTCGAAATGGAGAAAGAATTTGGAGAATTCGCGGTGTATATCGTGGAAGTCTGTCGCGATTGCTCGTGGAACCATTTATGCGCTTCCTACCTATTGGGTGATGGATCCGAGAGAAAGCCACCCCGTCGAGTGCGCACCTTGGAAGATGAAGATTGGGTTAAAGGGTAACCTTTAGAAATGATCCGCAGAAAGCTTATTCGCGCCGCCATTTTCCTGGCCGGCTTTGGCTTTATTGCAGGCTCAACACTTTTCGCTTTCGCGTGGTTTACCGTTTCCATTCCAGATCCAAACGCTTATGTAAATAGTCAATCGACAATTATTCAATATTCAAACGGTGAAGAAATTGGGCGCATCGGTTCGCAGAACCGTCAGATTCTCCCGCTGGCAAAAATTCCTTTAGATTTGCGTAATGCAGTAATGGCCGCTGAAGATCGTAACTATTATTCCAATAAAGCATTTAGCGTTACAGGTATTGCTCGAGCGCTATTAAATAATTTAAAGTCGGGTAATTTAAATGGTGAAGGCGGATCTACGATCACACAGCAATATGCCAAGACCGCCTTCTTATCTCCAAGCAGAACCATTCAGCGAAAAATCAAGGAACTTGTAATTTCCTTAAAGCTGGAGAATTCACTTTCAAAAGATCAAATCTTGGAAAACTACTTGAATACTATTTACTTTGGCCGCGGGTCTTATGGAGTGCAAACAGCAGCTCAACAATATTTCAATCGTAACGCGGATCAACTCTCGCTATCTCAGATAGCTGTCGTTGCAAGTATTTTGCGTTCACCGGGTTATTACGATCCTTCACTCTCGAAAGAGAATGAAGTGCGTCTAAAAAATAGATTTGAATATGTCATAAAAGGAATGCTTGACAAGGAGTGGATAACTCCTGAAGAAGCCGCCAAAGTTAAATTCCCAACCGTTATTCCACGCACTAAATCGGGACAACTCAGTGGCCCTAAAGGACATATCGTTGCTGCAGTACAAAAAGAGATGGGCAAACTTGGATTTACCGAAGACCAACTTCTGGTTGGTGGACTTGTAATTAAAACTACCCTGGATCAAAAGGCTCAGCAGTCGGCAGTTGATGCAGTAACAAAGTTATATCCAAAGAAAGCCCCCGATAATTTACACATCGGTCTTGCTGCAATACGTCCGGGCACTGGAGAAATTATTGCAATGTACGGTGGTGCTGATTATTTAGAGCGCCAGTTAAATGATGCGACACAGTCAATTGCGCTAGCCGGCTCTACTTTTAAGCCCTTTGCGATAGTCGCTGCCCTTGAAGCAGGAATTCCGCTCACATCAATGTGGAATGGCGATTCTCCGCAAACATTTGATGATCTTGGCAAACCGTATGAAGTTTCTAATTACGGCAATGAAGGTTGGGGCCAAATTGATTTATTGGAGGCCACAAAGCACTCGGTAAATACAGTATTTGTTCCATTGGGACAGTTTGCAGGGCTAGAGAAAGTTATAGATGTAGCTCGTCGTGCAGGAATTCCGGAGTCAATCGCAATGGTTCCTGCTCCATCAGTTGTGCTCGGCGTTGCGAGTCCACACGTAATAGATGTAGCCAGTGCTTACGCAACTTTCGCGGCCCAAGGTATTTATTCAAAACCTTATTTGATCGCATCGGTGACCGGACCAAATAAAGGCGTTCTCTTTGAAGGAGAATCACAAACGCAAGAAGTATTTTCCAAAGATGTAATGGCAGACTTAACATATGCACTTAAAGGGACAGTAACTGGTGGAACTGGCGCGGCGGCTTTAAAGCTGGGCCGCCCTGCAGCTGGTAAAACCGGAACGAGCCAATCAAATGCATCGGCTTGGTTTAGCGCATACACGCCACAACTTGCTGCATCCGTTGCCCTCTTCCGCGATAGCGCATCAGAATCACTAAATGGAATCGGTGGCTTAACTTCTGTTACGGGCGGAACTTTCCCGGCACGAATTTGGACCGCGTTTATGAAGGGCGCGCTTAAAGGTCAGCCAATAATGAGTTTTCCTGCCCCAGCAAATGTGGGTGGGCTCGAACCAATTGTTATGACTAGCGGCGGAATTCAAGAGAGAAAACCGAAGTAAGTGTTGCAAGCAAGAACCAGAGCGATAATTGCTCTTGCGCTTTTTGCTTCGCTAATTAGTTTCGCAAAATTTAATAGCTGCGAAAGTTCCGGTTGGGCTACACCTGATCAATATGTGCACGTGTGCTATTCGGATATACCCGCTTTATTTGGTGAAAGAGGCCTATCTAAAGGCGATTGGGCCTATTCAAATGGAGAAGACTCTGTGGAATACCCAGTCGTTACCGGAACAATAATGTGGGCTCTGGCGCAGATAACTCCAAGTGGCGATGGTTCAGTAAATAAATATTTCTATATAAATATATTTTTTCTTGCACTTCTATTTATAGTTATCTCGCTGATTATCTTTAAATGGCGACCAGAATTTTCTTACTTATACCCATTGGCTCCGGCAGGAATTGCATCGCTCTATATCAACTGGGATCTATGGGCAATTATTTCAATGGTTGGGGCGATTTATTGGTTTGATCGTAAGAAACTAGATCTAAGTGAGCTTACACTTGGAATCTCAATCTCGACAAAGTTTATGCCGATTTTCTTGCTCTTCCCTATCATTTTAATTTTTATGCGTCGCAATCAATTGCGGGGCTCAATCCGATATTTAGTGATCACCTTTTTCACTTTTGCGGCAATTAACTTGCCGGTTTACTTAACCACTCCTGAGGGATGGCTACGTTTTTATCAATTGAATTTATCGCGCGGCTCTGATTGGGGATCGCTTTGGTATGCCCTGACATCATTGGGCGTGAATTTACCAAGCTTGAATTACTTATCAATTCTATTTTTACTAATTGGATTTGCGGCAATCGCTATCTATATTTTTGACCTACGGAATACACCATCACTTGCCTCACTTAGCTTTATAGTTTTAGCAACAGTCATGTGCGCCAGTAAGGTTTATTCACCGCAATATGTTTTATGGTTAATTCCACTCGCCGTGATCGCTCTTTCCGATAAACGCGATTTACATGCGTTCTGGATCTGGCAAGGCGCGGAAGTTATTTATCACATCGCAATTTGGCAACATCTTGCCGGCGTCACCGGTGCAAAGTTTGGTTTGCCGCTCTACGGATACGCGCTAATTACCTTGCTTCGAATAGCTGCCACCATCTATCTGATCGCGATCTTCGTCCGGCGCGGGCTGGCTGGCGGTACCCAGGGGCCTCTTGCCCACAGATCCTTGCGTGAATTTCTCTTTGAAAGCGGCAACGCGTACCCTTAACCCTTCAGCGCCAGGCCCCCTTCGGGGGTTAAAACGTTGAAGCACTAACCCTCCTGTCACGGAAATACCGTGGCCGTTTTAGTCCAGAGGAGGTCGGGTTAACGCATGCGTCACTATGAATTAATGGTCATTCTTGATCCAGAACTTGAAGAACGCACAGTCACACCAAGCCTTGAGACATATCTCAAGATCATCAAAGATAGCGGTGGCACCGTAAATAAGCTTGACCTTTGGGGCAAGCGCCGTATGTCATTTGAAATCTTGAAAAAAGGCGAAGGTATCTACGCAGTTGTTGATATGAACTGCGAACCAGCCGCAATCAAAGAGTTGGATCGCCAACTTAATTTGAATGAATCGGTATTGCGCACAAAGGTTATACGTCCCGAATAATCCACAGTTAGGGAGCGTCGCTCCTTAATTGTCACTCGTTGACGATAATTTAAAGCAAGGACTCCACCAGTAGATAAGTCTCAGTGAACTGAGAGAAGAGGTAAAAAATGGCAGCAGGAGATACAACAATCACAATGATCGGCAACCTAGTTGACGATCCCGAGCTTCGTTTCACACCATCAGGTGCGGCCGTTGCGAAATTTCGCGTTGCCTCAACACCTCGTTATCTAGATAAGACAACAAATGAATGGAAAGATGGCGAGAGCCTCTTCCTTCAATGTCAGATCTGGCGTCAAGCTGCTGAGAACGTTGCAGAATCGCTAACCAAAGGAATGCGCGTCATTCTCTCTGGTCGCCTAAAGCAGCGTTCTTATGAAACTAAAGAAGGTGAAAAGCGCACAGTATTTGAGGTAGAAGTTGATGAAGTTGGTCCATCACTACGTAACGCAACTGCAAAAGTGACTCGTGCACAACGCGCAGGCGGAACAAGTGGCGGATTCTCTGCACCAGCTGCAACCGGAGGAGAATCTTTTAACGAAGATCCTTGGGCTGCTGCTTCAACTACAAGTGCAGGCGGCGGATGGGCAACCACCACTTCCGAAGAACCACCGTTCTAAAAAGTTTAAAAAACCTAACCATCCATTCCTAGTTTTATATCAAAGCGATAGAAGAACTAGGGCCCACTTAAAAGGAGCACCACAATGGGAGCAAGAAATAACCGGAACCTCAAGGAACCGAAGAATAAGGGCGCAAAAGCTGCTGCCCTAAATAAGAAGTTCAAGAAGAAGCCTTGCAGCTTCTGTCGCGACAAGGTGACATATATCGATTACAAGGATATCGCCACCCTTCGCAAGTACATCTCAGATCGCGGCAAGATCCGCGCTCGCCGCGTCACTGGCGCATGCACACAACACCAACGCTCGGTTGCAACAGCTGTTAAGAACAGCCGCGAAGTTGCACTCTTGCCTTACACATCGACAGCTCGCTAAAGGGGAATGACAAAATGAAACTCATCCTTACTCGCGAAGTTGCAAAGGTCGGTTCAGCCGGCGATGTAGTAACTGTCAAAGATGGCTACGCACGCAACTTCTTGTTGCCACGTGGCGTTGCAATTGCATGGTCACTCGGTGGCGAAAAGCAGATCGAAGGAATCCGTCGCGCTCGCGCTGCACGTGAAGTCCGCGATATCGATCACGCTAAAGAGATCAAGGCATCACTAGAAAATGCATCAGTTATCGTCAACGTAAAAGCTGGCACAGCTGGTCGCCTATTCGGTTCTGTCACAGATAAGGACATCGCTGCAGCCATCAAGGCAGTCGCCGGTGTCGATATCGATCGTCACAGTATTAAGACTGCTGGACATATCAAGAAGGCTGGAGATCACACAGTTAAGGTTTCACTTGCACATTCAGTTGTTGCAACAGTTACCGTGACAGTGGTTGCAGTTAAGTAAACATTAATAAATAAGGCCTGCCACACAACGTGGCAGGCCTTTTTTATGTGGGTGATTGCGAAAGTAGTAAAACAGTGTCAGGCTTGTGTGATGAAGAGAGATAAAATAAAAAAGACTACAAATTTTTTATTTGCTGCAGCCCTTGCGCTTTCTCTTCTATCACCGACAGTAGCCGCCGCCGCAGTCAAGGCGGGTGGGCCATGCAACAAAGTTGGCCAAGTAGCTACTCAGTCTGGAAAAAAATACACATGCATTAAGAGTGGAAATAAAAAAATCTGGAATAAAGGAGTTTTGGTTACCAAGGCTGTTCCGGTTCCAACTCCAACTCCAACTCCAACGCCTGCGCCAACTCCTACGATCGACCCAAATAAACCAAAACAGGGTCAAAGCTGCCTGAAAAATTCTCAAGATGTAATTGGGTACAACAACCAACTCAAACTAGTAGCGCTGATGTGCAACCAATTCGATGACAGATATTTCCCTCGTGAAGGGGCCGATGAGGTCGATCAAAGCACTGGTAAATTCAAAAAAGGTCCAATGCAACAAACGACACCACTCGTTGAGTGGAAAGAGCCTGTAGTAATCAGTACGCGACCAAAAACTGAGATCTCCAATTCGAGCTCACTGGCCGACATTTCTGCTTGCAAGATTGCTGATGCTGGAGCCGTAGGCGCAATGCCAAGTTATATTCAACAACACTTTGTTTCTGGCTTTGGCTTATATGCAGAAAGAGCGCCGCTAACTCGAAACCCCGTGATCCAATTTGTAACGATTGATTTTCCTGATTTGCAAGGTAAGAGAAGCCCTGCCGAAGACCTCAAAGAAGTTACTGATTTTCTTGGAAAATACTGGAGTTCGCAGGTTACAAACCCAATTACCTTAGATTTTAAAATACCAAGCTCATATATCCGAATGCCGCTAAAGGTAGTGGACTACGGGATGAATATAGATTTCTTCTCTCCAGAATGGCGTCCAAATACTGCCTTTGATTACGTTCGTGCGGCGGTTAAAGTAGCAGACCCAACCATTGATTTCGCTAAAGCAGATGTCATGGTGATTGCAGTCCCGGCCGAAGTAACGCGTGCGCAAGTGGCAGCATTTATTGCAGAATCTAGCGAGGCCCGCTTTCCGAATCAGGGATTTCAAACCAGTGAGAAGAAGATTATGAACACCCTAGTGATGGCAGGTGCTACTGGCAGTAAAGCTCACGAGTTATTTAACTGGGCTCATGAATTAGGTCATAATTTTGGTTTAACCGATCTTCGAAATACTCAGAATAAAGCGATGCAGGATCCCTCTGATCTGGGGATTTATGACTTAATGAGTTCCCCGCTAGCTCCAGAACTTTTAGCTTGGAATAGATTTATCGTCGGTGGGTTAAATGACAATCAGGTTAGATGTGTTTCATCTGGCTCGACAACACATTTAATCAGGCCGGTGGCGATGCCAACTAAGGAAGAAAAGTTAGTTGTAATTCCGACAGGAAGATTTACAGCGATAGCGGTAGAAAGCCGCAGAGCAATCGGTTTTGATTCTCCAATGGGCACAGCAAGTGAAGGCGTAATTGTTTACGAAATCGACACAACCGTTCCTTTTGGACTTTCAACGATGAAGTTGGTCCCCCGAGTCGGTTCTACTGATAAACAATGGAGACGAGATTCAGCTCTTAAAATTGGAGATGCGGTTACAACCCAAGGTTGGAAGATCACCGCTGTCGAGACCGGAGATTTTGGAGATGTGGTTAAGGTAGAAAAAATAGGTTAATTTAAAATTTGACCCAATCTCAGCAATTGAGAAGTTATAAATTACTTTCATACACAGGGGTTAGGTATAAACACCCCACCGCTGACCTGCGCTTTCCTTAAAAACGAGCGGAATGGCGAAAGTTACCCACACCCCGCGCACAGGGATTTACACAGGAAAATGCGGTTATCCACCTAGTTATGCACACCCTTATCCCCAACCGCCTTCGCTTATGTCAGCGCTAAGTGGGAGGTTTCACCCGTGAGTATCGCAGAACTACCCAATAGCTCCTCGCGAGCAAACTCTTCATATAACAACGTTGGGGCTGAATTCGAGCGAACACCACCACAGGATTTAATCGCAGAACAATCTGTTCTCGGCGGAATGTTGTTATCAAAAGATGCAATTGCAGATGTAATTGAAATTTTACGAGAACGCGATTTCTATCGCCCAGCACACGAACTTATTTATGATGCAGTTCTTGATCTCTATGGACGCGGTGAACCTGCAGATGCTGTAACTGTTTCTGCAGAGTTAACTAAGCGCGGAGATATTGCACGCGCCGGTGGTGCACCTTACTTACACACTTTAATTTCATCTGTACCAACTGCAGCCAATGCAAGTTACTACGCAAAGATTGTGCGCGAGCACGCGATCATGCGCCGATTGGTTGAAGCCGGTACAAAGATTGTGCAACTTGGCTATAACGTAGAAGGCGAAGTCGATGATGCTGTCGATCAAGCGCAAGCCGAAGTTTATGCAGTCACTGAACGTCGCAGCTCAGAAGATTATGTGCAACTTGCAACGCTGCTTCCACAAGCCCTCGATGAGATCGAAGCGATTCAAAAAGGTACTGGTATCGAAGGTATTAAGACTGGTTTCCGCGATTTAGATTTACTCACACATGGTCTACATCCAGGTAACATGATTATTCTGGCGGCGCGTCCTGCAGTTGGTAAATCAACTCTCGGTTTAGATATCGCACGCCATGCATCTATTCATGATGGAAGGACTTCAGTTATCTTCTCACTTGAAATGTCGCGCTCTGAAATCACAATGCGTATGTTGTCTGCTGAAGCGCGCGTTGGTTTAAATAATATTCGCGCCGGTCAGTTAAGCGATGAAGAATGGTCGAAGCTCGCGCGCCGTA
>JAPLBF010000023.1 GCA_026392825.1 Actinomycetota bacterium
CGGATGTATTTTTCTCTTCGGCTTTACTTGCTTTTTCAGCAGCCACGTTTTTCTCCTTTAGATAAGAACGTCTATGCATCTGCATATTCGTTGGTATTCGGCCCAGAAGGTACGGTGCTCCAACGACGGCCTACGAGGCTTATAGAGAGCCTGTGGGCGGAGGATGGAACCGCTCTGGTTGTGCAGGGATAACTTTATCCGAACATCTGTTCGAAAGGTATCAGGCTGGACTGACAACGCCTTTAGGCGTGTCGCAGAAGGCCCCGTGGGAGGATGCCCAGGTGTTGATCCTGCTCCCGCCTTCTGAGAAGAAGAATCCCACCGTTAGGCCGACGCCTGCGATCAACGTCTACACGGGGGTTCTCTACCAGGCCCTTGATTGGGCGAGCCTTTCTGCCGCTGCCAAGAAGCGGGGAGCGAGCGCCGTTGTGATCATCTCCGCGAAGTATGGGGCGGTTCGGCCTGATCAGCTGATTGAGAGCTACAAGGAAAAAATCGATAACAGCGCAATGCGTGCGCCGGTATCTGCGGTTTTAGATCCAATCAAGACCCCGTTAATCGTAGATTGCCGATCATCAACCTATAAAACGGTTTGGCACTCCCCCGTGGAAAAGACTGTTGAAGTTCGCGTCTCAACGGTGGTCGACGGCGTACGCACCGTGGTGACGCATATGTCTAAGAAGACGCGCGGTGAGATTACGAGATGGCTTCTGCAATCACGTTCTATGCCCAAGACCCCGGAAGACTTGTATGCAATTGTTTCGGAAAAATACCCATGTGCGCTTACCCCAAGTGATGATGTTGCGCCTTGGATTCTGGAAGTTATTGCAGTTTAGTTGATTGCACTTGCTTATTAATTTTTTGCTAAATATCCCCAAGCTAAGCTGGCGGCAATTGCTACCCAAATTTGATATGGAACAAGCAGCAGCCCCATTGCTAGCGAAGCTCTGAAGGTTAGAAGAAGCATTGGGAGCGTTAAAAGCGCAGCAGAAGTTAAAGCTAGCGATGCGTACAAGAAATTATGTGGAACATAGAATTGATAAGCCCAGGTTAGTGCGGCGGCAATGCTTAGGCCAAAGAAAACCAACCAAGTTACATTCTCAATTCGAGTTAAGGATCTTGATACTTGATATGAGGCAATGCCAAGAACTGCGAAGTTATAGGGCCAAATCAATCCGATAAAGGCGCTGGGTGGCTGCCAAGATGGACGATTCAGTGTTGAATACCAACCAGGTGAAGATGAGACCCAAATTCCGGAACCGAAGGCGTAAATAAAGACGAAGAGAATTCCAATTGCTGCGGCGATCAACTTGAAATCCATAGCAAGAATCTAGCGGAAGTAGATACCGCCCGTCCGATTTAAAGCTTATGGAGTTTAAGTTTTATTCCTAGCCAACTTCCGATAAAGACCGTTGCGAAGAAGACCCAGCCTGAGAGTGCAAATGATTGTGTGCCTGATAGCAAAACTCCAACTGTGCAGCCGAGTGCGATCATTGAACTCCAGCCCAGAAGCACGCCACCGAGCAGCGCCGTTAGCCCATTTCGCAAAGTAATCTGCTGAAATTTGAAACGGTTTCCGGTCAGTGCGGCGGCAAATGAGGCAAGGACTATTCCAAGAATGAGCCAGCCATTATTTACAATCGCGTCAGAAACGATGGCCACGCAGCCAGCCATTAGATCTAAGCCATCTAAGTTTTGTGGAATCCAACTCTTGCCTTCAAAGTAAGTGCGCGATGTTGTACTTATCTGCCTAGTCACGCCAAGGGGTTCAATTCGGAGATATGCAAAGGTTCCGATGACGCCAAATATGGCGCCAGTTGTTAATGGACGCCAGCGATTGATAAAGAGAGATTGGCGCAGTGTCGCTGCGGTGATTTTCTCAGGAACAGGATTTGCAATCGGCGTTGAATTCTTGCCCCACTTTATGGCGATAATCGCAATTACTGAAAGCACTAGAAGAGTTAGGACAAGTGCGCCGGAATAACCTAATTTATGTGGAAGCCATGTAGTAGACGCATCACTAATTGATTTTGAGTAGAGCAGATTCCAACTTTTAAAACCTAGACCAAAGCCAATAAGGGAACCAAGAAGTGCTGGGTAGGCGCGCAGTGAACCTTGGCCGATGCGATATAAATGTCCGCTGATGCAAGCACCAGAAAGTGCCATTCCAACTCCGAATGCCAATCCCGCGACAACTAATGCGAGACTTACGGGACCTATATGAGCACCTGGTGGCAGTGATCCAGAGCTCGTATCTGGCAAGAACTGTCCAAAAACTATTGCATATCCAATTGCGCCAACTGCTATCGCGCTAATAATGGATAAGAATGGCGTTGTGTCACGGTCTTCGATCGCATCTCGAAAAATACAGAAGAAGCAAAACCGGCCGCGTTCAAATGCAATACCAAGTGCGCTTCCAATCAAAAGTGAGAGAGCGGCGTTAGCCCCGGCTCCTTCTTTGCCACTTAAGAAATAGGCAGTTGCCAGCAACAGCGAAATGATTGCGCCGGCGGCGATAGTACGAAGTGTGTCCGCTTTACCCCAGATAGGAGCCTCAACAGAGGTTCCACTAATTGCGGAACCTCTGTCAAAGTTAGTATCTGCGCTAATTATGCAGCTCCCCAAATAGTTCCTGATGGATTGCTAATTGGATTACCAACGCTGTTGCCATACTCAGTCCAAGAACCGTCATAGTTCTTAACTTCATATCCGAGAATCTCGCTCAGAACGAACCAAGTAAGTGAGGAACGCTCTCCTATACGGCAGTAAGTGATGATCTTTTTCTTGCCATCAATTCCCTTATCAGAATAGAGCTTCTTCAGGTCTGCCACTGATTTGAAGGTTCCATCAGCGTTTACATTCTGTCCCCAAGGAACATTTACTGCACCAGGAATATGTCCTGCGCGAACTGCAAGCTCTTGGAAACCAGCAGGTGCAAATATCTTCCCGCTGTACTCATCGGCAGAACGAATATCGACCATGTCTACTGTGCCCTTTTTACGAACTGCCGGCAAGACATCGTTATTGAGCGTTGCGCGGATAGATCTATCTGCTGGTTTAGCAACGAAATTTCCAGCCTTTGGAGATGGGACAACGCTGGTAAATGCTCGACCATCTTTCTCCCACTTAACTCGCCCACCATCAACGAGACGAACATCTTCAATTCCGTAAGTGTTGAAGATCCACGCGCCCCAGGCAGCAAACCAGTTGTTCTTATCGCCATAGAGAACGACGGTTGAGTCTTTATTTATACCCGCAGCACGAGCCAACTTCTCGAAACGTACACGAGAGACGATGTCGCGATTTACAACTTCAACTAGATCTGTGTACCAATTGAACTTAACTGCATTCTTAATGTGGCCTCTTTCGTATAAGCCAGCCTCTGTGCTAACTTCAATGATCTTCACATCGGGATTATCTAGATTCTTTTCTAGCCAGTCAGTTTGCACAACAGCGCGCGCCAAGTTCTTTGGAGCAGCCGTCGAAGGAGCAACTGATATTCCCGCAACTAGACCCACGCTTATTGCCGCAACAATTAACGCATTTTTTCTCTTAATTTTACTTTTTAACATAATTCTCTCCTCTTTCTTGTTAGATGAAATTGGTTTAAAACAAAATATAAAAATATAAAGCGGCGTTGCAAAAAATCAGCAGGCAGAAGTGTTTATGCGACAGAAATCAATAACACGGCGCTTAGTAAACATAGGCAGAAATATAAAGAAGTACCTCGCGCTTTGCAAAACGCGAATTACTTGCAATTGCGCTTTATCGGTATTTAGTTGTTTCGTTGGGGTAAGCAGCACACACCGCACGCCAAATATCACTTGCCTCTAGACCGAATTGCAGCGCTTCGTCAACGCTCTTACTTCCTAATTCAGTAATTGCAATGTCTTTGCAGAAAGAGGGCGCCCATTCTGGGCCGAATGACAAAGTTAAACGCTCACGCAAATCAGAAATACGCATTTAAAATTTAGAAGAGGGTGCGATCGACAAGAAGTTCGGCTTGTTCGCGTGATTGTTTTGCACTTAGCGGTTGCATTACCTGCCCAATTAGCCAGCGCATGGCAACCCCAGTGCCGGCCTCAGATTTGGTAGCGCCGTATAAGCAGCGGGCAATCTCTAGATAAAGCGGATGGTCAGCGTGGGCAAGGGCGCCAGTAAGTGCGCCTTGATCATGTACGCGCATTGCAGCAAGAGCGGTATCAGATGAAATATAGATTGAGAGTTTTTCCAGGGCATCGGCTGGTGTTCCAGCTTTATTGGCTAACTCGATCATGTATTCCACTTCTGCCGTAATCAAGGCAGATATGACAGCGCTCTTATCGCGATAGTGGTTATACAAAGTTGCGCGGGATACTTCAGATGCATCAGCGATTTCGATCATCGAAATGTTAGATAAACCCGATTGGGAAATTAAAGTTTTTGTACCCTCGAGAATTGCGCTCTCTGTTCGGCGATGAGTCGCGCCTTGAGTTGCGTACTTAGGCTGCGTCGACAACGGACAACTTCGCGCTCTCAAGAACTTTTAGTTCAGTTGAGACGTTTGCGATCACTGTAGAAAGTGTTAAGCCAAGTGCTTCGCAGATTGCATTAAGTAGTTCAGATGAAGCCTCTTTTTGGCCACGTTCTACTTCTGAAAGATAACCAAGTGAGACGCGCGCTTCGCGAGCGACATCGCGCAGTGTGCGAGATTGCTCAGCGCGGGCAGCGCGAAGAGTCTGGCCAACTGCGGTGCGTAACAAAGCCATAGTGGTCATCCTTTCTGCTGCGCCGGAGCGCTGGTGTCTCGTTGCCTAAGGATACGCGCAAATGAGGCGATCGCGCTTGCTACAGTGGCGTTTCGCACTACTTCACGTTCGCCAGAGAGTGAAAGTTCAATCACCTGAACCGTTGGGCCAACGAATGCGACGAATACTCGACCGGCTTCTGAACCATCAGATGGACCTGGGCCGGCGACCCCAGTGGTTGCGATCGCCCAAGTGGTACCGAAAGATTTATTCGCACCGTGCGCCATTTCTATGGCGACTTCTTCGCTGACAACCGAATGTTCTGCAATTGCAGATTTTGAAACGCTTAAATGGGAGACCTTTACTTCAGGTCGATATGCAGTAACCGAACCCAGGAAAACATCCGATGCTCCAGGAACTATTGTTAAAGCGTTGCTTAGCCCACCAGCAGTTAAAGATTCGGCGGTAGATAAAGTCTCACCCCTGGCGCGCAATGAATCATGAATGTCGGAGATTAATCCGATGATCTCATTTGCTAGCGCCATTGAAAATTCCTATCGTTTTTGTGGTTTAAAGGCAGAACGAACATAGTAGGCACCAGTTATTAGGGTAAGTGCAATCGTGATGTACATAAATCCATCGCGGAACCAGAACAAGTCTGGGTTGAGCGGAAGCACATAAAAGCCAGTACCGAATCCCTGAAGTGTTGCTTTAATTTTTCCACCGTTATTTGCGGGAATAACCCCACGCTTAACGATTGCCAGACGGAAGATCGTAATTCCAACCTCGCGCGCCAAAATAATAATTGTGATCCACCAAGGCATACGATCAAGAATCGATAAGCAAATCATCGCAGTACCGACCATAGCTTTATCAGCAACTGGATCTAGAAATTTTCCCAGTTCGGTTATTTGCTGACGGCTACGTGCCAGATTTCCATCGACGATATCGGTTAGCCCCAAGATGAAAAAAATCCACCAAGAAATTATCTGCCAGTTATAATCATCTCCACCATTCATAAATAAGGCGATCGCGCCAAAAGGAATTAGCGCTAAGCGTCCAATGGTTAACGAGTTGGGAGTTATAAAACTTGGAATGTTCATAGCGGGCGCGCCACCAAATCTGCGCCCATAGAATCAATGATCACCGCATCAATATATTGGCCAACTTCAAAATTGGTGCCGATAAATGATGTGGTGCCATCTACTTCCGGCCCCTGGTGCGCTGCCCGACCCTCCTGCAGCTCTTTATCTTCAATGAGTACGCGCACGTTTTCGCCGATTCTTGCGGAGGCGCGAAGAGAAACCATTTCATCTGCAAGCGATGAAAGTGACTCAACTCTCTGGCGAATTACATCTTCGTCTACCTTATCGGCAAGTTCTAAAGCCTCAGTGTTATCTTCATCTGAGTACCCAAAAATTCCAATCGCATCCAACTTAGCAGCGCTTATGAAGTCCGCTAACTCATCAAAGTCTGCCTGCGTCTCCCCCGGAAACCCGACTATAAAGTTTGAGCGGATACCTGCCTCTGGCGACAAAGCGCGAATCTGGGAAATTAGATGTAAGAACTTTTCTGAGTCACCGAAGCGTCGCATTCGGCGCAAAACAGTAGGGCTGGTATGTTGAAATGAAAGGTCAAAATAAGGTGCGATCTTTTCGGTCTCAATCATCGCCTGCAGTAAAGATGGACGCATTTCTGCTGGCTGCAAGTATGAAAGCCTGACTCTCTCAACACCTTCAATAGCGGCAAACTCCGGCAGAATTTTCTCCATCAACTTCAGATCACCCAGATCTTTTCCATATGAAGTTGTGTTTTCACTTACTAAGAAGAGTTCGCTAACTCCATTTTGAGCAAGCCATTTACCTTCCTCAATAATTTCAGTTGGCTTGCGAGATATAAATGAGCCACGAAAGTATGGAATAGCGCAGAAGGAGCAACGACGGTCGCAACCAGATGCGATCTTGAGAGGTGCCCAAGGTGCGTTACCAAGTCGCTTACGAAATAAGGATCCACCAGCACCGAGTGATGATGCATAAGATTCATTTATCGCTTCTTGACGCGCTGCCGGACGATCTGCAGGTGCGATCGGCAAAAGAGAGCGGCGATCGCGCGGTACATGCGGAGTGTGTGCATTTCCAGAGACAATTGATTGCAATCGCGCAGAAATATCTTGATAATCATCGAAACCTAAAATGCCATCAGCTTCCGGAAGTGCTTTAGCCAACTCTTGCCCGTAACGCTCGGCCATACAGCCAACTGCCACAACTGCGCGCGTTTTTCCGTTGCCCTTTAGTGAATTAGCTTCCAAAAGGGCATCAATTGAATCTTTCTTCGCTGATTCAATAAATCCGCAAGTATTTACGACTGCAACTTCCGCTGCTTCAACATCTGAAACTAAAGTCCAACCATCGGCCGCTAATCTTCCGGCTAACTCTTCGGAGTCGACTTCATTACGGGCACAGCCCATAGTCACAATTGCAACGGTACGACTCATTTGTCAGATGGTACAGCGTTAGCGCCTACTTAGATCTGAAAGTCTTGCGAATCTCTTCGTTGCGCGCACCAAGTGGGGCTATTTTTTCACCATTTAACGTTAAATCTAGGTCACCGGCATTACTCAAATAGATACTAATCGAATCTGGCGCGCTAAAGCTCTTTGTCTCTCCTTGAAACAAAGGACCCTTATATAAACTCGCTCCACCAATGACTACATCTATATTTGAATTGCCGCGGGCGGCAGAAATTGTGAGAGACAACTCTCCAGATACTGATGGCACTACATCCGTGGTCTGAGTTTGAGTTGAAGTTGGTGAAGGTTCAGCTGACGCAGTTGCAGTAGGGCTAGTACTGACTGTAGGGGTAACGGTAGTTTTAGAATTCGAAATAATTATTTGACCTCCGGCGATAGCAGCCAAGACAACCACTGAGGCAATAGCTAGTGATTTCCAAGAAACCGTTTTTCGCTCGGTTGGAATTCTTGTAACGTTGTTTTCAACTAACATATCGTGGATCTTGCGCAATTCAGATGAATGCTCTTTGTTATAAAGGTCGATTAGCGTCTGTGCATCTACTGAAATGATCGGTGCAATATTTCTCAGGTGGCCACGGGCGTAAGTATCTCCGCCACAATGAACGAAATAATTCTTTTCAATTTCTCTTAGTAATCCAGCGCGAATACTTGTGCGTTCTGCGAGTTCGTCAATACTAAGGCCCGCGCTCTCGCGCGCACCTTGTATGAACTCACCTAGTGACATTTCAGCTCACAATTCTTGGTTGCCCTCAATCTGGATTTACAAAGTCTAGAGCGCTAATCACCCCGTGCCTAGCGATTAGGGTGAGGAGATAGCAATATCACCCCAGGAACTAGTCCCCTATTTGGTTAACAGATGATGAATTTAGTAATTACGTAAAGTTGCGAGCACAGAGTCTAGTTCATCTGGTTTAACCATAACGGTGCGCGCTTTGGAGCCCTCAGATGGTCCGACAATTCCGCGCGATTCCATAAGATCCATAAGTCGTCCCGCTTTGGCGAAACCGACTCGCAATTTTCTTTGCAACATTGATGTTGATCCAAACTGGGTTCCGACTACCAATTCGACCGCTTGCAAAAGCAAATCTAAGTCATCACCAATATCTTTATCGACGAGTTTATTTGATTGCGGTACAACAGTGACGTCTTCTCGATAACGTGGTGATAACTGCTTCTTAACGTGGTTTGTAACCGCTTCGATCTCTCGCTCAGAGACGTATGCCCCTTGAATGCGTATTGCTCTGGATGCGCCCATAGGAATGAATAAACCATCACCCTGTCCAACAAGTTTTTCAGCGCCAGGGCTATCTAAAATAACGCGACTGTCAGCGAGTGAGCTGGTTGCAAAGGAAAGTCGTGACGGCACGTTTGCTTTGATCAAACCCGTGACAACATCAACTGAAGGTCGTTGCGTTGCAAGCACTAGGTGAATGCCTGCAGAGCGCGCTAACTGCGTGATTCTTACAACGGCCTCTTCTACTTCACGCGCTGCGATCATCATCAAATCAGCAAGCTCGTCAATGATTACTAAAAGGTATGGATAAGGCTCAACTACGCGATCACTGCCTGGAGGTGCAATAACCTTTCCGGCACGTACCGCCTTATTGAAATCATCGATATGTCTAAATCCAAATGTGGAAAGATCTTCATAGCGCAGATCCATCTCACGAACCACCCAAGTCAGTGCATCAGCAGCTTTCTTAGGGTTGGTAATAATCGGTGTTATCAAATGCGGAATACCTTCATAAGCGGTTAACTCCACGCGCTTTGGGTCAATTAAAACTAAGCGCACATCATCTGGAGTCGCGCGCATTAATATTGAGGTAATCATCGCATTAATCATTGACGATTTACCCGCACCGGTTGCTCCCGCGACAAGTAAGTGAGGCATTTTCGCTAAGTTTGCGCAGACAAAGTTACCTTCTACATCTTTGCCCAGGGCTACCAACATTGGGTGATGATCTTGGCCAGCCACAGTTGAGCGCATAACATCGCCCAAAGCCACAATTTCACGATCTGCATTTGGGATTTCAATTCCTACCGCAGATTTTCCTGGGATCGGTGAAAGAATTCGCACATCGCTGCTGGCTACTGCATATGAAATATTCTTAGCAAGTGCGGTTATTCGTTCAACTTTGACGGCATTACCGAGTTCTACTTCGTAACGTGTAACTGTTGGTCCACGCATAAATCCAGTAACTTGGGCGTCAATTTCAAACTGGGCAAAAACTTCCGTAAGTGCCGCAACGACCGTGTCATTCGCCTTTGATTTTGCCTTGGCAGCAGGACCAGTGCGCAGCAAGTCTTGAGGTGGCAGTACGTAATGAGAATCTGCCGTTAAAAGCAATTGCTCTGGACGTTTCGCCGTCGCTGGAGTTGTTGAATTCGCGGTAGGGGCTTGTACGTGGCGCGGAACTTCTACCGTGAACTCTTCATCAAATTCTTCTTCATCTAAATCTTCTTCAGCTACTTCATCTGCATGATGATTCCAAGCAACTACAGGTGTTTCAAATGGTGGAGTATCGGTTATTTCAAATTCTGATTCTTCACGTTGCGGGCGCTTAGACCAGAGCCAGATAAAAGTATTTTTCATCCGAATTGCTACTGATGAGAGCGGTGTAGCAGTTGTAACCAGCAAACCAAATATGAATAACGCAACTAAGAAGGGATAAGCCAGCATTGAAGTCATTAATCGTTCCAACGGCATCGAAACTGCGTAACCTAACCAACCTCCACCCCCGCGCATGGCGGTTGTGCCAGTTGGGTTTATAGCGCCGAGTGAGCCATTAAAGAGATGGGCTAAGCCGGCGGCGCTAAAAATCATCGTCACAATTCCAACGACGATCCGTGATGTTGCTTTGTGATCATCGGGTGCGCGGAATAAGCGAATGGCGAAATAAATTATTACAAGCGGTGCTAAGAATCCGATCGTTCCGAAAGCTCCATATATGACCGCGTAAAGATTGCGACCAACAAAATTATCTGTGGCAAACCAGGTTCCAGCAAAAGCGGCGAGTGCCAAAATTAGTAAAAGGAAGGCGAGGCCATCGCGATGATGAGCCGGATCTAAATCACGCGCACCTCGAGCGAGAAAGCGGATAGTTGAACCAACTGCTTTTGCCAGAGATTTCCAGAGGCCATTAAGCGCGCGTCCAATTACAGATAGGGCTGACTTACCAGCCTTGCGCGAGGATGTACTTTTTTTCTTGGCCACACCTTTAATCTTACTGGCTAGACCTCAATTACTACGGGAACAATCATTGGGCGGCGGCGATGTTTTCCACCAACCCAACTGCCAATAGTCCGACGAACCACTTGGGAAAGTTGATGTGTTCCATTTATGCCATCAGCGACAGCGCGTTGCAACGCCTTTTCTATCTGGCCTTTTACTTCATCAAAGAGCGCTTCATCTTCATTAAAGCCCCGTGCGTGAATATAAGGTCCTGCAACTATCTTGCCACTCTGTGATTCGATAACAACGACAACTGAGATAAAACCTTCTTCGCCCAATATTCTGCGATCTTTTAGAGATGACTCAGTAATATCGCCAATGCTCTGTCCATCGACATAGACAAATCCACAAGGCACTGAACCAGCTACTGAAGCTTCGTGATCAACCAAATCTATGACTATGCCATTTTCTATTACAAATGCATTCTCGCGTAGGACGCCCGCTTGGATCGCTAATTCTGCGTTTGCTTTTAAGTGTCGCCATTCACCGTGAACGGGCAAGGCATATTTTGGTTTAACAATGTTGTAGCAATACAGCAACTCACCGGCGGCAGCGTGGCCAGAAACGTGAACCATGGCGTTGGCTTTATGAACGACTTTTGCCCCGAAGCGCGTTAGTTCATTGATTACACGAAATACTGAATTCTCATTGCCGGGAATTAACGACGATGCCAGAATCACAGTGTCGCCTTCTCCGACTCTGATCTGATGATCACCATTTGCCATACGAGAAAGCGCTGCCATCGGTTCACCTTGTGATCCGGTACAAATCAATACGACTTTATCGTCGTAGTTATCTAACTCTTTGGCATCAATAACGATGCCCGCCGGCACATTTAAATAACCCATCTCTTCAGCGATCTTCATATTGCGCACCATTGAACGACCTATAAAGACAACTTTGCGATCGTGAATCGCAGCGGTATCAATTACCTGTTGTACTCGGTGAACGTGAGATGAGAAAGACGCGACGATTACGCGTTTCTTAGTCGCTGCAATGGCGCGATTTAGCGCAGGGATAATTTCACGCTCGGATGGAGTGAATCCCGGAACATCAGCATTAGTGGAATCCACCAAGAAAAGATCCACGCCCTCGTCTCCAAGTCGAGCGAATGTGCGCAAATCAGTAATACGTCCGTCGAGCGGGAGTTGATCCATCTTGAAATCACCGGTGTGAAGCACAGTTCCAGCCTTTGTATGAATCGCAATCGCTAGCGCATCAGGAATTGAGTGGTTTACGGCGACAAATTCAACTTCAAATGGACCGATATCTTCGCGCATTCCTTCTTTAACTTCGCGAGTCAGTGGAGAGATGCGATGTTCCTTGAGTTTTGCTGAAACCAGCGCCAGCGTTAGCGCCGATCCATAGATTGCAATGTCTCCGCGTTCGCGCAACAAGTAAGGCGTTGCACCTATGTGATCTTCGTGGCCGTGAGTTAACACCAGGCCGACAACATCAGCTAAGCGATCTCTAATGTAGCTAAAGTCCGGCAAGATTAAATCAATACCTGGTTGGTTCTCTTCCGGAAAGAGCACGCCACAATCGACGATCAACAACTTGCCATTAGTTTCAAAGACGGTCATATTGCGACCAATTTCAGCTAAGCCGCCGAGCGCCACAATGCGCAAGCCACCCGCAACTAGTTTGCTGGGTGTGCCTAGGTCAGGATGTGGGTGGGTCATAAATTTTTATACTGCGACGCCACCGGCGATTAGATCTTTACGCAATTGCGTGATCTGCTCTTCGGTTGCATCGACGAGAGGAAGTCTTGTGTATCCGCCAGGTAGGCCCATCATATTTAGCGCGGCCTTGGTGAGGATCGCACCTTGAGTGCGGAATGTGCCGGTAAAGACAGGAAGTAATTTTTGATGAATCTCTAGGGCACGTGTTGCGTTCCCTGCAAACCAAGCATTCAGCATCTCTTTGAGATCTTTGCCTACAGTGTGACCACATACCGAAACCATGCCAACGGCTCCGACTGAGAGAAGCGGCAAGTTAAGGATGTCATCGCCTGAGTAAACGGGAATTCCGCAACGCTTAATTACCCAAGAAGTTGATGCGACATTTCCTTTCGCATCTTTTAAGGCCACGATCTGTGGGTGGTTATAGAGCTCAACAATTGTGTCTGGTTCAATTTCAATTCCACAGCGACCAGGAATGTCATACATCATCAATGGAAGATCGGTTGCGCTAGCGATCGCTTTGAAGTGCGCTACAACGCCGGCTTGAGGTGGTTTGTTGTAATAAGGAGCGACAACAAGCAATCCATCTGCGCCAGCTTTTTCGGTGCGCTTTGCTTGATTGATTGAATAATCGGTTTCGTTATCTCCAGCGCCTGAAACTACAAATATCTTTGGACCGACTACGCCCTTTACGACGCGAATGATCTCCTCTTTTTCAGAAGATTTGGTTGTAGGAGCCTCGCCCGTTGTTCCGTTAACAGCGATTCCATCGTGTCCATTTGCAACGAGATGCGCGGCTAATTTTTCTACGCCAGGCCAATCGATTTTTCCATCTTTATCAAATGGCGTCACCATTGCGGTGAGCATACGTCCGAATGGCGCCTCGATTGTCATAGGTGAAACCTACCGTTTTAGGGTGCGATCCGTCCAGATTTCTCAAAGGCTCCGTAGGTAAGTGGCATTAATGTTGCAAATTCGGCTTCCATTTTCTCAGCCACCATCTCAATTTCGCGTTGCGGATAGCTTGGAAAATGCGAGCCTTCGCGAGCGGTGCGAAGCGAAAGAAAGTTCATTAACGCGCGTGCATTCATCGTCACATACATTGATGAATAAGTCGCAACTGGCAAAACTACGCGCGCTACTTCACGGGCGACTCCAGCATCAAGCATTTTTTTATAACTATCGTAGGCAACTAAATATGCTTCCTTCATTGCTGAAATTGAAATATCAAATTGCTCTTTTGATCCATCTTCAAATGTGTAGGCCCCTGTTTTGCCAACTTGAACTAACTTGCGCTCTTTCGAAGGTATGTAAAAAACTGGATTTAATTCGCGGTAGCGCCCGGACTCTTCGTTATATGAAGCGATTCGATGGCGCATAAATTCACGGAAGACAAATATTGGTGCGCTAATAAAAAAAGTCATTGAGGTGTGCTCGAATGGAGATCCGTGGCGTTCGCGCGCTAAGTAGTTAATCAGGCCAGCTGAGCGCGCAGGATCCTCCCCGATCTCATCAAGTGATTGTTCACCAGCAGTTGAAACGCGGGCTGCCCAAATTACATCGGCATCGCTTGCGCTGGATTTAACTAGTTCGACAGTGACATCGTCGCGAAAAACAACTTCTTGGCTCATGGGCGTCACCTTATATATAAGGCGTTACCTCCTTGAGGATATCTAAGGCAGAATGTCTCCGTGTCTAGAGTGAACCGCGCCACCGCCGCCCAATCTTTGAGCGTATCTCTAACTGTTGGCGCATACGGAATTGCTTTCGGGGCTGCCTCCGTTGCCGCTGGTTTCTCGGTTTTGCAGAGTTGCTTGCTTTCACTCCTAACTTTCACCGGCGCATCGCAATTTGCAGTCGTGGGCGTACTGGGAGCAGGCGGTAGCGCGCTAAGCGGAATTGCAACTGCCTCTTTACTGGGCGTACGAAATACCTTGTACGGACTAAGGATGGCACCGGTTTTAAATGTAAAAGGGTTACGACGAATATTTGCAGCACATATAACTATCGATGAATCAACTGGGGTGGCACTTTCTCAAGAACATTTAGGCGTTAAAGAAGCGCGGCAAGGTTTCTGGTTAACCGGAATCGGTGTCTTTATATTTTGGAATATTTTTACTCTGGCAGGTGCGTTAGGTGCGCAAGCAATGGGAAATCCAGCAGCGTGGGGACTCGATGCTGCGGTACCAGCAGCATTTTTAGGTTTACTTTGGCCACGTTTAATAAGTAAAACTGATCGCGCACTTGCGGTAGCTGCTTGTGCGTTGGCGCTAGCAATGACACCGTACTTTGTACCTGGTGTCCCAATTATCTCAACTGCTTTGTTGGCGGTCTTCTTCGGATTGCGAGCCAGTTTATGGAGATAAATTTGCTAGATCCATTTTGGCTAGCAGTAATCGGCACTAGCCTTTTCGCCTTTATTTTGAAGTGCCTTGGACATAGCGTTCCAAAGCGTTGGCTTTCTCATCCGCGAATATTAAAAATAAACTCATTAATTCCTATTGCGCTTTTAAGTGCGCTAGTAGCCGTTCAATCATTTACCAAAGACTCGCGTTTGATCGCAGATCAACGAATGGCAGGTGTGGGTGTAGCAATTGTTTCGCTGATTCTGCGTGCGCCATTTCCAGTTGTTGTCTTATCGGCGGCAGCAACTTCTGCGGCGCTTTTTCATATCCAATAACTTGAGAAAAGCTAGATAATAGAAAGTGCTTGTAACTTCGCCTTTAGATCATTATCTGAAGGTTCTGTCAGATGCGTTCCATCCGAAAATACTATTACTGGAATCGACTTTGCTCCCCCATTGATCTCAATTACCTTTGCAGCCGCTGACTCATCGGCTTCAACATCAATGTGATTAACCTGGACATCGAGTTCTTCAAATAGACGCTTTGAACGGCGGCAATCTCCACACCAGTCAGCGCCATACATTGTGATATCTGCTTTAGCCATTCACTTATCCCCTTACATAAACTTGTCTAGACCGAATGTCAGCCCAGGATTTGAAACAACTTTGCGAACACCAAGTAATACACCTGGCATAAAGCCGGCGCGATCTAGCGAATCGTGGCGAATAGTGAGCGTTTCACCTAAACCACCGAGCAAAACTTCTTGATGTGCGACTAATCCGCGTAAGCGGATTGAGTGGACCGGAATGTCGCCAACATTTCCACCGCGGGCAGCGGCAATCCCAGAATTTGTGGCATCTGGCATGGCGGTTAAGCCGGCATCCTTGCGCGCTTGTGTCATTAATTGTGCGGTGCGTGCTGCCGTTCCAGATGGCGCATCTACCTTATCCGGGTGATGTAGTTCAATAATTTCAGCAGATTCAAAGTATTTAGCCGCTTTGGTTGCAAACTCCATCATCAATACAGCGCCAATCGCAAAGTTCGGCGCGATCAAAACACCAACCTTGGGATTAGCGCTAAGTAAATCTTTCACTTTTGCAATTCGTGCGTCATCAAAACCTGTTGTGCCAACGACTGTGTTAATTCCCTTTGAGATTAAAAATTCTAAGTTCGCCATTACCGAGTCGGGGGTGGTGAAA
>JAPLBF010000018.1:0-11216 GCA_026392825.1 Actinomycetota bacterium
CTTCAATTGTGTTTGCTGATGTGCAAGGTGCTTTCTTGGCAGGATTCACTGCAGCCTTAGCAAGTAAGACTGGAAAAGTTGGGACGATTACTACGCCATCTTCTGCCGATATATATCAGAATGGTTTTTTGGCGGGCGTTACAGCGAGCAAAAAGAAGGTTCGAGCATTTGTTAATTACACTGCTACAGACCTAGATGTTGCTAGCAGCGCCCTTATTAAAATGGGAATTGATGTTATTTACACGGCAACTTCGGGTTCAGCCGACGATGCATTCGAGGCGATTGTGAAAGCAAATACAGCTAAAAATCGCAAAAAGAACGCTAGCGATGTCTTCCTAATTCTTACAGAACCTGATTTGTATTTGACGGTTACTCCAAATACATCTAAGTACTTGATCGCTTCTGTGATTAAACGTATCGATAGCGCGGTCTCAGATGTGATTAGTGCTGCTGTAAACGATAGACCGATATTTGACGAACTCGATGCCAAAGCGGGAATCTATGGTCGTCGCTACACAATTTCTGATAAAGGAATTGAAATTGTTCTCAAGTCAAAAGCTCTAGGAACGCAAGCTGCAGTTATAAATGCAGCGGCGATTGCAGCTTATGCACGTTGATTGGGATTTGCTTAAGTCTCACGCAGTAACTGCGATGAAACAAGCCTATGCGCCGTACTCTAAATTTCCCGTGGGAGTCGCAGCCCTCGTTGATGATGGCCGAATTATTTCAGGCTGTAACGTGGAAAATGCCAGTTATGGCCTCACTTTATGTGCCGAATGTGGCCTAGTTTCATCGCTAATTAATTCTGGCGGCGGACGGCTAGTCGCATTTACCTGCGTTGATATCTCTGAGAATTTTCTAATGCCGTGCGGACGATGCCGCCAGCTTTTGCAAGAACATGGTGGTTCAAATCTGCAGCTGATGACAGATACGGGCATCAAACCGTTATCGGAACTTTTACCCTGGGCATTTGGTCCCGAAGAGATTGATAAGCGCCTTGACTAATAAGGCTAATTCAGGGATTGAGCCATTTGCTGCTGTAGAAATAATTGCAGCAAAACGCGATCGCAATGAGTTAAGTGATAAACAAATCGACTGGACTGTTGATGCCTATACCCGCGGTGTGATCGCGGATGAACAAATGTCAGCACTGCTAATGGCAATTCTCTTAAACGGAATGAATTCACGTGAAATCTCTCGTTGGACAAATGCCATGATCAACTCTGGCGAGAGAATGAATTGGTCAGCGCTAGATCGACCAACTGCAGATAAACATTCGACTGGTGGCGTCGGTGATAAAATCACTCTTCCACTTGCACCGCTCGTTGCTGCCTGCGGCGGAGCAGTACCTCAACTCTCTGGTCGCGGACTAGGCCACACGGGCGGTACCTTAGATAAACTTGAATCGATTCCTGGATGGCGCGCTTCATTATCAAATGATGAGATGTTAAAAGTGTTGCAAGATACCGGTGCTGTCATATGTGCTGCAGGAGCAGGGCTGGCACCGGCCGATAAAAAGTTATATGCGTTGCGCGATGTGACCGCTACAGTTGAAGCAATTCCACTTATTGCATCTTCAATCATGTCAAAGAAGATTGCTGAAGGCACTTCTGCGCTAGTTCTTGATGTTAAGACAGGTAGCGGAGCATTTATGAGTGATCCCGCTAAAGCGGGAGAGCTGGCGCGCACTATGGTGCAGTTGGGCCTTGATGCTGGAGTAAACACACGAGCACTCGTTACTGCGATGGATGTACCGCTAGGCCTCACTGCCGGAAATGCTCTTGAAGTACGCGAATCTATTGAGGTTTTAGCCGGTGGTGGACCTGCCGATGTTGTTGAACTAACGATTCTGCTAGCGCGCGAGATGATCGATGCCGCCGGAATCGAAGGAAAAGACCCAGCAGAAGCGCTTAAAGATGGATCGGCAATGGATCATTGGAAACGAATGATTTCTGCGCAAGGCGGTGATCCAGATGCCAAACTTCCAGTTGCGCAAGAACAACATGTGATTACAGCGACTGAATCTGGAATTATGACGAAGATGGATGCGATGAAAATTGGAGTATCAGCTTGGCGCTTGGGAGCGGGTCGTTCAAAGCAAGGCGAAAAAGTTCAAGCCGGTGCAGGAATCGAAATGCATGCAAAGCCGGGTGATTACATCAAAAAAGGCGATGTGCTGTTGACTTTACATACGGATGAGCCCGCCAGATTTGATCGCGCAGTTGAAATTTTGTCAGGTGCAATTGTTATTGAAGAAAATGGCAAGGTAGATCGTCTGCCCCTAATTATTGAACGGATTACCGGATGAGTACATTAGACAAGATTCCTACGCCAGCGCAGATTAAGCGTTTACCAAAGGCTTTGTTACACGACCACTTAGATGGTGGACTTCGCCCACAAACAATAATTGATATCGCTAAAGAGATCGGGCACGAACTTCCAAGTTATGATGCCGTCGAACTAGCTGAATGGTTTCGCGCATCTTGTGACTCTGGATCATTGGTGCGTTACCTTGAAACGTTTACACATACTGTCGCAGTAATGCAACGCCGTGAAGATATTGTTCGTGTGGCACGTGAGTGCGCAGTTGATCTAGCGCGCGATGGCGTTGTTTATGCCGAGGTGCGAATGGCTCCGGAACTTTTAACCGAAAAGGGTTTAACTCTCTCTGCGGCGATAGAAGCGATATTAGAAGGTTTTAGCGCTGGAGAAAAGGAAGCAAAAACTGAAGGAAACAACATTCGAGTCACCTTGCTACTTTGCGGAATGCGCCAAAATCAACTATCGCAAGAAGTGGCTGAATTAGCCGTTAAATACCGTGAACGTGGCGTTGTTGGCTTCGATATTGCAGGCCCAGAAGATGGATTCCCACCAAGTGATCAGCTAGATACCTTTGAATACCTCCGTCGCGAAAATGCACACTTCACGATTCACGCTGGTGAAGCGTACGGACTTCCATCTATCTGGGAGGCGATTCAACTCTGCGGTGCTGAACGTCTAGGACATGGCGTGCGCATAATCGACGATATCGATTTAAACCACACTCCACCACGACTTGGAAGACTTGCCGCTTATGTTCGAGATCGCCGCATTCCATTAGAAATGTGTCCATCTTCAAATATCCAAACAGGAGCGGCTGCTAATTTTGCAGATCACCCAATCGGAGATTTAGCAAAATTACGTTTCCGCGTAACCGTAAATACTGATAATCGCTTGATGTCGGCTACTTCAATGAGCCGTGAAATGAGTGAACTAGTCACCGCATTTAATTGGAGTTTTCTAGATTTGCAACGCGTGACGATAAATGCGCTTAAGAGTTCGTTCATTCCATTTGAAGAACGTTTAGCGATTATTGAAACGGTTGTTAAGCCAGGGTACTTAGCGATATCTGCTGAGTAATTACTAAACCCCGATGGGATGCCAGACTGTTTTTGCTTCCATAAAGGCAAAGATACGTGTAGGTGAAACCGCGCCATCGAAGTTGTGAATTCGTTTTAAGTTTTCCGCGCCAGCAACCTTGAGTTCGGCGCGCTTCTTCTTATCAATTCCAGAAATATCGAAACCATCGATATCCATATGCGAAGCCGCCCACGGTGCAAGTTCATCGTGAGATCCGGTCAAAATATTTAACACACCAGCAGGTAGATCACTTGTTGCCAATACTTCAGCGAAGGTCATCGCGGCAATCGCTGCCGAACCTGGCACAAGCGCCACTACGCTATTTCCAGAGACGATAGCTGGTGCAATTGCATCGATTAGCGCTAGGAAACTTTCTGCGGGAGCAACGGCGATAACTCCTTGTGGTTCTGGGATTGTGAAGTTGTAATAAGGCCCGGAAACAGGGTTTGTAGCGCCAAAAGCTGCTGATAATTTGTCGCTCCAGCCCGCATACCAAACCCAGCGATCAATCGCGGCAAGTACTTCATCGTGCGCTTTTTTCGGGGTAACTCCGCTAGCAAGAACAATTTCGTTGGCGAATTGATCGGCTCGACCTTCCAACATTTCAGCGATGCGATAGAGAATTTGGCCACGGTTATATGCAGTGGCCTTCGCCCATCCGCTTTGGGCAGCACGTGCGGCAACGACGGCATCACGCAAATCTTTTCGAGAGGCAAGTGATGGGTTTGCAACAAATCCATTTTTGCTATTGGTCACTTCGTACACACGTCCAGATTCACTACGTGGGAAAGCGCCATTTATATATAACTTATAAGTCTTCTTAACTTCTAAGCGTTGCGCTGTCTTGCTGCTTGAACTCTTCTTTGAAGAAGCCATTTACTTTCCCTCCTTCAAATATGACGCTAAACCATGTTTGCCACCTTCGCGACCCCAGCCAGATTCTTTATATCCGCCAAATGGGGAAGCGGGATCAAACTTATTAAAGGTATTTGCCCAAACAACTCCGGCACGAAGTTGCTGCGTTGCCCACAGGATGCGTGAACCTTTCTCGCTCCAGACGCCGGCAGATAATCCAAATGGTGTGTTATTTGCTTTCTCGATCGCTTCTTGTGGAGTGCGGAAGCTAAGGATTGAAAGTACGGGACCAAAGATTTCTTCGCGGGCAATGCGGTGTGCCTGTGTTACGCCGGTAAAGATAGTGGGTGCAAACCAGAAGCCCTTGGCAGATAAATCACAAGCTGGGCTCCAGCGTTCTGCACCTTCTGCATCGCCAGCAGATGCTAGCTCTTGAATCTTGCTTAATTGTTCGCGGGAATTTATTGCACCAAGATCAGTATTCTTATCTAGCGGATCACCGACACGGATTTTTGCCATCCGCACTTTGAGTTTTTCAATTAGTTCATCAGCGATACCTTCTTGCAGAATTAATCGAGAGCCAGCGCAACAGACGTGGCCCTGATTGAAAAATATGCCGTTAACAATGCCTTCTACTGTCTCATCCAGGGGAGCGTCATCAAAGACGATATTTGCGCCCTTGCCACCTAATTCGAGTGTGGCTTTCTTATTGGTTCCGGCAATTGCGCGGGCAATCTTCTTTCCAACTTCCGTGGAACCAGTAAATGCGATTTTGTGGATACCTGGATGGTTAACGATTGCAGCGCCAGTTGATCCATCTCCAGTTACGATATTAACTACGCCATCTGGAAGTTCTGCCTGCTGGCAAACTTCGGCGAATAACAGAGCAGTTAAGGATGTAGTTTCTGCAGGCTTTAAGACCACGGTGTTACCAGTTGCTAAAGCGGGTGCAACTTTCCAAGCAAGCATAAGCAAAGGAAAATTCCAGGGGATTATCTGTCCAGCAACTCCATGTGGTTGTGGAGATTTCCCAAGTCCGGCGTAATCTAATTTATCTGCCCATCCTGCGTGATAAAAGAAATGGGCTGCGACTAGTGGAATATCAATATCTCGGGTTTCGCGAATTGGTTTTCCGTTATCTAAAGTTTCAAGAACCGCAAATTCACGGGCTCGCTCTTGCAGAATCCGGGCAATGCGATACAAATACTTGCCACGTTCTTTGCCAGATAACTTTGACCAAGTCTTTGTGTATGCCTTCTGCGCCGCAGCAACTGCCTTATCAACATCGCTTAAACCACCGAGTGAAATCTGACTTAAAACTTCTTCGGTTGCTGGGTTTATGGTTGCAAAATGTTTCTTACCTGGCAGAAATTCGCCATCAATGAAGTGGCCATATTTCGGCTTGATATCTACGATCGCACGAGATTCGGGAGCTGGTGCATATTCAAAAGTCATATTGCTAACCGTTGTCTTCTCTCTTAATCAATCGTTACGTAGTTAGGGCTAGCGTAGTAGCCATCGTCCATTTTCATACGTTGCATAAGCAAATCATTAAGCAGAGCGCTGGCCCCAATACGGAAATACTCAGGTGTGAGCCATTCTGGTCCGGCAGTCTCATTTACCAGCACTAATTGCTTGATCGCATCCTTAGTATTTCGAATTCCGCCAGCTGGTTTTACCCCGATGCGACGCTGCGTCATTTGATAGAAATCTCTAACGGCTTCCAACATCACTAAGACGACCGGTGGGGTAGCCGCAGGTGCAACCTTGCCGGTAGATGTCTTGATGAAGTCAGCCCCCGCAAGCATCGCCAGATAAGAAGCTTTGCGAACGTTGTCATAGGTAACTAACTCGCCTGTTTCAAAGATAACTTTTAAGTGAGCGCGATCGCCACAGACTTCACGGATTTTTACGATTTCATCAAAGACCAAACCATATTGCCCGGATAGAAATGCACCGCGGTCAATAACCATATCAATCTCAGCGGCTCCTGCATCTATCGCATCTTGGGTATCTTGAATCTTCACTTCCATAGATGCACGACCTGATGGGAAAGCGGTCGACACAGCAGCAACAGGAACGTGCTTTCCACCAATTGCATCTAAATGCGTGCGCGCAATTGCCACCATATCGTTGTAAACGCAGATTGCACCGACACTTGGTACCGTTGAATCAGTCGGATCTGGGCGCACCGCTTTGGAACAAAGTGCACGAACTTTTCCTGCAGTGTCAGCACCTTCCAAAGTTGTTAGATCAACCATAGAAATTGCGGTGTCAATTGCCCAACGCTTACTTGATGTCTTAATGCTTCTAGTTGCCAACATGGCTGCACGGGCGTCCACACCGACTTGATCTACCCCTGGAAGTTGTGCGAGAAAGTGCTTTAGCGAACTCTCTGAACCGTCGACGATTCCGTAAAAACTCATGAGAGAAATTCCTTTACCGGCTGACGAAGTTGATCAAGCAACATTTGTGATGACTCTGCATCTTTGGAAATTACTTCGAGATAACATTTCATCTTCGCCTCCGTTCCGCTCGGACGCACAATCATACGGATTCCGCCATCAATCCATAGCCGTAGCCCATCGGTTGGCGGCAATCCATCTTTCGGTTCAGCCAAGTCATCAATTGATAAGACCGCTCTACCTGCAATATGGGTTGGAGGGTTTTTTCGGATCCCAGCAAGGAGCTGAGTAATTCGCGACATATCTGCCACTCGAATTGAGATTTGTTCGGTGCCGTGGAATCCGTGGCGGGCCCAAACTTGATCCAGTAGATCTAACAGAGTTAAGCCTTGTGCTTTTAACTCACTCGCGATGTGCGCCAGAAGAAGTGCTGCTGATATTCCATCTTTGTCATTTACCGTCTCTGAATCCACGGCATATCCGATCGCTTCTTCATAGCCAAACGCCAAGTCTTCAACCTTTGCGATCCACTTAAAGCCCGTCAAAACCTCTTTAAAATCAATTGAATAATGCGCGGCAACTTTACTTAGCGCAGATGATGAAACGATTGAATTTGCAAAACTGCCATGGCGATGCGTTCGGGCTATCCACTCGCCGAAAATTATCCCGAGTTCATCACCACGCAGCATTCTCCATCCAAATTTTGGATCATTAACCGCTGCTGCGCAACGATCTGCATCCGGATCATTTGCAATAACTAGATCAGCACCGAAATCCTTTGCTTTCTTCAACGCTAAATCAATAGCACCTGGTTCTTCTGGGTTCGGAAATGCCACAGTTGGGAAATCAGGATCTGGCGTGCACTGTTCATCAACCAGAATCAGCGTGGCAAAACCGGCGTGATTAAAGACGCGTTGGGCAATTTCTGTACCAACTCCGTGCATTGCGGTGTAAACAATTTTTAGATCCCCAGGCCTTGTGGCAATAAGTGCGGTACGGCGAACATATTCCGTGATTAACTCTTCTTCAATTACGGTCCAAGACCTTCCGCGTGGTGTACTTGAAAGAGAAATTATTGAGGCAATTTCTTTTCCAATTAAACTATCGGTCGGAGTAATTATCTGTGATGCTGCGTAATCAATGCCGTCCGCACTGGGGCCGATATAAACCTTGTAACCATTATCTTGTGGGGGATTGTGGCTAGCAGTGACCATAACGCCAACATCGCACTTAAGGTATTGGGTGGCAAAAGCTAATACTGGAGTTGGGAGCGGACGAGGTAAGACAAAGACTTCAAAGCCCGCACCTGCGAAAATTTCAGCGCTCTCATTAGTGAAATCTTCAGATCCATAACGGGCATCTCTCCCAATAACAACGCGATTCATACCGCGTGCTTTCATATACGAAGCGATTCCGGCGGCAGTCCGGCCGACGACAGCGCGGTTCATGCATGAAGGTCCTGGTCCGACAGGTCCGCGCAGGCCAGCGGTTCCAAATTGGAGAAACCCAGAGAAATAAGTTTTTAAAGTTTGCTCGTCATTTGATTCAAGTAAAGCAGATAACTCAGCGGCGGTTTTCGGGTCTGGATCATCTGCAATCCAGGCTTGTACCTCAGCCTTTAATTCTGCGTTCACTAGTACAGCCTAATGAGATTAAATCAGATTGGGAATTACAGATTTCATTAGAGCGCCCATACGCGAAGCGGCTGCTTTGCCTGCGGCAATAACTTCCTCGTGATTTAGTTTTTCGCCCGTAACGCCTGCAGCAGCGTTAGTTACTAGAGATATCGCTAGAACTTCAGCGCCAAGTGCGTGTGCTGCTATCGCTTCGGGAACAGTCGACATTCCAACTAGATCTGCACCCATCCCGCGCATCATCAAAATTTCAGCGGGGGTTTCATATGTAGGTCCACGCCAATGTACGTACACACCTTCCTCTAAAGATGAGTCTGCGCTTTTCACAATAGCGCGTAAACGCTTGCTATATAGATCTGTTAAATCAACAAATGTCGCGCCAACTAGTGGTGTGGCTGCAGTTAGTGAGATATGGTCACGAATCAAAACAGGCTGACCAACTCGATACCTTGTATTTATACCACCGCACGCATTTGTTAAGAGAATCACTTTGCAACCAGCTTTAACGGCAGTGCGGACGCCGTGTACTACTGGCTCCATTCCTTTTCCTTCATATAAATGTGTGCGACCTAAAAAGACTAATGCGCGAACTGTCTTGCCACCATCTTTGATTTCGTAACTGCGAACTTTGCCGGAATGTCCTTCTACGGCAGGGGGCAGGAATCCAATTAACTCTTCTGCATTGCATTCGTAGACCGGATCGCCAAGAGCATCTACTGCTGTAACCCAACCTGAACCCATGACTAAAGCGATATCGTGCGAAGCAAAACCAGTCCGTTGCGCAATTTCTGCGGCGGCTTTAGTGGCTGCTTGCAGAGGATCAGAGTAGAGAAGTTCAGTTGATGTCATGCATCAATAATGTCACATAGCACGGTGCCACTTGCCACCGTTTCACCGATCACTGCTGTGAGGTTTGCAATCGTCCCAGATCTATGAGCAATTAACGGTTGCTCCATTTTCATGGCCTCTAAAACAATTATCAAATCACCAGCGACAACGGCTTGCCCAACTTCAACTGCAACCTTTACAACAGTTCCTTGCATTGGACTTGTTAAACCAGTGCCGCCAGCCCCACCAAATTTTGATTCCTTGGCACGGTGGCGTTTTACTACAGGCTCAGGAGTATGAAGTTTTACATCAAAGCGTTTGCCGTTGACTTCAGCCACAAGATGCTCTGCAGCGACTCGGGTAGTCAAGGGAGCAATCGTTGGCGCAAATACAGGAATCTCGTTTTTAAACTCATTTTCAATGTAACTCGTGTAAACCCGAAACTCTTCAGTAAATGCAGGGTCCTGCAATATTGCACGATGGAATGGAATTGCAGTCGCTAGGCCATCAACTTCGAATTCCGCTAGCGCCCGTCGAGCGCGTTCAATCGTCTCTTTTCGGGTGGCTCCTGTAATAATTAACTTAGCTAGCAGTGAGTCAAAGTTTCCACCAATAGTGTCACCGTTCTTAAATCCTGCATCTACACGCACGCCAGGACCAGTTGGTAAATTCCATTTCGTAATCCGTCCAGGTGCTGGCAGGAATGAACGTCCGGGATCTTCTCCGTTAATTCGGAATTCAAGTGAATGGCCACGGATTATCGGATCATCAAAACCCAGACTTTCTCCCATAGCAATTCGGAATTGTTCGCGCACCAAATCAAGACCTGTAACTTCTTCGCTAACTGGATGTTCTACTTGCAAGCGAGTATTAACTTCTAGGAAAGAGATAGTTCCATCATTGCCAATCAAAAATTCGCAGGTTCCTGCTCCAACATATCCCGCTTCCTTCATAATCGCTTTACTTGAGCGATAAAGCTCTTCATTTTGTGCATCAGTTAAATACGGTGCTGGTGCCTCTTCAACCAACTTCTGATGGCGACGCTGCAGTGAACAGTCGCGAGTACTAACGACTACGGCATGACCGTGCTTATCAACCAGAACTTGAGTTTCTACGTGACGCGGTTTATCGAGATAGCGCTCAACAAAACATTCGCCGCGACCAAATCCAGCGAGCGCTTCACGAACTGCTGAGGCAAATAGCTCAGGAATTTCCTCCATTGTGTGGGCAACCTTTAAGCCACGCCCGCCACCACCGAACGCTGCCTTAATGGCAACTGGTAATCCATGTTCTTTTGCAAAAGCAGTGACTTCTTCATGTCCGGCAACTGGATCCTTAGTGCCTGCAACTAAAGGTGCGCCGGCTTTGGCGGCAATTCTGCGCGCAGAGACTTTATCTCCGAGTGCGCTAATGGCGGCGGGAGGCGGCCCGATCCAGATTAATCCAGCATCGATAACGGCCTGCGCAAAATCTGCGCGCTCAGATAAGAATCCATAACCTGGATGTATCGCGTCTGCACCAGAAGCTTTTGCCGCAGCAATAATCTTTGAAATATCTAAATAAGTTTGCGTAGCTGTTGTGCCATTTAACGAAAATGCAAAGTCCGCACTCTTAGTGTGAATCGCATCGCGATCTTCCTCAGAGTAAACAGCTACGCTTTCAATTCCGTGATCGCGACAGGCTCGGATAACTCGAACGGCGATTTCACCGCGATTAGCGATTAATACACGTTTCATCGCATCTCCTTAACCTGAGGCCAAGAATAGCCAAGTTGAGACATTGCAGATCTTAAAAAGGGCATCGAGATACCAACAACATTAGTGTAATCGCCTTCAATGATTGGAATGAAAGGTGAACCAAATCCATCTAGAGTAAAACCGCCGGCAACGTGAAGCGGTTCTTCGGATGCAATGTAATCATCAATTTCATCGCTGCTCATTTTTGAAAATGTCACTTTGGTGGTGACGCGATCGACAATTTCGCGACCTTGCTCGGTATCAATCACGCAATGGCCTGTGTGCAGTAACCCACTTCTACCGCTAATGGCTAACGCACGCTCTCTTGCAATTTCTGGTGAACCCGGCTTACCAAAGGA
>JAPLBF010000018.1:11236-66440 GCA_026392825.1 Actinomycetota bacterium
ACCAAAGGAGATTCCATCTACATCAAATGTTGAGTCACATCCAATAATGATTGCTGGAAAATCGATCTGCTCACGCACCGTGTGCGCTTTCGTCACCGCCAAAGCAATTACCATATCGGCAGGAGTCATTGCATTGAAAAAATCAGTCTCCTCATCTACATGGCTTGCTTTTACCAACGGGGATAAACCTGCACCTTCGAGCAATCGAAGGCGTGAAGTTGATTGTGAAGCTAGAACAATTCGCGGCATTAGTTGGTTTTTCTCCGTACGCCAAATGTAATTTGATGGGGCAGGGGTTGGCGTAGCTGCGGTAAACCAAAAACGCTGCGTTTAATTACTGGAGTGAGGTCCTGTATCTCGTGGCTATTTAACGCTGCCTTAATTGCCAATAGTTCTTCTTCGCTTGGATTTCCAGATGTAACAGTAAATTTCATTACAGTGGAATATTTCCGTGCTTACGCGCAGGCAATGTGTCGCGCTTGGTCTTTAAAGTGCGGAATGCTTTGGTTATGTAGGCACGTGATTGATGTGGCTCAATAACACTGTCGATCGTGCCACGTTCTGCCGCTGCGTATGGATTAGATAAAGTCTCGGTGTATTCGGCAACTAACTCTGCGCGCGCTTGATCGGGGTTTTTAGCTTCGGCGATTTCCTTGCGGTAAAGAATATTTACCGCACCTTGTGCTCCCATTACTGCAATTTCAGCACTTGGCCAGGCAAAGTTAATATCACTTCCCAAATATTTTGATCCCATAACAATAAATGCTCCGCCATAAGCTTTACGCGTAATCAGCGTAACGAGTGGCACAGATGCTTCGGCGTAGGCGTAAAGTAATTTAGCGCCACGGCGGATTATGCCGTTCCATTCCTGTTCTGTACCCGGCAAGAAGCCAGGTACATCCACCAAAGTCAGAATTGGAATATTGAAAGCATCGCAGAAACGCAGAAAGCGAGCGGCTTTCTCGCTGGAGTTAATATCTAAAGTACCGGCCAGCTGGGACGGTTGATTTGCAATAATTCCGATTGATTCACCTTCAATGCGCGCAAAACCAACAATAATATTTGGCGCATATAAAGCGTGCACTTCTAGAAATTCACCCTCATCAACCAGGGTGGTAATCAAAGTTTTCATGTCATACGGCTGGTTAGGACTATCTGGGATTAACTCATTCAGAGCGGTGTCTGCAGCGCTCTCATCCAAATTCTGCGTTGGTGGAAGATGTGGTGAGCCGTCCATATTATTTGAGGGGAGATAAGAAAGTAACGCCTTTACGTAATCAATTGCATCTGCTTCGCTATCAGCCAAGTAGTGTGCATTTCCAGAGCGAGTATTGTGAGTAAGCGCTCCACCTAATTCTTCCATTCCAACATCTTCGCCAGTAACTGTCTTGATCACATCTGGTCCAGTAATAAACATGTGTGATGTTTCATTAACCATCACCGTAAAATCGGTAAGCGCAGGTGAATACGCTGAACCTCCTGCGCACGGACCGAGGATCAGAGATATCTGCGGAATTACACCTGATGAGCGAGTGTTAAGTCGGAAAATTTTGCCGTAACCATTTAGCGATGCAACGCCTTCTTGAATACGAGCTCCACCTGAATCATTTATTCCAATTAATGGAATTCCGCTCTTGAGCGCAAATTCGGCGATCTTTACAATCTTTTCAGCGTGAACTTCTCCAAGACTTCCACCCATAACTGTGAAATCTTGAGAGTAGAGCGCAATCGGACGTCCATCCACGGTGGCGGTACCAATTACTACTCCGTCACCGTAGGGACGACTCTTTTCCATCCCGAACTGTGTCGAACGATGGCGAGCGAACTCATCAATTTCAGTAAATGAGTCGGCATCTACCAACAGGTCGATTCGTTCGCGTGCGGTCAATTTACCTTTGGCATGTTGCTTCTCTACCGCGCGGGCGGAACCACCGTGAATTGCCTCTTCAACACGAAGACGAAGATCCTCAATTTTTCCTGAAGTTGTATGCAGATCTGGGTTCATGGCTCTACGGTACTAGGCGTGGGTACATCAGCGCCAAGAGCGCCACTAGATACTGCGGCAATCGCATCTCTGACTTCGCAATACTGGCGAGTAAGCGTGGCTGATCTCACTACATCTACTCAAGTAGATCTCGCGGAGTTGGTGAAATCAAATTCAGCGAAAACTGGCGACGTTATTGCTACAAATTTTCAATCGGCAGGACGCGGCAGGTTAGATCGCACTTTTGAAGCAGCACCAGGTAGCGCGCTCTTATTTTCTTTTTTCATAAAGCCAAAACGAGCGCGCAGCGATTGGGGATTCATTACGCATCTTGCGGCGCTGAGTATGCAGGAAGTTATCTCACAAGATAATCCATTACAAGTGAAGCTCAAGTGGCCAAATGATATTTTAATTGAAGAGAAGAAAGTCGCCGGCTTATTGGCACAAGCCACAGATGATGGAGTAATTATCGGGATTGGAGTTAATGTCGCCATGACCGATGAAGAACTACCAGTGGATACCGCGACTTCATTAGCAATTACAGGTTCCAATAAATTAGATCGTAATTTAATACTTGGAGAGTTTTTAAATCGCTTCGAAGTTAATTTCAATGCCTGGGAAAGCGGTATAGATTTTCTTGATAAGTACAGCGCAGTCTGTGCAACCCTTGGGCGCCAAGTGCAGGTCGAGGTGAGCGGGCGGAAAAATCGCGCTGGAAAGGCGCTGACTATAAATCGAATTGGCGCTCTGATGCTCGATGATGGCTTTGAAGTTAACGTGGGAGATGTAGTTCATCTACGATAGCGAGGTGAATAAGCGCTTTCCAACCGTCGGAATAATCGGCGCTGGGCAATTAGCACGGATGACTGTCGCTCCTGCGACGGCGCTGGGTGTCAATCTTTTGCTATTTGCACAAGATGAGCAAGATAGTGCAGCACAGATTGCACCTCATGTTGTTGGAGATTACCGCGATCTTTCACAGTTGTTGGAATTTGCAAAGAAGTGCGATCTCGTAACTTTTGAACATGAACTAGTACCGCTGCCTGTGATTAAAGGGTTGGAAGCTGCCGGCGTAAAGGTATTTCCTACCTCACAATCTTTTCAGTACTCACAAGATAAAGCGCTTATGCGCGAAAAGTTATCTAGATACCAAGCTCCTAAATGGCGCGTCATCTCGGATGAAGGCCAAGCGCTTGAATTTCCATTAATAGCCAAGCGAATCTCTGGTGGATATGACGGACGGGGCGTCTGGAAGATAAGTAATTTAGATGACCTCGGAGAATTGCTAATTGAACATCCCCAGCTTTTGATCGAAGAGCTAATTGATTTTGATAGTGAGATTGCAGTGATGGTCGCCCGATCCGAACACGGTCAGGCAACTTCTTGGGCACCGACACAGACGGTTCAGTCAGATGGAATTTGTACTTTAACAATCACTCCCGCACAGGTGATTTCATCATCAGTTGCAGAACAAGCCCAGCACTTAGCGCTATCAATTGCAGAAGAGATCTCACTAGTTGGAGTCATGGCAGTTGAAATGTTTGTTAAGGGTGATCAACTTTATATAAATGAGTTAGCGATGCGCCCCCATAATTCTGGACATTGGACAATTGAAGGTTCCCGAACCAGCCAATTCGAACAACATTTGCGAGCGATTTTAGATCTACCTCTTGGAGATCCTTCTATGACTGCGCCTTTTGCCGTTATGGGAAATATCTTGGGCGGAGAAAAATCAGATATGTATCGGCCATATCTGCACCTGATGGCCCGCAATCCCGAGTTAAAGTTTCATCAATATAAGAAAGAAGTACGGAATGGGCGCAAAAGTGGCCATGTCACCGTGATTGGTAAAAACCTTCTAGAATTGACTGAGATAGCCGAACACGCACGCGACTATATGAGCGGAGAGATTGATGAGTGATGTAGCAATCATCATGGGATCGGATTCTGATTGGCCAGTAATGGAAGAAGCCGCAAAAGTTCTCGACTCATTTGGAATTACTTACACTGCTGAAGTCTTATCTGCTCACCGCATGCCACTTGAGATGGTTGCATTTTCACAAGAAGCAAAAGCAAAAGGGTTTAAGGTAATAATTGCGGGGGCTGGCGGCGCTGCACATCTGCCCGGAATGGTTGCTTCTCTCACCACCTTGCCAGTAATTGGGGTTCCAGTTGCGCTAAAAAATCTTGATGGGATGGATTCTCTCCTCTCAATTGTTCAGATGCCAGCCGGAATTCCCGTAGCAACTGTCGGAGTAGGTAACGCTAAAAATGCTGGAATCTTGGCGGCACGAATTCTTGGAGTGTCAGATAGTGCAATTTCAGCGAAAGTTAGCGATGCGCTAATTGCAATTAATACTGAAGCAAAGGAAAAGGGCGCTAATTTAAGCGCCCGTCGTAACCAAAAAACTGGATTTTAATTCGCTAATCAGTACGGCCAAGCGCGTGTACGCGCCAACCAGCGGCGCGCCACTTCTCTCGATCGAGCGCATTGCGACCATCTATTAAGAATTTAGATTTAACTAACTGACCAATCACCGAAGGATCAAGCTCGCGGTATTCCTTCCATTCAGTTAAATGGAGAATGGCATCGGCACCCTTTACGCAATCTGTAACTCTCTCGGCATAATCCAAATGAGGGAATCGTTTACGTGCCGGTTCAATTCCTTTTGGATCGTGAACCACAATTGTTGCGCCAGCAGCCTGAAGCTGGGCGGCGATATCCAGTGCGGGGGAGTCGCGCACATCATCGCTATCTGGTTTAAAGGTAGCGCCAAGTATTGCAATTTTATACTGCGTTAAATCTTCTGAAAGATCGGCGCGAACTACATCTATTACCCGCTGGCGTGCTCTCAAATTAATCGCATCGATTTCACGTAGGAATTCCAGGGCTTGATCAGCGCCAAGTTCTTCGGCACGGGCCATAAATGCTCGAATATCTTTCGGTAGGCAGCCACCACCAAAACCAATACCGGCCTGGAGGAATCGACTACCAATGCGCGGATCGTAACCAATAGCTTTTGCTAATACTGTTACATCACCACCTGCAGCCTCGCAAACTTCAGCCATCGCATTGATAAAAGAAATTTTGGTTGCCAGAAAAGAGTTTGCAGCGACTTTAACAAGTTCGGCAGTCGGCAGATCTGCTCGTATCCAAGGTGTACCGAGATCAATAATCGGTTTATAAACTTCTTTCAATAGATCTTCTGCGCGATCATTAACAACGCCTACGACCAAACGATTTGGAGTTAAAGTATCTTCGACAGCGAATCCCTCTCGCAAGAATTCCGGATTCCAAGCTAAATCTGCTTGCGGCGCAGATGTCGCCAGAATCTCACGCAGGGCTTGAGCCGTACCTACGGGAACGGTTGATTTACCTACAACAAGCGCTCCATCCTTTAGATGTGGCGCGATTGCGGCGATTGCAGATTTTACAAATGTTAAATCGGCAGCCAAACCATCCTTGCTTTGCGGAGTACCCACACAGATAAAGTGAATATCTGCATCGGCAGCGGCTGAAAAATCGGTGGTAAATCGCAAGCGCCCTGTTTTAATTTCCGTGGCTAATAACTTATCTAGACCTGGTTCGTAAAAGGGAAGTTCCCCGCTAGAAAGTAGCTCAACTTTGCTCTGATCAGTATCAATTCCGACGACTTCATACCCAAGGGATGACATGCAAGCTGCGTGGGTTGCACCCAGGTAACCGCAACCAATTACCGAGAGCTTCATAGTCTTAGAGTCTAAGGCAAGTTCTATTTGATTTCGCCGCACGGATTTTCAGCCGCAGTGCGAGTCTTGAATTTATCAACAATTACAGGCTTAGCAGAGGCAGTACTGCTGGCAGATGGCGAAGGCTTTACTTCATCAACCAGCGAGGCATCATTACGAATGCGAGTCCATAAATCCGCACTCAGCGTTTCATCCCAGACAACAACTGAACCGACCCCATCGACTCGGCCATTGGGATTGGAAAGTGGAACAGTCAGCGTTCGAACATTTCCAGATGAGAGCCCGCGCATTTGTTTAGCTAGGTTTAATAAATCTTCTTTACTTAAGTTCTCATCCATCTTGATTGTTGAGATTGCTGCATTCATAAAGTTAACAATCTTTATCGGATTCAACAGAACGCCAGTGCTCGTTGCTTTATTCAAGACAGAACTCATAAACTCTTGCTGTCTTTGCATGCGACCAATATCTCCACGACCATCAAAATCACGAGTGCGCACATATTTCAGCGCTTCAATTCCGTTAAGCGTATGTGTTCCCGCACTTAGAACAAGATGACTTTTTGGGTCATCAATATCTACTTTTGTACAGACTTCAACTCCACCCAGCGCATTAACAATTCCAGCAAATCCTGCAAAACTAACTTCAATGTAATGATCAATCTTTAAATTGGTTTCGGACTCGATAGTTTTAATAAGTAAAGGGGCGCCACCAAAGGAAAATGCGGCATTTAATTTATTTTGTCGCGCGGGTATCAGATTTTCGCCACTGGAACTTTTGTGAGCAGGGATAGTAACCAGTGAGTCGCGCGGAAATGAAACTAAAAATGCTTTATCTCTATCTTTGCTGATGTGAACAAGCAGCATCGTGTCAGATCGCCCACCAGCTGCAGTAGCTGTGCTTCCAACCTTCAACTCTTTCAGTTCTTCTTTGGTTAACCCTTCACGCGTGTCTGATCCAACTATCAGATAGTTAAGAGCCTTTGAGATTTTCTCAGGTCTATCTTCAAGTCCAGCGAAAACACTTATTCGAGCGATTTTTCCGCTGATATGACCAAGTCCAAGCCATGACACAGATGCGAGAACGACAACACCCACAGAGAGTGATGTAATAATCCGTATCGCGCGCGTCGATTTCACATGCGAACTCTACTTGGGCGATAGCGTGGAGGGGTTATGACGACATCATTGGGCGAGTTATCTGTCTCACCAGCAATTAGCGTCATCCTTCCAGTCTTAAATGAAGAGCCACATTTAGCTGAATCTGTGGATGCAATCCTTTCTCAGAATTACGTAGGTTCTTTCGAGATTATTCTTGCCCTTGGTCCATCACGTGATCAGACCAACGCAATTGCAGAAAAATTAGCTGCGCGCGATAGCCGAATTAAACTAGTAATGAATCCAACTGGAAAAACGGCAGCAGGCCTAAATATGGCGATCGCAGCATCGCAAAATCCGGTAATTGTCCGAGTAGATGGCCATGCAAAAATCCCAAATGACTATCTCTCTCTTGCGGTTTCAGTTTTGCGCGAATCCGGTGCAGTTAACGTTGGTGGAGTAATGGCGGCAGAAGGCGTTACAAAATTTGAAATTGCAGTCTCTCGTGCGATGCGTAGCCCACTAGGCGTAGGTTCTTCACGTTTTCACACCGGTGGTAAAGCAGGGGAAGTAGATACTGTTTACCTCGGAGCATTTCGCAGAGAAGCGATAAACGCTGTTGGTGGATTCGATGAGCGATATACCCGAGCCCAAGATTGGGAGTTAAACCACCGACTTCGCAAAAGTGGTGGCAAGATTTACTTCGATCCAAGACTTCAAGTTACTTACAGACCGCGACCTAATTTAATTAGACTGGCAAAACAGTATTTTCAATATGGGCGTTGGCGCAGAGTGGTTTCCAGAAGCCATCCCGGAACTGTGAATTTACGTTACCTAGCCCCACCACTGACGCTCGCAGGAACGCTCACTTCTCTTATTCTTGGTTTATTACTTCACCCAATCTTCTTCCTGCCTGCAGCTGTTTATGGATTCTTTATCCTTATCTCATCGATTTTGATTGCGAAATCCATCCGCGAATTCTTTTCCCTCCTCGCAATTATTCCTACGATGCACTTTGCATGGGGTGCAGGTTTCATAACCTCAACAAAAGTGTTGCGCTAAAAGTGGTTATTTTTAAGCGGATATCCATGGCCTTAACAGCCGTGCTCTGCCTTACTTTGCTGCCGTTAACCAATAGCGCTGCTGCGGTACCTACAAATTTTTCATTTACAGGCAGTGGATATGGACATGGCGTTGGAATGAGCCAGATAGGCGCGAGGGCCAAAGCGCTAGCGGGCGAATCAGCCACTGCTATTTTGACTTACTACTACAGCGGAACAAAAGTCGAAACGGCAACGGATACGAAGATTCTGCGCGTGAATATTGGCCACTTACTAAAGTCAACCAAAGTAAGAAGTGATTCCAGCGGAGCGAAATTGCAACTCTTTGCCGGAGCGCTATCTGAGAGCCAAACCGCAGAGGCTATTTTAACGCTACCAAGTAAAACAACACTTAATGTAGATTTATCAAGTACTCATTTAGATATCTCAACAACCCGTGGATCGATAATTACACCAATAACAAATGGAAAAGTCTTTACTCTGCGATGGAGTGGTACCCGGCATATGGAGGGAGCGCCAACCGTAATTTCCGTAACTACAAATTCGGTAGTAAGCAAGTATCGCTACGGGCAAATGCAGTTCAGAGTTGTTAAAGATAAATTATTGGGAAACCGGTTGGAAGTAATCAATTCTGTCAGGTTACAAGATGAGTATTTGTGGGGGATCGGCGAAGTTCCTTCATCTTGGCCGCTCGCTGCACTGCAGGCGCAGGCAATCGCTTCTAGAACTTATGCTCTGGCAAAATCATTAAGCATTAGAAGCGCTTGCAGCTGTCATTTATATGGATCAATCAGCGATCAATCTTTCGTCGGATTTTCTAAAGAGAGCGAACCAATTTATGGTCAATTTTGGAAGAGCGCTGTTGACAGCACCATTGGTCAGATAATTACCTATGCAGGATTGCCGATCAATGCATATTTTACTTCCTCGACGGGTGGCGCAACCGAAACCTCAGAACATGCTTGGGGCACCGCAACCCCATACACATTGAGCGTTCCAGATAGCGCCAGCGCTGATATTAAGTTAAATCCAAGATTTGCAACCTGGTCACGGCAAGTTACTCAATCAGTTATTGCGACTGCATTTCTTCTGCCCGATGTCGTTACTCTTGAAGTACTTTCAGTAAACCCAGTCGGTACTGTCGATCAGATTAAGGCAACATCTTCGACGGGAGCTTCCGCGATACTTACTGGGGAAACCTTCAGGAGCCGAAGCAAATTACCGTCTGCCTGGTTTTCTATAGTCGCTTCGTAATTGCTAGTTGGCGTGAAGTATTGAGTTAAGCCCGCCCCAAGTGCCTGTGCGCACAACAACTTCTAAGCAGCCATCTAAAGAGTTGCGTCTAAAGAGAAGATCGTTGGCACCTGAGAGTGCACCAGCTTTAACGATTTCACCATCAGGTAAACGTACTTTCGCAGCGGCGGTTATATAAGTTCCAGCCTCAATCACGCAGTTATCACCAAGTGAAATGCCCAGTCCAGAATTTGCGCCGAGCAAACATTTTTCACCAACAGAGATAACTTCTTTTCCGCCACCGCTTAGGGTGCCCATAATGGAAGCGCCGCCACCAACATCGCTACCATCACCAACAACGACGCCTGCAGAAATGCGTCCTTCCACCATTGAAGTACCTAGCGTTCCAGCATTGAAATTAACAAAGCCTTCATGCATCACGGTTGTACCGGGAGCCAAATGCGCACCAAGTCGGACTCGGTCAGCATCTGCCATGCGAACTCCAGTAGGAATAATGTAATCAACCATGCGCGGGAATTTATCTACACCAAATACTGTGACGTGACCGAATTTCAAACGCAGCCCGGCACGGACTTCCTCGAAACCTTCCACGGCGCAAGGACCAGCAGATGTCCAAACCACGTTAGTCAATAGTCCAAAGATTCCATCCATTACCGCGCCATGTGGCTTTACTAAACGATGTGAAAGTAAATGAAGGCGAAGATATGCATCGGCAGCGTTTTGTGGGGCAGTTGCAAGATCAATTTCAATTGAAACTAACTCGCGCTTTACTTTTCGAACTTCATCTACTCCTACGAGAGCAGAAAGCGATTTCTCTGGTTGACCAGTTAGCGCTCCTAGCGATGGATTTGGAAACCAAACATCGAGAACGTTTGTGCCAGATAAAGTTGCAATTCCGTGGCCAGATGCCAGCCCAGAAGGCGCTTGCTTTGATGAAGACATGCGATAAGCCTAACCCCTATCCTTTGGCTTATGCGTATCGCCGTTTATTGCTCTTCCTCACAGACTATAGATCCAAAATATATTGAGTTGGCGCGCGATCTTGGTGCAGGCATCGCAATGCGATCCTGGGAATTGGTTTCCGGCGGTGGGCATATTTCTGCAATGGGAGCCGTCTCGCGTGGGGCGCGTGAATCCGGCGGGAGAACTATTGGAGTTATCCCACAACGATTAGTCGATATCGAATTTGCGGATAAAGAATGCGATGAACTGCATGTCGTTGATTCAATGCGAAACCGCAAGGCAATGATTGAAGATCTATCAGATGCCTTCATCGCTCTTCCTGGAGGAATCGGCACTTTAGAAGAGCTATTTGAAATTTGGGTGGGTCGCTTTCTTAAGTTTCACTCCAAGCCGGTAATTGTCTTAGATCCTTTTGATTTATATGCACCGCTTGCAACGCTAATTGATCATTTAGAAGAGCATGGATTTGTAAAGCCTGGACAACGCGAACTGCTGCACTGGGCCAGAAGTATTGACGAAGCTCTCGATATCGCTTCTGGTTCAAGAAAATAGTTAATAACTTAGCCATGAGCCACAACATTCATATCTCTGTAAATCTGCCTTGCGATCGTGCGCGCGCCTGGGAAGCGATTGCTGATTGGGAGGGCCAGGGGGATTGGATGTTACAAAGTAAAGTTTGGGTGACTTCCGAAATTCGCGAAGGTATTGGTACAACGATTGCTGCATTTACTGGACCGTTCTATAAACGCTATCCACGATTTTCCAAACTTGGTTTACTGGACACAATGGTGGTTACAAATTGGCAACCACCAACTCGTTGCGATGTAATGCATACTGGCAAAATTTTGCGAGGAGTCGGAACCTTTGAGTTAGTTGAAATTTCAAAAGATAAGGTTCGATTTAATTGGTCTGAAGATATTGAGTGCTCTCGCCTGCAATTCTTAGCGATATTCCCGTTTTTGTGGATCGGTGTACGAATATCTCTGGCTCGCCTCTCCACATCACTACGCCCACCCGAGTAACCTTGCACCTATGACCGCGCCTTTATCCCTCCCGGATGCCTTGGCGCAGTTACCGGAAGAAGAGCGAATCATTTTGTCTCTTCATTATCTTCGTTCACTTCCAAGCCAAGAGATCGCACAAATGCTCGGTGTGCCCGAAAAATCGGTACTGGCGGTAATGGCATCTGGAAAAGCGCGAATTACCGCTCTTCTGGGGCTGGGCTAAGGGGCGCTGCCCTCTCCGATTTCATACCTAGCCAGATATGCGAGATACTTATCTTCTGCAATTCCCCAGCAATACAGGTGGCGCCCATAAAGGCTCACTCATCTTCGGTAGTAAATAGGCAATTAAAGGAGACTTCCCAATGGCAGCCATGAAACCTCGTACTGGTGATGGACCGATGGAAGTAACCAAGGAAGCTCGCTCGCTAGTTATGCGAATTCCACTTGAAGGCGGGGGACGCCTAGTTGTCGAAATGAATCCGCAAGAAGCAAATAACCTAAGCGCCGCCCTTGAAGCGGCAGTGGCTTTAATCAAAAAGTAATTCAATTTAACTCAATTTTTCCCCTTTCAACTACACTTTCTGGCCTGGCACTCGCTAGCCTTTGGCAATCATGACCACCAAGACTGCGCCTAAATCTCGTTCAAATTTTTCTGCCTCGCTGCTCACTCCGATCGAGGTTTCCGTAGACGCGCTCGCAGATTCTCAGGCAATTGCGATTGGCTTTACAGCCGATTCCAACACTCCCGCATCTTTTGATTTTCCAGCAAATGGCGCACTCGTAAAAAAGTTAGAAAAGTTATTTGATTTAAATTTACGAGATGAACTGGAATTTTTCTCTGCTACTGGCAAAACAGGAGAGTTATTTGAAATTCCGGTTGCATCAGATCTAATGCAAGCAGACCGAATTCTTTTACTTGGACTAGGGGACGCAACCACTCCATCAATTCGCCAAGCAGGTGCAGCGCTCGGTCGAAAAGGGCGAGGCAAAGCCACAGTAATCTCCTCCATCTGCGTTGCAAACCACGATCAGTTAAAGGCATTTGCGATTTCGGTACAGCTAGGCGCGTATATATGGACGCAAAAAACTGGAGCCACACAAGAATTACCGCAATTTTTATTTGCCACTGAAAAACCAGATGTAATTGTTGACGCAGGTGTAATTGCAAGCGCAATTTCACGCACTCGCGATTTGATCCACGCCCCTTCAAATATCAAGACTCCACTTTGGATGGCGACTGAGGCAGAGAAGATTGCTGAAGAAAATGCCCTAGATATTCGAATCTTGTCTGGAAAAGAGTTAGCCGAATTTGGCGGGCTACGAGCTGTTGGAAATTCTTCACCGAATCCTGGGCCTCGTTTTGTTGAAATTTCATATAGCCCACGGGGAAAGAAAAAGAATTTTGGCGCACTTCCGCACGTGGTAATTGTTGGCAAGGGAATTACTTTTGATACTGGTGGAATTTCTCTCAAGCGCCCCTACGACATTATGATGGCGATGAAGTCGGATATGGCTGGATCTGCCGCCGCACTCGGCGCAATAAGCGCACTTTCGCATTTTCAACCACAAGTGCACGTCACCGTTTTAATGATGCTCGCAGAAAATGCGCTCTCCGGAACCGCGCAGCGTCCGAGTGATGTTATTACCCAATATGGTGGAAAGACCGTTGAGATTTTAGATACCGACGCTGAAGGCAGATTGGTTCTAGCCGATGGAATCGCTTACGCAGTAAAGAATCTAAAGCCAGATTACATAATTGATATAGCAACTCTGACTGGCGCAGCAACCTTAGGTTTAGGAAGACAACATGCTGCGATGTATACCCGCGATGAAAAACTCGCTAAGAACTTTTATGAAGCAGGGCAGCGCTCAGGCGATCGCGTTTGGCATATGCCGCTCGTAGATGATTATCAAGAAGCGCTAGAAAGTCCGATAGCGGATCTAAGCCATGTAACGGGGAAGAAAAAATTTAGCGCTGGTTCTATTACGGCAGCGCTCTTTCTCGAACAATTTGCTGGAGATCATGCTTGGGTTCACTTCGATATTGCTGGCGTAGCGCGCAGTGAAGCCGATTCTGGCGAAAATCCTAAAGGCGGAACTGGTTTTGGGGTCCGACTTCTTATCGAATGGCTAACCACACTCAAATGATGATTGATCCGCACACTTATGCAGAAAGTTTCCTGCCCGAAGATGAAGTGAAGCGAAATGCGCGCGCTGTTGGTGAAGAAATGGGCGCAACAGATGCCACTGCAGGCACCGGCGCTTACCTAAAACATTTGGCACATATTTTATCAGCTCAGTCAGTTGTTGAAATAGGCACTGGTTCTGGCGTAGGAGCGCTCTGGGTTTTAGAAGGCATGTTGGCAAGCGGAACACTTACTTCTATAGATAACGAGATGGAACATAGCAACGCTGCCAAGAACGCGTTTTTAGATGCAGATATCGCGGCAGCTCGCTTTCGTTTAATTACTAATCCCGCAATGGAAGTTGTTACGAAATTGGCAGACCGTGCATACGACCTGGTTATCTTTCGTCACAACCCAGAAGATTTACCTTTTGCAATGAATGAAGCGCATCGCATTTTGCGCAGCGGTGGCGTCTTTGTAATTGATAATTTCTTTGGCGAAGAAAAAGTCTCAGATCCAGCACAGCGTGACCCAAAAACGGTTGCGCTCCGTGAGGCTGGGAAATCACTGAAAAACCAGGTAGACCTTTGGGTGACTTCACTCATCCCAGTCGGCGATGGTTTGTTACTTGCGACAAAACTGTAGGAAGATAGGTATATGAGTAACTCACAGCCATCAGGTGCGCCTGGCACAAATGGGCCTTGGTGGATACCCGCAACTAAAAATGGCAAATCAAATCTCATAACTCGCTCTAATGCGATTCTCTTAGCCTTTGTTGCCGGATTGGTGGGTTCAATTTTTGGTGCATCTTCATCCGGATCGCTATTTGGGCACTCTATAAATATTTCTCGTACTTCAGACTCAATTGAACGCGCACCTGGCTCTGTCGCCGATCTTGCAAAACGAGTGATTCCCTCTGTTGTTTCAATCGAGGCGAGTACAAAAGATGGTGGCGCAACAGGCACTGGTTTTGTGATTGAAAGTAATGGATACATCCTGACAAATAATCACGTAATTGCAGAAGCGGTAACAGGTAAGGGCACAATAACCGTAACGTTGAATAGTGGTCAGGAATACACTGCCAAAGTTATCGGTCGAGATTCATCGTATGACTTAGCAGTTCTTAAAATTGCCGTAACCGGATTGCCAGCATTGCAATTTGGAGATAGCGACAAAGTGGCTGTAGGAGATTCGGTGATTGCGATTGGTTCTCCGCTAGGACTTTCCGGAACAGTTACTTTAGGAATCATTAGCGCCAAGAATCGTGCAGTAACTGCGGGCGAAACCGGTAGCGATAACTCATTTATAAATGCACTGCAAACGGATGCAGCAATTAATCCAGGTAATTCAGGTGGGCCGTTAGTTGACTCAACTGGCTCGGTTATCGGCGTTAACTCAGCCATTGCAACCCTAGGAACCTCCCTTGGTTCACAAAGCGGATCTATTGGCCTGGGTTTTGCGATTCCAATTAACCAAGCACGTACGACTGCCGATCAGTTAATCAAAAATGGAAAAGCAACATACCCAGTCATAGGCGTATCTATAGATATGAAATTTGATGGTGAAGGCGCGCTTATTACCAAAAACGATAAGGCAATTCTTCCAGGAGGGCCGGCAGCAAAAGCGGGGCTTAAAGCCGGAGATGTCATTACCAAGTTTGATGGACGTGCGATTGCTACCGCCGAAGAATTAATCGTTGCGATTCGCGCTAAGAGCGTTGGCGATAAAGTTGAACTTACATACGTGCGCAATGGAGTCAGTGCTACGGCAACCATCGTTCTGGAAGCTGGAAAGTAGAGATATGTTCTTTGATTTTGGAGCTGGTGAAGTATTTGGTCTGGCTCTACTTGCGATCATTTTAGTTGGCCCAGATCGACTACCCAATTTGGCTTCAGATGCTGCGAAATTAGTAAAAAAGATTAAAGCTCTATCTCAAACTGCTACATCAGAGCTTCGTCAAAATTTAGGACCGGGATTTGAAGATCTTAAACCATCTGATTTACACCCAAGAAAGTTTATTAAAAAACATATAGCAAGCGCGCTAGAAGAAGATGAAGGAACACCAGCAAAGTTCAAGGCCAAGATTGATCCAGATTTACTATGACAACACTTGAATTAGTACACCAAGCGCTGGCAACTGTTTCAGATCCCGAACTACATCGCCCACTGCCAGACCTGGGAATGGTTGAATCAGTCTTAATAAATGGCTCACTCGCCGAATTGAAGATACTTTTAACGATCTCAGGTTGCCCTATGCAAGATCGTCTTAGATCAGATATCACTGCAGCCGTAACTCAAGTCCCAGATATAAAAGAGGTTGTAATTGTTTTCGGGGTTATGTCGGAAGAACAAAGAAATAACGTTAAGAAATTACTTCGTGGTGGTCGTGAGAAATTCATACCTTTCGCACAACCAGACTCGTTAACGCGGGTAATTGGTATTGCATCTGGCAAAGGTGGCGTTGGTAAATCTTCGCTCACCACAAATTTGGCAATATCTGCCGCCCAGCGTGGGCTTCGAGTTGGAATTTTAGATGCTGATGTTTATGGACACTCGATACCTCGATTAATGGGGTTGATGGGGCAGCGTCCCACAGCGATCGACCAGATGTTTATTCCGCTTGAATCATATGGAGTAAAAGTTGTTTCAATGGAGATGTTTAAGCCAGAACGCGCTGACGCTGTCGCCTATCGCGGTCCGTTATTGCACCGCGTGTTGGAGCAACTTTTATCTGATGCATATTGGGGAGATTTAGATCTACTTTTGATCGATCTACCGCCCGGCACTGGTGATTTGGCAATTTCACTAGGACAGTTGATTCCAACATCTGAAATTTTAGTTGTCACGACTCCACAGATTGCAGCGGCCGAGGTTGCTGAGCGCGCGGGTCGCATCGCACACCAAATTCACCAACGGGTTATTGGGGTAATTGAAAATATGTCGGCCTTTCCTTGCCCACATTGCAATGATGAGATCGCACTATTCGGCGCAGGTGGCGGAGAAGAAACTGCTTCCCGTCTCTCCACGCTAGTTGGAACCGACGTTCCCTTGCTCGGCAAAGTGCCCTTCAGTACCGAGTTGCGCACAGGTGGCGACGATGGCAAACCAATTGTTGTAGCGGATCCGGATTCACCAAGTGCAAAAGCGATTTCAGGTATATCTGCCAAGTTAATGGTTAGAAGTAGCTCTTTACTTCGAGTCAGACTGGGGCTTAGTACGTAAATCTTTTAGTAAATCTTCCAATTCATTACGCATAAAGTCACGGGTCGCAACTTCGCCCAGTGCGATACGCAAGCTAGCGAGTTCGCGAGTTAAGTACTCTGTATCTGCGATAGAACGTGAATTTTGCGCACGATCTTCATTTAGCGAAATGCGATCGCGGTCTGCTTGCCGATTTTGCGCAAGCAGAATTAGCGGTGCAGCGTAGGAAGCTTGTAGCGACAAGATCAAAGTTAAGAAAATAAATGGATAGTCATCAAAACGTAGATCGCGTGGTGCGAGAAAATTCCAGAGCACCCAAGTAAGAACGAATGCGGTCATGTAAACCAAGAAACGTGCTGTACCCAAGAAGCGGGCAAAACGTTCAGAGAGGCGTCCAAAAACTTCAGGATCGTAATTAGGGCGCAATGAACGACGAGATTCGCGAGGTGTATCTAAACCAGTTTTGCGCGTAGTTAATGAACGTGCCATTAGCGCGCCTCCTCTTCCATTTCTTTATCTAATTCGATATCACTCGGATCGACCTCCGTGCCGGTCACATCAGCAAGGTCCAATTTTGGACCAGTGCCGCGCGTTGAATCACGGTGATCGAGTCGCCAATTTTCAGGCAGTAAGTGGTCGAGCACGTCATCTACAGTGACCGCACCGAGTAAACGCTCGTTGGCATCCACTACAGGTACAGATAACAAGTTGTAACTGGCTAAGTATGACGAAACTTCGTGCAGAGATGCGTCGGGATTTAACCCTTGCGTATCTGTATCAACTATCGAACCAAGGAGAGTTGAGGGCGGTTCGCGGAGTAAACGTTGGTAGTGAACCAATCCGATATAGCGACCTGTAGGGGTTTCTAGTGGCTGGCGACAGACGAAAACTTGTGAAGCAAGTGCAGGTGAAACCTCACGTGCGCGAACACTTGCTAGCGCATCTGCAACTGAATAGTCAGCGCTCATCACGATTGGTTCGGTCGTCATCATTCCGCCGGCAGAATAATCTTCATAAGTCATCAGGCGAAGAACATCTTCGGCATCTTCAGGTTCCATAAGTTCAATCAGCGCTTGCGCACGCTCTTCACCAATTTCGCGTAATAAGTCAGCAGCATCATCTGGATCCATCTCGCCAAGAACATCGGCGGCACGTTCGCCTTCTAATTCGGCAAGCAAAGCAACTCGTTCTGCTTCATCCATTTCTTGAAGTACATCTGCAAGACGTTCATCATCTAGAGCTCGTGCAACTTCAACACGGCGCTTCGGAGCTAAATCTTGAATTACAGCGGCTAAGTCAGCGGCACGTAAATTATTTATTGTTGAAAGTAAATTTGTTACTCCCTGATTGTGTTCAGGCAAAGTGAATCCGGTTACTTCTTCCCAGGCTACGGTGGAGGTTGCGCCTTTGCGTCGCAGTCCACTGCCTCTCCTCATAATATGAACGCGATTAATAAACCAATCACCTGTGCGCGTTTGTTCCATTCCCAAATCTTCTACAACGACTGGCTCGTCACCATCTAACAGAGTTATAGAGCGATCGAGTAATTCTCCCAAGACAAGTAATTCACCAGTGCGAGACTCAAAGCGTCGCATGTTGACCAGGCCGGTAATAACAACCGCACCAGATTCAATAGAAGTGACTCGAGTAATTGGAACAAAGACACGGCGGCGTAAAGGTACTTCGACGACGAGGCCAAGAATGCGTGCAGGTTGGCTATTTGATCGCAAGGTCGCAACAGCGTCGCGTACCTTTCCAACTGGATCTCCATTTGGATCAAATACTGCGGTTCCTGCAAGACGAGCAATAAATACTCGGTTTAGAACATTGCCACTCATTTTTGGCCTCCCTTCATTGTCTAAGAGTATCGGCTACCGTTACATCTATGTCGCAGCCTTTATCTCGAGATAACCACACTCAGATTCCGGCCCGTCCAGATTTAATTCGTATAAGTATTGGAATTCTGGCTATTGGAACTTCAGGACCGCTAATTGCTTTGAGCGCTATGCCTATTTTGACTCTTGTATTTTGGCGAAATCTCGGCGGCGCAATTGTCACTGCTCCATTTGCACTGCGTCATCGCATCGATCGCACCGGTCTGAAATGGGCAATATTGGCTGGAGTTACCTTAGCAATACATTTTATTGCGTTTTTCTTAGCGATGCGGATGACAACAGTTGCGGCTGGTACCGCACTGGTTGCGCTCCAACCAATATTTGCAGCCCTCTTTGTAAAACTTACGGGTGGCAAAATTCCTTCGCGAGCTTGGCTAGGAATGGTTGTGAGTTTTATGGGCGTAATACTTATCTCAGGAATTGATTTACAGATTTCATTGCGGGCTTTTCTTGGTGATGTGGCAGCTCTGATTTCTGCGGCTCTCGCAGCGGTATACATGATGTTTGGTGCGCGGGCGCAACGAACCCTCGAAACTTCAACTTACACATCAATCTGTTATTTGGTTTGCGCCTTAACTGCACTTCCAATGGCGCTTATTGCCGGGAACCAAATCATTGACTTCAATTCACGTGAATGGATTATCGTTCTCGGCCTAGTCTTTGGTGCACAACTTCTGGGCCACACAATGTTTAATACTGTTTTGAAGCGCGTTTCTCCTGCGGTTGTTTCCCTAGCTGTCTTCTTTGAAGTTCCGACAAGTTCGATCATCGCCTTTTGGTGGTTAGATCAAAGCCCACCGGTAGGAGTTATTCCTGGAATCGTGTTAATTCTCATTGGGTGCGTACTAGTTGTTCTGCGAACCAGACCCACCCGAGTAATGATCGAAGAGTAATAATGATTGATCTGCACACGCACACGACGGCAAGTGACGGCACCGATTCACCAGCAGAGTTAATTAACAAGGCGCTATCTGCCGGTATCAAAACTTTGGCAATTACAGATCACGACAGCACATCCGGCTGGAGCGAAGCGATCGCCACCTTACGCACACCAATGTCACTTGTTTTAGGCGCTGAAATATCTACGCTCACCGTCGAAGGAATCAGTGTTCATATCTTGGGCTTACTTTTTGATGGAGAGGATCGTGATCTCCAGGCGATGCTTTCTGATTCACGAGATACCCGAATTCCACGAATGCGTAAGATGATTGAGCTTTTAGCAGCCGATGGCATTGCAATAACTATGGAAGATGTCATTGCCGCGACTCCACCAGGAGCAACGGTTGGCCGGCCACACCTAGCTGATGCTCTGGTAAAAAATAAAGTGATCGCTTCACGAGATGAAGCATTTGTTGATCTACTTCATAACGCCTCGAAATATTACGTGACTCACGCCGCCCCAACGCCAGAAGATGCAATTTCGCAGATAAAAAAGGCTGGGGGAGTTGCAGTAATTGCCCACCCATTTGCATCACGTCGAGGAGAAATCATTTCTGCTGCGACTTTTACGACTCTCGTGGCGGCTGGTTTAAATGGAATTGAAGTAAATCACAGAGATCACTCGCAAGTTGAGCGTGAGCAGCTAACTGAAATTGCCGATCAATTGCACTTAGTAAAAACTGGGTCGAGTGATTACCACGGAAACGGTAAACTTAATGCACTAGGCGAAAATCTCACGGATCCCGCAGAATGGGAACATCTGGAGTCGCTAGCTAATGCAAGAAGGGTGGTACGTAAATGAACGCAATTGAAGTCAGCACCCTTACATTCTCGATCCAGGCATTCGTAACACTTTTAGTAATTCTTGATCCACCGGGTGCAACTCCAATATTCCTTGGCTTGGTTGCAGATAAGTCCAAGAAAGAACGCGTCCAGCTGGCATGGCAAGCAGCTTTGGTATCACTTGTTGTAATTACCTTCTTCTCGCTATTCGGAAGATTTATTTTGGATTACATGAACGTTTCTATGGAAGCGTTGCAGGCCGCAGGTGGATTATTACTGCTCTACGTATCCCTCGAACTCTTAACTGGGCGAGATATGGGTGGCGAAGATGCAAAGAATAAGAACATCGCTTTGGTTCCGCTAGGAACTCCTTTGCTAGCAGGTCCAGGTGCAATTGTGGCGACGATGATTTTCGTTCAACAGATCGATACCCCGGCACAGAGTTTCGGCTTGATTGCCGCAGTAGTCTCCGTTCATATAGTTATCGCGATTTCCCTAATGGCTTCAACAACAATTCTGGGAATAATCAAGGATTCCGGCGTCACTCTTTTGGCACGAATCGCGGGCTTATTACTTGCTGCGATTGCCGTTCAAATGTTGGTTGATGCAATTAAAGCATTCACCGCTCAATAAGGATTAACAATGGAAATTGAATCTTCATCATTTGATCCACGTGGAATTTTCTCCCCGGGCTCTGTCGCCTGGCGAATACATTCAGACCCATCAATGGCAGTTGGCGGAATTCGGGCGCTTTTGCAACAAGCGCTACATCCAGAGGCAATGGATGGCGTAGCAAAGCACTCTAACTTCCGGGAAGACGCTTGGGGAAGATTGCAACGCACTGGAGATTATGTCTCCACAATTACTTTTGCGAGCACCGAGCAAGCATTTGCGCTAGCTGCGCGAGTTAGAAAGATTCATACTTCACTCGGTCTAGATGATCCACACTTACTTCTTTGGGTGCATATGTCTATGGTCGATTCATTTTTAGATATTGCTATTCGATCGGGGATGGAGATAGATCAATCTGAGGCCGATAAATATGTATCGGAAATGGTCACCTTTGCTCAACTTGTAGGGGTAAGTACTGAAAAAGTTCCCACCACAGTTAGCCAAATGCAGAAGTATTTCTCTGATTTATCTCCAGAACTCCGCGCCTCTGAAGACGCTAAACGTGCTGCACTATTTTTAACCATCCCACCACTTCCAACGGCAGTTCGCTTCGCGACTCCAGCAGCACCTGCTTGGGCATCACTTGCGCTCGTGGCGGCTAGTTCACTTCCTTCGTGGGCTCGCTCACTTTATGGCACACCACAGCTGCCGGGACAAAATTTTGCAACCGACTTATCGCTAAAAGCAATTAGAAAAACAATCGGCGTAATTCCTGATGTGATTCTCGCACCACCAATTTATAAAGAAGCAATGAAGCGCTGGGATTTGGAGCGGGTTAAATGAAAACCATCGCCATCGCTAGCCCTGCAGGGGGAGTGGGTAAAACTACATTGGCGCACGCAATTTCAGTTGCCGCAGCAGAATTTGGAAAGAAGACTCTGCTCATCGACTTGGACCCATCCGGGCCACTTACTTTTCGCCTGGGCTTTGAAAATCCTCGCTTAACAATTACGGACTTTCTTACCGGTACATCACTTGGTGATGAAAATCTAAATCTAACGGCCGAAAGATTTGCTTTCATACCCGCCGATTCGCGCCTAACTACCAACTTAAACGAGGATGCGCTTTCCGTATTTTTGAGCGCTCTCCCTGAGAACTTTGATCTTGTTGTATTAGATGTAGCTCCATCACTAACTCAGGCGCTGAAGTTGGCCCTTTCCGTTGCCGACCACGTTTTTACTCCAGTAGATGCGTCTCTGCATACCTTGCGTGCACTTGTGCAATTGCGCGCTATAACTAATCTTGAGGTAACCGCAATTGCAATAGGTGAAGTAAACAATAAAGAGCTCGCACCGCTCTTGGATGTATCACTGGTTTACTCAAATAAAATTGATGGATTTATAGGCGGAACGCTCTCGGCGCTAACTGCCGATAAAGATGGCGAAGTAGCAGAAAGTTATAGAAGCGCTACCTATTCAATCTTGGAGATTTTAGGGCTGGAGTAATTCTGCGCTAAGAAGAGAACTTTTTAGTGCGAGTTCGATTGCGAGCTGCGCGTTCTGCGGCAGGTTTACTCTCTTTTGTTGCCGGTGCAGTTCTCTCAGGCTTTGCAGCAGTTTTTTCTTTGGTGATTCGTCCATTAGACCCGGCTGGAATATTTAGAGTTTGATAGAGATGTTCTGAAGATGAGTATGTCTCTTCTGGTTCGCCAAGTCCTAACGCCAATGCAGTATCAATCATCTTCCATCGCGCTAGATCGTCCCAATCTACAAAGGTGACCGAAATACCGTCAGCGCCAGCGCGCGCTGTTCTTCCAATTCGGTGTACATAGGTCTTCTCATCTTCGGGGCATTGGTAGTTAATGACGTGGGTTATGCCATCGATATCAATTCCGCGTGCAGCAACATCGGTTGCCACGAGTACATCTGATTTGCCGGCCTTGAAATCATTTAAAGCTTTTTCGCGTGCGCTCTGTCCCAAATCTCCGTGGATAGAGGCCGCTCTGAAGCCACGCTCTAAAAGATCATCAGATGTTTTCTGACAAGTGCGTTTAGTTCGGCAGAAGACAATTGTTGGTCCACGGCCATCTGCTTGCAAGATACGAGCGAGCATTTCAATTTTATCTAACGTGTGAGCACGCAGAACGTGCTGTTTAATACGCGAAACAACCGCGCCTTCATCTTCATTATCTTGAGTTCTAATGTGAATTGGTTGATTCATAAAGCGACGCGCTAGAGCAATGATGTCTCCAGGCATAGTTGCGGAAAAGAGCATGGTTTGGGCACGGTTAGGTGTGCTGGTAAAGATTTTTTCTACATCAGGTAAGAAACCTAGATCGAGCATTTCATCTGCTTCATCTAAAACGACACGTGAAACTTCCTTAAGCTTTAATTGACCTTGTCGGTATAGATCCAATAAGCGCCCTGGAGTTCCGACGACTATTTCAACTCCACCTGCAAGCGCTTCAATTTGTGGCTCAAACGCCCGACCGCCGTAGACAGCCAAGGTGCGGATTCCGCGATTTCCAGTTAATTCATCAATATCTTTTGTTACTTGAACGCAGAGTTCTCTCGTTGGTACAACAACTAAAACTTGTGGCAACCCTTTTGCAACAAGTGCTGACCATTCAAAATCTAGTGGAGCAATTACGCGTTCAATTAAAGGAATACCAAAAGCGAGGGTTTTACCGGTTCCGGTTTTAGCTTGACCAATAACATCGCCATCGCCTAAAGCAATAGGTAAAACCATCTCTTGAATTGGAAAAGGAGAGATAAAACCATGTTCTGCCAACGCCGCTTGAGTTTCCGGGCGAAGGGGAAGATCTGCGAAAGTTATTGACACCTTAAACTGCGCCGAAACCAACGCGGCGGTCGGCTGCGACACCAATGTCGATGAAGCCAATCTTCTCTGCTGCGACAACTATTTCGTGGCCACGAATATCTTGCAATGCAAGCGTGGTCTTGGCAGCGATTGCAGCGGCTACCGCTGATTTAACGTCAGCGACTGATGAATTGGTCTCGAAAACTAACTCACCGGAGATATTGGTTATTGCGATGCGGACATGGGTGCTTTGTGCGGCATCCGATTTCTTTGTGCTCATGTTCCTATCCTATCGGCAAAAGTCACCGTTGGATTCTCGAAAATAGCGCTTAGAAAAGTTGGAGTTATTGACTCTCTGAAAGTGGGAAGCCAGATATCCCTCGCCACATTAAGTTCTCAACTAATTCAACAGCTTGTTGGCGAGATAGTTTGCTATCACGATCTAACCAGTGGCGGGCGGTTACTTGTGTGTAACCAATCAATCCGACGCCAAGCAACATAGCAACTTCTTGAGGTAAGCCTGTGTCATTAGAAATAATTGCACTGACCGCCGCGGCACAATCGTAAGTCATACGATTTAACCTTTCGCGAACTTGTGGCTCAACATTCATATCGCTCTCAAAAAGTAAGCGGAAAGCTTCGCCTTCATTTTCAATAAAGGCAAAGTAAGCAACTACCGTAGCGTGGACACGCTTTTCGTTATCTGGCGTTGAGGATATAGCTTTCTGTAATTCGAAAACTAGAGAATCGATATGCAAATCTAGAACAGCTAAGTAAAGATCTAGTTTCGATGGAAAGTGTTGGTATAGAACTGGCTTACTTACATTAGCCCGATCTGCAATTTCATCCATAGCGGCTGAGTGATAACCGGCGGCTGTAAAGACTTCTAGGGCTGCGCTCAGTAAAATTGCGCGGCGCTCATCGCGAGGTAAGCGCGCCTTGTCGCCTTTTGAGTTGGCATCTAAAGTAGTCATTGCGCATATCGTAGAGGTATTACTCGCAATAATGAAAGATCAATTGCAGATGAGAACCATTCGCAGCCTCAAGTAATTAACAAATTGGCGCACATCCGATGGCTACGGCAGAATAGCGCTATGACAAGTTCACCTATAAAACCTCCAGCGCTAGTTTCGCCAGGGCCTGCGCTTACAGTCGATGAGGTTCGTCGTTACAGCCGTCACTTGATTATTCCTGATGTGGCAATGGCAGGACAACAGCGTTTGATGAATGCGAAAGTTTTATGTGTAGGAGCAGGTGGATTAGGTTCTCCTGCCCTGATGTATTTAGCAGCCGCCGGTGTGGGAACGATTGGCATAGCGGAATTTGATACCGTAGATGAATCTAATTTGCAGCGTCAGATAATTCATGGACAAAGCGATATCGGAAAAAGCAAGGCGCAATCAGCAAAAGAGAAAATTTCTGAGATAAATCCTTATGTGCAAGTTATCACTCACGAAGTTCGTCTGGATAATTCAAATGTTAAAGAGATATTTTCTCAATATGACATCATCGTTGACGGAACCGATAACTTCGCTACGCGGTATTTAGTCAATGACGCCTGCGTTTTACTTAAGAAGCCATACGTCTGGGGATCTATCTACCGCTTTGATGGACAAGCCAGCGTTTTCTGGGCCGAATACGGACCTTGTTATCGCTGCCTCTACCCGGAACCACCACCTCCCGGAATGGTTCCAAGTTGTGCCGAAGGTGGCGTTCTTGGAGTTCTCTGCGCGACTATCGGTTCAATTCAAACTACTGAGGCTATAAAAGTTATCACTGGTGTTGGCGAACCAATGATCGGCTCACTAATGATTTATGACGCGCTGGAAATGTCATTTAGAAAGATCAAAGTTCGCAAAGATCCAAACTGTCCGCTCTGTGGCGATAACCCAACCCAATCAGATCTACTTCCAGATTATGATGCTTTTTGTGGAGTTCTCTCTGATGCCGCTGAAGTTGCGGTTAAGGATTCAACTATTTCAGTCACCGAACTTGCAGACAAAATTGGCGCTAATGATGATTTCTATCTAGTTGATGTTCGCGAGCCAAGCGAATTTGAAATCGTTCGCATACCTGGATCTCATCTAATTCCAAAGCAAGGTTTTCTAGACGGAACCGTTCTGGCAACCTTGCCGCAAGATAAGCCAATCATCTTGCACTGTAAGAGTGGCGTTCGCTCTGCTGAGTGTTTGGCAATCCTTAAAGGCGCCGGATTCGCTGATGCGACGCACGTTGCCGGTGGGGTTATTGCCTGGGCCAAACAAATAGATAAGTCGCTGCCAGTTTACTGATGCTCGACTCATACATTGGTTATCGCGTTCTTTTGGTACATGCACACCCAGATGACGAGACTATAAATAACGGTGCGACCATGGCGCTCTATGCATCACTCGGTGCGCAAGTAACGCTAATAACCTGTACTCGCGGTGAAGAGGGAGAAATTCTCACTCCAGAATTAATCCATCTTGCTAGTTCCGATACAGATTCTTTAGGTGAACACCGCGAGAGTGAACTCGCAAGCGCTATGAAAGCGCTAGGAGTAAGTGATTTTCGTTTCTTGGCTGAAGGTGAAAGAAAGTATCGTGATAGCGGAATGATGGGAACCGAACCCAATAACCGTCCTGATGTATTTTGGCAGGCTGATCTTGAAGAAGCTTCGGATTATTTAGTGAAAGTTATTGAAGAGGTGAAACCTCACGTTTTGATTACCTATGATGAAATCGGGGGATACGGGCACCCGGATCACATCCAAGCCCATCGTGTCGCGATGCGGGCGAGTGAAAAATCTAATTGGCAGATACAGAAAATTTATTGGAACACAATGCCTAAATCCGTTCTTGCAGAAAGCATGGCCAAGATGAAAGAGTTGGGATCTGATTTCTTTGGAGCAGATAACGTTGATGACCTGCCTTTTGCTAAGGAAGATTCCTTTGTAACAACTCTGATTGATGGAAACTCACATGTTGAGGCCAAGATGGCGGCAATGAAGGCGCACCACACGCAGATTTCACTGAATGGACCATTTTTTGCTCTTTCAAATAATTTAGGTTTACAAGTTTGGGGCCACGAGTATTACACCTTGGTTAAAGGGAAAAAGAGCGCACCATTAGATGTGAACGAGCGAGAATCAGATATATTCTCCGGAGTTAATCTGTAGATGAAATTAATTAGTGCTTTCGCAGTAGGAGTAGCTTCTGGAGTAGCCGCAATTTTTCTTCACCACTTTGCACCGCCATTTGGAATTTCAATTGCTATCGCCGGCACCTTCGTTGCCATATGGGCGGTCGGTCGCACTTTTGGGAAACGTATCTATAAGTTGGTCGCGGCAGCATCTTGGATTGCGATTTTCTGGCGCGGAGCATCTCTTGGGGTTGGAAATGAACTATTCATTCAGGGAGATAGGTTAGGAAATATTTTTTTACTTGGTTCAGTTATAGCGCTAATACTTGCCGTGGCGCTTCCAGCTAATTAACTCCAGCTCCAACTCTGACCGTCTGGGCCATCGTTTATTGCAATCCCATCTTCGGCTAACAAATCGCGAAGACGATCACTTTCTTTCCAATTCTTATCTGACCTGGCTTGCGCACGTTTTTGCAATAACTCTTCCTGGTCAGGGCTGAGTGCACGCACTTCAAGTTTTCGATTCAGATCCAAACCAAGCAGAGAGTCTGCATATAGAAATATTGCACGCTTTACATTATTGGGCACAGAAGCGTCCTTTTCTATCGCACGCAATCTTAATAAAACACGAGGCGTATCTATATCTCTTTCGATGGCGCTAAGAATCTCGTGATCTTCCAAACGCTTCTCATCATCTCCCCAAGCTGCCATATTGGTGCGCCAGCGTTTTAGAGTTGAGTTAGCTGCTTCCAATCCCTCCCAGGTTAAATCCATCTGAGATCGGTAGCGATTTTCAAGTAGTGAAAGACGTAAAGCAAGAGTATCTAGGCCGCGGTCGATTAAGTGTTGTACTAGAACAACATTGCCGGCGCTTTTAGACATCTTGCGTCCTTCAAAGAGTAGGTGTTCTCCGTGCACCCAGAGCTTTACCGCTTCATGACCAATAATGGAATTTGATTGAGCTCGCTCATTTTCATGGTGCGGAAAACGCAGATCAATTCCACCAACGTGTAGATCAATTCGCTTCTCCAATAAATCCAGTGACATAGCAGTACATTCAATATGCCAACCTGGGAATCCTTTGCCCCAGGGTGAATCCCAAACCATTTCGGTGCGGTTTCCAGCAGATTTCCAGAGCGCCCAATCTGCATGGAAGCGTTTGTCACCTTCATCGCTGTATTCGTAGCGATGACCTGGTTTGAGTGAATCTAATTTGTTTCCACTTATCGCACCATAACTTTGAAAAGATCGTGCATCAAAATAGACCGAACCAAGGTCAGTTGTGTAGGCATGTCCACTCGAGATCAACTCGGCGATAGTTTGCAACATTAAATCAATAGTTTCACTTGCCCGCGGATAGGAATCTGCCGGCAGAATATTGATTTTTGCTAAATCTTGGTGAAATTTCTCTTCATATCTACGCGCAATCTCAAATGGATCTCGCTTTTCTAATTGTGCCTGCTGCAACAATTTATCTTCGCTTTGGAAATCTTCGAATCAATCTGACCTGTCGTCCGTCAAGCTTTAAAGCGCGGACAATTAGATCAGCCAGTAAAAAAGTCCGTAAATTACCGACGTGGGCGTCGCGATAAACAGTTGGACCACAGCAGTAGATATTTATCGTTTCTTCAGCAGGAACATCTCTTAGTCTACGCGTCAATGTGTCATAGATTGCGATCATAATTTATCCGAATTCTTCGCCAAGATGCGATAAACAAATTTGTGGTGCACCGTAAAACCCATAGATTGGTAGAGCGCGAGAGCTGCGCCATTTTCATTATCCACCTGTAAAGAAACTTTTGTAGCCCCATCACTGACCGCAGCGGATAACAAGTTGTTCATTAAAATCTTTGATACACCTTTACCTCGAAAAGAAGGATTTACAAATAATCTAGTCACGATCGACCAACCACCGAGCGTGGCAATTCGGCCTACCGCAATAACTTGCTCACCAATTTTAATTGCCCCATACCTTGCGGGATATCGTCGCATTATTTTTTCAAGTGGCTGATCAGAATTTATATCTAACCACTCCTTGGAAGGGTAATCTAAAATTTCAACGGAAAATTGCGGATCGCTTGATGCTTCAATCGCGCCTATATCTCTAACCAAGAAATTCGCATCTATCTTTATATTCCAACCATTCTGCTCTAAATACCTATCCAATTCATCAAATATTGGGAGAGGGATACTAAAGGTTGGCTTTAGTTTATTTTCACGGTAGATATTTGTTATTTCATCGACTGCGGAAGCAAGATTGATCGGTGGTTCACCAATCGGCAAAACTGAGTTAGCTCGCATACTAAATCCATCGGAGATACGAAGCCGCCATTTTCCATATTCCACAATTTCTTGTGCAGGCCAAGTTAGGTCTGAGAGTTTTTCTAACTCAATAATTCTTTGCGAAAGTGGCGCGCCTTTACCAGCCAAATCGGGGAGTGGTTTAATCTCGCGCCAAATTGCGATCTCATCCGGTGAAAAGGTGATCGTCTTAGATTTAGAGGTAATCAACTCGCGTTCGCTCTGCAGAATTCCGACTATATCCCGATATCCACCAGTTGGTTCATGCAGGCGAATTGTGACGCGTTTGCCGATCGCCCCAAGTAGTGATGGCACAGTTTTTTGGGCCGCCTCGGTCATGTTGATACTTTAATCGGGCAACCTCGCCTGCGCATGGTTAGAATAAGCGCAATCGTGAGGTGCGCCCTTCGAGCGCTATCAAATTTGGAGGTTAGCTCGTGACCTATGTAATTGCCCAACCGTGCGTTGATGTGAAGGATAAATCCTGCATCGAGGAGTGCCCAGTTGACTGCATCTATGAAGGCGCGCGCTCTCTCTATATTCAGCCTGATGAATGCGTGGATTGTGGAGCGTGCGAACCGGTCTGCCCAGTTGAAGCTATTTATTATGAAGATGACATTCCATCACAATGGAAAGATTCCACGAAGATCAACACTGAGTTCTTCGTAGAGTTGGGTTCACCCGGTGGCGCTGCCAAAGTTGGACTAACAAATAGTGACCATCCGATTGTCGCTGCACTTCCTCCTAAAGAATAAATCAAGCAAAGCCTCTCTGGCCGCCGATCATGCGCCAACCATTGCCGGATTTTCCGTGGGACGCTCTCGCTCCTTATGCAGATAAAGCCCGTGCGCATACCGCTGGAATTATCGATCTTTCACAAGGAACTCCGGTTGATGCAACGCCTGAGTTGATTCAAAGCGCACTGCGCGCAAGTTCTGATTCACCGCGCTATCCGGTTACGGCGGGCACAAAAGAGTTGCAAACGGCAATTCGTAATTGGGCAATTAACCATCTTGGTGCAACTGGAGATTTTGATGTACTTCCAGTAATCGGCTCAAAAGAGTTAGTCGCATGGTTACCAACATTGTTAGAAAGCAAGCAGGTGATCTATCCAGAGGTCGCCTATCCAACATATTTAGTAGGTGCGCTTTTGGCGCAATCTCAGCCAATCGCTGTTGGAGTTGATGCAAATGCTTGGCCAGACGCTGATTTTGCGTGGATTAATACGCCAGCTAATCCAACAGGGCGCGTCCACTCCGAGGCGGAACTGCGGGCGGCAATTGATTGGGTGCGAAGAAACAACTCCGTTTTAATCTGCGATGAATGCTACATAGATTTTGGCGACACGACCGTTCCAACTTCGCTTCTCAAATACACAGATGGTGATAACTCAAACATTCTGGTTGTGCATTCCTTATCAAAGCGCTCATCAATGGCCGGCTACCGAGGTGCATTCCTAATTGGTGATTCGAAGTTAATTGCAAAAATACGCGAAATCAGAAAACACGCGGGAATGATGGTTCCCCTGCCAATTCAAAATTCAATGGTCGCAGCACTTAGCGATGAAAAACATGTCGAAGAACAGCGGGAGCGATATAACTCGCGCCGCGCAATTCTTGCTCCAGCCTTACAAGAAGCAGGTTTTCAGATTGATGACTCTGCCGCCGGACTTTATATCTGGTGCACGCGCTCGGAAGACGCTTGGAAATCGGTAGATTGGTTAGCCAGCCTTGGAATTTTGGCAACCCCCGGAACTTTTTACGGCCCTCTCGGGGCCTCACACATACGCGTCGCAATGACTGCCACCGATACACAAATCGCAGATGCAGCAGCGCGAATCCGAGAAGCGATTAAATAGTGGCGATCGGAATTTTGCTAGTTGGTGGATTTGGTACGCGCTTAAAACCACTCACAAATCAGACCCCTAAACCGATGTTGCCGGTCGGTGGTTTACCGGTGACGGAACATCAATTACTTGCTGCAAAGAAAGCAGGGATCAACACCGTTATTTTGGCGACTTCGTATCTCGCTGAAGTATTTACTCCTTATTTCGGCGATGGTTCCAAATGGGATATGAAGTTGCTCTATGCGGAAGAAAATGAACCACTTGGTACAGGTGGCGCGATACGAAACGCAGCCTCCCTCATTGACTTTGCTAGTACAAATGAAGAATTCGTAATATTCAACGGCGATGTATTAAGTGGCCACAACATTGCAGCACAGCTTGATTTTCATAGATTGAATCAGGCAGATGTCACGCTTCATTTAATTGACGTTGCTGATGCGCGCGCTTTTGGATGTGTTCCAACTGACTCAAACGGAAAGGTTTTAGACTTTCTCGAGAAGATGGAAAATCCGGTCACCAATGCAATTAATGCTGGGTGCTATGTCTTTAACTCTTCCGTTATTTCACAGATCCCTGCCGAGAAAGTTGTCAGCATAGAACGCGAAACTTTTCCACAATTAGTTAAAAGCGGTCGACCGGTTTATGGCTATAACGAGCAGTCTTATTGGCTCGATATCGGTACCCCAGCAGCGCTCTTCAAAGGCTCGCGCGATATTGTGGGCGAAGGATTTCTAGCTGGGCTGGGCAGTAAAATTGGCGAGAACGCGGTCATTGCCGGCGGGACTTCAATTGGTCAGCGATCAAGGATCGGTGCCAACTGCAAGATCAACAATTCGATTATTGGTGATGGCGTATTAATTGGTGATGGCTGCACCATTGAAGACTCATTTATTCTTCATGATTCACAAATCGCAGATAATTCAAAAATCATTGGAAAATACATTTCACCGAAAGAAAATTTGCCGATTTCACTCCAATAAGTCGATAAATCCGCGAAAATGAGCGTGATTTACAGGTGTAAACCCAGGGCTTGGACTTGACTAAAAGGGATTACAAGCGTGTAATTCGTTCTAGAGAAGTTGCGTTCGCATCTGGACGTGACCCCGAAGGTCTTGAGGAGATTAGTCGATGCCGATTCGTCCAGAAGCTACACCTACTGGCAATCCAACAGCCCCTACTGCTGGACCATCTATCAAATTAGCAAACGGAGAGAACATTGAACTCTCCTGGCAAGAGCGCGCACTTTGCGCGCAAACAGATCCAGAAGCATTCTTTCCTGAAAAAGGTGGGTCAACTCGTGAAGCAAAGCGCGTATGCCTTTCTTGCGATGTTCGCCAAGAATGTTTGGAATACGCGCTCGCACACGATGAGCGCTTTGGTATCTGGGGTGGACTCTCCGAACGTGAGCGTCGCCGTTTGAAGCGCCGCCCAGCGTAACTCTCATGAGTTCACATCGCGTCACCGCGATTCTTGTACTTCACGACGGCGCAACTTGGCTGCCCGAAGTCGTTGCATCTCTTACTTCCCAAACTCACCAAATTGATCAAATTGTTGCAGTTGATACTGGGTCAAAAGATTCATCTGCAAAATTAGTTAAAGGTGCGCGAATACCTGTCTTACCAATGGATCGCGAAACAGGCTTTGGTGAAGCAATCTTGCACGCTGTTTCAACTTTGCCCGCTGTAACCGATCCAGAGCACGAATGGCTATGGATCATTCACGATGATTTATCGGTTCACCGCAAAGCGCTCGCAAATTTAATTTCGGAGGTAAAGACCCGTCCGAATGTAGCGATGGCTGGTCCAAAACTTTTAGGTTGGCACGACCGAACACATTTATTGGAAATTGGAATAAGCATCGCCGCGAATGGAAATCGCTGGACCGGTCTTGAGCCATCCGAGTACGACCAAGGACAACGAGATGGAGTTCACGAAGTTCTTGCGGTTAGCACCGCTGGAGCGCTAATTCGACGAGATGTATTTGAACAATTAGGTGGCTTTGATCCAAATCTTGATCTATTTCGCGATGATGTAGATTTTGGATGGCGCCTTTATTCCGCAGGTTATGCCGCAATCGCTGTATCTCAGGCTGTTGCATTTCACGCGGAAGCATCTGCAAACGAACGACGCACAGTCGATGTTGCAGAGGCATTCTTACACCGTCCACTTTTATTGGATCGGCGCAATGCCGCTTATGTGCTGCTATCCAACTCTTCGTGGTGGCGCTTACCTCTGTTAACCCTGCAACTTCTTACAGGCTCCATCCTTCGTGCAATTGGATTCCTATTTGCAAAATTGCCTGGATATGCCAGCGATGAAATATTGGCCGTTGGAACTTTATTTATACATCCCGGCGAATTATTCCAAGCTCGCAAAGTTAGGCGATCTCAGCGATTAGTGCCTGCGGGTATTGCACTTAAGTTCATACCATCGCGCTGGTCCCAGATTCGCTTATCTCTTTCTAGATCAGCGGAATGGATACGATCTCAAATCTTTCCCGATGAGATTAGCGAAGTTCGCGACATTTCAATGTTGGATGAGAATTTAGATGAAGAAGATTTGTTAACCCCAGCTTCAAATCGCAACTGGTTTTCGCTGATCAAGCGTCCTCTGGTTGCATTACCGGTCTTTCTTTTTATCTTGACACTAATTTGGTCTCGTAATCGCATTGGCTCCATATTTGGAGGCGCGTTACCTGAACAGCCAGCTGGAGTCAGTGATATTTGGAATACATACTTAAGCGGGTGGCACTCGATCGGAATGGGAACTTCTGCAGCAGCACCCACCTGGTTAGCCATTCTTGCTCTTTTCGCAACCCCATTTTTAGGAAGTTTAAAACTCTTTGTGACACTTTTATTTTTAATGGCGCCACTTTTGATTGCAGGATCAGGATATTTACTACTGCGCCGGCTATCAAATAATCGCTGGTTAACTGTTGGCGCGTCTTTACTATATGCAATTTCTCCCGTTGCAATTTCTGTCATAAATTCTGGTCGATTAAGTACGGTAATGGTTCTTATCTTGCTACCACTCTTCATTAGCGCGGCACAGGGAATATCCACGCTTGATCAATTCACCTGGCGCCGAATCTTTGGGCTATCCCTCCTAGGATCCGTTCTCTTTGCTTTCTCACCTATCTTGCTATTGGCCGGCCTCTTGTTCAATGTTTTTGCAATTTATCGCGACTACATGGCAAGTGAAAGCGGGAGAAACGCCGAGTTATTTAACAATCGACTGTATCGACGCCTAGCGCTGGTTATTACACCGGTTTTAATTTGCGCACCCTGGAGTTTTGAGTTGTTGGTTCAACCGAAACGATTCTTCATTGATTCAGGATTCTTACTCCCAGGAGGCGGTCCCAATTTAGCTTTAATTGGAAACCCCGGTGGACCTGGATCATTGCCAATATTTATCTTGAGCCCATTAACACTCGTTCTCGGAATTTCGCTCTTTTCTTCAACTAGAGCGCGATTAGTCGCTGAACTTGGATTTATCTCGCTACTTTCTGCAATCTTACTGAGCACGTTATCAATAACCGGCAATGGAACTTCTATCGCGACTCCAATTTATGCCGGATCACTTCTAACTCTCACCACGCTCGCAGCAATAAGTGCCTCGGTGATTATGCTCGATAAATTACGTGAGCGACTCATTGCTACAAATATAAATTTCCGACACATATCTGCTGGAGTGCTTTTAATATTTACAGCCTTGTACACAGCGACATCAATTTCTTGGATAGTAACGAGCGGTGCTAATTCTCCATTGCAGACTGGCAAAGATGTTGTGTTGCCGGCATTTCTCGCTATTGAAACCGATGCAAAAACAATGGTTATTCGCCCATGGTCAAATAATCAAGAAGTATCTCTAAATTACTATCTTGCGCGCGGCGGAGATGCCACTTTGGCGCAACCGGATTTGGCACCAGCTGATCGTGAACAAATCTCCGCAGCAGTGCAGGAGTTAGCCGATGGCACAGGATTGGCTGCAAGCACAACATTTGCGGTACACGGCATTAAATATCTTTTCTTAAAGAGTCCAATCGATGAAAATATTGCACGTGTAATCGATGGCTTAGGCGGATTTTCTAGAGCCTCTTCTACAAACGCAGGCATAGTATGGAAAATCTCAGTAAATACTGGATCAATTCTCTTTACTGACACCTTCGGCAAAAGTTCGGTTCTCCAACAAGGCAAGTTGGGAATTACAGTCAATGAACCTGGCGAAATGACTCTGACTGAGAATTACAGTCAAGGTTGGAGAGCAATGCAGGATGGTGCTCGACTAGTACGTAAACCAAGTGTGGATGGCATGCCGGTATTTACAGTAACCGAGCCAGGGCTCGTAACTTTGATGTATGACGGAACTTCACGTCGCGCTTGGGTTTCATTTCAGACAATTGTTTTAGTCACCGTTGTGATACTCGCCTTACCTGCGGGTCGCCGTCGCCGCGAAATTGAAGATGCGGAGTTAGCATGAGATTTCAACGCCCAACGCTAATTGTGGTCTCTGCAGTAGCAGTCGTATTAGCCGCCAATGCCTTAAACGTTGGCCTTTCTAAGAGTGAGTATTCAACAAATTTTCCTGCAGTCGTATGCCCACCCACACCTGCAAAAATGACAACAGCGATCTCTCTTCCATCTACTAAAACACCTTTGCGTAAGACGGGGACAAAGTCTCTTTCTTTCGTTCCTTCACAGACGCTTAGATATACACAAACGCAAGCCCCCGTCATAGTCGAATCTCAAGGTTCCACACCAATTGTTTGGCAAATACGTAAGGGAATATGGGCCGGTGCAACTATTTGTTCATCTCTTCAAAATGAACAGTGGTTTGTTGGTGGCACTGCAGATGTCACAAGCAAGGGAAAAGTTTTAATCGTAAATAGCGGCCTAAGCTCTGCGATTGTAGATTTACAAATTTGGAATGAAATCGGTGCGCAGCCAACGAAGCCAATAACTTTGAAAGCGAATTCATATCGCGAACTTGGCTTAGATTCCCTCGCTCCCGGCTCTCGTGAAATTGTCATTCGCTCGGTAACTAGGTCAGGTCGCGTAACTAGCTATTTGCTGGATGAGCGTGGACGCGGCTTAAAGGCGCTGGGCGGGGATATTGTGAACTTCTCTTCAAAGGCCACTAAAGAAGTTTTCATTCCTGCCGTGCCACATACGCTGCGCAAAGTTGGCAATAAGTCCGTAGAACTCGCGCACTCTCTACGTTTACTGGTGCCCGGTGAACTTGATGCGCGCGTCACGGTTAAGGTGATTTCGACTGATGGAAGTTTTATTCCAGCAGGGTTTGAAAATAAGTTGGTTAAAGCAGGTTCGGTCGTGTCGTTACCACTTAGCCCAAACCTGCCAGCTAGCAAATTTGGTTTACATATTTCTTCAGATGAGCCACTTGTCGCATCGGTATATTCTCCAACTTTTTCGCAGAAGAAGACCGACTTTATTTGGAGTACCTCATCTCCAGAATTGACCAAAATATCTTTGGCAACGTCTGGGCTATCTCTTCAGCTGGTTTTTATCGGGGGAGTGATAAGTCTTGATATTGAGCTCGTACTTGATAAAGGAAAGCGAAAAGTTGTGGAAGTAAGAGGCGATGAGATTGCAACAGTGAAAATTCCTGAGGGAGTTCGGTCAATCACATTTTTAGCGGTGGGTAAGGGAATTTATGGCGCAGGTTTGATCGCTACCAAGAGTGGTTACGGATATTTCCCTCTCGCACCAGGAAGTGTTCTAACTAAATCTTCTGTGCCTCTTTCAAATATTCGAGTCTTAACTCCGTGACAATCCCAGATTTTTACCCATACCCCCACTAGCCTTGTGCTCATGAGTAAGTTGGCTAGAACAGGACGTAGCTGTTCGCGAGTGAGTTGCCGAAGTCTGGCTTCCATGACGCTTACTTATATTTATGCCGACTCAACTGCAGTCCTTGGTCCCTTAGCAACTTTCTCCGAACCACATTCATATGATCTTTGCGAAACACACGGCAAGCGCCTTACAGTTCCAAATGGCTGGAGCGTTATCAAAGAAGAAAGCTCGCTAACGGATGTTGGTCCGAGTGATGACGATTTGATGGCAATCGCCGATGCGGTGCGCGAAGTTGCGAACTTGAGCATGTCTTCGGCCAGTTCTGGTGCTGAAAGCGCGACTACTAATGTCGCTAGCCAAGATGGACAGATTGGTCGCCGTGGCCACTTGCGGGCCGTTCCTTCTTAAAATTATTCTGGATCAGTGTCTTTACTTGCTAAAGAGAGAAGTTAAATATTTCAATATTTAAAGCGTATGACATTCGCGGTTTAGTGGATGTAGAAATCACAGCCGATTTTTGTTTTGCCACAGGAGTTGCATTTGCGCGTTTTCTTCAAAACGAGCGCGAACCCGGAACTGTCGTCATTGGCGAAGATATGCGTCCCTCATCACCGGTATTCGCCGATGCCTTTTCTGCAGGCGTAACATCCCAAGGATTAAATGTAATTCGTATTGGTTTGGCATCCACCGACCTTCTCTATTTTGCAGCCGGAAAATTGAATTTTCCTGGAGCAATGTTCACAGCTAGCCATAATCCAGCCGAATACAACGGGATCAAACTCTGCTTAAGTGGCGCTAGGCCGATAGGTAAAGAATCTGGGTTGTTAAGTATTGAGAGATATGTTGCTGAAGGCTCACCAATCGACTTTAGAAGCGTCGGTAATGAGCGCGATGAAGATATGTTGAGCGCCTACGTTGATCACTTGCTATCTCTCGTAGATTTGTCTGAAATTCGTCCACTTAAAATTGTGATTGATGCTGGAAATGGCATGGCTGGGCATACCGCCCCAGCGCTATTTGCTCGCTTAAACTGCGAAGTGATTCCTTTATTTTTTGAATTAGATGGAACTTTCCCTAATCATGAAGCAAATCCAATTGATGCTAAAAATTTAAAGGATCTTCAGAAAGCAGTCAAGAAACACAGGGCTGATATTGGCCTTGCCTTCGATGGCGATGCTGATCGTTGCTTCTTGGTTGATGAAAATGGCGAACTTGTAAATCCTTCAACTCTGACTGCGCTGATTGCAGCTCGAGAGTTAGCCAAGAACCCTGGCGCTAGCATTATTTATAATTTGATTTCTTCGCGCGCTGTTGTGGAGATCGTGGAAGAGAATGGCGGAAAAGCGATTCGCTCCCGTGTAGGTCATTCATACATCAAGAAGTTGATGGCAGAAACTGGCGCGGTATTCGGTGGCGAGCACTCGGGCCATTTCTATTTTAAGGATTTTTGGCGCGCCGATTCTGGAGCTTTGGCAGCTCTGCATGCAATTGCAGCGCTCGGGGAGGTAAGCGCTCCTCTTTCTAAGATTTTGAAACCATACGCTCGTTACACAGCAAGTGGTGAAATAAATTCAACGGTTTCTGATGCGCAAGCGGCCATGAATCAAGTTGAAAAGATTTATGGAAAAAAGGAGGGCGTGGAAGTCGATCATCTTGATGGCCTGACAATAAATGGGGATACCTGGTGGTTTAACCTTCGCGCATCCAATACGGAGCCCCTCCTTCGACTAAACGTTGAGGCTTCAACGGAAGCCAGCATGAAGAAGGTTCGAGATGATGTACTTAACACGATTCGAGGCGACCTCGACATTCTTGTATTAATCCCTTAACTAGTACGATATGTCACTAGCCGACTAGCACAGTAGAGCCCTACGCCGAAGGTCAAGCGAAAAAACAGCCGTTTTATCTAGGGAGATATCTAAAAATGACACCTGTAACAACAATTCCAAAACACGACATTGCTGATGCATCACTCGCAGCCGAAGGCCGCAAGAAGATCGAATGGGCAGAACGTAATATGCCTGTACTGGCGCAGATCCGTGAACGCTTCGAGAAGTCACAGCCGTTTACCGGAGTAAGAATCGCTGCGTGCATGCACGTCACAACCGAAACTGCAAACCTAATGCGCGTTTTAAAAGCAGGAGGAGCAGAAATTGCACTCTGTGCTTCAAATCCACTTTCAACTCAAGATGACACTGCCGCCGCACTGGTGCACGAATATGGAATTTCAGTGTTCGCTCGCAATGCCGTCGATCGCGATGGGTATTACTCTCACATCAACGCAGCTCTAGATATTGAACCTCATCAAGTTTTTGATGATGGTTGCGATCTCGTGAATACACTTCACACGACTCGTAAAGAACTTCTTCCAAATATCGCTGGTGGTTGCGAAGAGACCACAACAGGTGTTATTCGCCTGAATCAAATGGCTAAAGATGGTGCGCTTACATTCCCGATGATTGCTGTCAATGACACTGACACCAAGCACATGTTCGACAATCGTTATGGAACAGGTCAATCAACTCTCGACGCTGTTTTCCGTGCGACAAACTTCCTTCTTGCCGGACGCATCGTCGTCGTAGCAGGATTTGGTTACTGCGGTAAAGGTGTTGCAGAACGCGCCAAGGGTATGGGCGCTGATGTAGTTGTTACCGAAATTGATCCAACGAAAGCGCTGGATGCAATGATGCAAGGCTTCCGCGTTATGCCAATGCTCGATGCTGCCAAAGTCGGCGATGTATTTATCACCGTTACAGGTAACCGTGATGTACTGCGTGATGAGCACTTCGCCGTTATGAAAGATGGCGCAATAATGGCGAACTCTGGCCACTTCGATATTGAAATTGATGTCGCTTGGCTAGAGCAGAACTCTAAGAAGAAAAACGCCAAGATGCGCCACCAAACAGATGAGTATGTTCTTGCTGATGGTCGCCGCTTGCTGCTTCTCGCTGAAGGCCGCCTGGTGAACCTAGGGGCAGCTGAAGGCCACCCAGCATCTGTTATGGATATGTCATTCTCAGATCAAGCGCTAACTGCAGAATATCTAGTTAAGGAAGCTAAAAATCTTCCAGCGGGTGTTCACAACGTTCCAACTTATATCGATAAGGAAGTTGCTAGCCTGAAATTAATTTCAATGGGTGGCCACATTGACACTTTAACTCCTGCTCAAGATATGTATTTGAACTCTTGGGAGCACGGTAGCTAATGACGTTAGTTATGGTCGTCGATGACGACCAGGATCTTGCGGAGATGCTCGGCATCGTTTTAACCGGTGCCGGCATCGACGTAGATCTAGTAAGTCGTGGCGATGAAGTTCTGGAAGTATTTAGAAATAATCCTCCAGATCTCGTGCTGCTAGATGTAATGCTTCCTGGATTAAATGGAATTGAAGTTTGTAAGTTAATACGTGCCGAATCAATGGTTCCAATTGTGATGCTGAGCGCTAAAGGTGACACCCACGATATTGTCAGCGGTCTTGAAGCAGGTGCTGATGATTACATGGTGAAACCATTTAGACATCCTTCAGAGCTAATCGCACGAATTCGCACCCGATTACGTCGCACAAATGCAGATGTGTTGGGATTACTTACAATCGGTGATCTTTCAATAGATGTAACTGCGCACGAGGTAAGTCGTGGCGGAAAAAAAATTGCCCTCACCCGTTTGGAATTCGATTTATTGGTTGCACTTGCCAAAGAACCAGGACGCGTCTTCACACGTGATGCTTTGCTGGGTGAAGTTTGGGGATATAGACATTCAACCGATACGCGTTTGGTAAATGTGCATGTTCAGCGTTTACGCTCGAAAGTGGAGCACGATCCCGAACATCCTGAAATTGTGATGACAGTGCGTGGAGTTGGCTACAAAGCTGGAGTGATGGGCGGTTCCTAGAATGAACCGTTTCTCTGAAAGGCTGAGAAATTCACTCGCCTCGAAGGTAATTGTCTCCACAGTTCTCCTCTCCCTTGGAGTTGTTTGGTTGACCGGCTCTGCGCTTTATTCGCAACTCTCAGCCGGCGTCAAAGAAGTTAATCTGGAGAGCTCTCTTGCTGAAGCCAGATCCTCATTTTTTGATGCGCAATATCAATTTTTGCTGAAGCAAAGTGCGGAAAGTTCGGTCATAACAAAGACCGTTCAGGATTTCATAGTGTCTGCAACAGAGGTAAGTCTTGATCAAGATAGAAAATCGCTTTTCTTAAGTAGATTCGGCACACCATTTAAGTTTTCTCTCAAAGTTAAGTCACCTGACTACACCACATCCACAGATGGTCTAGATATATCTTCCTTTCCAGATGAACTGCGTGAGCGAGTCCGCTCCAGTGAGTTAGTTGAGTATCAATACACGAAAATGAGTTACCAGGATCGCGAAGATGCAAATGTTTTAATTGCAGGTCGCAAAATCGCGATTCCAAAATCTGGAAATTATGAGATGTATCTCGTGTATTCGCTTAACAACCAGAATCGCACGCTCTCAATTATCAAGAACGCGCTCTTTTTTACCGGTTTTGCGCTCCTGTTTCTGATTGGCTTAATCACCTGGCTTGTTGTGCGTCAAGTAGTAAGGCCGGTTCGTGAAGCAGCGACGATTGCACAGAAATTCACCCAAGGAGATTTCTCACAGCGAATGAAGGTCGAGAATTCTGATGAAATTGCGACGCTGGGCACGGCATTTAACGAGATGGCCTTGTCGCTAGAGTCGCAAATATCTCGGTTGGAGAATTTATCGCGAGTGCAGCAAAGATTTGTCTCTGATGTGTCTCACGAGCTTCGAACACCATTGACGACCTTACGTATGGCCTCCGAAGTGATTCACAGCCAGAAAGATACTTTCGATCCGACAATCTCACGAAGTTCGGAACTACTTGTTGCGCAATTAGATAGATTTGAACGGCTATTGGAAGATCTACTAGAAGTAAGTCGATTTGATGCGGAAGTTGCGGTTTTAGAACCAGTGGACTTTGACTTGATCAGCCTGATCGAACGATGTATTGAAGATGTTCGTGCCAATGCTCACGATCACATTATTTCAATATCTATCGAGCACGAGACAGAGCAAGCGATGATTAACGCAGATATCCGGCGCGTGGAGCGCATAATGCGAAACCTGCTTTCAAATGCCCTGGATCATGCCGAAGATAAACCTATTAATGTCACAGTAATCTCCACCCGAACTGAAGTCGCTGTTGGAGTTAGAGATTTTGGAACTGGAATTGAATCATCGGCGTTATCTCGCATCTTTGATCGCTTTTGGAGAGCAGATCCGTCTCGTGCACGAGTACGCGGTGGCACGGGACTTGGTCTTTCTATCGCGCTAGAAGATGCCCGTTTACATAATGGTGAAATTGATGCTTGGGGCGCCCCTGGGCAAGGAGCACATTTTGTTCTCACTTTGCCAAGAATCGCAGGACAGCAAATTGGAGGCAGACCAATTCGCCTACAACCTGAGAATTATCCCCAGATCTCTTAATTAACTCTTTTTGGATTGTTGGGCGCTAGAAAATCGCCCAATGAAAAGTCTGGCCGAATTAATCTTTCCTTCAAGATGTATCGGATGTTCACAACTAGGTGTATCAATTTGTTCGACTTGTCGTAAGAGTTGGCATTCTCATATTTACCATCGCAATATAAAAGTTTTGGATAAGTCCTACCCAGTAATTTCTGCAATCGAATATTCACCGATTGCCTCTCGCGTATTACTGAGAGCAAAGGAAGCAAATCAAGAAGCCGCTGACCAATTGCTGGTAAGCGCCCTGTCCCACTCTCTGCGCTATTTTCTAAAGAATTTCGGCTTTGGAGATTTAGTTCCAATTCCTTCGCGCAGATCTGCCACTAGAAAGAGAGGGCGTGATTTTATGCAAGAGATCAGTGGGTCGGTTGCAAAGAATGAATCAATTAAATCTCTGCAAATTTTGCAGCACCAGAGAGCTGTAAGAGACCAATCGCAATTGAACTCACAGCAGAGAAGTCGCAATATTGCAGGGGCTTTCTCAACATCCTTTAATTTGGCTGAGGTGCGGGACTCGGGGAATATAGGCCCACTCATTATTGTTGATGATCTTGTAACCACAGGGGCGACCCTTGCCGAGGCCATACGGGCCTTACGTACAGCAGGTTTTCCAGTACTTGGCGCGGTAACAGGTGCTGTCGCTAACCCTTACGATTAGGGGGTTGATTTCCGAAAGGGCATATAAATGGCAAAGATTTTTGATCGCATAATGCGTGCGGGTGAAGGAAAAATCCTTCGCGACCTCAGCAAAGTTGTAGATCAAGTCAACTCATTTGAGTCTGCCATATCCCCATTGAGCGATGCTCAATTGCGCGAGAAAACCAATGAGTTTAAATCTCGATTCGCATCCGGTGAATCTCTGGATGATCTCCTCCCTGAAGCATTTGCAGTAGTTCGTGAAGCCGCTAAGCGCACACTCGGTCAGCGTCACTATGACGTACAAATCATGGGTGGAGCGGCAATGCACCGCGGCAATATCGCAGAAATGCGTACAGGTGAAGGTAAGACTCTTGTTGCAACACTTCCTTCTTACTTAAACGCTCTCGCTGGACGCGGAGTACACGTAGTAACGGTTAACGATTATTTGGCAGAACGTGACAGTGAATGGATGGGTCGCATCCATCGCTTCCTTGGATTATCCGTTGGCGTAATCGTAAACAGCATGACCCCAGCAGAGCGTCGTGCAGCTTATAACGCCGACATTACATACGGAACAAATAATGAATTTGGTTTCGACTACTTACGCGACAATATGGCTTGGTCACTTGAAGATTGCGTTCAACGTGATCATTTCTTCGCAGTCGTGGACGAAGTCGACTCTATTTTGATCGATGAGGCCCGAACACCTTTGATCATCAGTGGACCAGCTGACAAGGCAACCAAGTGGTATGTCGAATTCGCCAACATTGCAGGTAAGTTAGAACGAGATACACACTATGAAGTTGACGAGAAGAAAAAAACCATTGGAATTCTAGAAGTTGGTGTTACCAAAGTTGAAGAACTTCTAAAAATTGAGAACCTGTATGAGGCAGCAAATACCACTTTAATTGGCTATTTAAACAACTCGGTGCGCGCAAAGGAGCTATTTAAGCGCGATAAAGATTACGTAGTAATGAATGGTGAGCTTTTAATTGTTGATGAACACACCGGCCGAATGTTGTCTGGACGGCGTTACAGCGACGGACTGCACCAGGCTCTAGAAGCGAAAGAGCGCATCGATATTCAGGATGAGAATCAAACTCTCGCAACAATCACTTTGCAGAACTATTTCAGACTCTATGAAACTATCTCTGGCATGACCGGTACAGCGATGACCGAAGCATCTGAATTTCATCAAATCTATAAGCTCGGCGTTGTACCTATTCCAACTAATCGCCCAATGCAACGTATCGATCAGGCAGATTTGGTCTATAAATCTGAACTTGGAAAATTTATGGCGGTCACAAAAGATATTGTGGAACGTCACCGAAAAGGTCAACCAGTTCTAGTCGGTACCGTCTCTGTTGAAAAGTCTGAAGAACTATCTGCGCTCTTGAAGAAATCTGGAGTTCCACACGAAGTTCTTAACGCCAAGCACCACGAGCGTGAAGCATCGATCATTGCAAGAGCAGGTGTTAGCGGTGCAGTCACTGTCGCTACAAATATGGCAGGTCGCGGAACTGACATTATGCTGGGCGGCAATCCAGAATTTATGGCGGACTTTGAACTGCAACGTCGCGGTTTATCGCCGGTTGATAACGCCACCGAATACGAAGCAGCTTGGCCGGAAGAAATTGCTAAACAGAAGGCGGCAGTTGCTAAAGGCCACGAAGAAGTTGTCGCACTTGGTGGACTCTATGTACTTGGTACCGAGCGTCATGAATCACGCCGTATCGATAATCAGTTGCGGGGTCGTTCTGGACGCCAAGGCGATCCTGGTGAATCACGTTTCTATCTTTCGCTACAAGATGAGTTAATGCGACGCTTTAACTCCGGATTGGTAGAACGCTTCCTATCTGCCGCTGGTCTTCCAGATGACGAGCCTATTGAGTCAAAGATGGTCAGTAATGCCATTCGCTCAGCGCAGACCCAAGTAGAAGCACAAAACTTCGAAATCCGTAAGAATGTTTTGAAATATGACGATGTGATGAACCGGCAGCGCGAAGTAATTTATGGGGAACGCCGACTCGTACTAGAAGGCGAAGATATCTCCCCACAAGTTCAGACATTTGTTGCCGACACCTTAGTTGCCTACGTAAATGCAGAAACTACACAGGGGTATGGCGAAGATTGGGATCTGGAGCGTTTATGGCAAGCGCTCAAACTTGTTTATCCAATTTCATTTACTCCAGAAGAGCTAATCGCAAAGGTCGGTTCCGCTTCTGCAATTGACGCTGAGTACCTAACAGCTCAGATATTAGAAGATGCAACGCTGGCCTACGATAAGCGTCAATCAGATCTTGGCCCAGATGTTTTGCGAGAGCTTGAGCGGAAAGTTTTGCTTTCAGTTTTGGATCGCAAGTGGCGTGAGCATCTTTATGAAATGGATTACTTGCAAGAAGGCATCGGATTGCGCGCTATGGCACAACGCGATCCATTGGTCGAATACCAACGTGAAGGCTACGAACTCTTTGCTGCAATGATGGATGGCATTAAGGAAGAGCTTGCGAGCTTGGTATTTAACGTGCAAGTTACGGTCGAAGGTGATGGTTCGCAGGTAAAGGCTGCCGGAATTACTGAAAAGCCAGCTGAAGTTACAGCTTTGCAGTACACCGCGAGTGATGAATCTGGAGTTTCAACAAAAGGTGAAGTCTCGCGCAATAGCCAGTGTCCGTGTGGATCAGGAAAGAAATATAAGCGTTGCCACGGCGGCGCTTAAATTAATCGCAATTCAGTACACAACCATCTCTGATCAACGCCCTCAAAGCGAATAACCATCGCCCGCAGCCTGTCACCAAAGCGAACGGTAATCGTTGATTCGCAAATTCCATCTAATGGTTGGCATTGATGGATGCTTCTTATCCTGCCAATCTCCTTCTGGCTTCCCACTTGCTTTAGCAAATTCATATAAATCTGCCGATGGAACTTAGAAATTAACTGGGCTGGCTGACGGCGGCCAGCCCAAATTTCAAGGACGCTGATTGCGAATTTCATCGTCCAAGCATGGAGTTCAGGTAATTCACTCGCTGAAGTTGGCATTGGCTCGAAACCTGGTTCAAACTCTTCGCCGAAAGTACTTGGTATCAGATAAAGCTTGGCGCGCTGTTCAGGAAGTTTTTCAACCGGGCGATTTGCCGCCAATTCTGAGAGTGAGTAAAGATCTAACTGGGGGTGGTTCCACATCTCTGGATCTTCATTACTTGAGATCAATTCCAGAGTACGAACTTGGGCGCGCGATTTCATTTCTATTTCCATAGCGGCACTTTTGTCTAAGTTTTATGGCATCTCTTCCACCAAAGGGTGGAGATATTCTCATCCTAAAGAATGGCTGTGGAAGAAGATTTAGAAATTATCTGGCGATGCCATTTAGTACTCCACTATGAACAAATCAGATAAAGCAGCCCAGACTCGATTAGTTGTCGCAATTTCCTTATTCGCCGCCGCAGTCATTTCGGCAATGGCGCTAACCGCGTTGGGAAATCAAAGCGATACATATTGGGTAGCACGCGAGTCGCTGATACCAGGCATGCAAATATCTGAGAGTGATTTGTCAGAAATTGAAGTGTCACTGGGGGAGGCAAATGGAAGATACTTTTCAAAGAGCGCGTTAGTTGCCGGAGCATATGTAATACGGCCAATTCAGAAGGGTGAACTAATATCTATTGGTTCAGTCAGCGATACTCCAAGCGCTTCAAAATCTGGCCAAGTGCCTATTTCCATTCGCGCCAGTGACTTACCTGAAGATATCGAATTGGGTGAAGTCATAAATATTTACTGGGTCCCAGATGCCCTTGGCATGGAGAATCCACAAATGCCTCAGCTAGCTATTTCTGGAGCATTCCTTAATTCAATCAATCGCAAAGCAGGCAACTTCGGAAGCGATATCTCACTAACCGTTTCCGTACAAAATAGCGAAATATTCTCACTCTTGAGAGCAACCGCTTCAGGACGATTAGTGATCGTTCGTTCAAATGGATGATTTTGTTCAACCTAGCGTCATAACAGCTATTGCGGATGCAGAGTTTGAAGGAATGGTATCGAGCGCCCTCTTTGAAAGCGGATGGAGCGTAATTGCACGACCTCTAGATTTTGCCACGCTAGAAAAGAACCTCAATGAGGCAACAAATAGGAGTTTATTGGTCATCTACTCTGTTGATCTGCCAGGGTTAACTGGTGCAAAGTTAAAGAAACTGGCACCGCTTAATCACTCCCTCTTTGGTTTTGCAGATGCATCCGGTTCTGCGCGAGGCCATGGAGAAATCTCTCAGCGTCCAACTAATTCCGAAGAATTATTGGCGTATATACGTGGAAATATTCGCTCTCCGTTATCGCGCGTCCCATTGCTGCAGTCCAAGGAAAAATTTAAGGCAAAGATCATCGGTATTGGATCAGCGGGGCACTTCACGGGCGCAACAACGCTGGCGTTAAATCTGGCGCAAGAATTAGCGCTATTAGAGAAAAAGACTTTGCTTATTGATGCAAACTTTCAAGCTTCTGCGATCGCGACACTTCTAGATCTACGTAAAATTGCAGACGAAGATAGATGGCGTGATCTTTCTGAGAATCTATCGGTGGCGGAAATTACCCAGAGCAAAATTGTAGATTTTCCAAATAGAGCGTCCGAAGCCGCTGCCTACTTTGATTTTATAATTGTAGATCTCGGCTCGCTTCAGAATATCTCTAATGATTTATCGGATCGAAGATGGTCATCACAAGTTAAAATCTGGGTCAGTCGCTTTACTCATTCGATATTCATCTCCGCTGGTTCTGATGTTTTGCAGGTAAAGCGCTTGCGAGAACTCTGTGATGATCTAGCTGATATGAAACTTCCAGCCGAGATATCACTTTTTATAACGCCTACTGAACAGAGGAGTAAAAGAGAGAGGATTCAAGCGGCAGATTTTCAACCTTTTTCCGCTAGAGATGTTCAGTATCTTCCTGTGGATACAAAACTGTGTGCCGCAGCGCGTAAGGAGCGGACAACTCTCTTTGAAATTAACGCAAAGGCACCCTTGCGCAAGGCTTTCGCTGCAATCGCATTGCAAATTACAGCCTAGGGCACATTTCTTATACCCTAAGCGCTATGCGCGGATATCTACCAGTTACGGCGGAAGAGATCTCATCCTTTCTCCATTCCGGTTCTATGGAATGTGGCCCGCTTTATGCTCCAACAATAAAATTCTTAACCGCTAACAATGACTTAGATGAAGAACAAGGTGAGTATCTTTTATCGATGCTCGCTGCTGATGAAGCGCTGGAAATGCGTCAGAACGATACAAGTAGCGCATTTTTATTAGCCTTAGAAATATCTGATTCGCAAGTGGACGAACATGGAGAAAACTTCGTTAATCTAAAAGAGAATGGCCGCTGGGAAGATGTGCAGTGCGCCTTTTTGGTTTCCCCGGATGGCGATGAATTGACCTGGTTTGCCACCCAAGAAATTTCGGCAGCGCTTCCACAATGGCTTAAGAGTTAGCCGATGCCACAACTAGATGGCTTTCTACGTGATCGCAGCCCTTTGGATGCTGATCAGAAAAGAAGAATTCGTGAGCTGACCGCAGATTGGCAGCTGCTCGCCGACCTCTCGTTCGCTGATCTAATTCTTTGGGTCCCATTACGAAAAGATTTTAAGAGTTGGCCAACCGGTTACGTCGCCGTTGCCCATATAAGACCAACAACTGCCGCAACAGTATTCCCGCAGGATGTAATCGGAGATGAGATTTCTTGGGGCTCACGTCCCCGAATTGATCAAGCGCTTTCGGGGGCAGAAATAGTTAGAGATGCCCAGCCTGAAAAGTTTGGTGAATTGTTAATTAAAGAGGAGACGATTCCGGTTATTTATAAAGAACAAGTTATCGCAGTAATTTCTCGCCATCGCAATGCCGAACTAATGCGTCAACCAAGTCGATTGGAGTTAAATTACCGCGAAGTTGCTCATAATGTGTACCGAATGGTTGCAGAGGGAACCTTCCCTTACACAGAGCACAGCGAACTCTATGATTCAGCAGCCCGTGTAGGAGATGGCTTAATTCGCTTAGATGTGAGCGGAGTAATTATTTACGCTAGTCCAAATGCTAAATCGGCTTTTAATCGAATCGGTTGGGCGGGGGAGTTGGACTCAAACGTTCTGGGTGAAATCGCCAGAAAAGTCTCGCAAGTCAAACCTGAAGCGCACGAAGAGGCTATGGAAGTAAGTCTTAGCGGAAAATCACTTCGCCGAGTTGAAATTGAAAATACCGGTGGAACTATTGATTTGTTAGTACTTCCACTTTTAGCCGGTGGAGATCGCATTGGGGCTATTGTTTTGCTGCAGAACGTTACTGAACTTCGCCGTCGCGAACGGGAGCTTGTAACAAAGGACGCCACGATTCGCGAGATTCATCATCGTGTTAAGAACAATCTGCAAACTGTTTCAGCGCTACTTCGATTACAGTCACGCCGAATCGAAGACCCCGCAGCAAGTGCTGCGTTAAACGAAGCGGTTCGTCGCATCGCTTCAATCGCACTTGTACACGAAACGTTATCAAGCAGCACCGAAGCTTCGGTCGCATTCGACGATGTTTTAGATCGCCTCGTTACACACGCCCTCGAATTAAGCCCCAGGATGGGGGAGTTAAATATCTCTCGCCACGGAGAACTTGGATCTCTCGATCCACGAATTGCTACTCCGCTTTCCTTAGTTGTTACTGAGTTGATTCATAACGCCCTTGAACATGGCTTAGCCGAATCAGGGGAAAATTTAACGATTGAAGTATCTCGATTAGAAGGTTCGGTCGAAATAGTTATCTTTGATGACGGGGTTGGTCTGCCTGATGGGTTTACCATTTTAGAATCAGCAAATCTTGGACTTCAAATTGTTCGGACCTTAACTGAGAATGAGTTAAAGGGGTCGATAGATTTAATTCGTACTAATCGTGGAACTGAAGCGAAGTTAAACTTTCCGATATAACTTTGAAAAGAGTTAAAATTAATTAGTTTGAGTTGTTTTGTTCCATCATGCGCGCACGATTACGTGCGGCGCGGCGCTTGAGCGCGCGACGTTCATCTTCTGAAAGCCCGCCCCACACACCAGCATCCTGTCCACTTTCGAGCGCCCAGGCCAGGCAAGCGTCTTTTACGATGCAGCGGTTGCAGACCTTCTTCGCCTCTTCAATTTGGGTAAGGGCTGGTCCAGTGTTTCCAACCGGAAAGAAGAGTTCAGGATCTTCATCGCGGCAGGCCGATTGATGTCGCCAATCCATGACTGAGCTCCTTAATTGAAAATGTGCGGTAAAAATTAATGACACGCAACTAGGTGCGTAAGTAGGTAATTCTCCCTGTTAACAACGAGATAAACAAGGATGTAGCGGTAAAGATTTCGTATTTAATGGGTGATTTGCGTCGCGTGCCCCCGACAGGATTCGAACCTGTGCACCCGCCTCCGGAGGGCGGTGCTCTATCCCCTGAGCTACGGGGGCGCAGGTATAGGAGAAGGCTATCTAATCTTTCATTCTTGACCGAGCGCAAAGAGCAAACTCCTGAAAGAATGCGCGCTATGACAACTTCAACTGCATACTTTGCAACCGGTTGCTTCTGGGGCGCTGAGCGACGCTTCTGGAATCTCTCAGGAGTAGTAAATACAAGCGTCGGATATATGGGTGGCACCACTGAAAGCCCAAGTTACGAGCAAGTTTGCACAGGTCGCACCGGGCACGCCGAAATGGTGCAAGTGGATTTTGATCCCAAGATAATTTCATATCAGCGACTTCTTGAGGAGTTTTGGACGATGCATGATCCAACTTCGCTAAATGCCCAAGGCGGGGATATCGGTACGCAATATCGCAGTTCGATTTACACAACCTCGGCGGAACAAATGGAGCAAGCGCTCGCATCTCGCGAAATTTATCAAAGCGCACTCTCTGAATTAGGCATTGGTGAGATTGTCACTGAAATCTTGGGCGCTGCAGGAGTTACTTATTATGCAGCTGAGGAGTATCACCAGAAATACTTAGCGAAGAACCCAAATGGTTATGACTGCCATTCCAGCACGGGCGTAGATTTCCCACGAGATAAATCAAAGTCGGTGGCCAATTGAGCAAGAAGATAGAAGTAAATGAGGATGAGCTAAGGGCGAAGCTGGATCCACTTTCTTATGAAGTTCTGCGCAACGGCGCAACCGAGCGACCATTTACCGGTGAATACACCGATTCCGAAACGGTCGGAATTTATAGATGCAAAGCCTGTAATTCTGAACTCTTCCGCTCCGAAACCAAATTTCACTCTGGCTGCGGTTGGCCATCTTTTTACGCACCGACGACAGATGATGCGGTTACGCTAATTGAAGATCGATCACTTGCTCCTCGAGTCCGCACGGAAGTTCGTTGCGCCAGTTGCGATTCGCATTTAGGGCACGTCTTTGAAGGGGAAGGTTTTGATAACCCAACCGATCAACGTTGGTGCATCAATTCAGTCTCAATGATCTTAGACGCCAGATAATTTCTTCTTGCACTTTCAATAGCCACTGCCGCCTTGCAAGTTACAGGTCCAATGGCGTAGTTTTACAGTCTCTTGCAGGTTTTTACATGGGCTTGCAGGTCCTTTAGATCTGAGGAAGAGCGAAGCAAATGGCAGGAATTAAGGAAGTTGCAGAAGAAGCCGGGGTATCTACCGCCACCGTTTCGCGCGCCTTGCGCGGCTTCCAGCATGTAAATGATGAAACCCGCGCAAAAATTATGGCTGCGGCGGAAAAGCTTAATTATCCAATCGCGCCAATCCAGAGCAAAGGCCATCTAGGGCGGACAAATAGCATTGGAGTTGTTGCGCCATATATTTCACGTTGGTATTTCGCGCAGGTTATTAGCGGTGCCGAACAAGCATTACGTGAAGCCGGTTTTGATTTACTTCTATATAACTTCAGTCAGATGAAGGGTCGTGAGCGTCTCTTTCAACACCAACACTTAAAGGGTCGTGTAGATGCGTTAATTGTCATTAGCTTGCCGCCAACAGAAGAAGAGTTCGATTCAATGCTCAACCTCGGAGTTCCTGTATCCCTGGTTGGTATGCATCACGATAGTTGTTCTAGTGTTGCAATTGATGATGTTGCTGCAACTCGCACCGCTACGCAGCATTTGGTTAATCAAGGACATAAACGAATTGGCTTGATGTCGGGACGTCCCGACGACCCATTTAATTTCAGTGTTCCACAGGATCGCCGAAAAGGATTTATGCAAGTACTCGCTGAAAACGGTTTGGAATGGGATCCATCCCGCGAAGTCCATGGCGACTTCACAATGAACACAGCATCTCGCGCAATGGATGATTTACTCGCCCGCCCAAATCGCCCCACCGCAATTTTATGCGAATCTGATGAGATGGCATTTGGTGCAATGCAAGCTGTACGCCGCCACGGATTAAAAGTTCCTGACGATATTTCAATCGTTGGATTTGATGGACACGAGATGGCCGAGTATTCAGATCTCACAACAATTGAACAACCTACGCAATTAATGGGAGAAATGGCGGCTTGGTCAATTATGGAGAGGCTGCGAAAGCCAAGCGCTGCTCCTAAATCAATGATTTTGCCTACAACGCTTGTCGTACGTAACTCAACGCGGCGCCTTTCGCCAAACGAGGCGTAAATGGCTCTTGATAAAAATTACGATGCAATAGTCGTTGGCGGTGGCCACAACGGCTTGGTTGCCGCTTCCTATTTGGCTCGTGCGGGAAAAAAAGTCGTACTTTTAGAAGCAGAAGCTGAACTCGGTGGAGCAACGACGAGCGTGCGTCCATTTCCAGAATTTGATGCGCGTTTATCCCGTTATTCATATCTGGTTTCGCTCCTACCCGACCAAATTGTTGCTGATCTAGGAATCAATTTCAAAACTTTGGAACGTTCAATTGCTTCATACACGCCATATTCAAAGAAGAGCAGCGGCGCAGATGGTGGACTCCTTATTTCACAGAACTGGGATGAGCGCACGGCGCAAAGTTTTCAAGAGTTAACTGGATCAGATACAGAAGGAACTGCCTGGCAGCACTTTTATGGAGAGATTGCTGAACTTGCCCGAAGAATCGCACCGTCTGTGTTGCAACCTCTAAAGTCCGCGGAAAAATTAAAAGAAGAAATAGGTTTGCCACAGACTTGGAACTATTTAATGGAGCGACCAATCGGAGAAGTTATCCGAGAACGCTTTAGTGATGACCTAGTCCGGGGAGTAGTACTGACAGATGGGCTAATCGGGACATTTGTATCAGCCGATGATTTACAAGCTAACCGTTGTTTTCTCTATCACTTGATTGGAAATGGCACCGGACAATGGCGAGTACCGCAGGGTGGAATGGTCGCATTAGTAACAGAGTTAAAACGAGTTGCGCTAGCCGCCGGTGTTGAGATTTTACTTAAATCACGTGTCTCTGAACTAGAGAGTGACTCCAATGGAGTTTCTGTGACGACGAGTGACGGTGAAAAATTCGTGGCTCGCGATTTATTGTTTGCGGGTGCACCTCAAACATTGGCGCGGATTCGCGGAGAGAGTCAACCAAAATCTCTTGAAGGATCTCAGATGAAGATAAATATGTTGTTATCTCGCTTGCCAAGACTTAAATCTGGAATGGACCCACACTTGGCTTTTGCCGGAACCTTCCACGTAAACGAGAGTTATTCGCAATTAGAATCGGCATACCAAAGAGCTAAATCAGGGAGCATTCCAAGTGATTTACCACTTGAGTTGTATTGCCACACTTTGACTGATCCAACTATTCTCTCGCCAGAGCTAAACGCTAAGGGTTATCAAACACTGACGCTATTTGGTTTACATACTCCTGCAGCGCTATTTGATAATTCTCCAGAAGTTGTGAAGGCGGAGGCCAAGAAAGCGGCAATCGAAAGTTTAAATCAGTATTTACTTGATCCGATCGAATCCGTTTTAGCGGTATGCCAAGATGGATCACTAGCGATTGAAGCAAAATCTCCGTTAGATCTGGAGAGCGATATCGGTCTACCGCGCGGCAATATTTTCCATCGCGACCTTGATTTCCCATTCATTGATGGATCGGGCGCAGATTTAACTTGGGGATCAGAGACAAGCGAGAGACATATCTATCTGGCAGGCGCAGGTTCACGACGAGGCGGCGGGGTTAGCGGAATTGCCGGCCATAATGCGGCGATGGCAGTACTCGCCAACGATTAGGCTTAGACCATGGATTCAAAGCAACCACTTCTGCGACCCGAGACAATTGCGATCACTGCAGGTCGTCCAGAAGTTGGCGCAGATAGCGCGCTAAATCCACCGATCTCCCTGAACTCAACATATGTTGCAGGTGGTCCGGTTGGTTACGGTCGTTACGGAAATGAAACCTGGACCGCGCTAGAAGTTGCTATCTCTGCCCTCGAAGGTGGCAAAACTCTTTCTTACTCATCAGGAATGGCAGCAATTAGTGCAGTCTTTTCTACTCTTCCCGCTGGAGCAAAAGTTGTTGCTTCCGATCAAGGTTATTCGGGGATTATGACTTTGCTTGGAACGCTAACTGCGGCAAAGAAAATTAACGCTAAATTTGTGAAAATTACCGATACCGCTGCGGTTATTTCAGCGCTAGACGGCGCAGATTTGTTATGGCTTGAGTCACCGACTAATCCCTCACTCGATATCGCAGATTTACCAACGCTTATCAAGGAAGCGAAGTCACGCAACATTCTCGTTGCGGTAGATAACACCTTTGCCACCGCGCTAATCCAGCAACCCCTTGCAATGGGAGCGGATATCGTTATGAATTCAGTGAGCAAGTATTTAGCGGGTCACAGTGATGTGCTACTCGGTTCACTTTCTACAAATGATCCACTGCAGTACAAAGCGTTGGACGATGCTCGTAAATTTAATGGTTCAATCCCTGGACCATTTGAAGCCTGGCTTGCATTACGAGGTATACGCACTTTTCCATTGCGTTTTCAGCGCGCTAGTGAGAATGCGCTAGAAATCGCTAAACGACTAAGCCAACACCCGCTAGTTACTCGAGTGCGTTATCCCGGTTTACCGACTGATCCAGAACATGCCAAGGCGAAGGCCTTTATGAAGGGTTTCGGGGCGATCGTCTCCTTTGATTTTGCCGGCGACGCCGCTGCAACAGATCGCGTTTGTGAATCTTCCAAAGTAGTTACTTACTCAACCAGTCTGGGCGGTGTGGAATCTCTCTGGGAACGCCGCCGCCGCTGGCCGCTTGAAAGCGCCAGTGTTCCGGAATCGCTAATTCGACTTTCGGTCGGGTGTGAAGATGTTGATGACCTTTGGTCAGATATCGATGCGGCGTTGCTCGCTGCTAAAAAGTGAAAACTTTTCCAATAAGCGGTATTTTTGTCCTATGAAATTAGTCCGCCGCTTCCTTGCAGTATTTGCGCTGCTTGCCGTGGCTTTCCAAGCGGTTGGAAGTTTCCTATCTTGGGCACAACGCCAAGATGATGCACCCGCGGATGCTTGGATTGATGAAGACGAAGACGAACTAGAGGATGCCTAGGTGTCACAAGAAGGATACATACCCGGTAC
>JAPLBF010000007.1 GCA_026392825.1 Actinomycetota bacterium
CACTTTATTTCACTCCGAACCATCACCAACGGGTTTGAGATTTGTTCCAAATATTCTGCTTCCAAAATATGGTTGGGCCCATACACAAGCGGGTCTAAAGTACCCAGTCAGTGAGCGTAGTTTTCGCCAGACAATCAGTGCTTTAAATCGCTCAGACCGTGGCTTTAAAGTTTTAATCGATTCAGAGAAAGTCAATGTTTCCTTTGACTCAAAATCTGTTGGTGAAAAACACAATGAATGGCTTGCGTCCGTTCTCTCTCTCGCGGGACCAAGTGAGCTCGATCCAATGCCCTACTGGGGATTCTCTGATTTGGAGAAAAAAGTAGCAAGCAAGTTGCACAACACTTTTTATGTCACGGCAGAAGTCAAGAAGGAAGATGGTCAAGAGTTCTTTAGATTCTCAAAACTTGAAATGCTCAGAGGCTTCACACTAGAAGGATTTTTAGATTGTCTAGCAGAAGGAACGGCGTTTGTTGACTTTGATGCGAGGACTGGACACAACCACGGGACCAAGTTCAGAATCAAGCAAAACAAAATCCCAACACTTTACAAAGATCACTCACTCGTATTTGACTTGGGTAATATGTAAAGAAGATTCGCCCTATAAGCCGGAAACCGTACTTGTTGATCTTTTGGTTGCTAAGTGAATGATCTTTAGAAACATTAGGTCCCAAAATTAGCCATAAATGATTCGGATGGCGGCGCAGCTAGTCGCGTCAGGCCATCGTGCAAACCATCGTGTGAGAAGTTCATGCTGCTACCCTTCCGACTTATGAGTATCGATCCTGCCAAAGAAGCGCGTAAGCGTTCTATCGTGTCCACCCTTCTATATATAGAAGGTGCGATCGTGTTAGCCCTAGGAGCGTGGGTAGGAGTCATGGGAATTACTCATGAAAATCGTGAACTGCCGCCGTTGATGGGTGTGCTCGGATTTAGCGTTCTTGGTGGCGTGGGGCTTATTGCTTGTGGGCGGGCATTTGCTGAAGAGAAAAACTGGGGAAGAGCGCCGGTGGTCTTAGCGAATCTGATTGTTTTAGGCGTTGTTAAATATCAATTCGAAGGTGGCTTCTTAATCGGTGCTATTCCGCTTTTGCTTTTATCGCTTCCGATTTTATATTTAGCAATAACCATTATTCCCAATAGCTAAGTTGTAGCTAGCCATCAAGCATTGCCTTGAATTGCCTTTGATCACAACAGAATTATCTGGCGATTACCAAGGAACAACTTTTCGATCTTCCCAAAGTACTCCAGTTACAACTTCGCTTCCGCGCTGCGCAATATCAGCAGTTGCCAACCAAATTGCAGTTTCTGCACCTTCTGCAACGCTACGTGGCGCATCGGGTCCGCCCATGTCGGTGCGAGTGTGATTGGGACAAGTAGCATCAATATAAAAACCGCGAGCGCCGAGTGCGGTCTCGTGTGCCAGATTTCGCACAAGTGAATTTACTCCCGCTTTACTAATTCGATACGGCGCAAGTCCCCCAGCACTTCCGGGTCCTGACATACGGCCTAAACATGCGGAGTAGATAACAACTCGACCATCGCGCGCATCGGCCATTGCAGGTGCAATTGCGTTCACTAATATAAAGACTGAATTTAAATTAATGTTTATAACGCGGTTCCATTCCGCATCTGTTGTGCGCAGCGTCTTCGACATTTTCTCGCTCATTACACCGTGAGCAAGAACCAATACTTTTGGGGCTGTAAGTGTTGTACTGATTTCGGTTGCGGTTTTTCGAGTGACGACTTGATCTTCTAAATCAACGGGGTGAGTTGTAATTGTTAGTCCAGTTTGTGTGGCGGCGAATTCGCTGAGTAAAGATTGGCGAGCGCTATCCAATCGCTGCGCATCCTTTGCGATGAGCGCTAGATCAAATCCTGCAGCAGCTAATCCCCGTGCAGTTTCCAAGCCGAGTCCGCGACTTCCGCCGCTGACAATCGCCAGTGGTCTTGAAGTCGGGGTGGTTTCTGAATGCATGAGCCAACTCTGCCAACGAAGGCGGAGACTGTCGCGCTGAGATTCGCTTTTAGCGCCCACATCCGACGTAATTGTGCTCAATATCGCGCCTTGGGTTGGCGAGAGAGGATTTATTCAAGCCACGCTCAGCCGATAGGATTAGGCACGCATTAAACGTTTTTTTCCGCGTTAATCGTGAAGAAGGAGTTGCCAGTGTCGGCAGATTTCGGAGCCAATGATTGGCTCGTCGAAGAGATGTACGAGCGTTACCAAGCCGATCCAACTTCAGTCGAACCTTCATGGATTGAATTCTTCAAAACTTACAACCCGAGTGCTGCATCTTCAGCACCTGTTGCATCAGCGCCAGCGGCAGCGGCATCCGCGCCAAAGGGTGGAACTCCACCAGTTCCAAAAGCTGCACAAAAAGTTTCTGCACCAGTTACGCAATCTGCACCGGCACCCGCTGCCGCACCAGCTGCACAAGTAACACCAACATCTGCCGCACCAGCTGCACAAGTAACGCCAACATCTGCTGCTCCAGCTGCACAAGTAACGCCAACATCTGCTGCTCCAGCTGCACAAGTAACGCCTTCTGCACCAACACCTGCACAGGCGCAAGTTAAGCCAGCCCCAGTTTTAGTTACACCAAGTGCTGCAACTATGGAACCGCTTCGTGGAGTTGCTGGACGTGTTGTTGCATCAATGGAAGCATCACTTTCAGTTCCAACAGCAACAAGTGTTCGTGCAATTCCCGCAAAGTTAATGATTGATAATCGCACCGTTATTACAAATCACTTAAAGCGAACACGTGGTGGAAAAGTTTCATTTACCCATATCATCGCTTATGCAATGATAAAAGCTCTGCGTCAAATGCCAGAGATGAATGTTTTCTACGGCAAAGTAGATGGCAAACCAGCGCTTGGCCGTCCAGAACATATCAATTTGGGAATTGCAATCGATTTAGCAAAAGCTGATGGAACTCGCCAATTATTAGTTCCATCAATTAAAGGTTGTGAAGGCTTAGATTTCGGGCAGTTCTGGGTTGCCTACGAAGAAATCGTTAAGAAGGCTCGTGCCGGAACGCTGACAGTGGAAGATCATTCAGGAACAACTGTTTCGCTAACTAATCCAGGAACAATTGGCACTGTCCACTCGGTTCCGCGCTTAGTTCAAGGTCAAGGTTTAATCGTTGGCGTTGGCGCAATGGATTATCCAGCTGAATTCCAAGGTGCCAGTGAAGAAACTTTGGCTCGCATGGCAATTAGCAAAGTTGTAACGCTAACAAGCACCTACGATCACCGCGTAATTCAAGGCGCACAATCTGGAGATTTCCTGCGCCGCATCCACGAAATTTTGCTTGGCGCAGATGGTTTCTATGATGAGATTTTTTCTGCACTTCGCATTCCTTACGAACCAATTCGCTGGGCCTCTGACTTTGAATTCTCTAAAGATGAAGAGATCAACAAGACTGCACGCGTTCAGCAATTAATTCAGGCATATCGCATTTATGGCCATTTAATGGCAGATACCGATCCGCTGGAATACGCACAGCGCTCTCATCCAGATTTAGATGTTGTAACTCACGGATTAACTCTTTGGGATCTCGACCGCGAATTTGCAACAGGCGGCTTTGGTGGCGAGAAGTTTATGAAGTTGCGCCAGATTCTCGGAATTTTGCGTGATTCTTATTGTCGCTCTGTTGGCGTTGAATATATGTACATCTCTAATCCCGAAGAGCGTCGTTGGATTCAAGAGCACGTTGAAGTTGGTTTCACAAAGCCAGAACGCGAAGAGCAGCTACACATCTTGCAAAAGTTGAGCGATGCCGAAGCATTCGAATCTTTCTTGCAGACCAAGTTCGTTGGGCAAAAGCGCTTCTCACTTGAAGGTGGCGAATCAGTTATTCCACTTCTTGATGCAGTCATTTCAGCTGCTGCCGAGAAGAAGTTAGATGAAGTCTGTATCGGTATGCCACACCGTGGCCGCTTAAATGTGTTGGCAAATATTGCCGGTAAGTCATACGGTCAAATATTCCAAGAGTTCCAAGGCCATTACAAAGAGAATGAAGTTCACGGTTCTGGTGATGTTAAGTACCACTTAGGAACTGAAGGAATTTTCACCGCAGAATCTGGCGCACAGACCAAGATTTATTTGGCCGCAAATCCATCTCACCTGGAAGCAGTAAACCCAGTACTTGAAGGCATTGTTCGCGCAAAGCAAGATCGTCTAAATGTTAAAGATTTGTTCTCGGTTCTGCCGATTCTCTTGCACGGAGATGCGTCATTTGCTGGCCAAGGAATTAACTTCGAAACTCTGCAGCTTTCACAACTTCGCGGCTACCGCACTGGTGGAACTGTACATATCGTTGTAAATAACCAAGTTGGCTTTACTACCGCGCCACACGCTTCACGTTCTTCACGTTATTCAACTGACGTTGCTAAAACAATTGAAGCGCCAGTATTCCACGTAAATGGCGATGATCCTGAAGCCTGCGTGCGCGTTGCCCGACTTGCCTTTGAATATCGTCAAGCATTTAACAAAGATGTTGTCGTCGACATGGTTTGCTACCGTCGTCGCGGACACAATGAAGGCGATGAGCCAAGTTTCACCCAGCCACTTATGTACAAGTTAATTGATGCCAAGCGCTCAACTCGAACCTTGTATACAGAATCACTTATCGGTCGTGGCGATATAACTCCAGAAGATGCGGAAAAGTTAGCGCGCGACTACCAGGTACAACTTGAAGAGGTTTACGCATCCGTTGCAAATTACCAAGAAGAACACGATCCGAACTTCCAGCCTCCGACAGTTCCAAGTGCTGAGGATGTTCCAACCTTTATCTCCGAGCCTTTAATCCGCGAAATTGCAGCTACGCAAATAGCGATTCCAGAAGGCTTCCACGTACATCCAAAGTTGTTGCCACAACTGCAGAAGCGTGCCGAATCAATCAACGATGGAACCATCGATTGGTCTACCGGTGAAATGCTCGCCTTTGGTTCACTCCTTAAAGAGGGGCGACCAATACGTTTAGCGGGCCAAGATTCCCGTCGTGGAACATTTAGTAATCGCCACGCAGTTATCGTGGATAAAGAGAATGGCTCTGACTGGACTCCACTGAGTTCTTTGGTTGCAGATCAAAGCCAGTTCTTTGTAATTGATTCACTTCTTTCCGAATACGCAGCTATGGGCTTTGAATATGGCTATTCCGTTGCTCGGCCAGAAGCACTTGTCTTATGGGAAGGTCAGTTCGGAGATTTCGCAAACGGTGCGCAAACGATCATCGATGAGTTTATCTCTTCCGCACTGCAAAAATGGGGCGAGCGATCTTCAATTGTTTTGCTCTTGCCACATGGTTATGAAGGCCAAGGACCAGATCACTCATCCGCGCGCATCGAACGCTTCTTATCACTTGCTGCTGAACAAAACATGACGATTGCTCAGCCTTCAACGCCGGCTTCGTACTTCCATTTACTACGTTTCCACGCAGCAAATCCGAAGCGTCGTCCAATGGTTGTCTTCACACCAAAATCAATGCTCCGACTACGCGCGGCGGCTTCTTCAATTAGCGATTTCACATCAGGCACATTCTTGCCAGTAATTGGCGATCCAACAGTAAGTAATGCATCTCGCTTGATTTACTGCTCTGGAAAGATTTACCACGACATAGTTGCAGAGCGTGCGCGTCTTAATGACAGCAGCACTGCAATTGTTCGAGTCGAGCGTTTGTATCCACTTCCAGTTGCGCAAATGGAAGTTGAAGCGAAGAAGCATCCAAACGCTAATTTGCTCTGGGTCCAAGATGAACCAGCTAACCAAGGACCTTGGCCACACGTTGCGCTAAGCACCACCGAAATTCTTGGCGGTAAAGCGATTGATGCGAGAGTCCTTCGCCGCATTTCACGACGCGCCTCGGCATCTCCTGCGACTGGTAATCACCATTTGCATGAGGAAGAGGCAAAGGCTTTGATGTATGAAGCGTTTACTCGCTAACTCTTTTTGATTCTAGTAATTACTTTGCCAACTATTTCTTCGTGTTCCAAATAACCCCAGGTGCGCGAGTCGGTACCTGATTCATTATCGCTGCGAACAAAGTAAGTGACCGGTCCAGCGCTTTCGTTTTTAATCTCTGCAATCCTTTTGATGTAATAGAGTCCGGGTTGCAGTTCGCGCTCAATGACAACAACATCGTCTTCTGTCAGGGAAAGGTGCTTCTTGAAGATTCGGTAACGAATCAGGAGCCAATCCTGTGGGTTATAAGTGGGCTGCATAGAAGTGCCCTCAACGACTACCCGTCCAAAGATGCCAAAGATGCCCACGGAGGGTAGTCTCACACATACAGGTTTTGAAATAAAGAAAAGATAAAGGGAGAAAAAATGAAGAAGTTCTTCACACCAAAGGTAACCGTCCATGCACACTGCGATCTGCCATGCGGTGTTTACGATCCAGCGCAAGCCAAGATTGAAGCGCAATCTGTAAAAGCTTGCATGGAAAAGTATGCAGCCAATCCAGATGCAGATTTCCGCTCACGTTCAGTTGCAATTAAAGAAGAGCGCTCACATCAAGTTAAAGAGCACCTCTGGGTTCTCTGGACAGATTATTTCAAGGCTCCACACTTTGAGGCCTACCCACAACTTCACTCACTCTTCAATGAGGCGACAAAGTTAGCTGGCGCAGCTGGTACAAAGGGAACACAAGATGTGGCAGTAGCGGATAAGTTGATCGCAAAGATCGATGAAATCGCCGAAATCTTCTGGGCCACCAAAAAAGCCTAATTAAAAAGCTTAATTATCTGAACTATTGATTAACGATTGAGCGGCGGTACGCGCGAGGAAAGACACTCGCTCGACCGCCGTTCTTTCTATTCTGGAGTAAGCGATATGACGTTCACCGTCATAAACATCGCATTCAAAGATCATCGTGCGATCCACAACTTCGATGCATCGAGCGGTGGCACGCACTTCGGTTCCGATTCCGACTGAATCAATAAGTGAAATATCGAATTTATCAACGATAGTTGTTTCACCATTTTCTAATAATTCAACTAGCGCTGCCACACAAGCACTCTCCATCACGCTCATAAAGTGACCCGGAGCCAAAATTGGTAGATCAGAAATTCCCATCGCCAAGCAGGTATCACCTGGGCGAACAGTCATCACCGAAAATCCTACGGCGCCAACGATTTCTTCAGCAGGCTTCATAAATTAACGTTTACTTTTCTTCATCGAGAAAGTGTTGAACATGCGTCTCTTCAATCTGGATTTCGCTGTGCTCGACATTTCCAAACTCATCAATTTCGATTGAGATTTCCGTCATGCTGAACTGCGTGACTACTTCGGTAACTCCAGCGCCAGTAACCTGCCGCAAAAGCGCTTCATGAATACTGTGCTGAAGATCAACCGGAGCTTTCTCATCACAAGTACGACGCAGAACCTCTTGCAACAAAGAATGCATCTCTTGCTCGTGCGCTACTTCAGATCGGCAGGCCAGGCAAGAATCAAGGTGAGATGCAATCGCTTGTGGGTTGCGCGCTTCTTCAACTGCACCTTCAACAATAAAGACAACGGAGGAGAGAACTTCAAAACAAGGAATCTGTTCGATATGGCTCATGGCTTCTCTCCTTTCGCCTTTTTCGGTTCAGTCGAGTAGCCAAGTTCTTTGGCGTAATCAGCGAGCTTTTCGCGTAAGAGTTTGCGCCCGCGGTGCAGTCTCGACATCACGGTTCCGGCTGGTATTTCAACGATGTCGGCGATCTCTTTATAGGAAAAACCTTCTACATCGGCTAAGTAAACTGCGATGCGAAACTCTTCAGGGATTTCTTGCAGGGCACGTTTGATATCGCTATCTGGCAAGTTCTCAAGAGCTTCTACTTCAGCAGATTTACCTAAATCACTGGTGTGCGATTGTGCTTCGGCTAACTGCCAATCCTCAAGCTCACCTGATGCTAACTGTGGACGGCGTTGATCTTTACGATAAGTATTTATAAAGGTAGTTGTGAGTACGCGATATAGCCAAGCGCGCAGATTTGTACCTTCTTCGAATTGATGAAAAGAGTTAAAAGCTTTTAGGTAAGTGTCCTGCACTAAGTCGCGCGCATCTTCAGGATTCTTGGTGTAACGAAGCGCTGCTGCATACAACTGGTCCATAAACACAAGAGCATCGCGCTCGAACCGATCGTTGCGATCAGTAGCGCTTTCTAGAACTAAATCTTTCGATGCCATCTCTTAAACACTATCCCAAAGCGCTGGGAAACGCCTACTTAAGCAGACTCAAAAGAGCGTCTGCGCTTCGCCGAGTTCAAAGGGTGCGATCAAATCGGGCCCGTTGTTAGCGACCAGGTTTACCCGTGGTGCGACGGGTCTGGTTGCTAGACTTTTAGCAGGATCTGAAAGATCCATAAGTGAAATCAAAGTATCAATTTCGCGATTCTTTGGATCGAGCCAATTATCCCAACGATCCTCCGGCATAAAAACTGGCATCCGGCTATGAATCGTTGCTAGCTCTCCAACTGCTTCGCGCGTGATGATCGCAGCGCTCTGAATTTCTGCACCACTTTCACTCTTCCACGTACTCCAAATTCCGGCAATTGATAGCGATTTATTCTCATCTTGCGAGCTTATGTAGAAAGGTTGTTTCGGTGGATATTTACCTAGCGATGTCGCCCATTCGTAATATCCGGTTGCCGGTATCAAACACCGAGTTGTTCGAAAAGCTTGACGAAATGTTGGCTTTTCATGGATAGATTCACTGCGCGCATTTATTGCATGTGATTGCGAGTTACGAGCCTCGGTGAAGTTCTTATGCCAAGGTGCGATTAGCCCCCACGATGCTGAATCTAAAACTCGTCCACTTTGGTTTTCGCGAATAATGTAAATCTCATTTGTAGGCGCGATATTCCAATTTAGCGGCAGTGATTTATCAACGAGTGATCCATCGAGATCAAACCTTTCGATGATCTCGTCCATCCCCTGCGCTTGGGCATAACGTCCGCACATAGGTAGAGAGTAGACTGCCGCTTATGCTCTGGCCCGCTCCATTTCGTGGACGCAACTCAGTCAGCGCGCGAGTAATAATTCCGGGATCAAAATCGGTTACCAATCGCGCGCTAATTCTCGCTGCCCAGGCACAAGCGCCATCAATCCTAAAACGTCCCCTTGTTTCGCGCGATAGCGAGTTAATGGTCGCTGGCCTAAAGGCGATGGGCGTCGGAATTTCCGCACTCGAATTTAATGGAGATTTAGCCTGGAAGATAACCCCAGCAAATTTACAGGGACCAGCAAAAGTAGATGTTGGAAATGCCGGAACTGTGATGCGCTTTCTTCCGCCACTTTCTGCGCTTGCAACAGGTGATATTTCATTCGATGGCGATCCACGATCTTACGAACGTCCTCTTGGACCAGTCATCGCCGCGCTGGAAGAACTCGGTATTGAGATTGAACACGGCGGGCGTTATTCATTGCCTATGGTGATGAAGAGCAAAGGTCTGATTCCGGGCGGCTCGCTAACTATTGATGCAAGTGCATCTAGCCAATTTTTATCTGCGCTACTTTTAATTGGACCAAGTACTACTAATGGAATCACTGCAACGCATAAGGGCGGAGCGCTTCCATCTATGCCACATATTGATATGACCGTGCAGATGTTGCGCGACTTCGGTGCACAAGTCACAGTCGATAAGAAGGCACAGAGCTGGAGCGTTGCCGCCGGCAAATTAAATGGTGTTGATTTAGTAATCGAACCTGATCTTTCCAACGCTGCGCCGTTCTTATCAATTGCAATGGTCTGCGGTGGCTCTATAACAATTGCGGATTGGCCGAAAGAAACTACTCAGCCCGGTGATCAACTACGCGAGATACTCACACAAATGGGTGCACAAGTATCGTTTTCCGCTGAAGGTTTAACAGTTACTGGCACAGATGCGATTCACGGAATTGATATTGATTTGCACGATGTTGGTGAGTTAACTCCGGCGATCGCAGCACTTGCCGTACTTGCTGATTCACCTTCACATTTGCGCGGAATTGGCCACTTACGTTTACACGAAACCGATCGCTTAGCCGCGCTAACCAGCGAGATTAACTCACTTGGTGGCAATGTTGTTGAAGATCAAACTTCGCTTCGGATTACCCCGGCCGGTAAATTTGGGGAAGGCTTGCATGCTGGAACTTTTCATACTTACGATGATCATCGTTTAGCTACTGCTGGTGCGGTAATTGGCTTAGTTGTTCCAGGCATTGAAATTGAAAATGTTGCGACAACTCGCAAAACGCTTCCAGACTTTCCTGGCCTTTGGCAGAGTTTGATCTCATGACGCCTCGCGAATTTGACGAGTCCGACGCTCGTATTCGCCCCGGACGCCGCACGCGCCCGCGCAGTAAAGATCGCCCTTCACATTCTGATGCGATCCAAGCACTCGTAACGACTGTCGATCGCGGTCGCACAACTTGCATTACTAATGACGGAGTTATTGTCACAGCGATGAAGGCCCGTGAAATGGGACCAAAATCTGTAGTTGTCGGAGATTTAGTTAACTTAGTTGGAGATGTTTCTGGAGCAGAAGGATCACTGGCGCGAATTGTTTCAATTGATGCAAGGCGCAATAGCTTAAGTCGCACGGTAGATGATGCGGCAAAGATGGAGCGCACCATTGTTGCCAATATTGATCAACTAGTAATTGTTGTTGCCGCAGCCAATCCAGAACCACGGCGCGGATTAATTGATCGATTCTTGGTCTGTGCTTTTCACGAAAATATCAAACCTATTCTCTTGGTAACTAAGACAGATGTTGCTGCAGTTCCAGATTTTCTCCACGAATACGAAACGCTCGGTGTAGAAATTGCAACTGCTGCGATCAAGTCGGATTCGCGAGAAGCAGACCTTGCAAAGCTATTTCAGATGCTAAAAGGTAAAACTTCAGTACTTGTTGGGCACTCAGGTGTGGGTAAATCAACGCTAATTAATGCACTTGTTCCGCATGCTGATCGCGTGACAGGTGATGTAAATGATGTAACTGGCCGCGGGCGGCATACATCATCGAGTGCTATTGCGCTCCCTTTGGCTGCAGATCTATCACCAGCGCAAGGTTGGATTATTGATACACCGGGAATTCGCGCATTTGGTCTAGCGCATTTAGATTCCAATCGCATAGTCGCAGCCTTTGAAGACCTTTGTGAAGCAACACAAAGTTGCATGCCCAATTGCTCTCACCATGAAGTTGGCTGCCAATTAAATGAATGGGCGGCGCCAAAAGGTGTTGTAAATAACGAAAGAAGTGCGCGCGTAGCAAGCCTGCGCTCACTTTTAGAACTGAAGGATTCAAACCCGCCCGCGCTAGACTGAGAACATGTCTTTTACGCGGGGCAATGACCTAGCGCTTGCAATGCGCCTGGCAGATGCCGCTGATTCAATTACCTTAACGCGCTATCAATCTATAGATTTACAAGTTACAACTAAGCCAGATAACACTCCAGTTACAGATGCAGATAAGGCATCCGAGGAAGCGATCCGCGCCTTGCTTAAGAGCCACCGCCCCGAGGATGGAATTGTCGGTGAAGAATTTGGGACAGATGGCGTTGGAGCAAAAAGATATTGGGTGATTGATCCAATTGATGGAACTAAAAACTTTTTACGCGGTGTACCGACTTGGGCAACTTTGATTGGTTTGATTGAAAAGCAGAGTGATGGATCAGAAGTTGTTGTTGTCGGTGTAGTGAGCGCTCCGGCTCTCTTTCGTCGCTGGTATGCCAGCGAAGGCAATGGTGCATTTGTTATGGTGAATAAATCAGCGCCAAAGAAAATTTCTGTCTCACAAGTCTCTGAAATTAAAGATGCCTCCATTTCATACTCTGACTTCAATGGTTGGGGCGAGCGACTTGCTCCATTTCAGGATCTACTTACTAGCGCCTGGCGCACACGGGGTATTGGTGATTTCTGGTCACATATGTTGGTGGCAGAAGGCGCGGTGGATGTAGCAGCCGAACCGAGCCTTGCCATTTGGGATATGGCCGCGCTCGACATAATTGTTCGCGAAGCAGGCGGTAGATTTACCAACGTTGCAGGCGTGGATGGCAGTCTAGGTGGCAGCGGACTTTCAACTAACTCACTCATTCACCGAGAGATTGTAGAAAAGCTAAATGGTCGTTGAAGATATAAAGATCGAGCTCTCTCGTCCGCTAAGTGCTGAGCCAGAAAAGTCTGGTAAAGCAATCGACTTAAGCAAAACATCTTTAAGCCCGCGCACGTTTTCAGTGACCGGAATGACCTGCTCCTCCTGCGTTAATACCGTGGAGAAATCTCTCAATGCAATCAGCGGCGTAAGTGCGAGCGTTAACTTTGCAACTGAGACGGTTCATATTTTGGCTCCAGCGGAAGTCAAGAGCGGCGAAATTATCAAGAAGATCAAGAGCGAAGGGTACAGCGCCACGCTTATTGAAAATGGCGCAACGCCAGTGATGCACAGCAAAAAATCGGGTATCGCGCTCTTTTTTGCAATTCTCTTTGCAGTTCCAACAATTGCAATGTCAATGGTTCATCAATGGCACGCCCAATTAGATATTCAAATACTAAATGCACTTGCAGCTTTGAATATTCTTCCACCTCTTTATTCGCCAACAGCTTGGCTGGCAATCGGACTTACGACTCCACTGATCTTGATTGTTGCATTTCCTATTCATCGTGCTGCACTTCGCAACTTATTGCATCCAACAATGGATTCACTTATTTCGCTAGGTTCAATCAGCGCATTTGGATGGTCTATCTACGCTAACGCAACTGGTACTGGCGATGTTTACACGGAAGTTGCTGCTGGAGTTCTGCTCTTTGTAATTCTGGGCCGACACCTTGAATCACGAGCAAAGCGCCGCGCCAGCACCGCGCTATCTACTCTGCTTTCTCTAGGTGCCAAAGAGGTGACCGTTCTGCGCAATGGGCTAGAAGTGATAATTCCGATCTCAGAACTTGCCATTGGCGATGATTTCATCGTTAAACCGGGCGCCCGCGTTGCAACTGATGGATTGGTAATTTCAGGAACTTCATCGGTGAATAACTCAATGTTGACTGGAGAATCTGTACCAATTGAAGTTTCCCCTGGCTCGCGCGTAATCGGGGCTTCGCTTAATAACAACGCGCGAATAATTGTTAGAGCAACGCGTATTGGGAGTGATACTGAACTAGCGCGCATCACATCCATGGTGGTTCAAGCACAAGGCCAGAAAGCCCCAATCCAAAGAGTCGCTGACCGAATCTCCTCCATCTTTGTGCCAGTTGTCACCTTGCTGGCAATCGCAACTTTCTTCGCTTGGTATTACTTAGGAAATGATGGTGCCGGATCTTCCTTGGCGCAATCGATTCAGATCGCAATTACCGTTCTTGTAATCGCCTGCCCTTGCGCACTTGGCTTAGCAACTCCAGTTGCACTGCTGGTTGCTTCCGGACGTGGCGCATCTCGTGGAATTGTCTTGCGGCAGCCGCGCGTACTAGAACTTGCTCGTAAAGTAGATGTTGTCGTCCTTGATAAAACTGGAACTCTCACGACCGGTGTTATGAAAGTTCATGATGCAACAATTCCAACAAGCGCGCATAAAGTTTTGGGATCAACTTATTCAAGTTCGCTAAATGAGAAGACGATTTTATCTTCTGCGCTCTCCCTAGAATTGGCAAATGATCATCCAGTTGGTCAAGCAATTGTTTCGCACGCCTTAGCAAAGGCTGCAACGCGTCACGAGGTTGTTGAATTCACCCAAACACCTGGTGCGGGAGTCGCCGGTCGCGTTCTGCTCGGTGCGATCTCACCAGTTGTCCTTATCGGTACGCCAAAGGCAATTGCGCACAGCACAACCACATTTGATCCAGCGATTGCAGAAGCCATTGCACGTGGTGAAGAAGCTGGCTTATCTGTTGCGGTTCTTGCCTGGGATGGTGTCGCTATTGCAGTATTTGCAGTTGGCGATCAAGTGAAGTCAGATGCAGCAGCAACTATTTCTACGCTGATTCAGGCTGGCGCGACTCCTTGGTTGGTAACCGGTGATAACGAGGAGAGCGCTGGAGCTATAGCGCGCTTGGTAGGAATCAAGGGTGAGAATGTAATTGCTCGCGCACTACCTGATGAAAAGTTAGCACGAGTGACCGCGCTAAAAGATGCTGGCCACACTGTTTTGATGATTGGCGACGGTATTAATGATGCCGCAGCCCTTGCCGCCGCAGATTTGAGTATGGCGATGGGAACTGGCACAGATACTGCGATTTCCAGCGCGGATATTACGCTGATGCGCCCAGAACTTATGAGCGTGGTTGATGCGCTAACGCTTTCAAAGCGCACCTTGCGAACCATTAAATCAAATTTAGCTTGGGCATTTGCCTATAACGTAATTGGAATACCTATTGCAGCAGCAGGCTTGTTAACACCAATGTATGCCGCAGGCGCAATGGCAATCAGCTCGTTATTTGTGGTTACAAACTCTTTAAGAATTAGGTAGTTCTACTTAACTTAAATCTACTTAAGTTTAAAGGTCGGATACTTATCTGTGACCAGCAAGAGCATGTAACCCTGTACTCGGTTCCAGTACGCGATTGTGCCGAAAACAATCTCACCGGCCCAACGAGGATACTTTCCAGTTATTGATGTTTGCACCCAAGCAATTACTGTCACAAACAAGGAAATTAAAAGGTAAACAATTCCGACGATGTAATGTGGAATAGCAAGGAACCATTTAACTAGCGGAAGCCAACGGATTAACTTCTTTCCGCCATCTACATCAGGAAATACAACTGAAACTTTTGGGCTTGCTTCAATTGATGGATACTTATCATTTAAAATCAATACGTATGCTGCTAATCGAGTTGAAAGTTCGATCAAAGCGTGATTAAAAGTTAATACATAGCTTGGATATTTTCCGCGAAAGAGCAGCGCCAAGATAGTTGGGAGAACAATTAACCCGGCGGTACCGGCTGCCCAGTTCTCACTTTCGCTAAATGATGATTGCGCAAAAGTTGCCACAAAAATGATGACTGGAAAGGCGAGAATGCCACGCCAAAATACCGTGGTGCGATTGCGATCTTTATGCTTGATATTGATATTAGTTTTTACGTGCTTAGCCATATCAATACCTATTTCTAGTAGCGGGGGCAGGATTTGAACCTACGACCTCTGGGTTATGAGCCCAGCGAGCTACCGAGCTGCTCCACCCCGCGTCGGAAGTGTCAGTCTAAAGGGTGGGCAAGTAATAGCCAAATCCGCCTATTTAGCGAATCAGAATTACTTACGTCCTTCAGCGGCAATAGCGGCAGCAAGTGCAGCCTTTAAGCGATCTTGTGCACGTCCATATGCTGCAAAATCTCCCTTAGCAAGTGCTGCATTTCCATCAGCGATCGCTTGCTTTGCACTTTGCAGCGCAGATTTTAGATCTGCAGATGCATTATCAGTCGTTGATGTAGTTGGAGTACCAGAAGAAGATGTTCCGGAGTTGCCACCGAATACTTGATCAAGTGCGCCCTTTAGCGAACTATCGAAACCGATTACATCACCAAATGAGACGAGCACTTTCTGCAGAAGTGGATAAGCCGCAGTATTAGCAGTTGCTCTTACATATACCGGCTGTACATAAAGCAATCCACCACCGACTGGAAGTGTCAACAAGTTACCGAGCACAACATCTGATCCACCTTGGCGAAGCAAGGAGAGCGAGTTGGCAACTTCTGGTTTTGCTTCGAAGTTAGAGGCAACTTGTGAAGGTCCAGCGACGTTAGTGCTGCGCGGTAGTTGTAGCACGGTAATTTTTCCGTAATTCGGACCGTTATTTGAATCAACAACTGCGAATGCAGATAAGTTTTCACGACCACCACGTGGAACAAATGGTGTTGTCAAAGTAAATGTCGGCTTATCTGAACCTGGCATTTCTAGCGTCATGTAATAAGGAGGTTGTGCTCCTGCATTGGCACCGAATGTTGAAGGATCGCGAGGTACGCGCCAGAAATCTTGTCCGCCATAGAAAGCTGAAGCGGTTTGCACGTGGTACGAGCTAAGCACATCACGTTGTACTCGGAAGAGATCTTCTGGGTAACGAATATGCTCAAGAAGTTCCTTAGACATCTTGCTCTTTGGCGTCACTGTATTTGGGAAGGCCTTCATCCAAGTCTTTAGAACTGGATCCTTCTCATCCCACTGGTAGAGAACAACGGTGCCGTCATAGGCGTCAACCGTGGCTTTTACAGAGTTTCGGATGTAGTTGATATTTCTATTTGTCTGAGCGGTTATCGCGGCAGAGTTGGTAGTTAGCGCATCTGTCGTTGCGGTGCTCAGTGATGTTGTCTGTGAATATGGATATCCCGCACTCGTTGTGTACCCATCGATAATCCATTGGATTTTTCCATCAACAATTGCTGGGTATGGATCGCCATCTAGGGTTAACCAAGGTGCAACCTTGGCTACGCGCTCACGTGGTGAACGGTTGTAGAGAATCTTTGATTCTGAGTTGATCAAGTTAGATAGAACGATGCGTTGTTCTTGATATTGAATAGCAAAGAGCAACTTCTTAAACAAGCCACCCATTGGTACGCCACCATCACCGGTGTAGGTGTAATTCTTCTGACCATTTTCAGATGCATCATCTGGATAGTCGAATTCAACTGGCGTATCTGTCTTTGGTCCGCCGATGATTGAATAATCAGGAACGTTCTCACCGAAGTAGATACGTGGTTGGAATTTTCCAAGTCCGGTTGTTGGTGGCAAATCTCCGACCAAGAAGGTTGGCTTGCCATCAGAGTCAACGCTATTTCCAAATGCGGAGACAAAACCAAAACCGTGGGTGTAGACCAAATGGTCGTTAATCCAGTTACGACTTGGATTGCCGTCGATATTGAGTTCGCGCACCGCAACAACAGCATCACGCTGAACGCCATTTACGGTGTAACGATCAATATCTAAAGATTCTGGGAATGTGTAATAAGGCTTTATTTGTTGCAACTGGCGGAAAGTCGCGGAAAGAACGTTTGGATCCATCAAACGAATGTTTGCAATAGTTGCCGCATCATTAGCTAGCTGTCCAGAATTTGTAGAAAGCGTTGCTTGATAATCCTTCATTTCTACATCAGCAATGCCATATGCATCGCGAGTTGAATCAATATTGCGCTGAATAAATGGGGCTTCTTTAGATGATTCAGAAGGTTTTACTTGGAACTGCTGCACGGCGCCAGGGTAAACACCGGCAATCAGTACAGATGCGCCAACCATCAAAGCGGTTCCGGCAGCAGGCAAAATTAAAGATTTACGAACGATATTGGCAAAGAAGAGAAGTGAACAGATAACTGCGATTGCAGCCAAAATAGATTTCGCAGGTAGCGTTGCATTTACATCGGTGTAAGTAAGACCGGTGATAAGTCTGCTCTCTTTAAGTGCGAGGGCGTATCGATCGAACCAATATGCAACGGCCTTAACCAGAACGATTAGCCCGAGAAGAATAGAGAGTTGCACGCGCGCAGCAACAGAAATGCGATTTGTGCGAAGCTGCGGACGAATTCCGCCGTAAACATAATGAACAGCAACGCTGGCAAGTGTCGCCAAGATTAGAGTTGAGATTGCCCAACCAATAAGAGTTTGTAGGAATGGCAAACGGAATACGAAGAATGAAATATCCAGCCCGAACTGCGGATCTTTAACTCCGAAATCCGTAGAGTTCTTAAACTGCAACCAAGAGCTCCAGAGTTGAACGCCGCTGGTTCCGCCAAAGTAGAAGAGAGCTAGCGCGATTCCAGGGAAAACTAATTTACGGATTGGATCAATCGTGGCGCGATAACGTTCGAGGTTATCGGATTCCATCGCCATAGAAACATCAAAGGGACGACGACGGTAAGCAATGTAAATATTTGCAGAAATAATTAGCGATGTGACCAAGCCGGCAACGATAAAGAGGGCAATTTTTGTCGTAAGTACAGTTGACCAAACACCAGTGAACCCAACTGATTGAAACCAGAGCCAATCAACATAGACACCGCTGAGCGCAACCACACCTCCAGCGATAACCGCCAAAATAATAAAGGTGAGGGCTAGTGGACTTGGTTTCTTCATCATGCTCCTAAGTTAGCGCAACTGCGCGGGGTGGCCGAATTAAGAGCGGTTAGCGCCTCTTTCAAAGTGCTCACCGCCGCTACTTTTATACCTTTTGGAATAGTTGCAACGCCAGGTGCGAGGTCTTGGCAATTACTTGTAGGCACCAATATCAAAGTTGCACCGGCCTTTTCCGCCGCCAGGATTTTTTCTGCGACTCCACCTATCCCACCCACATTTCCCTCTGCATCAATAGTGCCTGTCGATGCAACGCTACGACCACGCAAAATATTCTCGGGGGTGAGAAGTTCCACAATACCTAGTGCAAATGCCAAGCCACCGCTCGGGCCGCCGGTCTTTGCGAGCGAGATCGAAATATCACTTGGCTTTATCGCGCCGGCCTTTAGATTCGGGTAGTTGTCCTGTAAATAATTGAGGGCGGCGACTTTGGCGCTCAGTTGTGAATCGACCATCTGGGTCTTAGCAGCAGCTTTCTCTGTTTTTGCGTTAACACCATCTCTGTAAAAAAGTGAGCGGGGCATGACTGAGAAATCACTTCTGCCCCACGAGTAAATCAATTCAGCACTAGTCACATATGCATCGGGGTTGGTGATCAAAATTGATAAGAGATAAATATGGCCATCTGCTTCATAGAACTTCAATGCAGGTGCTGCTGTTTTCGATGGGGTGATTATTTCGTTAACGACATCTTGGGCATTTCCTGGTGTCAGTACGACAAATGGAAGTGGCGCGAAAAGGGCAAGGCCGAAAAATAAAGTCAGGGTTGCGGTGGCTAAACGAGGGAGCCGATTATGGAGCATCGCTCGCTTTAGCTTCGCCCGTATTGGCTATATCTGTAAGGGCTACATCTTCGGTAGCCTCATCTTCGCCAGCAACAGTTATTTCTGCATCGCGGAATGACTCCTGGAAGCGCTGAAATTGCGTGACCGAGCGCGTTGTTTCAGATTCAAACTTTGATTTAAATTGAGTAACCCATAGAACATAGCCGAGTGCGCCTAAAAGCCCGGTCAATGGAACAACCCACCAGATCAGTGCCATTAATGCGTTGGACATGTTAGGTAGCCTATCTCTTGTGGGAAGAAATCTCGCATCGGTGGTGTTTTAAAGGATTAGCAAGCATTTAAATACAAATTAGAGATTGGGGTCACGTTATGGCTGGCTTTGGCTTTATCCCTAATGACCCTAATAACCCAAATGATTCTAGCGATTCTAACGAACCAGAAGATAACCGTCCCGATTTTGAAGCGATGCTGCGCCAGATGCAAGAACAGATGAGAGCGCAATTTGAGCAGCTCGGAATTAACCCAGTTGGTTTTGTAAATCCATTCACAACACTTTTCGAAGGTGCAGCACAGGGTGGCAAGAGTAAAGATGGAAAAGAAGAAGTACTTTCTATTTCTGCCGCTCGCGATACCGCCAAAAAATTTGTAACTGCGCAAGGGCTAAAACCAATCGGTGCAAAAGAATTAGCAGTAGTCGCCAGCGCTTTTGAAATTTCCGAGATCTGGTTGGATGAGGCGCTATCTTTCCCATCAACTGGCATCGCACCGAGCTCGGCGACGCGATCAGATTGGGTTGATCAAACTATTTCTGGTTGGCATAAAACAATCGAACCTTTAGCTGCTGGCTTATCCAGCGCAATTTCCAACTTACTTGATCAAGCCATGGATGCCCAGGCAGGTGAAAGCCCTGAAGGCCAGCCGCCGATTGAAATGATCACGATGCTGCTGCGCTCCTTCATCGGCACAATGATCGCAACGCAATTGGGTCAATCGATCGGCACTTTGGCGGCATCTGTTACGGGTGCGCACGATGTGGGCCTTTCTCTCCTAGACCCAGCGCACCCAGTTGTGATCCCCGAAAACATTGAGAATTGGGCGAATGAGTTAGAGATTCCTAAGTCAGAAGTATTTATCTTCCACGCACTTCGCGAAGGCGCTGTTGCTCGCTTATTTGCAAATAATCCCTGGCTGGTTTCCTATATTCAAAGCGCAATCGTTGAATATGGAAAAGGTATACATATAGATATCGATGCCATTCAACGTCAGGCTCAGAGCGCTTTTGAAAACATTCAGAAAAACATGCAGGAAAACACCGAAGACAGCATGACCTTTGCTTTGGAGAACGGAATATTCACACCTGAGGAATCACCTGCCCAGAAAATTGCCCTTGCAAAGTTAGAAACTGTTTTTGCGCTAATCGATGGTTGGACCGATGAAGTAACCGCACTTGCCGCAGGTGATCGCCTACCTGCAATTGAACAACTTAGGGAAACCCTGCGCCGTCGCCGCGCTGCCGCATCTCCTGCACAACAACTATTTTCTTCAATGCTTGGTTTGGAAGTTTCGCCGAAGTTAACTCGTGAAGCGAGCGCATTCTGGAAGAAGATTCGCGAAGTTAAATCGATCGCTGAACGCGATCAAATCTGGAGTGGATTCTTACCGACTGCTGAGGATTTACTGAGCCCAGAAAAATTCTTGGCTAGTACTTCGATCCCGGATGATCTCTCGGGGCTAATCTAATTTCTACTTTAACTTTTGTTTAAACTCTTTGACTCTCGGGGCAAAGAAAAGCGAAGTCCCCGGCCGCTACTTTAAATTATCTGCCTTCCCCTTGCAGATAGTTCAAAGAGTTATCCGAGGACTTCGTAAGCGAAACTTATGACCTAAAGTCCTCAGAATCAAATGATTTGGGATTTGACACACCTGTAATTAGCAATGTAACGGAAAAATTTTTGTAGCTAAATCTCTCAACACGTACTTTAGATATTGTCGATATAAATCTATTTCGCGAAGTTCAGGAGTACTTTTTATCTATGGCTTTGGATGAATCAGAAGATGGCGATCTAACCCTGCCGGGAATTTCAGAGGGTGAGATAATTGTGATTCGTTCGGCAAGGCGTAAGCGAAATATCTCGGCCTATCGCCAAGGTGGACGAATCATCGTCTCCATTCCGGCGCGCATGAGTAAGGCAGATGAGCACGCGATCGTCCCCGAGATGATCGCAAAGATACGTAGCCAGGAATCTTCACGGATACCGAGCGAAGAAGCCCTGATGCAGCGCACAGCCGAACTACTGATATCCCTAGCCCCTGAGATAACGGCGCGACCTGCCTCGATCAACTGGCGGCCAATGCGCGAGCGCTGGGGGTCTTGCACCAGCGTTGATCGCACGATTCGGATCTCAGACCGGCTAAAACTCGCCCCAGATTACGCCCTGGATTACGTGCTCTTCCATGAGGCGATCCATCTTGAGCACTTTGACCACGGGGAAGCCTTCACCGAGGTTTTAGCCCGATTTGAGGAGGCAGATCTGGCCAGCGCCTATCTTGATGGCTATGAAGCGGCCGAACGCGCCTTGGCTGAGCCTGTTGAGCTAAAAAAACTACGCACAAATAGGGGCTAGTTCGGCCTATTTGAGCGTAGTCAGGGGTATCGTCAGGCTTGCACGCGTGGGCGCTCAGAGCCCATACGGCGATTGGAGGCAATTATGACAGCAGAGACATACAAGGGTGACGCTTACTGCGTTAAGTGCAAGGAGAAGCGTGACTTCGAAGGCACTGTGAAGATCTCAGACTCTGGTCGTCGCATGGCGCAGGGCATCTGCCCAGTCTGTGGCACCAAGGTCAACAGAATTCTTGGCAAGGCTCAGTAACTTCACCAACAAGTCTTAAAGACTTTAAAGATTCACCCCGGCTCACACAAGTTGATGAGCACGGGGTGAATTTTTTTTCATACCCGCAGTCAAAGTTCTAGTCCGCAACATCGGCTAGTGCACAGGGGTGCTGCGGTGATTTCGCCTAAACGCCAATCCTTTGCAGATGACTACTCAAGTAAAAGCGCTCACCTTTAAATCGGGCATTTGCCTCTACGCAGGCCCGCGCGCAAATGAATATTTCATCGGAACTTCAAGAAGGCGAGTGGCCCTTTTGAACGCTAACGCGCCAGCTATTTATGGCGCGTTTAAGCGCGGGGCAAGCGGTGGAGAAATTGCAGAGCCATTTTCACTAACCGCCGAGGAATCATCGGCGCTAATCGGTGAGCTACACGACTGCGAATTCTTTGAGACGCAGGCGAGTGAGATTCAAATTTCAGAAAGGTTTATCTCGAATATCGCAGAACGTGCCGCAAAGGGCGGTGATCAAAGTAAAGATGCATCTTTTGCCCAAATCAAAAAACGGATTCAGCCTGAGCTGACCGTGTCGCGCTGGTTACCAAATGTTTTAGATTCGGGTATTGCTAAAGTAAGCGCTCGCCAAAGTGCACATATAGAAATCTCAGGGCATTCGCGTACTGCACAACATTTATATGCAGCGCTAATCACAAGCGGAGTAAGCAATACACAATTTGCACCATCCTTTCGCCGCGGATACGAGTTGATTTCTGATCTAGAGATAACTGGTGGATATATTTCTGCTACCGATATCGGGCAGGTTTTTACCGTAGTCAGTGCCAATAAATCTAAATCTTTAGCGCTATTCCCATCTGCGAAAGTGGAATCCGCCGAAGAATTGCCAGGGGATTTTTTGGAAAAGGTAATCAAGATCCACTTTGGTGAGATTGATCCCGCAATTCTTGGGCTATGGATGTCATCAGGCCAAGAACATTTAATTGTCAGCGAAATTAGCGGTGGGTATTTAACAATTTCTCCAATTGTTAAGCCAGGAAAGAGTCCGTGCAGCCGTTGTTGCGAGCTAACTTTCGCCGATCAAAGTGGTGTGACTTTGCTAGAAGGCCTAACAAGCAGAGATGAAATGCCAATTGCAGGAGCAAATTATTTGGCGGGACTACTCGCCTCAGAAATCATTAGATTTATAGATACCGGTTCTTGTGCCCTTTCGACAGATGCCATTTCCATAGACTTACTAGATCTCTGTAACACAAAACACATCGCCGTCAGCCGCCACCCAATGTGTGGGTGTGGCTGGCGTTAGATTTTCAATTCGCGCCTTTTGCAATTTCTCTGAACAATAGGCGGGTGGCCAAAAAGGATATAAAGAAAAAAGAAATCACCGAGACGGAGATCCCGAGCTCGACCGTTGCGCGTTCGGCGAAGATGGTTTCTATTCCAGTTGGTTTAGCCGGTCGCGGTGTATTGGGTTTGGGCAGACAATTAGTTGGCCAATCATCATCGCTGGTCATCACAGATATTCAAGAGAAAACGGCAGAGCAATTATTTAAAGTCCTTGGTGAGTTAAAGGGCGGGGCTATGAAATTTGGTCAAGCGCTCTCTGTCTTTGAAGCAGCGCTACCTGAGAATATTGCAAAGCCGTATCGCGAGACTTTAACAAAATTGCAAGAATCCGCTCCGCCCCTGCCAACTCGTGTAGTGCATAAAGTTCTTGCAAAAGAACTTGGCGAAAATTGGCGCGATAACTTCACATCATTTGAAGATAAGCCAACTGCTTCGGCATCGATTGGTCAGGTTCACAAAGGTCTTTGGAAAGATGGGCGAGCCGTTGCGGTAAAGATCCAATATCCAGGCGCTGCTGAAGCGCTGATCTCTGATCTAAATCAAATTCAACGCTTTGCCAAGATTTTCCAATTGGTGCTTCCCGGCCTTGATATGAAACCTTTACTGGAAGAACTTCGTGCGCGCATTATTGAAGAAGTTGATTACAAATATGAAGCTGAGGCACAAGAAGCATGCTGGCGCGCATATGAGAATGATCCAGATGTTGCTATTCCAAAAGTAGTTATGTCCGCAGATAAAGTTTTGGTTTCAGAGTGGTTGGAAGGAACTCCACTTTCCAAGATAATTGCAGAAGGCACACAAGAGCAACGCAATAACGCAGGTATGCGTCTGGCTCGTTTCCACTTCACTTGTCCAGAACGCGCTGGGTTATTACACGCAGATCCACATCCAGGGAATTTCCGCTTACTAGCCGATGGCCGAATCGGCGTTCTTGATTTCGGTGCCTGCAATCGCCTTCCAAATGGCTTCCCAGAACCATTTAAGAATTTGTTAAAGCACGCACTCGATGATGATGCGCAAGCGTTATATGACGGATTTAAGAAAGATGGATTTATCCTGGCTGAAGTAGATGTAGATCCCGCTCTGGTCCTAGATTTCTTGGTTCCACTAGTTGAGCCACTGCGCACCGAAACATTTAAATATTCACGTGGATGGTTACGCGATCAAAGCGCCCGCGTTGGTGATCCACGTAATCCAACCGCCAAGATCGGCTTCCAACTTAATTTGCCAGCAGAGTATGTCTTGATCCACCGCGTAACTCTGGGCACAACTGGAATTTTCTGCCAGCTAGAAGCTGAAGGAAAGTTCCGCGATGAAGCGCTCTCCTGGTTCCCTGAGATCGCTCCCGCTAACGCTTAGTTAGAGGACTTGCGAACCATTCGCCAGTGATAGAGATAAACAGGAACGGTAACTAACAAAGTAACAATAGAACTGGTTATGCCGCGAATCGCGCTGCGGCGGTTTTGATCGATATTGGCTTGCTTAATAACTTCAGGATCTATTTTGGGATCGTTCTGCGATGCATAAGGATCTACATATCCGGCATCCGGAACAACTAGATCTAACCCACGATTGATCAAACTAATAACTGTAAATAGGCAGACTAAGAGAGTAATCAGGCTTACGGCATATAGATAAAGTGAACGCCAATCCACACCTGGATGCTCGATTGGCATCTCGATTGTCTTAGTGATGGTTTTCTTCGCTGGGCTCTTCTTCGCTGTAGTTGCCATAAGTTGATGATACTCGCCAAAGGGTTAGATGGAAACGATCCAACGCTTAAATGGCGCATCAGCAAATTCGTAGATCATCGCAGGTGTGCGCTTGTAAATTGCACAGAAATCTTTCCCGCCTTTAAACCGCATTGTTCCGAGCAGAATTACATAAGGAATTGCGGTGCCGGGTGCTCGAACGCCCCGCAAATGTTCCTTGGTCCAAGGATTTGGGACTTCAATTTTTGATATTAATTGGCTACTTGCAACAGAGATATCACCATGGAGCGCGCCAATTTTTTCTAAGCGAGAAAGCTTTAAGGTCACAACTCCATCGGCTTCAATTACCTTTGCCACTTTAACTCCACCTTAATCTCTCAACTAGGGTACTGCCCTGATACTTGTTTATGGCACGACCCCCGCATTGAAGGTAAATCAATACGAGGGTCGTGCGAGTAACGGATCTTTGCCGATAGAAGTAATTACACGAACGCTGCTATGCGCGGCGGACGTCCCGCACGACGCTTGCGTTCAATGATTACGCCTTCTTCAATTAACTGTCCGCCCCAAACACCACAAGGTTCTTGGCGAGATAACGCTCCATCTAAACATTTATTGCGCACGGGGCATCCACCGCAGAGCGCTTTCGCTTGCGCAATGCCCTCATCGCTTTCCGAGAAGAAGAGCTCGGGATCAGCGTTATGGCATGGCAACGCAAAGGCGATGGCGGAGTCATACGTACCGGTCACTTCATAGAGACCGATCTTCTCGCCTGTTTCTGCCCAACCTGGTACCTGTAATTCGCTGTAGAGAACGCTCATCGTTCTCACCCACTTTCTTCTCTCTCGTTTTTATTTGCTCGGGATAATAAAAAAAGGCCTTCAACTCCTTTGTGGAGTTGAGGCCTTAGGTTTGGCGTCTATCGGGATTATCCGATCGAACCTCCTGTGGCCTCATCCACGGCGTAAAAAGCTGCGTAAAACGCTGGCTTTGACGCTGCGGGCCAATTTGAATGCTTCTTTGTAGTCGCATGGAAATTGGCAGGCGAAGTAGCAGCACTGCGTGTAACGCGTGCTGTGGTGAATGAGTTAGATGTAAACATCTTTCATTCTCCTTTTTCTACTTGGCCTATTAGACCCTCACCAACTTGGTGAAAGGCAAGGGTAAACCACAGATAGAGATATTTGCAAATGAATTAAATTGGGCAAAAGCTATGCGAGTAAACCAGCCTCACGCAGGAATCGGCTGGGGTTCTGGCGATGGCTGATATGTAAATCAACCTTGGCGCGCGTCATTCCAACGTAAAACAAGCGACGTTCTTCATCAATCACTGCATCGGACTGGCCAGTAACCCCAGATTCCAGGGGCAGTATTCCTTCGGATGCACCAATCAAAAATACGCGCTCCCATTCCAAACCCTTTGCCGCGTGCAGCGTCGCCAAAGTAATCACCGGCATCGTTGGTGGATTGTTCTGTTGCACGCGATCTTCAATTTCACGTAAGTAACCGCGCAGTGTCTTCGGGCTGAAGTTATTGTCGCCATCTAATTCGCGCGCTAAGTGCAGCAGCGCTGCAATGCCATCAATACTTTCACCAGTTAAAAAGGGCTGTGCCAAAGTGCGAAGTTCATCAATCCACGAAACACCTTCGGTTGGCAAGACTGATGCGCGTCGCACTTCTTTGAGAAAATCACGAACATCTTGGCGATCAAAGAATCTTTCAGTGCTGCGAACTTGGTAAGGCAGGCTCGCTTTATTCATTGCGCGCTCTACGCCCTTTAATTGGTTATTGGTGCGCGCCAAAATTGCAATCTCTTGTGCCTGCGTTCCGTTATTTAACAAATCTGTTATCTGGGCTAAAACGCCAGCAATTTCCGCATCTTCGTTGGCATACCCATCAACTGATGGTTTGGTGCCGTGATCATTTAAGGCGATTAACTCTTGTCCCATTGCCCCGTGACGCAAGAGTGCGTTAGCAGCAAAGGTTATTTCGGGAGTTGAGCGGTATCCAGTGCTTAAGCGAATTACTTCTGCATCTGGAAAGCGTTGGGTAAAACTATTGAGAAATACTGGAGTAGCTCCGGCAAATGAATAAATCGTTTGCGCAGGGTCGCCAACTACGCAAATATCTTGGCGTGAGCCAAGCCAAGCATTGATCAACCGCTGTTGTACGGGAGAAATATCTTGATACTCATCAATAGTGAAGTAACGGTATTGATCTTGCACGCGCTCACGCACGGTGCGTTCTTCTTCCAACATTGCAGCGGTAAGTAAGAGAACATCTTCGAAATCAATAGCTAACTCTTGTTTCTTAACACTTTCATATGCCGTGTAAACCTGTGCTAATTTTTCGGCGCTCACTCTTGGTTTTTGACTGCGCTTAGCAATTTCATTTACAAAGTCTTCTGGGGCAACTTGTGAAACTTTCGCCCATTCAATTTCGCTAGCGATATCGCGCATTAACTCGCGCGAAGTCGCGCGCAGTTCACCCGATAATCCCGCGCGATTGATCGCTTCGCCAATAAATCCTGCCTTAGCGGTCATCAACTCGGGTACTCGCCCACCAAATACGCTCGGCCAGAAGTAAACCAACTGCTTAAGCGCCGCTGCGTGAATTGTTCGCGCGGCCACGGTTGGGACTCCCAATACGCGCAATCGCGTGCGCATCTCACCCGCTGCGCGTGAAGTAAAAGTTAGCGCCAGAACTTTCTGCGGATCCATCGTTCCGATACTTGCTGCATATGCGATGCGGTGGGTGATTGCTCTGGTTTTTCCAGTTCCGGCGCCGGCAATTACACAAACTGGGCCGCGGGTAGCAAGAGCAACTGCCTTTTGATCAGCATCGAGAGCGGCCAAAATTTCCTCAGCGCGGATAGCTCCGGCTTCTTGCGTCATGCACTTAACCAACGATCAATCATCTTGCGCGAGACCGACATATCAGGTGGCAACAAAAGTGTTCCAGCAGAAACTTCAGCTTTTAATTCATCGCGTGATAACCATTTAATGGCAACGATTTCTTCGCCATCGGGGCGCGCACTTTCTGGAAAATCGGTGATCGCTTCAAAAGAGATCATGATGGATGCGGGGAATGGCCAAGGTTGTGATCCCAAATAATTTATTTCACGAACAGCTAGACCAGCTTCTTCAAAAACTTCGCGCTGCACGCATTGTTCGAATGTTTCACCAGGTTCTAGAAAACCTGCAAAGCATGAGAAGCGACCTTCTGGCCAGATCGCTTGGCGTCCCAGCAAAATCCGATCTTGGCTATCTCGCACCAAGACAATAATTGCGCAATCTGTGCGTGGGTAATGTTCACTCTTATCTTTATCGCAAGTACGAACTGCGCCACCTAGTGAAACTGATGTAGCCGCACCGCATCTGGCACAGTGTGGGTGAGTGTTATGCCAATTAGAAAGTGCCACTGCGTGAAGTGCTAGCTCCATCTGCAATTCATCGAGTTCTCCCCCGATTTCGCGCAGCGTTAAATAACCGGTAGGGGCTTGCTGGTCATCAGTATTTTGGTGTGGAGAATTCCAGGCAAAATATGGTTCGTTATCCACTTGATCTAAACCTAAGAAATAGCGTTCGCCTGATTTAAATTCTTCGCTTTCAATCAACGCAGCGATTTGTGATGCGCTAAGCAGGTTTAGTTGCTTTGTATCTGCAGAAACTGCCAAACGACCGGCGCTAAAGTGCACAATCTTTGCCTTAGCCCAGAGCTGATCTAGTGAAACCGGATTTTTGCGCAGGTGGGCAGCGCGATCCATCCTCGATACCTGTCCGTTGACCGCGCTCATAAGGGTGAACGCTACTAGCCTTCGCCATATGCGCATCACCTCGTGGAATCTCCTCCATGGAATGGAGATCCCTCCGAATAAATCCGGGCCCTCGTTGGCAGCCCTGCATCGAGCCATCGCCGCGCTAGCCACTGATGTGATCGCTGTTCAAGAAATCGATTTCAACTTGCCACGCTCTGGATCGATAAACCAAGTCGCCGAAGTTGCAAGTGCAATGGGCGCAACAGATTGGGCATTCGCTCCGAGCATTGTCGGTACACCCGGTGAAAAGTGGCGCAAATTAAATGAGAGCGACCCCAAGGTAATAGCAGATAATTCCAGCGAGGTACTTTTAGGAAGCTATGGAATTGGAATTGCATCGACTATAAGAGTTGTGAAGTGGCATCGCTTCGAACTTGGAAACTCTCCAATTGGTATGCCCCTTGTTGTGCCAACTGAAAGTGAGACTAGTAGTCGTCCAAAGATTCGCGCAATTTATGTTCATGATGAGCCACGTGTAGCGTTGGCAGCAACTTTAGAAAATGGTTTTACCGTTGTAAATACACATCTTTCCTTTGTACCTGGCGTTAACTTGGCTCAGTTAAAGAAGTTGAAGAAGTGGGCGCTGCAAATTGGTAGCGAGAGTAATACCAAGGTTTTATTAATGGGTGATTTAAATCTTCCAAAGAACCTTCCGGTTGCTCTCTCTAAGTGGCGATCGCTTATCACCCAAAATACCTATCCCAGCTGGGGCGCTAAGGTGCAATTTGATTACATTCTTTCCAATGAATTGACTCCCCATGAATATCAAACTTCTAAATACCCAACTATGGCAATCAGTGATCACTTACCCATTGGCGTCGAAATACTAACTTCGCAACGATAAGAGATCGATTAGTTCTTCCTCTGTTAGTAAATCTGCGCTGCGATCTGTCTGCCCGCTTGGGACATAGTGAAAAGCGGCAGAAACTTGCGCTGGTTCTATTCCATTTAACTTTGCCCATGCCAAGCGATAAACAGCGAGCTGCACTGCAGATGATGGACCTAACTTGGTAGACCCGGTCTTCCAATCAATTACTTCGTAGCGACCATTTACTTCATAAACAGCGTCAATTCGCCCGCGTACTAATACAGGACCAATCACCGTTTCAAATGGAACTTCCACTGCAAATGGAATGCGCGGTGCCCAATCAGATGCCAACCATTTCTCTTTAAGGCCTTCTAAAGTTTGATCGGGCTCGAGCGGATCAAGAAAATCAAGATCATCATCATCAAATAAAGTTGCGGCGGTGAAGTGGCGCTCAATCCATAGGTGGAATGCGGTACCGCGACGTGAGTATTCATCTTGCGGGCGCGGCATAGGGCGACGAATATTAAGCGCTAATTCAACTGGATCTTTATGTAGCGCAACCAATGTGGAAGTTGAAAGTCGCGGTGGCAGTGGAATTTCTAACCCGCCGTTGCGCACTTTAGCGTTCTCGGTGATCAACGCTTTCGCATCTTCTACCCAGGAGATAACTTCCAGATCAGTTGCGGCAAATTTCTCTAAATCAATCGCAGCTGCACTTTCTACCGCTTTAACCTTGGCATCGAATGCGCCACGTTTGTCACCAAGTGGATCGCGGGGCCAGATTCCGGTTTCTGGGTTCTCTAACTTAGGATTCTTGGCATCATCTTCTGGGCGTTGCACTTGACTTAAAATTACCCCAGAACTTTGTGCAACAAGTGCAACTTGTTCAAAGATAGATGAAGGTTCCACCCAATCTGCTCCGTTGCGCCACCAAGATGTAGTTGCAATTAAGTGGGTACGTGCACGAGTAAATGCTACATAACCTAAACGAATTTCTTCGCGGATCTTTGTTGCGCTACAGATCTTCCCGTAGGCATCGATGGCTTTCTTTGCCTCTGAATTCTTAGTTGCGCCATTAAATGAGAAACCGGGAAGTTCGGCGCTATCTCCGCGTAAGTGAAAGGGGATATGTTTTTCATTGGTGATCCAGTTATCGGGATCTGATTTGTTTATCCCCGGGAAAGTGCCTTCGGCTAAGCCTGGAACAGCGACTACATCCCATTCGGCTCCCTTGGAGGTGTGAACTGTAAGTATTTGCACCACATCGCTGCGAACTTCTGGGGCAGCAGATTTGAGTCCACCTTCTTCTTCGCCGGTGATATCGAGCCACTGCAAGAATGAGGAGAGAGTGCCACCGCTTCGCGCAAATTTGCCTGCTTCATCTAAGAAGCGATCAATATGGCGGCGTCCCGAACCAGTGCCATCGCGCAACATAACTTCTTCTTCGAGTGATAAATAACGTTCTATTTCATTGATCAAATCTGTGATCGTGCCACCTGCGCGAGAGCGAAGGCGTCGAAGATCAGCAGCAAATACCTTTAACCGGTTAAATCCAACTTCGGTAAATGTCTTACGATCGCACTTTTCAATCTCATCTAAAGTATCGATTAGTGAACCTAAGAATTGATCGTCAGCTTCGGCTTGTTCTGGATTGCCAGCGGCGATTTTTTTAATCAGCGATTTACTCTCGGCGCGAGATCCGCGGGCGCGATTACGTGAGTACGCACCAAGTGCTGCCAAATCTTTTGCGCCCAGGTTTATTCGGGGACCAACTAGATGGCGCATCAGCGCAGCGCCAGCATCGGGATCGGCGATCACCTTTAACATTGAAACAATATCTGCAACCTCAGGAACGTGGATCAATCCGCCAAGTCCGATTACATCTACTGGCATACCAGCAGATCGGAGTGCGCTTTCGATCGCTGGTATTTGAGAACGTTTGCGAACTAAAACTGCGAAGGTGGTTCGTTTCTGCGATGGCGCTGCTAAACGTTTCTCATCAAACCAGAGCGGAGCAAAGTAATCTGCGATTGCTTGTGCTTCCGCATCAATTGTTTCAAATACTCCGCAAGCTAAATTGCCCGCACCTGCGCCAGGTCGTGGCGTGAGTGGTGGAACATCTGCACTTCCTTCTGCGCGAATTTGCGCAGAGACCACATTTGCAAGTTCCAAAATGGATTTATCGTTGCGGAAAGTTGTGAGCAGTGAATAACGCTCTGCTCCAGTTTGCCCAGAAACCTTAGGGAAATAGCTATTAAATGAGTTTATTGTGCCGGCAGATGCACCGCGCCAGGTGTAGATCGCCTGACAAGGATCGCCAACTGCCATAACGGGATGACCTCCACCAAAGAGTGCAGAAAGCATGCGTACCTGAGATTGCGAAGTATCTTGGTATTCATCAAGTAAGACGACCGAATATTTAGCGCGCTCAAGTTCGCCGACATCCGCAAAGTTAACTGCGATATCTGCGGCAAGTGACATTTGGTCATCGAATGAGAGTTGTCCCGATTGTTGGCGGCGTTTGATAAAACTTTCAACCATTGGCAATAGCCCAATACGTTGGGTGAGCACGCGGTTTACGCGGCGCACTTGATCATTTTGATCACCAGTCATCTTTGACAGTTCTTCTAAGACAGCCAAGTCGGCGGCTTCGATCGCATCTGGTTTTACCTGATGTTCGAGCATCAACTTAGTTAAACCGAGTAAGTCATCAACTACGGTATTTATCTCTGATTCATTTGTGTAATTTGAATCGTGCCAATTACGAACGACATCATTTGCAAGTTGCCACATCGCCGCATCGCCCATTGGAGAAATGTCAGCATCAATGCCGAAGCGAATCGAGTGCTCGGATAAGAGTCGTGCGGCGTAAGAGTGATAGGTAGTAACACTTACTTCAAGCGGAGTGTTTTCGGGAATTAACTTGGCATCGCGTAGCTGACGCAAACGGGTGCGGATACGGATTGCAAGTTCGCCGGCGGCTTTGCGAGTAAAGGTAAGTCCCAAAATTTGGTCTGGGCGGGCAAATCCATTTGCAACCAGATAGATGACGCGCGCCGCCATGGTTTCGGTCTTTCCAGAACCTGCGCCTGCAATGACAACAGCAGGTTCGAGTGGATTGGAAGTAATAGAGATAATCGCGCTCTGTTCTGGAGTTGGTTCATAAACTTTTGCGCCAACTTTTTGCAGCGCAGTGGCGATATCTTGCGGTGAATATTTCTCAATCATTGGATCACCGCCCGACCCTCATTTTGTATCGGGCAAGAGGCCTTAACTACGCATCTTTCGCACATTTCATTGATGCGCGCCTGGAATGTGGCCGCACCCATTCCTTCTGCGATCTCTTCGATCTTCGCCTTTACTTGATCCTGATCAATGATGAATTGTTGACGAGTGGTGACCTTGACTGAATCTTTCGCTAGATAAACAAGTTCTGCACCCGTTGATTTGGTACCAGATAACTTCTTCTCAAAACCGTCTAGGGCAACGGCTAACTGGTAGCAAGCCAGCTGCAGGTTAGATTTTGCTTCCTCTTTCTTAATCATATTTTTACCAGTTTTAAAGTCGATGACATAGAAATTTCCATCGGCATCGACTTCTATTCGGTCAACGTTTCCCCGGATTTCTGCGCGGCCAACTTTTATAGTGAAGTTAAGTTCAGCGCCCACCACGGTTCGGGTGGATGCGGCGTGATATCGCGCAAATCGCTCTAGCATCTTGATCGCGCGCTTTAGCGCCGTCGTACTTACCCAGCCATCTGTTGGATCGATTAGCGACCAAGAACTCTGCAGTTTTGTTATGAGATCTGCATCTGTAATTCCGGGGTCTTCAACTTTAATACGTGCAAATTCGTGGATTGCTGAACCAAGAATTTGCGCCGTTGAATCTCCATTGGTTCCGCCGTTTTTCTCGAGGAACCATTTGACTCCACACTCGGTAAAGTTTTCGGCGCCGCTTGGAGAGACTTGAACATCACCATCTGCTGGCACGACCGCTTCGGTTGATGAGATAGCAAGTGCACCTGTCCAATTTGTTGGATTTGCAGAGTGAATATTTGATTCAGAGAGTGTCTTTAAGATCCCAGCAGCAGGATCAGAATGTTGCCCGCTTAGATTTTGACGCAAGGTTGCAACGAGGGCCGATGTAGTAAGCGGACGAGGAACTTCAGTAATTGGCGCTTCAACTGCGCCAGAGTTTTTATCGAGTTCTTCGAAGTATGCAGATGGTTCGTCATCTTCACGTTGAACTGCTGTGACGATTAAACCTTGGCGGGCGCGGCTTACAGCCACGTGCAGCAAGCGACGTTCATCCTCGGCCAGTGCGCTGGCTGCGATTACATCTAACTCAAGTCGCGCAAGATCACCGTGACGCTCGCGTTCTACCAAGCGTTCGCTTCCTAGAAGTGAACTGCGTTGGCGCAGATTCGGCCAAACTCCTTCTTGCAGACCAGCAACAGCGACTAGCTCCCACTGGCGACCTTTTGCAGAATGAACTGTCAATATTTCTACAACATCGGGGCGAACACCTTGCGAGGTAATGATGTCGCCAACTATTGACTCGCGGGCTAACTCATCAAGATAGGCAGATGGTTTGGAATAAGGAAAGCGTTCTGTGAATCGTTGTGCTCCATCAAAGAGTTGAATCATTGCATCGAGATCGCGATCAGCACCTGCCCCACGATTTCCACCACGAAGTGCGGTGTTGCGCCAAGCGGTGCTTAACTTTTCATTGTCACTTGTCTTTGCGTTATCCCAGATCGCCCAGAGTAAATCTTCGGCGCGGGCATCCCTTGTTCGTAACGCTTTGCGCGCATTTGCTAGCAGTTCGTAAACGCGAGTGAGAGATGCGTTATCTTCAATTGGGATATCGCCTTTATCAATTGCATCAATTAGTAACTGCGTTCCGCCACGGGAATCGGTTGCATCATCGCGCGCTTCAAGAAGCGCGGTTCGGATGCGGCGTAGTGATATTGCATCGGCGCCGCCAAATTCAGAGATCAAAAGGCGTTCGCAGGTATCAAGATTTAGCGGTTGATCACCAGCTGCAACGCGCGCCAATAAAATAAATGGCACTAGGGCGGGATTAGCAGATAGCGCTTCTAAATCACCTGCAACGGGAATCGAAACTTGCGCAAAGGCACGACGTAGCGCACTTGCTTGGGTTCCGGCGGTACGCAAGATAACTGCCATCTGCGAATAAGGGATGCCGTGCATTAAATGTGCGCGCTTGAAATGGTATGCGATGTACTGGGCTTCTTCAGATTGTGAGCGCAGTCGGGCTAGGTCAAAGGCCTTATCTAACGCTGGTTTTTCGGCGTATGTGCAGATTCGTTTGCGGGTGACAGATGGTGCACGAAATTGCGATATAACAGATTGGGTAATCTCAAATATCTCGGGGGCGCTGCGATAAGAATTGGCAAGCGTGATTTGCTCTGCGCCTTGAGCTAAGTATTTTTCTACCTCCGCTTTTAAGCCATCAGGATCTGCCCCACGGAAGCGACCAACTGCAGAGTCTGCATCGTAGGCAATAACCAAATCGCTTCCGCAAATTAGTTGTAGCAGCTCACGTTGCGCGGGATCGCTCTCTTGGAACTCATCAACCATAATCGTTTTAAAGCGCGCTTGGAGTTGTGCCCGAAGTGGTTCGTTAGATTTTAAGTAAGCGATGGTGACGCTAATTAACTCAGATGGATCAATGCGCATCTTGGCATCACCTGCTGCATCTTCGCGAATCGCCATTACTTGTTTGTAGCGTGACCAGAAATCAGCAGCCGGTGCCCAGTACTTTTCTCCGACGCTATTGCCACGTTCTGCTAATTCGTCGGGAGTGATACCTCGTTCGTTGGCGCGCATAATCAGATCGCGGAGTTCGCGGATAAATCCTTGAGTTAAAAGGGGATTACCTTTCTTATCTTCGCCATCGTGTAAATCAGTTGGCCACTTGCGATAACCATCGGTGACATCACCTTGTAGCAATTGTTCTATGAAATTTTCTTGTTCTGGGCCCGATAACAAAATAGGTTCGTAATAAGTGTCACCGGTATTCATTTTAAGAATTGAATATGCGAGTGAGTGAAAGGTGCGAGCAAGTGGTTCGTGCGCTGTTGAGTCGGTGCGCAGGGCAATTGCATCGCGCATTTCAGAAGCGCGTTGGCGCCCGTATGTCAGCAATAAAATTGAATCTGGATCTTGCCCAGAATTTATGCGGCTAACTGCGGCTTCAATTAATACCGACGTTTTTCCGGTGCCAGGACCTCCGGCAATAAATAAAGGAGTGCCGCGATGTGAAACCGCTTTACTTTGTTGCGGATCGAGCTCCACTGGCGCTGACACAGCAGGGCTGTGCGTTAGCTTGATGGATGGGCTCGTCATATGAGGTATTGAACCCCACACCCCTGACTTTTATTCCAATTACGCTCGAATTAGGAAGTCTGGTTCGCCTTCTTGGCACGTGAGGTCGCGCGGGCGCGCTCATCACCATTGAGGGTTACCTTACGGATTCGAACCACCGCTGGAGTTACTTCAACGCATTCATCTTCACGACAGAATTCGAGTGCACCTTCCATATTTAACTTCTTAGGTGGAATCAATCGCTCTGATTCATCAGTACCTGAGGCGCGCATATTTGTTAACTTCTTTTCGCGCACGCAGTTAACATCCATATCTTCAGAACGTGAGTTCTCGCCAATAACCATACCTTCGTAAACTTCATCGCCTGGTTCAACGAAGATGCTTCCGCGATCTTGTGTTCCGTAAAGCGCATAAGAAGTAACAGTGCCGAGACGATCTGAAACAAGTGAACCGGTTCCGCGAGTACGGATATCGCCGTGCCATGCTTCATAACCATCGAAAACGTGGTGTAGCAAACCTGTGCCACGAGTTTCAGTTAAGAACTCGGTACGGAAACCAATTAAGCCACGAGATGGAACGCGGTAATCAAGGCGGATCCAACCAGTGCCGTGGTTAACCATTTGTTCCATACGGCCCTTGCGCAGTGCCATCAACTGGGTAAGTACGCCGAGATATTCTTCAGGGGCATCAATTGTTAAACGCTCCATCGGTTCGTGAACTTTTCCATCAATCTTCTTGATGACTACTTGTGGCTTTCCAACAGTTAATTCAAAACCTTCGCGCTTCATAATTTCAACTAGAACAGCCAACTGAAGTTCGCCACGACCTTGTACTTCCCAAGTATCTGGACGTTCAGTATTTAGCACGCGAAGTGAAACGTTACCGACGAGCTCAGCATCAAGGCGACCCTTTACTTGGCGCGCAGTTAACTTAGTGCCGCTCTTGCCCGCAAGTGGTGATGTGTTAATACCGATTGTCATAGAAATAGATGGCTCATCAACAATAATCAGCGGCAGCGCGTGTGGATTTTCAGTATCCGCCAAGGTTTCGCCGAGGGTAATTGTTTCAATTCCGGCAACCGCGATGATGTCGCCAGGATGCGCTTCCAGTGCCGGAACGCGTTCTAGCGCTTCAGTAATTAAAAGTTCGCTGACCTTAACGCGCTCCATTGTTCCGTCAGTCTTAATCCAAGTTACTTGCTGACCCTTTTTAATTACACCTTCGCGCACGCGACATAGCGCTAGGCGACCAAGGAATGGTGAAGAGTCAAGGTTTGTAACGTGTGCTTGTAGCGGTGCACCTTCGTGATATTCAGGTGCTGGGATTGCAGAGAAAATAGTGTCAAATAAAACATCAAGGTTTTCTTCTACCGGCATTCCACCATCTGCGGGACGTGTAAGAGAAGCGCGACCAGCTTTAGCTGATGCGTAAACAACTGGGAAATCAATTTGATCTTCATTGGCATCAAGATCTAAGAAGAGCTCGTATGCCTCATCTACAACTTCGGCGATACGTGAATCGGGACGGTCTACTTTGTTGATCAACAAAATAACTGGCAAATTCTTTTGTAGCGCTTTGCGCAATACGAAACGCGTTTGTGGAAGTGGACCTTCTGATGCATCCACCAGCAAGATAACGCCATCAACCATTTCTAGTCCGCGCTCTACTTCGCCACCGAAATCAGCGTGGCCAGGTGTATCAATAATGTTAACAATCGTGTCCCCGCGCTTTACCGCAGTGTTCTTGGCAAGAATCGTGATGCCTTTTTCGCGTTCTAGATCCATTGAATCCATCATGCGATCTTGGCCTTCGCCTTGAACCTTGTGCGCGGCAAAAGCTCCGGATTGCCACAACATGGCATCAACCAGTGTGGTCTTGCCATGGTCAACGTGAGCGATGATTGCGACGTTACGCAGATTTTCGCGCTTTTTGATTGGCAGATCTTTTAGATGGGCTTGTTGCTTTGACAAGAGAACTACTTTCGTAAGGAACCCAGTCGGTCTTTTCGACCAGCTGGCTTCTAATGGAGGATCCAAAGAAATAGCGGCCCAAAAGGCGCCGCACAGGCCATATCTTACTAAAGCCCGTGGATATGGACTAATTACCCGCTCATAAAGTAAGTATTTAGTGGTGATTTACTCCATAGTTTTATTTTCAGGCTCGGTTTAAGATGGCGCATATCAAGGCGAAGGTATTTGTGAATATTGAGCGAGAAGGTAGAAAAGTGACTGAAGCAATTAACGATCCCGCAAAGAGCACAGCAATATCTGCAGAAGATCACGAATATGTCTTTCACTCTTGGTCCGCCCAAGGTGCAATAAAGCCGCTGCCAATTTCGGGCAGCGCGGGTTCTCGATTCTGGGATTACCAAGGCAATACCTATCTAGATTTTTCTTCACAACTGGTCTTCACCAATATCGGACATCAACATCCCAAAGTTGTTAAAGCGATTCAGGAACAAGCCGCTGTACTTACAACGATTGCTCCACAACATGCCAGCGAAGTGCGCAACCAAGCAGCACACGCAATTGTGGATTTAGCAGGCGGAGATTTCGCTAAAGTATTTTTCACAGCCGCAGGTGCTGATGCAGTTGAAAATGCCATCCGTATGGCGCGTATTCATACTCGCAAACATAAAATACTTTCGACTTACCGTTCTTATCACGGCAACACCGGCGCTGCGATAAATGCGACTGGCGATCCGCGCCGTTTTCCAAATGAATTCGCATTTGGTCACGTTCACTTCTGGGGACCATATCTTTACCGCACAGCGTTCTGGGCCAAGGATGAAGCCCAAGAATGCGCACGCGCCCTTGAGCACTTAGAACAAACAATTATCTTTGAGGGTCCAAATACCATCGCTGCAATTTTAATTGAATCAATTCCCGGAACCGCTGGAGTGTTAGTTCCACCAAAGGGTTACCTTGAAGGTGTTCGCGCGCTCTGCGATAAGTACAAGATTCTGTGGATCGCTGATGAAGTAATGGCGGGCTTTGGTCGCACAGGTAAATGGTTTGCTTTCCAACATGCTGCTGCAACGCCAGATTTAATTACCTTTGCTAAGGGCGTTACATCTGGATACATCCCACTTGGTGGCGTTGTAATCAGTGCAGAAATCGCACACACCTTTGATGAGCAAGTATTTCCTGGTGGGCTTACATATATGGGACATCCACTTGCTACAGCAACGGCGGTTGCAACTATTCAGGTTATGAAAGATGAAAAGATGGTTGAGAACGCTGCGGCCATTGGTGAAAAGATTTTGGGACCTGGAATTCACGAGTTGGCAAAGAAACATAAGTTAATTGGTGACATCCGTGGCGTCGGAGTTTTCTGGGGCGTTGATTTAGTAACTGATCGCGCAACCCGTGCTCCACTTGCACCTTATGGTGGATCAAGCTCGGCAATGAACGAATTAGTTGCTGCTTGTCGCAAGAATGGACTGATGCCATTTAATAACTTCAATCGCATTCACTTATGCCCACCTTGCAACATCAGTGAAGCAGATGCCAAGTTGGGGCTAGAAATTATTGATAAATCACTTGGAGAAGTTGCTCAGCATTACACCGGCGCTTAGACGTTAAATCTAAACTCCACAACATCGCCATCGGCCATTACGTACTCTTTACCTTCCATACGTACTTTGCCTTTTGCTTTCGCTTCCGCCATTGATCCACATTCAATCAAATCGGTGAAGCTAACAATTTCGGCTTTAATAAAACCTTTTTGAAAATCGGTGTGAATCACGCCAGCGGCCATCGGTGCGGTGTCACCTTTATGAATTGTCCAAGCGCGCGCTTCTTTTGGACCGGCCGTTAAATAAGTCTGCAAGCCAAGCACGCTAAAACCGACGCGGGCTAAAGTTGCAAGTCCTGGTTCTTTTAACCCAATTGATTGCAAGAGTTCAAGGGCATCTTCATCACTTAACTCAGCAAGTTCGGCCTCAGTCTTGGCATCTAGAAAGATTGCCTCGGCTGGTGCGACTAATTCAGCAAGCTTCTTACGAAGATCACCATCATTTAATTCGGCAGCATCGACGTTAAATACATACAAGAATGGCTTGGCAGTTAACAAGTGAAGTTCACGCAAAAGTTCTAGATCTAAACCAGATGACGAAAGTGGTTTACCGCTTTGCAAGTGCGCTTCCGCTTTTTTAACCGCTTCCACAACACTTGCCGTTTCCTTATTGATGCGCGCTTCTTTTTCTAACCGCGGCAGCGCTTTCTCAATGGTCTGTAAATCCGCGAGCGCGAGTTCGGTATTAATCGTCTCCATATCGCTGCTGGGATCAATTCGTCCATCAACGTGCACGACATCGCCATCGGTGAAGACGCGAATTACTTGGCAGATCGCATCAGTCTCACGAATATTTGCTAAGAATTTATTTCCAAGGCCAGCACCTTCGGATGCGCCTTTAACGATTCCGGCGATATCAACAAATGAGAGTGCGGCGGGGAGAAGTTTTTCTGAGCTAAAAATTTGCGCGAGCTTTGCCAGGCGCTCATCAGGTACACCGACTACGCCGACATTGGGTTCAATCGTTGCGAAGGGGTAATTAGCGGCTAGGACGTTATTTTTGGTGAGCGCATTAAAAAGGGTCGACTTTCCGACGTTGGGCAGGCCGACGATTCCAATTGAGAGGCTCATAGGAAGCAGAGCCTACGCGTGATTGTCAGTGCTTCCTGCCACGATAGGGCCATGTCAAGCACAGTAGTGGCCATTCTTACACTCGCCATCGGGCTCTTAATCGGTATCGCCCTCGGTTATTTAATCGCCGGTCGACGCACATCCACCGATGGCGCATCCGCCGCAGAGTTTGTATCCGTGCGCGCAGAACGTGATCTCTATAAATCCGAACGCGATAACGCAATGGCTGGTTCCAAACTTGCGACCGAAGTTGAAGCGATGAAAACGTCAATGGAGAAATTGCAGAAAGAAGCAGCCGATGCCGATCGCCGGCGCATCGAAGCTGAATCAGATATCCGCACTCAAGTTCGCGCAATGTCTACCCACAATGAATCACTTGTTGCGCAAACAAAAGCGATTGCGGGTGCGCTCTCTAATTCACAAACTCGTGGAAAATTTGGCGAAGCGCAATTAGAGTTAATGCTGCAAGGCGCTGGCCTGCGTAAAGATATTGAGTACACCGCACAGCGTTCCACAACCGATGCTGATTCTTCTGGCATTCCAGATATCACAGTGCATATGCCAGGTGGCACAAAGTTATTTATTGACTCGAAGTTTCCCTTTGATCGTTTTATCGAAGCGCACGAAGTCGAAGATCCAACAGAGCGCGAGCGTTTATTTACTGAACATAAGAAAGATCTCGCCAGCCACGTCGTCACGCTGGCTAAGCGTGGTTATCACGAATCCCAAGATTCGCCAGACTTTGTAATTCTCTTTGTGCCATTTGAATCACTTCTCACTGAGGCTCTGCGTATTGACCCGCTCTTCTTAGAGAACGCATTTAAATTAAATGTAACTATTGCTACCCCAACTTCAATGATGGCGCTACTGCGCACGATCGGCAATGTTTATTCACGTAACGCTGTTTCACATAACGCCGAAAACATTGCAAAATCTGCTGCGCTATTTATGAAGGATCTCACTCTGCTCCACACTCGTATCGTCAAAGTCGGCACCGCCATAAACTCACTATCTAAGGCATATGGAGAGCTAATCCCAACCGCGCAGACCACCGTTAAAAAAGCGGCGAAAGATATTCTTGGCTATGGTGTTTCTGGTGATAAGGCTAAACTTGCGATCGCTTACCCCGATGCGCCAGCAGAAGTGCGTGAGTTAAAAAACAGCGAGATGATCGTTGATGAAGATTTTATAGATGCTGAAGAAGTTAAGGATGAAGAATGAGCACATCAGTGCAACCAAAGATAAAGATAAGCGGGCCTGGACTTAAGAAGGAAGGCGTTGTCGTTCTGCAATCACTCTTTATCGCCTTCTTCACCGGAATCGAACTCTTATTTCGCAGCGGCGCCGGGATCATCAGCGGCTTCATTCTCTGCTTAGTTCTATTTGGTGGCATCCGCTTTGGACGAAAAGGAACAATATACGTCGCAGTAGTAACTCCTCCATTGGCATTTGCGGCAACGGTGCTTCTCTACCAAATACTCTCTGTTGGATTAAGTCCATCGCGTTTAGGTCTGGAATTCATCGCCTCACTTGCCAGCATTGCACCGTTCCTAATGGCAAGTGCTTTGTACGGCTGGTTTATATTTCTTAATGAGAAAGCAAAAGAGCGCAAGCCAAAGCCACGCGCTTAATTACTTACTAGCGGTCTTTATATCTTTTCGAAGTTCAGGTGGCAAGGCAAAGAGCAGAGTCTCTTTTGTGGCAGTAACTTCTTGAACATCGCCAAAACCGCGCTCAGCGAGCCAGGCCAGTAAATCACGTACCAATATCTCCGGAACTGATGCACCGCTTGTTACTCCAACGCTTTCCACGCCGTTTAGCCAGTTCTCATCTGCTTCTTCTGCATAATCAATTAAGTAAGCGTTGGCAGCGCCATATTCCTTTGATACCTCAACTAAACGCACTGAGTTTGATGAGTTAGTAGAACCGACGACTAAGACCAATTCGACTTGAGGCGCAATCTGTTTGATCGCTTCTTGCCGGTTCTGGGTGGCATAACAAATGTCATCAGATGGTGGATTGGCGATCTCTGGGAAGCGATCTTTTAAAATCGCAACTGACTGCATAGTTTCATCAACGCTTAAAGTTGTTTGGGTCAGCCAGACTAATTTCTTTCCTGGAGTCGGCACAATCGTGCGGGCTTCATCTAAACCATCAACAACGCGAACTTTTCCTGGCGCTTCACCAGCAGTTCCTTCAACTTCTTCGTGGCCGTTGTGGCCAATTAACAAAATTTCGGTTTCATCATCTGCAAAGCGTTTAACTTCATTGTGCACCTTTGTTACCAGTGGACAAGTTGCATCGATTGTCTTTAAATTTCGGGCAGCGGCTTGTTCGTGAACCGCAGGTGAAACACCGTGCGCTGAAAAGACGACGGTTGCACCTTCTGGAACTTCATCGGTTTCATTAACAAAGATGACTCCGCGCGCTTCCAGGGTCGAGACCACGTGTTTGTTGTGGACAATCTCCTTGCGCACATAAATCGGGGCGCCGTAGAGCTCGAGTGATTTTTCGACGGTAATGACCGCACGGTCAACGCCTGCACAATATCCGCGCGGGGCGGCCAGGAGAACTCTCTTACTCACGTGGGTCAGTCTATTAGGCTCAGACCATGTTCGAAACTTCAAGTGAATCCCCCGCACCAGTCCGGGTGGTCTCTGAGGCGATCAAAGAATATGTAGAACGTTTAGGTCCCATTTGGATAGAGGGCGAAATATCAGAGTTAAATGAACGCAGCGGTGGAATGGCATTTATGCGCCTGCGCGATACTTCAGTTGATATGAGTCTTTCAGTGATGTGTTATAAAAATGTTTTAGCTGCGGTGCAACCACTGCCGGCAAATGCGCGCGTCGTAATTCACGCAAAGGCATCTTGGTTTACAAAAAATGGATCGCTCACTATGTCTGCCAAAGAGATTCGCCAAGTTGGAGTTGGCGAATTATTGGCAAGGTTAGAAGCGTTAAAGGGCGTCTTAGCGGCAGAAGGTTTATTTAGCGCAGATCGTAAAGTTGCGTTGCCAAAGTTGCCGCGCAAAGTAGGTTTGATCTGCGGTCGCAATACTGATGCCGAGAAAGATGTTGTTGAAAATGCACGACGTCGTTGGCCGGCTGTTGAATTTGAAATCCGTGAAGTTGCGGTGCAAGGAGCGGCGGCAGTTGTCGAAGTATCTGCCGCGCTGCGCGAGTTAGAAGATATGGATGAAGTTGATGTCATCATCATCACTCGCGGTGGTGGGTCATTTGAAGATTTGCTGCCCTTTAGCGATGAATCACTTGTGCGCCTTGCCGCAAGTTGTGAAACCCCCATCGTTAGCGCGATCGGCCACGAGAAAGATTCACCGCTCCTTGATTTGGTTGCCGACTATCGCGCATCGACGCCGACCGATGCCGCAAAACGTGTAGTGCCAGATATCGAGCAAGAGATTTCAGATATAAATAAAATTCGCGACCGCATGTACCGTCGCCTACTTTCGAGCGTTGAATATGAGTTGAATCAGATTGCGCAATTACGCAATCGCCCAGTGATGAAAGATCCGGGGGTAATGATCAAGGTCCGCAAAGACGAATTAACAGCTCTGCGCGATCGCTCGCACCGCGGATTTAAAGCCTTGCTCGATATTGAAAAGAAAGAGATTAAAGGCGTTATTGCGCACCTGCGTTCGCTATCTCCGCAATCGACTATGGATCGCGGGTATGCCGTGGTTCAAAGCGATGACGGAAAGATTGTGCGCGATGCCACAAAGTTAAAGGCGGGATCTGTGCTGCGCATACGCGCTGCCAAGGGCGGCCGAAATCGTTGAATCACTCGAAGATGGCAGCGCAACGCTGGAGGAATCGCTAAAGCTCTGGGAGCGCGGCGAAGAGTTAGCCAAGATCTGCCAAGAATGGTTAGACGGGGCTAAGAAGAAGTTAGATGCCGCAAAGAAACCAGCCGAATAATGTCACCACAATTTTCATACGCTGATTTACTTCCAATTGGTAAAGATAAAACCAAGTACCGCAACATTGGCAAAGCAGGCGTTAGCGTAATCAAACTCGGTGATCGTGAATTCCTGCAGGTTGAGCCTGAAGCCCTAACGCTGCTCAGTGAAACAGCGATCCACGATATTTCACATTATCTGCGCGCAGAACATTTGCAGCAGTTAGCAAATATTTTAAAAGATCCCGAGGCTTCACCTAACGATCGCTTCGTTGCTTTAGATTTATTGAAGAACGCCAATATCGCAGCCGGTGGAATTCTGCCGATGTGTCAAGACACTGGCACAGCACTAGTGATGGGCAAGCGCGGCCAATACGTTTTGACTACTGCCAAAGATGAAGTTGCAATCGCGCAAGGAATTTACAACGCATATACCAATTTAAATCTGCGCTATTCACAGATGGCGCCAACGACTACTTGGGATGAGAAAAACACCGGCAATAACCTGCCTGCCCAAATTGAGATTTTCGCTGATTCAAATCATCAAGATGAGTACAGCTTTATGTTTATTGCCAAAGGTGGCGGTAGCGCCAACAAATCTTTTTTATATCAAGAGACTAAATCCGTTTTAAATCCGGCATCGTTTATGAAGTGGCTAGAAGAAAAATTGCGTTCTATCGGAACCGCCGCCTGCCCTCCGTATCACTTGGCAATTGTCATCGGCGGATTGAGCGCAGAACATAACGTTAAGACCGCAAAGTTGGCTAGTACTAAGTACTTGGATTCACTGCCAACTTCAGGTGATGCCGCCACTGGTCACGGCTTCCGCGATTTAGAACTAGAAGAGCGCGTATTAGAACTAACTCGCACGCTGGGAATCGGCGCACAATTTGGTGGCAAGTATTTCTGCCACGATGTTCGCATCGTGCGCCTGCCCCGCCACGGCGCATCTCTGCCAATTTCAATTGCAGTTTCATGTTCGGCAGATCGCCAGGCTAAAGCCAAGATCACTAAAGATGGCATCTTCTTAGAAGAGTTAGAGCGCGATCCCGCCCACTTCTTGCCTGATACAACTGATGAACATCTTGACGATAACGTCGTGAAAATTGATTTAAATCAACCAATGGATGTGGTGCGCGCCGAACTGAGCAAGCATCCAGTTAAAACTCGAGTTTCGCTAACCGGCACAATCGTGGTTGCCCGAGATTTAGCCCATGCCCGCATAAAGGAATCACTTGATGCCGGCCATGAATTACCGCAGTACTTAAAGGATTACGCCGTTTATTACGCAGGGCCGGCCAAAACACCAACTGGTTATGCATCTGGTTCTTTCGGTCCCACAACTGCTGGGCGGATGGATTCATATGTTGAACAATTCCAAGCTGCAGGTGGTTCCTTTGTAATGCTTGCCAAAGGCAATCGCTCGAAAGCGGTCACTGATGCTTGCAAGACTCACCGCGGTTTCTATCTCGGATCAATCGGCGGACCGGCAGCGCGCCTTGCCCAAGATTGCATCAAGAAAGTTGAAGTCTTAGATTTTGAAGATTTAGGAATGGAAGCGATCTGGAAGATCGATGTCGTGGATTTCCCAGCGTTCATTGTTGTTGACGATAAAGGAAATGACTTCTTTGCCGAGACCACAAAGATGGTCTCAATCGGACGAAAGCCGGAAGTTTAAAACTTAGTAATAACGGCTACGTTTGAATTTAGCCCACGCACCACAAGGGCTGGTATAGCGTGCTTCAATGTAGCGAAGGCCCCAACGAATCTGAGTCACCGGGTTGGTGCGCCAATCCGTTGAGATCGAATCCATGCGGGTTGCAGGCAATGCCTGCGGAATTCCGTGAGCGCCAGAGCGCTTATTGTGTGAGCGGTAATTCCAATGGCTCTCTTTTGTCCAAAGTCGGTTAAGGCAGGTGAATTGATCTGCCCCCCAGGCATATTCGGTGAACATAATTGATTTGGCGACCTTCTTCGCACCAATCGAGGTGCGCGCCATTTCCACTTGCTGGCTAATCGCTGCGGCGAGCGCCATCTGAGATGCGAAAAGGTTGGTGCGTTGATCAAGCTGGGAATAAAGGGCGGCGCCTTCAGAGAGATCAACTTCAGAATTTAGGGCAACTGACATAGTCAGGTTAGCTGATGCCGGAAGAGAAATGCTCGTGGTCATCGGGAATTCAAGACCGTAGGCAGTTGGTTGCGCCGCAGAAATCAGCAGAAGGGTGCCAACTGTGGTCCAAAGGGCGCGCGAGTTTAAACGGTGCTTGGACATCGCTGCCCTCCTTTCCTGCTTCTAATGAACTTCTCTTTGCCTTTAGGTCGTGGGCCATCGACCTATAAATAGGTAAGTGACCATCGGGGAATGAGTTAAGGGTGGCAATCAGGGTGAGATGTCGCAAATTAAATGATGCGTGTGGCGAAAATTCTCAGGAAAGTCGTTGCCTGTGGACAGATAAAAGTCCTGCTCAGTTAGGGCAAAGTCCTAAATGTCCTAATTGTGACTGTGAGATTTAAAAAGGGCTGATTCAGGTAGTTAATCAGCGGCTAGGAGATCGGTCCTTCAAGCATCTCGGTCACCAGCGCTGCGATCGGCGAGCGCTCGCTTCGGGTCAAGGTGACGTGGGCAAAGAGCGGGTGTCCCTTGAGGGTTTCCACGACCGCGACTACGCCATCGTGGCGTCCCACCCGCAAGTTATCGCGCTGGGCAACATCGTGGGTTAAGACAACGCGTGAAGATTGGCCGATCCGCGAGAGCACGGTGAGCAAGACGCCGCGTTCTAGCGATTGGGCTTCGTCCACGATCACAAAAGAGTCGTGCAGTGAGCGACCGCGGATATGTGTCAGCGGCAGAACTTCAATCAGCCCGCGCGCCATGATCTCTTCGACCACTGCCTGCGAAACAAGCGCGCCCAAAGTGTCAAAGACGGCTTGCGCCCAAGGCGACATCTTCTCGCCTTCGCTGCCGGGAAGATAGCCCAGCTCTTGTCCACCAACTGGGTATAGCGGACGGAAGATCACAACTTTCTTATGGAGGCGTTTCTCCATAACCGCTTCCAGACCCGCGCAAAGAGCAAGCGCGGATTTTCCTGTACCGGCGCGACCGCCGAGGGAGATGATGCCGATTTCTGGATCCAATAAAAGGTCTAGCGCGATTCGCTGTTCTGCGGAACGACCATGTAAACCGAAAGCGTTGCGATCACCGCGGACTAATTGCAACTGCTTATCTGCATTAACGCGAGCTAGCGCACTTCCTTTTTCAGAGTGCAGAACAATTCCAGTGTGAACCGGCAATTGATGGGCGGCTTCATGGTCTGCGCGATCTGATGCATAAAGCTCGTCAATGATGTTGTGGCCAACGCTGAGTTCTTCGATTCCAGTCCAACCGCTATTTGAAACTAGTTCGGCTAAATATTCTTGGGCCTCAACACCAACCGATGAAGCCTTAACACGAAGTGGCAAATCTTTAGTCACCAAGACCACGTCTTTACCATCAGACATTAAATTCTTAGCGATCGCCAGGATGCGCGAATCATTTGTGCCATCGCGCAAAAAGCCGTGCGGCAAGGTACTTAAATCAGTGTGGTTTAACTCAACCGAGAGAGTGCCGCCCTCGGGAGTAATTGTGAGTGGCTTATCTAGTCGGCCGTGAGTAACGCGCAGATCATCTAAAGATCGCAGCGCAGCGCGGGCAAAGTAGCCAAGTTCTGGGTGATCACGTTTGGTTTCGAGTTCGCCAATTACTGCGATCGGGATAATTACTTCGTGTTCTTCGAATTTCGAGAGCGCGTTCGGGTCTGCCAACAAAACGCTGGTATCTAAAACATAGGTCTTTTTTGCAGCCTTTTTCTTGCTATTAGATACTGGAGTAGCCAATGGCCAGCTCTCGCATTCTCTTTAGTTTTATCCGGCGGGAGTTGCTTCTGACTAGAAAAAGATAGAACGCGGTAGCCCTCTTTTATGTGCGACACGCCATAGCGATTTATTAACGCTTGGTTAAAGCTATGCACCGAGTCGACGTTGGCGCTGTGAATATGCGCGAAGTGCACGTAAGAAATCTACGCGACGAAAATCTGGCCAGTACGCTTCACAGAAATAGAACTCAGAAAGTGCGCTCTGCCACAATAAAAAGCCACCCAGGCGCTGTTCTCCTGATGTTCTGATCAATAACTCCGGATCTGGTTGGCCGGCGGTATATAAATACTTCGAAATCGCATCTGCAGTTAAATCACTAGCCGCACTTTCAATACTAGAACCGTGTGCGCTCTGATCTTGTAGATAACCCTTGACCGCATCCACGATTTCGCGGCGGCCGCCATAACCAATTGCGACATTTACTTCCACCCCGCCGTCGTGAACAGGAGGCAAATTAGCCAACTTTTCACTTAGCCAAGCTGGCAATAAATCAAGTGCGCCTACCGCTTTGATATTCCACTTACCGGTTGCGTGAAGTTCGTCCACCGTTTCGCCGATGATCTTCAGAAGACCATCTAGCTCTTCAGGTGTGCGCTTGAAATTTTCGGTAGATAGCAACCACAAAGTAACGACTTCAACTTTGGCTTCATCGCACCAGCCAAGAAATTCCACAATTTTGCTCGCCCCGCGGCGATGTCCTTTTGGATCAAGGTCGCTGGGATTTGCTTTTGCAAAACGGCGATTGCCATCGAGTATTACACCAACGTGGCGCGGAGTTTTAGAGAAATCAAGGCTTCGAACAATTCGCGACTCATAAAAGGGATAGAGCGCAGATTTAATCGCGTTACGAATAGGTTTTAACAATTTTGCGTTCCGCAATAAATGATGCGATCGGCAGTGTTCCGGCTAGAGCCAACCAGATAACTCGGCGCAATTCCCAGCGCGCTTTGACTGAAAATTGCAGCGCGGTTAAGAGGTAAACGGCATATACCCAGCCGTGGACAAAAGGAATCCAGGCGACCTTGCTCTTCCAGTCCTCATTGTTAAATAGGTAGGCCACTGGCAGATCAACAAACCATAAAAGCAGTGACATTACTCCGGCGGTTAACGCCATTACTCGAAATCTCTTTACGGCACCGGTCATGAGGCAATCCTACGGCGATAAAACGGAAGGTAAAGAACTATGGCGGCCATAAGCCACCAGATCGCAACGTAGGAAATGTGTTGCCAGTAATACCCTGCGATTCGTGAAACGGGGGTCAGTGGAACAACTCTCTCTCGCTCCAGTTCGCCGTCACGAGTGCTCTCTGATTTAGCGGCGATAAATCCATCGTATAACTGCAGGTCAACCAACCCAACGATGACGCTGCTATCTAATCTGGAGATTACCCCTGGTTCATTATCTGCGCGATCATCGTATTGACGCGGTTGCAGTGTTCCAACAAGTGAAATCTTGGTAGACATAGCTACTTCAGGATTAGTTAATCGATCTTCCCAAAGTCCACGAACAACCAAAATTCCGGAGAGCGGATCTGAGCGATCGACCTGCAACAAGGCAACTTCCCAGTCGCTAACAGTTCCATCTGCATCTTGCTGCAGTGGCGCTCTAAAATTAGCAACATAGAATCCACTGACAGAAACTTGTTTATTAACGTTGCGCGAATCCAGAGGCAGCGTGGCCGTAGCTAATTCTTCTAAGGTATAGATCTTTGGATCGACTACCTTCGCTGCGGCGTTACTTTCTTTTACAATCGCGGCGCGGTCTAGTTGCCATTTTCCGAGGCCGACCAAAACTAGGACAAGGGTAAGAACAAGTAGTCCCTGGAGAAACTTTTTAATTATCGCTCTGGTTTTCATTATTGCGAGCGTTCATTCGGTTGTAGCGCTTGTAGAAACTGCGCAACAAGAGTGCAACAGAGATGCACAGAGTAAGAACTGTCAGCGATCCAGCCCAACCCATATCAAAATCTGTTTGCATGCCATAATCTTGCCATGGATTTAGATTTCAACGACCGCTATGGCGTGCGCTCAACCAAAGGTTGGATCACACCTGCGATCGTATTTGCCGTGATTGGCGGCATTTGGCTGATTTGGGCAGGCTTGCATCATTCCGATCCAGCAATTCGTAGCGAATTAATTTCATTTAACGTCACCTCAGAAAGAGAAATTTCAATTCGCTACAGAATTGATCGCACAGACTCAAACCAAGTTGTCATTTGTACTTTGACGGCGCGCGATCTCGATAAGAATGTGATCGGGCAGATCGATGACACCATCCCTGCTGGCAGTGCCTACAGCGAGCAAACCACTGCAATTCCCGCACGATCTACCCCAGTTACCGCAGCAATTGTGCGTTGTCGCGCCAAATAATTACTTCGTATACCGTTGCCTCTTATGAGTACCCCACAAACTTGGTTGACCCAAGAAGCCGCAGATCGTTTGCGTGGTGAACTCGCACACCTTGAAAGTGATGGCCGTAAAGAAATCACCGCAAAGATTGAAGCAGCTCGTGCTGAAGGTGATTTAAAAGAGAACGGTGGCTATCACGCTGCGCGCGATGAACAAGGAAAGATGGAAGCGCGCATCCGACAGTTAAAGCAGATGCTTGAAAATGCACATATCGGAACTCCCCCAGCATCTGCCGATGGAGTTGTTGGGCCCGGAATGGTTATCACTGCCATTATCGCCGGCGATGAAGAAAAATTCTTACTTGGTTCACGCGAGATTGCTTCAGGTGATCTAAGCGTTTACAGCGAAAAATCTCCGCTTGGCGCAGCAGTTATGGGCGCAAAGATTGGTGACACAGTTTCTTACACCGCACCAAATGGTAAAGAGATTAAAGTAGAAGTTAAAGCAGCAACTAACTATTAATCTGCAGATCGCTTATATTTTCTAACGCTCAATGGAATAAAGATCGCCATGATGATGATCATGTATAAAAATGATGTCAGCAATGGATTCTCACTTGGGAAAGATCCTGCAGTTGCACCAAATTGATTTTCTAAACCAAATAGCTCACGGCAACCTGCAACCATGGTTGAAACTGGATTCCACTCAGCAAAGTATTGAAGCGCACGCGGCATTCCGGTAGTCGGAGCAAAAGCGTTGGATAAGAAGGTAAGCGGGAATGTCACAATAAAGCTGACGTTTTGAACAACGCGCGCATCTGATGCTGACAATCCAACAAAGATTCCGACCCAAGAAAGTGCATAACCAAAGAGAAGTAGAAAAACGAATCCAATTACTACGTTAAGCAGACCCGATGTTGGACGCCAGCCAACTAAAAATCCCGCGATACCCATCACCGCAAGAACCACGATGTTAAGTAAGGAATCCCCTAGGGTGCGGCCCAAAACAAGCGCCGATTGTGAAATTGGAAGTGATCTAAATCGATCAATCAAACCTTTCTTCATATCTTCGGCTAAGCCTGATGCAGTTCCGGCCAGCGTAAATGCAACAGTCTGTACAAAGATTCCGGGCATTAAAAGTTGTACATAACCACCTGGCTGATCAGTTGAAATTGATCCACCGAATACATAGCGGAATAAGAGCACAAACATAACTGGTTGGATCGTTGAGAAAATTAAAACTTCAGGTACGCGAGTTAACAATCGCAACTGGCGTTGCGTGATAATCATTGTGTCTTTAAAGGCGCTCATTTCTTTGCCTTCTTTCTACGTCCAGTTACTTCGGGTTCTTCAATCTTCTCTTCAGCTGCGTGGCCGGTAAGAGATAAGAAAACATCATCAAGTGATGGGCGCTTAAGGCCGACATCAAGCGGGTGAATACCCGCAGTATCTAAAGATCGAAGTGTTTCGATCAGCGCAGTTGCCCCGGTCGAAACTGGCGCAGAAATCATGCGCAAGCCCTCATCTAAAATTGCTTTATTTCCGCTGATTGCGGCAACGACTTCCATTGTCTTGGCAATATTTTGGCTCTCAACAACGATTTCTAAACGCTCGCCACCAACTTGTTTCTTTAACGCATCAGATGTGCCACGAGCAATTACTTTGCCGTGATCAATAACCGCGATTTCATCGGCCAACTGATCGGCTTCTTCTAAGTATTGGGTAGTTAAAAGCAATGTAACTCCGCCCTTTACCAACTCTTCAATAACGCTCCACATTTCTTGGCGCCCACGTGGATCAAGACCGGTGGTTGGCTCATCTAAGAAAAGAACTTTTGGCTTAACAATTAGTGATGCTGCCAAATCTAGGCGACGACGCATTCCACCTGAGTAAGTTTTGATTGGTCGTTTTGCGCTATCTGTGAGCGAAAATCTTTCTAGTAATTCTTCGGCACGAGCAATCGATGCTTTCTTATCTAAGTGATAGAGCTGACCGAACATAACTAAGTTATCCCAGCCAGTTAAAATCTCATCGACTGCTGCATATTGACCAGATAGTCCAATTACTTCACGCACTTTTTCAGGGTGTTTGATGACATCAATTCCACCAACCATGGCGTGACCTGAATCAGGTTTTAAAAGAGTGGCAAGAATTCGCACACATGTTGTCTTTCCTGCACCATTTGGGCCAAGCACGCTTAAAACAGTGCCTTCTTCAACATCAAGTGACAGGTGATCTAGGGCACGAACTGCCCCATTGCGATAAGTCTTTACTAAGTCTTCGGCTATTACTGATTTCACGGAGTAAACTTACCGTAATTGCATTTCTTATTGCACCCAAATTAGCGTTTCTTGAGAGGTCCCGATGTCTAGCCATGGTCCAGTGAAAGAGCATTCCCATAAAGAGATAATGATTATTCTCAGCGGATTGATGACCGGCATGCTTTTAGCGGCCCTTGATCAGACCATTGTTTCAACCGCTCTTAAGAGCATCGTCGAAGACTTTAACGGACTTAACCATTACACCTGGGTCGTTACGGCGTACCTTCTAACTTCAACAGCATCGACGCCTTTATACGGAAAAATTTCTGATATTTATGGGCGCCGCATTGTTTTCCAATTCGCAATCGTAACTTTTTTAATTGGTTCATTCCTTGCCGGTGCATCACAGGATATGACACAGCTAATTGCTACACGTGCGCTGCAAGGTCTTGGCGCTGGCGGGCTTATGGCACTTACTTTCGTGATCATTGGTGACATAGTTCCGCCGCGTGAACGCGGTCGCTACCAAGGTTATTTCGGTGCCGTGTGGGGTCTTTCTTCAGTTGCCGGCCCACTGCTCGGTGGATTCTTCTCAGACCATGCAAGCATTCTTGGAATTACCGGATGGCGCTGGATTTTCTACATAAACATCCCATTCGGCATTGCTGCGCTGGTAATTACTTCGGCTGTGTTGCACATTCCAAAAGTTAAACGTGAACACAATATTGATTACCTGGGTGCACTTCTAATGGTTGCCGCAGTTTCTTCAACACTGCTTGCCGTTTCGGTCTACGGCCCAGAACGCGGTTGGGGTAACTCAACAACGCTTACATATTTAGCCGCGGGCATTTTGTTAGCGTTGATTTTCCTAGTTTGGGAAGGCAAAGCTAAAGAACCAATTATTCCTCTCTCACTCTTTAAGAATCACACTTTTTCATTGACTTCTGCGCTTGGTTTTATCATTGGTGCGGGAATGTTCGGGGCGATCGTAATGTTGCCTCTTTATCTCCAGGTCGTTAAAGGTGACACCGCAACTGAGGCCGGCCTGAAATTAATTCCATTCATGTTGGGAATTGTCTCTACTTCGATTTATAGTGGTAAAGCAATCACAAAACATGGTTACTACAAGCGCTTCCCAATCATCGGGACCGCGGTTATGACAGTCGGAATCTTATTGATGGCAACGCTTAACACGACAACTCCTTTCTGGCAGCTTTCAATTTATGCAATTTTAGTTGGCGCTGGACTTGGCCTTTCAATGCAGACAATTGTTATTGCCTTGCAAAACTCAGTTGACTTTAAAGACATGGGGGTTGCAACTAGCTCCAATACTTTCTTCCGCTCATTGGGTTCCGTATTTGGAACTGCGCTATTTGGAGCGATCCTTTCCAACCGTTTAGGCCATTACTTAATCGTGGGACGCGATGAATTAGCGGCAACTAATCCCACCGCTGCGCTCTCTTTGAACAGTAGCGACATCGAGAAGTTAAAGCAGAACACCAGTGTCATTGCTCAACTTCCTCCAGAAGCGCAGACCACCGCGCTAAATGCATTCGTGAACTCGTTCCACGTTGTATTCCTTGTGGCAGCCCCAATTACAGCCTTCGGTTTCTTGCTTGCTCTCTTCCTTCGCGAGACCCCGCTTCGTACTAATAAAGATTATGCAGCAGCTCGTGAAGATTCTGCTGGTGAGGCGCTCGGTTAAATCCAATTGACCTCTAGAGAAAAAAGTAAGTTCACCAACCCCTTTGCGGAATTTCCGCGAGAGGTTGGTGTTCTTGTCTTTGCCTCGTTCTTTGTTGCTGTTGGATTTGGAATCATTGCACCGACATTGCCGCTATTTGCGCGCTCCTTTGGCGTAAATAATGCGCAAGTTGGCTCAATCCTTGCAGCGTTCGCCTTTGCAAGATTTGCTAGCGGGCTGGTTTCAGGAAAGTTAGTCGATTTATTTGGTGAAAGATTGGTTTACACAATCGGTGTTGGGTTTGTAGCGCTCTCATCATTTGCGGCGGCTTTCTCTCAAAGCTATGAACAACTCTTAATTTACCGCGCAGCGGGTGGACTTGGTTCTTCAATGTTCTCGGTTGCCGCCGGCTCAATAATCTTGCGCGCTACTGATGACGATCACAGAGCGCGTGCGCAATCCCTGTACAACACCAGCTTCTTGGTTGGCATGATGGCGGGACCAGTCATTGGTGGATTTCTAACCTCAATTTCACTTCGCGCGCCACTGCTCGTTTATGCAATTCTCTTGGTCGTGTCCAGTGCTGCTGGCGGATTTTTGTTACGCAACTCGATACTCGCTGCGCGCCCAACTGAGAAAATTATTAACGAAAAAGGTTCGATGCGTGAAGCGCTTTCTAGTAAGCCATATCTAATCGCTCTTACAATTTCATTCTGTAGCGCATCAGTTCTCTTTGGAATGTCGCGTTCGATCTTGCCCTTATTTATGGTGGAAGAGATGAAATCAACTGCTGGATATCTTGGACTTGGCTTTACGATCTCTTCAGTAATTCAAGGCTTTCTATTACTTAAAGCCGGCGGACTCTCAGATAAAAGGGGTAGAAAATACTCTGCCCTTTTAGGAACCTCCCTTTTAGGTATTTCCGTTTTGGTTCTGGTCGGAACCGTTCAACCTTGGATGTTCCTGTTATCAATGGTTATCGCAGCCTTCGGCTCTATTTTCCTTGCATCCACGGCTGCGATTGTGGGCGATGTTATGACAGGCAAAGGCGGACAAGTAATCGCTGTTTTCCAAATGTCCGGAGATGCAGGTGCAATGGTTGCGCCAATCGCACTTGGCTTTATCGCCGATCACTATGGCTTCCGCCCCGCATTCGCGGTTAGCGCCGCTTTAATGTTTATTGCCTTCCTCGTTGCAACAAAATTGCCCGAGACGCGGGCTTCGCATCTCGGGCAATCTCGCTAATTTCTAGCTGATTTTATTAGTCACTGTTACGAAGGATTGAGAGCAATCTCAAAACTTCCATATACAACCAAACAATTGTGACCATCAAACCAAATGCCATACGCCATGACTCTTGTTGTGGTGCCCCAGCAGCGATAGTGCGTTCGATCTGATCGAAATCAAGTACCAAGAAGAATGTTGCGAGTGCAACAGCTCCTACAGCTACTAGTAAGCCTGTCGCTCCACCTGGACGTCCAGTGAACAAAGTGATGAGTGAGAAAACCAAATAACCCATCAACGCACCAAGCATGATGCGAGTGAACTTAGGTGTTACGCGAATCTTGCCGCTGCGGTAGGCAACCAAGATTCCACCGAATGCACAGAGCGTTCCAATTACAGCCTGGCCAACAATGCCTGAATAAGCTTCGTTGTAAATACGGCTAATGGTTCCGAGTGCAAGTCCCTGTGCTGCTGCATAAGCAACAATCAGAGGCACGCGAACTTTCTTTGAAAACACGTTGACCATTGCAAGAACAAAACCACCGAGGAAGCCAACAAGTGCGAGCCCTGGGCTATTAGCACCCCATGCAAATGCACCGACTGCGACCAAGACTGCAAACAAAGTAGCAGTGCGCATCACAACATCGTCCATGGTCACACGACCGGTGCGAAGTGAAGACGCTGCAGGTGCTGCGTAAGTTGTTTCTAGTGAATCGTTTTCAAGTCGTGTTGGATCCATTTGAGCAAAACCACGGTTGGAACGAGTTAGTACAGGATTTGAACTGCGCACTAATTTCCCTTTCTAGGAAATCCGCCCCCTTCGGGGTGGGTTAAGTAGTCCTATTTAAAACCATAAACCTGAGAATTTCATTCCAGAGAGCTTTCCACGCTCAACTTGAGCGCCCCTAACCGAGTTAAAGCCCGATCTGGGAACTCTTAAGCTCTCTATTTCTTCTTAAACCCCGCAGGGCACTTGGGGTTAACGGCTGTCACTTTCTTGGTTACCTTGCCTTTGACGCAGGTAATGGTTCGCTTTACGGTCGGTTTTAATGCGGGAGCAGTCGCTATCGGTGTAGCAGTTGGACTCTCTGGATTGATAGGTGTCGTGCTTTCAGGAGCCTTTGAATTCTTCGCTCCAATTATTTTCAATTTAATCTCATTTGCGGAATAGTGAAATCCGCTGGCCTTGAAGAGAACATAGCCATCTTTGATCTCTAGAGTAGAAACTTCGACACTTTGGGAAGTATTTTCGGTGGCGGAAAATATCTGGATCTGAGCTTTAGCCTGAGATAAATCATTTCCCCATAAGCACTTTGCCACGGTGGTTGAAACTCGTAACTCGTAAAACCCAGATACTACTTTTCCAGTTGTGTCGAGATGCGTTGATGCTAGATTGTAATCAAGAGATTCATTTTCCTTGTTCCACTTTGGTGGCGATGGGACTAATAAGGTTGCATTTGAAGACAGCACTCCGCTAGGTTCAATTCTTGAAGAACATTTAGTCAAATCAAAAAAGTCCTGACCCAACGGATTCATTGTTTTGAAATTCCACACAGAAACGGGGCTCTTCGGCAAAATTGGGAAGTATTTTTCTAATTCACGCCAAATGACATAACTCTGGTTATCTTCCGAACTAAAACCATTGTGCAAAGTCATGTCAGCAAAACCATTACAATTTGGATTCGGATTAGCATTTTGGGGAATAGGGTTAAAGCATTGTGTTCGGCTTAAATCCAATTCAATAGGCTTCAGACCGGGCGATTGTGAAGCCGCAAATGCCGAGTTCCAAATCTTTCTACCGAGCACAAAGTTTTCGAGAGTGGCTGGTCGATAAGACTCTGCAGAATTAATCAGGATAGGAGTTCCCTGAAACGTTAAATCTGCCGATCCATCTCCAAGTTTCTTCATAAATATTTCAGTGTTTAGATTTCGCGCAGTAAACCAGTCAATAATTCTAAAAATATCCAGGTGGGCTTTAAGATTCACAACAATTTTAATTGGTTTGAAATTTGTGAAATCTTCCCTTTGCGTGCAATATTTCTTTAGCGCAACCGAATCAAAATAGCATCGCGTTTTTGAATTAGGCTCTGAAAGAAGGGCAAGGTAAGGAATCACTCCATCTAATTCTGCTTTTGTTATGTCTTGCGTTGAATCAGACATTGGAACTATTGCTATTTCAGTCGGTGCGGTTGAGTAGAGAAGTTCTCTATCATTTCCTCCTCTGAATATCGTAAAAGTTAAAAGAAATTTTGTTCCACCGCTGTGTTCAATTCCCGGAAAAGTCCAAATACTACTTCTGGCAGATTTTGGAAGAATCGAATCTTTCGCAGGATTTAAGGAATACACGCTGTCGGTAAACTTGTAATTGACCTTTCCTGGGAGGGTTTCATAATCTTCATCTACAGGAAAATAAGACACTACTTTCCCTTCGATCCAACGTGACTGTGCATCTTGGTATGCAACGCTCTTTATACAATCTGTAGCATCCGTCGGAGTGCAGGCCGGGAAAACACCTCTAAAAGCTTGGCCACTTGGGATTCTTGAAGGCCATAATGTGAAATAAGGCTCGGGAATGTCGCTGTTAGAAACTCTCCACTTTGCTTCGTACTGATTGGCTGCCTGGAGAGAGGGCATGCCTACCGTAAGTAAGGACACAATCAAAAGGCTAATTAGTTTAAGTGTCGACTTCACATGACAATTTTAGTCGCAGAATAGAAGTTTACAAGTGAGAAAGACGTTGGTTATTCTCTATTTCTTCTTATACCCCGCAGGGCACTTGGGGTTAACGGCTGTAACTTTCTTGGTTACCTTGCCTTTGACGCAGGTAATCACTTGAGGAAGTTTCTTATTTAATTCAGCAATTGCGGCATTTGCCTCGTCTAATTGTGATTGAACTTGGCTATTCGAGAGTTTAGCGTTATCTAATTTTTCGATTAAAAATGAAATTGTCTCGCGTTCTGAACTTATTTTTTCACTTTGGGAATCCATTACATCAATCGCTGCCGAGAAGGCAAGGCTTGCGTATCGCCCGATGAGCACAAAAAGGGTCAAGGAAGTTCCATCAGCGCTTTTCTTGGAGCACTTAATGCTTCCCGATCCGCCGGTAATTATGCCAACAATCGTTACCTGAGTTGCGGTGATATTCAAAACTGGTGCTCCGCTATCGCCTTTGCACGAACTAGCTTTAGTCGAAGTCATGTAGGCCGAGTTGGCAACAATAGAATTGAAATTGCTGAAATTACCTTCTAAAGATTTTGGAGTAGTTACAACTTCAGTTGAAGTATCTCCATAGGCACCATACCCAAATGCTGTCAAACTAACTTTTGAACTTCTAAATGCAGTTAATTGTTTTTCAGAAGCAATAACTACGGGTGAACGAAGAGTTTGCGGCTTCCCTAGGGTTAAAAAAGCTAAATCATCTTCATCTACCACGGGAGTATTCTTAAATGTAGAGGTAGTTTGAACCGTGGATATTTTATCTTCACTTGTAATTGAGGATAAAGCGCTGCCTGCTATTCCTACATAAACATTCCTAGTAACCAATCCATTTACGTCGATTAAACAGTGCGCGGCTGTAACAACAATTGACGGCGCAATTAAAGCCCCCGAGCAAGTAGTACGCTGCGAATTACCTCTATCTATAAGAATTGGTACTACGAATCCATTTCCAGTCGCGTCATCTCCGTTTTCAACAGCGTGAGCCTGAATAGGAAGCAAGGTGAGAACCATTATCAAGGCTGTCCAAATTCTGGTTTTCATTGCGAAAGAATAACGGAGCACACTAACTTTAAGAGTTCACGCGCTGCCTGCGAGCTATTTCTTCTTATACCCAGTCGGGCAGACGGGTTTTACCGCCGTTACCTTCTTTGAAAGCTTTCCCTTCACGCAGGTAATGGTTGTCTTGGCATTAGCATCCTGGGTTAATTTGATTCGAATTGTAGGAGCAGAAAACCCAAATCCATTTATATTAAAATAGTAAAACCCTGATAGTTTCTTGAGAGTTTGACTTACGACCGAACTTTTACCATCAGCTCTCAATATAGAGACCCTTGCAGATGCATTAGTTAATGATTTACCCCAAATGCAATGAGCTAACTTTTCTGAAACTACAAGGGAATAGGTTCCCTTGAACTCTTCATTTGGGCGAATTAAATGTGGAGCGGCTAGCTGATAGGAGAGTTCTTGAGAACTTTCTATGTAAACCGGCGGGGTAGGAGAAAATTGAGTTGCGTTGGTGGCAAGGATTCCATCGATTTTTCCTTGAGAAACACATTCTGATGAATTGAATTTTTGTAAGTTTAGATTTCCTTCCCCACTTATCTTCCACAAGGAAGACGAGTCCGTGGCTATATTTGAGAGAAATGGCTCATACGCACTCCACATTTTCAATTCGCCATTCTCAATGCCGGCAGTCGCCGGCCAACGGCTCCCAAGACTTCTAGGATCCGGTAGCGACGCAGGAACGCCATTGAGTTTGGCCTTCATATACGGGTTTTCCCATACAGACAAATATTGAGATGCATTCATTACCGCTATCGCAGAAGGCACTGTTAGTGGAGCTCCTGAGAAGTCAACAAATTCTCTAGAACTTGAGTCAACCCCATAAGTTATTTCAGGGTTCGTCGTTCTTGAATGCACCCAACCATTGAGGATTTGCTTAAGAATATTAACCCTGACTCTAATTTTAACCCCAGAAATACTTCCAAAGGAATCGTCGATTTTACCGCTTGGGATTCCACTATTTGAGGTTAGCCAATCATTTGTAGAGATTGGGTAAGATTAAAGTTCAAGAAAAGTCTAAAACTTGAACTGTGCCCTGTTTGCGATACCTTCCACATGGAGGTAGCTCCACCGGCAGGATAATTATTTTCTGGGTCAGCAGGCGTTGCTACTCTGTTCTTAATCACGAAACTGTTAAATGAACCTTTATCTGACCCAACAAGGGGGACTCCTGTTGCGGGAATTGTCCAACTTGAGTCCAACTCAGCTTTTTTCCATTCTTGCGAATTGCTTACTCGATAACTCAATGTCTCTATGCAATCAGAATCTTCTGCTTTCACGCAGGGGATTAAGAATAAATTTGCACCGTAGTAAGAGTTATAACCTCTTTCGGTAAATTTGAATGATCGATGGCCGACAGTAAAAAAGTCCGTCACTCCAATTTCCCCGATTCCAACCTTATAGACCTGTTCACCTGATGCCCCAGGAATCGGGGCAAGAGTGACGATCAATAAGGTGGATAAGGGCAACAACACATAATTTCTAAATCTTTGGCGGATAAATTTCATAGATACTTCCTATTTCTTCTTATATCCCGCAGGACACTTTGGGTTCAGTGCCGTTACCTTCTTAGTTGTCTTGCCTTTCACGCAGGTGATCGACTTTTTATTCATTCCCTGGGATTGCTGTGTAATTTTTACTTTTATTACGGGGTTAGAAAAGTTAAAACCATAAGCAGCTAATTTCAACCATCCATCTTTTTCGTTTACCAAAGTCGTGGCAACTGAAGTTTGATCGCTGCCTGTAATGGAAACAGAAGCCGATACAGGAGCACTACTAAACCCATATAAACAGCGGGCAACTTCACTTCTCATAACTAAATCATAAGTTCCGGTTGCCAATGTAGAACCATCGGGTAAGAAGTGCATTCCAGCTACTTTGTAACTTAGAGTCCCGTCAGAAAATGAGGGAGACCCGCCTTCATAACCCATTGAATTTGTGGTTACGATTCCAATCACTTTGCTTTTATCGTTAAGGCAATTGTTATCGTTACCCATAGTTACGGATTGAATTGTCCAATAAGTATTACTTCCGATTGCTTTGTCACCAACTTTAGGCCGGAAATAATCAATGTATTCAAATATTGATCCGCGATTAGAGCTCTGCGGAGTAGTTTGATTTGATTGACCATTATTCTGCCACCATTGATTTTCCTGAGCATTAAGGTCGGATCTATTTTTGACATATCCCATAGTTGGAACTTTTACTGGTTCACCTTGCAACGTCACCACATTATTTGTCGCACTAAATCTATCAATTGAGATAACAGGATCTTTTAATCTGCCACGAAACCATCCAGCGATCGAATTAACAACCCGCACCTTTAGTCGAAATGTTTTTTGTGCGTCAAAATCAATCTGAATGCCCGCCGAACCGTTCTCATTTAAGAAATATCTACCGTCACTTCCCCAGGCAATACGATTTGTCGCCGGTAGAGCTGGATCAATTGTCGGTCCGCGAAAATCACCTGGAACTTCGAGAAATGGGGTTATAGAGAAAGAAATGTCATTTATACCGAATTTTGAGGCGTCTGGCCAATATCCCAAGCCATAGCTTGAACTAACGAGATATTTAACCTTTGAACCTGCATCAATATTGGATTCATCCCAAATTAGCGCAGTCGAACCGCCCGGGTAACCTAATTGTTTATCAGATGGAATGCTCATATTACTTCTCAGGTTTCGCAAAAAATTTGCGGATTTGAAATTCTTACCATCAATGGCAATCTCAAATGATTCAATACAATTCTCTTGATCTTTACTTCGACAAAAATCTAGAACTGCATTTCCGCCATTCACCACGTTTATCCGTGCCAGTTACCGCTGCTGGCTGTATCGCTAACGAAGATACCGTCGCTGCCGCTTCTTCTGCGATAGTAAAAACGGTCTCTCCCGGATTACCGATTCCCCGAAAACTAAACGCTTCATTCGAACCAAAAGCGGCGGTAGGGAAAAGCAAGCAAGCGGAACGTGAAGTTATCAAAAGCCGTCTGAACATCTTGACCCTCTTCCTTGGTGCAATTTGAAGTCAATTATCTGATTATAGATTTGTGCCCCGAGTGGGGGTCGAACCCACACTGGGAGGATTTTAAGTCCTCTGCCTCTGCCATTGGGCTATCGGGGCCATGCGATAAGGGTCAGAGTCTACTTGCTTTTTTTATCACCGAATCCAACGCTTTTTCAGTTAATTTGCCTGTAAAAGTGTTCTGTTGGCTGGGATGGTAACTGCCAACGATTTTTCTTTTGATTCCATCTGGGCCAATAAATGTGGCTGTTGCTCCGTGTCCAAATTTAGGTTTTGGTTTTGGGATATCGCATCCGAGTTCTGTAAGAGTCGCAAGAAGTGTGGTCCAAGCAAGATTTCCAAGTGCAAGAAATGATCGTGCTGTCGGCATCAAAAGTGCGATTTCATCTTTGTAGAAAGGTGCGCAAGTGTTTTTCTCTTCGGTGCTTGGTTTGTTATCTGGTGGCGCGCAACGCACGGCGCAAAGGATTCGAGTATTAATCAGCTGCTGACCATCATCTTTGCTTTTACTTGTGGGAATTTTGGCTAGGCCATTTTTATGTAGAGATTTGTATAGCCAATCCCCTGATGAATCACCGGTGAATACGCGACCGGTGCGGTTAGCACCGTGTGCACCTGGGGCAAGGCCGAGGATTACCAATTGCGCATTGGCGGGGCCGAAACCTGGTACTGGTTTACCCCAGTACTTTTCATTTTCATAGGCTTTGCGTTTTACAACTGCGACTTCTTCGCGCCATTGCACAAGGCGTGGGCATTTTTTACATTTAACAATTGCAGTATCGAGCAGGTCTAAAGATTTATACAAGCGACCAAGCCATTCCATCGAGAATGTCAGATTCAGATGCGACAAATTCTGAAGCGCCGGTTGCGCGCATAATGCGAGAGAGAACTAGTGAGCCAGCAGAAATTACATCTACGCGGCCTGGGTGCATGTAACCGAGTGCTTCGCGTTGGGAACGATCCATTTTGATAAAGGATTGTGAAACCTGGTGCACTTTCTCTGCTGGGATATGTGAAAGATGTATGGCGTATCGGTCGTATTCAGGTAGATCTAGCGCTGCAGCTGCAACTGTTGTCGCGGTGCCGGCTACGGCGATAAGGGTTTTAGCTTTGGTGATTGGTACTAACTTTGCGGCTTGTGCGATTGCTTCATCAATATCTTCGGTTGCCGATGCGACCTGTCCTGGATCAGGTTGATCACCGGTGAAGTGACGCTCTGACATACGAACACAACCGATGTTCACGCTCTTGGCTGCTTCGACAGATTCGGTTCCAAATACAAATTCGGTTGAACCGCCGCCGATATCAATAACCAGAAATGGGCCAGCTGATGCGGGCAGGTCCTTGGTTGCTCCCATAAAAGATAGGCGCGCTTCTTCATCACCAGAGATAACTTCGGGGTGAATTCCTAAACGCTCGAATACACCCTCGATAAAGAGGTCGCGGTTGGTGGCATCGCGAGTGGCGCTGGTTGCGCAGAATCTAATCTTTTCAACACCGCGCTTAGCGATCTCGATTGCGTAGATATCAACTGCAGCAAGGGTGCGAGCAATTGCATCGGGATGAAATTGGCCGGTCTTATCAACGCCTTGCCCTAAGCGGACAACTTCCATCAAGCGAATTACTTCGCGAAAGTTTGTGCCATCGATATCGGCAATTAGCAAACGAATTGAATTAGTACCGCAATCAATGGCTGCTACTCGCATGGTTGCTCTTTCCACCATTCTGGAAGTTTGGCTAACGCTTCATCGCCGAGCGGATTAACGTCAGGGCCGGCCGAAAGTGAATGTGCGACAAGTGAATGCAAACACTTAACACGATTTGGCATGCCACCGGCGGAAATACCTTCTACTTCTGGAACATCCATCTTTAGCGCTGCGCGCGCGGCAAGGTAATCGTCGTGTGCTGCAGCGTATGCACCAGCGAGTTCGGGATCTGTTGTAAGGCGTTCATTCATATCTGCCATTAAGCCAGTTGATTCCAGAGTCGAAATTGCTGCGGTTAAGCGTGGGCAGGTTGCGTAATAGAAAGTTGGAAATGGTTCTCCGTGGCTTAAGCGTGGTGGCGTTTCAACAACGGCCGGATTGCCACAAGGGCAACGATAAGAAATTGCGTGTACATCGCGAGGTGTTCGACCTAATTGTGTTTCGATGCAATCTAAATCTTTTTGAGTTGCCTTATCGCTCATTAATTAAAGACCAGATTCGGTTACGGATGCGATCAGCTTGGTGTACCAAGGGGCACCTTCTGGAAGTTGTGAAGCAATCTGAGTTGTTTGGGGTTGTGATTTTGTAATGTCGGTACCCGTGACTATGTATTGACGCTCCCCAGGCAGTACAAAGTGCAGACGCTCGCGCGCTTGTGACTTTATGTAATTTGGATCTTGCCAAGTACTTAACTCAGCGCGCGCTTTTTCTAAAGCGGTGCGATCAGATGCCACTTGGGATTTGAGTGCACTGATCTGCGCTCGTTGCGTGAAGTAGTTCTTAATTGGTGGAGCAAGGGTTAGCGTGAAGATGAAGATGATTGTTATCAACGCTAGGGGGCGAGCATTGCTACGCACGTTACGACGGCTCGACGAGCGGCGGCTCGTAGAGTAACTGCGACGTCGACGGCGCATGGCTTAGCTCTTAATTAACCTTTAAAGCGAGGGAATGCGCCGCGTCCTGCAAATACCGCGCCTTCAGCAAGTTCTTCTTCAATACGAAGCAATTGGTTGTACTTTGCAACACGCTCTGTGCGAGATGGCGCACCAGTTTTAATCTGTCCGCAATTTGTTGCAACAGCTAAGTCAGCGATTGTGACATCTTCGGTTTCACCTGAACGGTGGGACATCATGCTGCGGTAATTTGCACGGTGGGCAAGATCGACAGCATCAAGTGTTTCGGTAAGAGTTCCGATTTGATTTACCTTAACTAATAGCGCATTTGCTGTGTCAGTTTCGATGCCCTTTGCTAAACGAATTGGATTTGTTACGAATAAATCATCGCCAACGATCTGAATCTTTGAGCCAAGTGAGGTTGTCATTGACTTCCAGCCCGCCCAGTCTTCTTCATTTAGTGGATCTTCGATAGAAACGATTGGATAAGCGCCAACGAGTTCTGCGTAATAAGCGATCATTTCATCAGATGAGCGCATTGATCCTTCGAACTTGTATTTGCCGTTATCGTGGAATTCGGTAGCGGCAACATCCATAGCAAGTGCGATCTCTTTACCTGGCTTGAAACCGGCAGACTCAATCGCTTCAATGATTAAATCAAGTGCGGCACGGTTGCTTTCAAGGTTTGGTGCAAAGCCACCTTCGTCGCCAACAGATGTAGCTAGTCCGCGCTTCTTTAGAACTGCTTTAAGCGCGTGATAAATCTCGGCTCCCCAGCGAAGTGATTCGCGGAATGTTTCGGCGCCGATTGGAGCGATCATAAATTCTTGGATATCGACGTTGGTGTCTGCGTGTGCGCCACCGTTAAGGATGTTCATCATTGGAACTGGCAGGACGTGTGCATTTGGTCCGCCAACATAACGGAAGAGTGAGAGATCTGCAGATTCAGCAGAGGCTTTCGCGACGGCAAGTGAAACACCGAGAATTGAGTTTGCGCCGAGGCGTGACTTGTTTGGTGTGCCATCTAGTTTGATCATTACTTCATCAATCAAGCGCTGATCTTGTGCGTCTAAGCCTTCGACCGCCGGTGCTAATTCGTTATTAACAAAGTCAACAGCTTTTAAAACGCCTTTACCTAAGTAACGCTTCTTATCGCCATCACGAAGTTCAGCTGCTTCAAATGCACCAGTTGACGCACCGCTTGGTACTGCAGCGCGTGCTTGTGTTCCATCTTCTAATTCGATTTCAACTTCAACAGTTGGGTTTCCACGTGAATCAAGAATTTCACGGGCGCCGATTGCTTCGATAATTGCCATTTGGATATCTCCTAAGAATTTTTGCTTCTTCGCACGCTCGGCGCTGAGCGGTATAGGGCAATACTACCGCGACTCGGCAGTCTTAATTTGCTCCGCAATCTGGCGGCCATATAGGCGCAGTGCATTTTCTGGGTCAATCTCGTTATCGCGCGCCCAAGCAATTATTGATGCCAGTGCTTCGCCGACACTTTCCTGCGTGGCCGGCTTATCGCTTTGGTATTTCGTTAACTCGATATTCACTTTATATTTTTCAGCGCGATAGAGGAGTTTTTCAACTAAAGGCAGTGCTGGTTGCGCGAGAGCTACGCCATCAAGAGCTGAAGTTCGCCCTTTCTCTCTTGCTTTTATCTCTTCCCAGTTATCGATAATTTCTTCAGTGCCTGATACTTGTAAGCCTTCGAATACGTGTGGGTGGCGGCGAATTAATTTATCCGCGATTGCGCGTGCGACATCTCCGATTGAAAATGGATCGGTTGGATGATCTTGCGCAATTCGAGAGTGGAAGTAAACCTGAAGTAATACATCGCCTAACTCTTCACGCATTCCTTCGCGATCTTTGGCGTCGACGGAATCAATAAACTCGTAGGACTCTTCGAGCAAGTATTTAACTAAGGATTCGTGCGTTTGCTCGGCATCCCAAGGACAACCACCGGGTGATCGCAAGCGATCCATTACCTCAACGAGGCGTTGAAGTTCTGAACCTGACATCTAATTACTTAGCTGATGGTTTTACTGCGTCGCCGGTTACGTTAGCAGCGACAACATCGCCTGCTTCGTTATCCCAAACGCCGTAACGTGGATTAATTTTAATGCCGAGTGATTTAGCCTTAGCATTAAGCAAGTCGCCAACCTTGGTTGAGACTTCTTCTTCGGCGACACCGGATTGTGCAAGCGCTGCAGCTATCTGATCAGAAATTACAATCGCGCGAACATAAGCATCGAAATCTTGAAGAGCGATCGCAGCATTAACTAAATTCTTTGGAAGTTCGGCTTCACCACCAACTGATTGAATAATCGATGCTTTTTTGGCTCCGACTTGGCTGGAAGTAACTTCGATCTTCAGTTCTTTAGCGATCTCATCGAAGGTGTGCATCAAAATCTTAAAGCGTAATTGTCCGCGATTTAACTCTTCGCCAGTTTCTAGTTGCATCTGTGATGAATCAACTTTGGAGCGCTCAGCCATAACTGCATCGATACTGCTCTGCAATTCGGTCTGAGAGATCTTGAAACCACCGATAGTGGCGGCTTCGTTAGTTTGCGCGCATCCTGTTAAAAGTAGGGCTGAAGCAATTGCCAGGACAGCCGGGATCTTTTTCACGTTGTGCTCGCTTTCGTTAATTGGTCTACGACCTCGGTTACCCAGGTCAGGAGAGAAGTATCCACTATTTCCGCCGCTGGTTTAGACGGGTTCCATGCTGGATTCTTGGGCAAAGTTATCAAAGCAGTGCGGGTGGGGGCCTTATAGATGGAACCTGGGTAAAGGCGGGTTAACCGCAATTGGCGGGATTCCGGCAAAGTAAGTGGCGCAAGGCGTAAGAATTTTCCTGTTGCAACAACTTCCCTAATGCCGTGAGATTTAGCTAAAGCTCGCAATTGTGCAACAGCTAACAGCGCATTTGCATCTTCAGGTAATTCACCGAATCTATCCAGTAACTCCTCACGAATTGATTGCACATCAGTCGGCTTAGCAACGTCAGCCAGGCGACGATAAAGATCTAAACGTAAGCGCTCACCAGGAACATAACTTTCTGCAAGATGTGCATTTATCGGAAGTTCAACTTTGCATTCATATGTTTCTTCTTCTTTATCAATGATGCCAGTCTTGTAATCATTTACCGCTTCACCAACCATGCGCATATATAAATCAAAGCCCACATCTGCAATGTGGCCAGACTGTTCTCCGCCAAGGAGATTTCCGGCACCGCGAATTTCTAAATCTTTTAAGGCAACGCGCATGCCTGCACCTAAATCGGTATTTGTCGCAATTGTTTTTAAGCGATCCAGCGCAATTTCAGTTAAAGGCTGATCTGGTGGATATAGGAAATATGCATAAGCCCGATCGCGCCCACGGCCCACGCGACCACGTAATTGATGAAGTTGTGAAAGACCAAAATTATCGGCGCGTTCCACAATCAAAGTATTGGCATTTGCAATGTCTAAGCCGCTCTCCACAATTGTGGTGCAGACAAGAACGTCAAAATCGCGATTCCAGAATGCCAAGATCACATCTTCAAGCGCACCTTCACTCATTTGACCATGTGCAATTCGAATGCGTGCTTCGGGAACCAACTCTTGAATTTTGGCAGCTGCGCGATCGATAGATTCAACGCGATTATGAATATAGAAAACTTGACCATCACGTAAGAGTTCGCGATGAATCGCGGCGCGGATCTGCGCATCTTCGGCGGCTCCGACGTAGGTAAGAATTGGATGGCGCTCCTCCGGCGGCGTTGTGATCGTCGACATTTCGCGAATGCCGGTCACTGCCATTTCAAGGGTGCGCGGAATTGGCGTCGCAGACATAGCTAATACATCCACAGTCGTGCGCATCTTCTTTAGCGATTCTTTCTGCTCAACCCCGAAGCGTTGTTCTTCATCTACAACTACTAAGCCTAAATCTTTAAAGACAACGTCTTGCGATAACAAACGGTGGGTACCGATCACAACATCAACACTGCCCGCAGCAAGTTCGGCCAAGATATCTTTCGACTCTTTTGCGCTGTTAAAGCGTGATAGCCCAGCAACTCGTAATGGGAAGCCGGCATAGCGTTCAGCAAAAGTTTTCTCGTGCTGTTGCACCAAGAGCGTGGTCGGCACCAGAACAGCAACTTGCTTACCGTCCTGCACTGCTTTAAATGCTGCACGAATTGCGATCTCGGTCTTGCCGTAACCAACATCGCCACAAATAATGCGATCCATTGGGTATGGCTTTTCCATATCGCGTTTAACTTCTTCAATCGTGGAAAGTTGATCTGGAGTTTCAATGTATGAAAAAGCATCTTCTAACTCTCGTTGCCAAGGAGTGTCGGGTGAGAATGCGAAACCTGGTGAACTCGTGCGCGCTGCGTATAAGCGAATTAACTCACCGGCAATTTGTTTTACCGCCTTGCGGGCGCGTCCCTTAGCTTTCTGCCATTCACCGCTGCCGATACGGTGCACGGTTGGTGATTCACCGCCGATGTACTTGCTTACTTGTTCCAAAGTATCGGTGGGTACAAAGACACGATCACCCGGTTGTCCGCGCTTTGCAGGTGCGTACTCAATTACCAAGTACTCACGTGTAATGCCGCCGATGGTGCGCTGCACCATTTCAACATATCTACCAATTCCGTGTTGTTCATGAACCACAAAATCACCGGCGCGCAGTTCTAGCGGATCAACGGCTTGCTTGCGCTTGGAAGGCATGCGCGCACCATCTTTAGCCGATGCCTTACTGCCGGTTAAATCGCGTTCAGTAATGAACAGGATTCGCGCGCTTTGTGATGTAAATCCGTGGGCAATTGCCGATTGCGTAATGTGCACTGAACCCTTCGTCGGAATCGCTTTTAACTCCGGAACGATTACAACTGGCAGGTCTGCGTTACGGAAAATCCCTGCATAGCGCTCTGCCATACCTTGGCCGGCTGCCGAAAAGATTATGGAGAAACCGGCGTCGACGGCGCTCTGTAGCGAATTAATCGCGCGATCCATATCAGCGCGCAAAGGATCAATTGCTTGAAAATCTAGGAAGGATGTATCCATATCTAAATCAGAACCAAATGGATTGAGTGCGCGTGAAGTAAGTGCGCAGCGTGTGATTTCTGCACTCAAATCTTCCCAGGAAAGATAAGTTGCATCGGTTACTGGCAGAGGCGCAGCAGCGCCAAGGGCTGCGTGTGACCAGGCCGCTTCAAAGAACTCTTCATTTGTCGCGAGCAAATCGATAGTGCGCATGCGGATACGTTCATCGTCAATGAAAATTACTTCGGTTCCTCTGGGCATGCGCTGCAAAATAGTTTCGGTCTCATTTACCAATATTGGAATAAGCGATTCCATACCTTCGGTGGAAATTCCTTGGGCAACGCGATCTAAAATTTCTAGAGCAGCCGGGTATTTAGATTTCGCACTTTCTGCGCGCTCTCGGATATCTGCATTTAATAACAATTCGCGGCACGGCAAGATCGTTAACTTGCCAATTACTGGACCAGTTGTGCGCTGGCTAGCCACATCAAAATAGCTCAACTCTTCAATTTCATCCCCAAAGAAATCAATGCGAACCGGATGCTCAGACAGTGGTAAAAACAAATCTACGATCCCGCCACGAACGGCGAACTCCCCGCGCTTTTCAACTAAGTCGGTGCGGGTATATGCCAGATTAGTTAAATTGGTAATCAGGGTTGTTAAATCAACTTCACTACCGATCTCTAAACTCTGCAGCGGTTGACTTGCTAAATCAGCGATGAAGCGATGGATCACCGCGCGTATCGGTGCAACCACGATTGTATTTTCATTATTTGGCGTTGCTAAATCTGCCAAGGTAGCCAAGCGTCTTGCAACGGTGTCACTTCGTGGACTCAAGCGCTCGTGCGGAAGAGTTTCCCAAGCAGGGAACTCCAGCACTCTGTTATGTAATTCGCGTAATTCAGATGCCAAATCTTCAGCGCTGCGACTCGAGCTGGTAACCACAAGGATGGATGATTTTTCAGCAACTTTGGCAAGCAAGAATGGATACGTTGCTGCAGGTGCGATGATCTTCTTTGAATCTTGCAGGCAAGATGCAACAGCGCTTTCGCTGCCAATCATCTGCACCAATGCGCGCATCTGCCTACCTATCCTCTGGTGGAAACTTCTACTGGAAACTTCTATTGGAAAAGCCTTTTGGCCCCGTTCCCAAAAAGGGAGGGGGCTTGATGCTCCAAGTCTAACGCGCATATTTACGTACCAAACTCGTGAGTATTCCTGAGAGGATATGCCAGTGAGTAAGAGCCCGAGTAATTCCAATAGCATCGCAAGCGATGACGCGCTCTTGCGTAGCGACGTCCGCAAACTCGGCGATCTCTTAGGGCAATCTCTGGTTCGCCAAGAAGGTCAAGGGCTTTTAGATTTAGTTGAATCTGTGCGAAAAGCGGTGCGCGAAGGCGGCGGCATTGAATTATTGGAAAAGCTTTCAGTAGAAGATTCAGTACAACTTGTACGAGCATTTAGTACTTACTTCCATCTAGCAAATGTGGCAGAACAAGTTCACCGGGCGCGCGTTCTAGCCGAATCACGAGCAGCAGGCGGTTCTTGGTTGAGCCGCGCAATCGACAAGATTGAGCAAGCGTATAAAGCTCAAACACCTGGCCATGAATTTACACATAAAGAGTTAGAGGAATGGATTAGCGAGTTAATGGTGCGTCCGGTTTTCACCGCGCACCCAACTGAAGCAGCGCGTCGTTCGATATTAAATAAACTTGGTGAAGTCGCAAAGCTTTTGGATCAAGACTTAGATCCCCGCCAAACCGAGAGACTTGCGGAAACGGTTGATCTTTTATGGCAGACCGATGAATTACGTCTAGATCGCCCTGAACCTTTAGATGAAGCAATGAACGCTCTTTATTATCTTGATGACTTGGCTCGCAATACTGTTCCTGAAGTTTTAAATGATTTTGCTCGTGAATTGCGTCGCCTTGATATTGAACTTCCGGTGCAAGCACGTCCATTAACTTTTGGTACCTGGATCGGTGGAGATCGCGACGGAAACCCAAATATCACCGCACAAGTAACTGAAGATGCTGTAATCCTTCAAGTTGGTCATGCGATTCGAACCACAATCGCGGCAATGGATCAACTGCGCCAGATGCTCTCGGTTTCAACTCGAATTGTCGGAGCAACTCCTGAGTTATCTGCCTCCGTTGAAAAAGATTTGAAGAACATCCCAGAATTTGAAGAGCGCTTCTTGCGTTTAAATCAGCAAGAGCCGTACCGTTTAAAAGCAACCGCGATTGTGCATCGTTTAGCCTTTACTCGTAATCGCCACGCTGCTGGCGCACCTCACGTGCCAGGGCGCGATTACGCAAACTCCGCTGAATTAATTGCAGACCTAACGCTGATGCGCGATTCGCTTTTTGCCCATCGCGGTGAATTGATCGCTACTGGCTTACTAGAGCGCACGATCCGCAGCATTGCTGCCTTTGGACTTACTCACGCAACTTTGGATATTCGCGAGCATTCTGATGCGCATCACAATTTACTTAAGCAAGTACTGCCATCGGGATACTTAGAACTTTCACATACAGATAAATTCCCTATTTTGATTAAGGAACTCGGCTCTTCAACAGCGCTTAAAACTGCTGACTTGGATGCAGCCGGTAAGAAGACTTTTGATACCTTTAAAGCAATTGATGATCTAATTGAACGTTTTGGCCCTGAAGTAATCGAAACCTATATCGTTTCGATGACTAAAGGTGCGGATGACTTAATAGCCGCCGTTGTTATTGGTAAGGCCGCTGGTTTGGTTGATCTAGATAAGAAGGTTGCGAAGATTGGTTTTGCTCCGCTGCTGGAAACAGTGGCTGAACTTCGCGCCGCTGGTGACATTCTTGAAAAATTGCTTTCCGATCCGACATACCGCGCGCTCGTTAAGTTACGTGGTGATGTCCAAGAAGTAATGCTTGGCTATTCTGATTCAAATAAAGATGCTGGTATTGCAACTAGCCAATGGGAAATCCACCGAGCACAGCGCACCTTGCGCGATGTTGCAAAGAAAAATGGCGTAACGCTTCGCTTATTCCACGGTCGCGGTGGTTCTGTTGGTCGCGGTGGCGGTCCAACTTATGATGCCCTCGTTGCTCTTCCTTGGGGTTCAGTAGACGGTCAGATAAAGATGACTGAACAAGGGGAAGTAATTACCCGCACTTGCTCGCGAGAATGTTGAGTTAACTCTCGCTGCATCGCTAGAAGCAACAATTCTTAATCGTGGACCTCGACAGAGCCCAGCGGATCTTGCGCAATGGAATGAATGTATGAACTTGATTAGCGATTCATCGTTCGCGCGCTATCGCACGCTAATTGATCATCCAGATCTGCCTGCTTATTTCTACGCTTCAACTCCGGTTGAACAGCTAGGAAATCTCTTCCTCGGCTCGCGACCTTCACGACGCCCAGATGCTGCAGGCGGTCTTGATTCGCTGCGCGCAATTCCTTGGGTATTTGGTTGGACGCAATCACGACAAATTGTTCCTGGTTGGTATGGCGTCGGTACTGGCTTGAAAGCTGCACGTGAAGCGGGAAAGACAGATGTTTTAAAAAAGATGCTCGTCGATTGGCATTTCTTCCATACCTTTATCAGCAATGTTGAAATGACCTTGGCCAAGACCGATTTGGTAATGGCTAAGCGTTATGTTGAAACACTTGTTCCTAAAGAGTTACATCACTTCCTCGACACTATTACCGAAGAATTTGAGTTGACTGTAAGAGAGATTTTGGCTCTGACTGAGAAAACGACCCTGCTTGGTGACCAACCAATTTTGGCTCGCACGCTGCAGGTGCGTGAGGCTTATCTTTCACCCCTTCATCTACTTCAAGTGACTTTGCTCCATCGCGTTCGCACTGCGGGAGATTCATCTGATGCTATGCTGATTCGCGCACTTCTGCTGACGATTAACGGTGTTGCAGCGGGCTTACGTAATACTGGTTGAGAAATTAGATTTAGGAATTAAATTTAGATTGGGTGAAATCCAGTCCCTTTTCAATCAAAGACTCAACTACATCTGCGCCACGATCTAAGAACTCGGGCAGATCTTTCTTCTCTTCTTTACTAAATTGTTTAAGTACGAAATCTGCTGGATCTTGATGGCCCATTGGGCGGCCGATTCCCAGTCGCACGCGGAAATATTCTGGTGAATCAAAAGCGGAAGTTAGCGATTTAAGTCCGTTGTGGCCGTTGTCGCCGCCCGCGATCTTCGAGCGGATGGCCGCAAATGGGATATCTAACTCGTCGTGAAGAACAATTATTTGATTGGGTTCTACTGAATAAAAGTTGGCGAGTGCTTTTATCGGTCCGCCTGATTCATTCATGTAACTCTTTGATTTAGCGAGGATCACCGAAAATGCATCGACACCGACGCCTAACTTATAGGCGGCGATGTCGGTGCGTGACTTATGGGTACTGAGTTTTACATTGTGACGTTTAGCCAGTTCATCGATAACCATCTGGCCCACATTGTGGCGAGTGGCTGCATATTGTTCGCCCGGGTTACCGAGACCAACAACTATCCAAGGTAATGAACTCACAGAAGAAAGGGTAAGGCTTATTAGTCCTTCTTCTCGGCATCATCTGCTGGTGCCGCTGCTGCATCTGCAGCTGGTGCGACTACTGCAACTTCTTCAACCACAGTTGAACGCTCAGATAGGTGAACCACGATTGTTCTTGGGTCAGAGATCAACTTAACGCCAGCAGGCAGTGCAACATTTTCTGCATAGAGAGATGCACCGGCTGCAAGACCTGTGAGATCGAGTGTGAAGAATGAAGGAATCGCGGTTGCTTCAACTTCAACTTCAATTGTGTTGTTAACATGCTCAAGAATTCCGTCGCGATCGTGTTCACCTTCTGCGTGAACAGGAACAGCAACAGTAACTTTTTCACCACGACGAACTGCGACTAGGTCGATGTGCTCGAGGATCTGCTTTAGTGGATGGCGAACAATCGCCTTTGGAAGAGTTAACTCATCCTTGCCATCAATGCTGATTTGTAGAAGAACGTTTGATTGCTTTAGCGCAACACCGAGTTCGCGGGCTGGAAGTGTGATGTGCTGTGGCTTCTCGCCGTGACCGTAGATAACTGCAGGAACAAGACCTGCTACTCGTGCACGACGTGACGCACCCTTGCCAAATTCAGTACGTGTTGTGCCGGTGATCTTGATTTCTGCCATTTTAATTACTCCTGTTTTTCTTCAATTTGTTATTTCGCCTGGGCTACTTCGGTTACTACACAAAGTCCCAGCAGGAGATAAATCCTTACCGTCGATTACGGAGTTTTTCACCCTCGCCGGAAACTATAGGGCGATATTAGCCTGACTTAGCTGTGGCCGTCAAAAAGACTAGTTACTGAGCCATCTTCAAAGACTTCGCGGATAGCGCGAGCCAGAAGTGGCGCAATTGAGAGGACGGTGAGTCCATCAAAGCGCTTATCTTCATCGATTGGGAGTGAATCAGTAACAACAACTTCGGTCACCTTTGAAGCCTTTAGGCGTTCAACTGCCGGACCAGAAAATACAGCGTGGGTTGCGGCAACGATTACTTCTTTTGCGCCAGCTGCAAAGAGTGCATCAACGGCCTTTGTAATTGTGCCAGCAGTGTCGATCATGTCATCGATAACTACGCATGTTTGGCCATCTACTTCACCGACAACTTTTCCGGTTACGGATTCATTTGGAACGCGTGGATCGCGAGTTTTATGGATAAATGCGATTGGGCATCCGCCGAGAAGTTCAGACCAACGCTCGGCAACGCGCACGCGACCAGAGTCTGGTGAAACGATTGTTAAACGCGTGCGGTCTACTTTACTTCCGACGTAATTCGCGAGCATTGGAAGAGCGAATAAATGATCTACTGGACCATCGAAGAATCCTTGAATTTGTGAAGTATGAAGATCAACAACCATTAAGCGATCAGCGCCAGCTGTTTTATAAAGATCGGCCATCAGACGTGCGGTGATTGGTTCGCGGCCGCGGTGTTTTTTATCTTGGCGGGCGTAACCATAAAAAGGTGCAACAACTGTGATTCGTTTTGCTGATGCGCGCTTTAGCGCGTCAACCATAATGAGTTGTTCCATGATCTGCTTATTTACTGGAGCGGTGTGGCTTTGAATAACGAAAGCATCGCAACCACGAACTGATTCTTCAAAGCGAACAAATACTTCACCATTTGCAAAGTCATAAGCAGATGTTGGTGTTAATGGAATTCCAAGTTCGGCAGCGACGGCATCAGATAGCTCGGGAAATCCGCGTCCTGAAAAAAGGCGGAGTCTTTTCTCTGAGGATAAACGAATTTCGCTCAAGGAAATTAGCCTTTCTTCTCGTCGCTATGTCGCGCAGCAGCTTTGGCAGATTCTGTACCGGATCGCTTGCGCAGGACCCAACCTATTACATTTCTTTGCTTACCTCTAGCGACACCCATGGCACCGGCGGGAACATCTTCTGTAATCACAGATCCGGCGGCGGTGTAAGCCCCGTCACCAATTGAAACTGGAGCAACCAACATCGAATCACTTCCGATTCGGACGTGATCTCCAATGGTTGTGTGATGTTTTTCAACTCCGTCATAGTTAACAAAGATTGTGGCAGCGCCAATATTGGTTCCTTCACCAATAGTTGCATCGCCTACGTAAGAAAGATGTGGAACTTTAGATCCATCTCCAACTTTTACATTCTTCATCTCCACAAATGCGCCGGCCTTTGCATCTGTGCCAAGCACTGTGCCTTTACGTAAATATGAGTAAGGGCCAACGTTGGCGCCTTTGCCAATCGTTGCCTCAAAGCAATTTGAATCGGTGATCTTGGCTCCGCTTAAAACTGTGCAAGATTCAAGAACAGCGCGGGGACCAATAATGGCGCCCGTAGCGATTGAAGTATTTCCGAGAATTGCTGAGCCGGGAAAAATTGTGACATCGTTTTCGATCTTTGCCGTGGCATCTATCCAGGTTGTTGTTGGGTCCAAGATGGTGACGCCAGCGCGCATAAATTCTTCATTTATGCGATCGCGCAGCAGCGCAGCACTTTCGGCTAATTGCACTCGATCATTTACTCCAAGAATTTCAATGAAATCTTCAATTAAAGCGGCTGCGATTGAGCCACCTTCATTGCGCAATATCTCAATAACATCAGTTAAATAGAGTTCGCCTTGCGAATTATTGTTACTTAACTTTCCGATCGCAGCGGATAACTTCTGGGCATCAAAGGCGTAAACCCCAGAATTGATTTCATAAATTGCTTTTTCAAACTCATCTGCATCGCGCTCTTCCACAATACGCAGCAAGGACCCATCATCGCCACGCACAATGCGGCCATAACCAGTTGGATCTGGATGTTCTGCAGTAAGAACAGTGGCGGTAAATCCACCAGCGTGGTGAATATCAAGGAGCTGTTGTAATGATTCACCAGTTAAGAGCGGTGTATCGCCAGCCAAAATTAAAATTGTGCCTGAAAGTTTTGTGTCAGCGAGCGCTAACTGTGTTGCGTGTCCAGTGCCACCGCGACGTTCCTGAAAGACCGTTGTGACTTTTGGCGCGATCTCTGAAAGATGAGCTTCGACCGCTTCGCGACCAGCACCAACTACAACACGTACTTGCTTTGGTGTTAGCGATTGAACTGCGTGAAGAACGTGGCCAACAAGCGAGCGTCCCGCAACTTCGTGCAAAACTTTTGGTGTTGCAGATTTCATTCGAGTGCCTTCACCTGCGGCGAGAACAACAACCGTCTCTAGGTTTGCACTCATATGGGTAAGTCTAACTGGTCGCAGTTCATCCAACAGGTGGCTCCGCTGGCTTCATCGGCGGGCAATCAATATTGCTCCGCCCTTTCAATGGGCGGGCAATCAATATTGCTCCGCCACCAGGTATCGATCCTGGACCCTGGGCTTCAAAGGCCCATGTGCTAGCCACTACACAATGGCGGAACGCATATTCTCCCTCATAAATGCGAGTGCTCGCGACCATCAACACTTCTGAGCAACACTTCCGAGCCAGTTATCGCCGCTAGCCTTTACCTCTATGAGCGCTAATCGCGATGAAGTAGACCGCCTAATTGCGGCCTGGAAGCGCGAACGCCCTGATCTTGATCTAAGTCCATTTGCTGTTTTAAGTCGCATCTCTCGTATTTCGCGCAATCTAGATATCGCACGGCGTGATGCGTTCGCGGATTTAGAAACGTGGGGCTTTGACGTTTTAGCTGCGCTGCGTCGCGCGGGCGATCCTTACCAACTCTCCCCCGGTGAATTAATGCAGGAAACACTTGTCACCAGCGGAACAATGACAAATCGTTTAGATCGTTTAGAAGAGTTGAAGTTGATAACTCGCCAGCCAGATCCAGATGATGGTCGTGGTTCTCTTGTGACGTTAACTGCATCCGGAATGCGCGCAGTAGATAAAGCACTTGATGGGCTGCTCGAACACGAACGAGATTTATTAATGGGGCTTACTCGCGAACAACGGGTTGCACTCGCTGATTTATTAAGCGTGTTGGCCGCACACTTAGAAGAAAGCTAAATAACTTTTGCTCCGTGCACTGGGCCATAAGCACGAGCCACGCTTCCGACAACGCCACTTGATGTAAGCGCAACGGCGAGATCCAAACCTTGTTCTTCATCTCCAACTAAAAATGCAACGGTCGGTCCAGAACCAGAAACAATTGCGCCAAGAGCTCCGTACTCTTCGCCAACATCTAAAACCAATGTCAGCGCAGGGCGCAAAGAACATGCTGCCGATTGCAAATCATTCTGCAACGCCAAGCCAACCGCCTTTGGATCTGCGGCAAGCAGTGATTGCATAAGAGCATCGCTAGTTTGTGGCGCAGCGATATCTAAGCCAGCACGTAAACGATCACACTCTTGATAAACCGCAGGAGTAGAAAGTCCAACGGTAGAAAGCGCTAGCACCCAGTGATATGTGCCGCGTGATAGTGCTGCCGTTAACTGATCGCCGCGACCTTGGCCAATTGCTGTGCCACCAGTGATCATAAAAGGAACATCGCTGCCTAGTTGTGATCCAAATTCCAACATCTCTTCACGTGACATTTCCAAGTTAAAGAGATCATTTAGCCCCACAATTACTGCAGCAGCATCCGCGCTTCCGCCAGCCATTCCACCAGCAACGGGGATCGATTTAACAACATCTATATGGATATCAACTGCAAAGTCATATTCATCAGCAATTAACTGGGCTGCCTTCACCGCTAAATTCGTCGAATCTGCCGGAACTCCGTGGGTGTGATCGCCAGTAATTGCAATTGTAATCCCTGAACCAGGCGTTGTTTTGGTGATGGTTACATCATCATAAATTGAGATCGCTTGAAAAACTGTAACTAAATTGTGGAATCCATCTGCTTCGCGTGGACCAACTGCCAATTGCAGATTGACTTTGGCGGGTACGCGCACCGTTACGGATGAATTGGATGAAGCTGGCACGTTATGACTCTAAACCTTGTTGCGCGATTTTGCAGAAACTATGGATATCTAGCGATTCACCACGCAGTGTTGGATCAATTCCGGCGGCACTTAAATGCGCCTCGGCAGCGCCAGATCCGCCGTAACGCGAAGACAGTGCGGCGCGTAACATCTTGCGGCGTTGTGCAAATGCGAGATCGATTATTGCAAAGACTTCTTTACGCAACTCTTCGCTGCCTGGAGTTTCTCGTCGTTTAAATGCCACTAATTTAGAATCAACATTTGGTGCCGGCCAGAAGATTGAACGCGATACAGATCCCGCTCCAGTAACTTCGGCCCACCAAGCAGCCTTTACAGAAGGGATTCCATATTCTTTCGTATTTGGTTTCGCTGTTAAACGATCGGCAACTTCGGCCTGCACCATTACAACGCCACTTCGCAAAGTCGGGAGAATTTCCAATAAGTGAAGAAAGACAGGAACCGAAACGTTGTAGGGCAAATTGGCGACAAGTACCGTTGGGGCAACCGGCAAACTCTTTAACTGCAGCGCATCTTGATTTATAACTGTTAGGTTATTTGCACCTTCGCTATGTGCTGCCGCAGTAATTGGCAGTTGGTTGGCTAAGCGAGAATCAATTTCAACTGCCACAACGCTGGCCGCTTCTTCCATCAGCGCCAAGGTAAGTGATCCTAGCCCCGGTCCAATTTCTAGTGCGATATCACTGGAAGTGATTCCGGCGGTGCGCACAATCTTTCGGCAAACATTGGCATCAATTACAAAATTTTGACCGAGTGATTTAGAAGGCTTTAAATCTAACTTCTCGGCGAGTGTACGAATTTCTGCAGCACCTAGCAAGGTCATTGAGTTGATCCAGGCGCAAAAGAGCCAAATATTCGCTCCGCGTTATCTGAGAGCGCCTGTGCCAAAACCCCGACGCTTTCATTACGTTCTTCGGCCATTGCGCGCACAATATTTGCAATCTGTGCTGGGGTGTTAAGTGCGCCGCGGTTGGGCATTGGCGCTAGAAATGGTGAATCGGTTTCGACAAGTAATTGTTGGTACGGAACTAATTTCACCGCTTCACGCAAGGCAGGTGCGTTCTTAAAGGTGAGCGTTCCAGCGAATGAGAGTATGTATCCGCGATCAATACAGGTCTTGGCCATTGCTACATCTCCAGAGAAGCAGTGAAATACCGTTTTCTCGGGTGCTCCTACTTCAAGCAAGATAGATAGAACATCATCGTGCGAATCGCGATCGTGGATGACAAGAGCCTTGTTCGTTTTCTTAGCAAGTTCAATGTGCCATTTAAAGGAATCTTGTTGGCGTTTGCGTAGTTCTGGAGGAGTGCGGAAATAATCTAACCCGGTTTCACCTATAGCGCGCACTCGCGGATGAGCGGCCAACTCTTCGATGATCTTTAAATCCGCATCCATATCAGCTACTACTGGTGCCTCATTGGGGTGCAGTGCAACCGCAGCCAATACTCGGTCATTGAAATGTTCTGCTGCTGCTACGCACCATTTAGATTGCTCAGCTGAATATCCCACTTGTACAACGCGATCAACACCGGCAGCTTTGGCATCATCTAATACTTGTCTTACCGCATCAGAATCTGGCGCAGCATCTGTAACAATTTCTAAGTGTGCGTGAGAATCAACTGTTGCAACCGGTAAAGGTTTTGGCGCTGGTGCCAGCGGGCGATCAATATCGCGATTGTGGCGATCTGCCATGGAAAATTACTCTTTAATCTCGAGTCGCGGAAATAGCACTGGAGTCTTAGTCACGATGGTTCCTTCAGGAAGCTGACCCCAAGTGGCAACGCCAGAGATCGTTTGCGCACCGAGTGAACCAATTGATTTATTTGCTCCCAAACTTTCCCAGAGAATCTCTGTTGTGGCTGGCATTACTGGATGCAACAAAACAGCGAGTGCGCGCAAAGATTCTGCAGTGTTGTACAGAACTTCATTTAGCTCGCTTCTATTTGCTTCATCTTTAGCCAATATCCAAGGTTCTTTTTCAGTTACGTAACCATTTACTTTTTTGCAGAAATCCATAACAGCGGTAATCCCACCTTGGAAATCAAGTTTTACGATCGCAACATCTGCTTTAGCGACAGTCGCAGCAAGTGCTTCAGATAACCCAGCATCTGTGGCAACTGCAGGAACTTTGCCATCACAGTATTTCTCAATCATCGCCGCTAAACGGGAAGCCAAATTTCCAAAATCATTAGCTAATTCAGATGTGTAGCGCGCAGACATGTCTTCCCAAGAGAAAGAGCCATCACTACCGAAGGGAATTGCCCGCAAGAAGTAGTAACGGAAAGCATCCACGCCAAAGTGGTCGGTGATATCTGATGGCGCAATTCCGGTGAGCTTGCTCTTGCTCATTTTTTCGCCACCGACAAGTAACCAACCGTGTGCAAATACTTTCTTAGGAACAGCAAGTCCGGCGGCCATCAACATTGCCGGCCAAATAACAGCGTGAAAACGCAAAATATCTTTTCCGACTAAGTGAACATCGGCTGGCCAAGTCTGTGCAAATTTCTTTCCGCCTTCACTATCTGGCGCATCGGTTAAGCCCACGGCGGTTGCGTAGTTAAGCAAAGCATCAAACCAAACATAAACAACCTGATCGGTATCCCACGGAACCGGAATTCCCCAATCAAAAGTTGAACGAGAAATTGAGAGATCCGAGACTCCACCTTCTAAGAAAGAGACAACTTCATTTCGCGCACTCTCTGGTTGGCAAGCATCGGGATCTGTGCGGTAATGCTCAAGAAGTGGTTCGACAAAAGCGGAGAGTTTAAAGAACCAGTTATTTTCGTTTACTAGCTCAATTGGTTTGCTGTGGATTGGGCAGAGTTTCTCACCATCAGCATCAATTAGATCACCCGGTAATTTGAATTCTTCACAGCCAACGCAATATGGACCTTCATACTTACCAGCATAAATATGGCCGGCATCCTTTAGCGATTGTAAAAACTTTTGTACTCGCTCGGTATGGCGCACTTCAGTGGTGCGAATGAAATCATCATTTGCGATATTTAACGCGGCCCAATTAGGTTTCCAAGCGTCAGCAACTAATTTATCTACCCAGGCTTGTGGCGCTACGTTGTTCTGTTCTGCCGTGCGCATTACTTTTTGTCCGTGCTCATCGGTTCCGGTTAAGAACCAAACAGATTCACCGCGTTGGCGATGCCAGCGAGTTAAAACATCGCCAGCAACCGTTGTATATGCATGGCCAATATGCGGCGCATCATTTACATAGTAAATCGGCGTTGTTAGATAAAAAGACTTCACGAGCGCATCTTATTCGCATCAACTACTGCTGCATAAACGATTCGCTTAGGGAGGTCGAATTCATCTGCCACCGTGGAAATTGCGCTCTTTCGGTCCATTCCGGCGGCCTCAAATTCGCGCACACGGGCGACCATGTCTTCTGCAGATTTTTCTGCAGTGCCCACTTCAGCGCCTGCAATAACCAGAGTTATTTCGCCTAGAACTTCTTTGCTCTCCGCCCATTGCAGGAGTTCAGAAAGCGAGCCGCGGATCGTTTCTTCATAAGTCTTAGTCATCTCACGGCAGATTGCGCCGCGGCGTTCATCTCCGAAGATTGTTTTGGCATCTTGCAGAGATTCAACTAGGCGATGCGGGGCTTCAAAAAAGACCATAGTGCGCTCTTCAAATCGCAACGCTTCATATGTTGCTTGACGTGCGCCAAGTGCGCGCGGTGTAAATCCTTCAAAGGTAAAGCGATCTGTTGCTAAACCAGATAGAGCAATTGCCATTACAGGTGCGCTCGGTCCAGGAATAACTCTGACTTCTAAATTTTCAGCCATAGCATCGCGAGCTAGACGAAATCCAGGATCACTAATGGTTGGCATACCTGCATCTGAAACTACTAAAACATTTTTACCTGATCGCAGATATTGCAAAATCTCATCACTTCGCTCTGTTTCGTTCCCATCAAAGAAGGAAATTACCTTGCCGGTAAATGTGACACCTATATCTGCACATAAGCGATGAAAGCGGCGCGAATCTTCAGCGGCGATAATTTCTGCACCTGCGATTGCATCTTTTAGGCGCGGGCTAGCGTCAAGGGGATTTCCCAGAGGGGTCGCCGCCATCGTTAAAGCCATAGGTACATCCTCTCAGTACGCTACGCATGTGAAAACCCGCATTGGCGTTGGAGCGATCGCCTTATTTGCACTCGTCCTGCGGCTGCTCAACTTGGGAACTCCCAAAGGTTTTATCTTCGATGAGGTTTATTACGTTGACGGTGCACGCGACTATCTGAAGTACGGTGTTGAAGTCACTGGTGCGGATCCTGAATTCGTCGTCCATCCCCCAGTCGGCAAATGGTTGATCGCACTCGGAATCAAAATATTTGGCGATAACGAGTTTGGTTGGCGCTTTATGGGGGCTGTGCTCGGTTCAGTAATGGTTATTTTGATTGCGTTAATTGCACAAAGACTATTTAGAAGCGCGTTCCTAACAATTTGTGCCAGTGCCTTAATCACTATGGATGGTTTAGCGCTAGTTCATTCACGAACTGCTCTGCTCGATATTTATTTATCTTTCTTTGTACTACTAGCCACTTACTTCTTTGTAATGCGCTGGCATTGGTGGACAGGTATCGCCCTCGGGTTGGCGGTTGCAACAAAATGGAGTGGGTTATATTTCTTGGCGCTCTTCGCCGTAATTGCAATTTATCGCGTATTTACTCTGCACACTGGGCGCGAACTCATAAAGCCAACCTTGAAAACATTTGTTCAATACGCACTTGTTCCTGTCGCTGTTTACTTCTCATCTTGGATTGGTTGGTTTGCATCAAACCGCGGTTGGGCTCGTGATCACGCTTCAAATGTAATTGCATCTTTCTTTCACTATCACTCACAGATGTTAGGTTTTCATACTGGGTTGGTAGAAAAACATTCCTACCAAGCAAATCCTTGGAGTTGGATTGTGATGGGTCGACCAACTTCATTTTATTATCAATCACCTAAGGGCTGTGGTTCAGATAATTGCGCCCAAGAAGTCTTGGCGTTAGGAACGCCATTTTTATGGTGGGTCGGAGCAATCGCACTTGCAGTTGTGTTTGGATTTTGGATCAGGTCATTGGCGCAAAAACGTTATGAACCATCGCTAAACATAATTATCGCTGGAATTGCTGCTGGCTACCTTCCGTGGTTCTTCTTCCAAAAGCGCACTGTTTTCTCTTTCTACGCAATCGTCTTTGAACCATTCTTAATACTTGCAATTATTTATTGCGCCTACGTTGCGCTGATTCACTTTAAAAATAGCCGAAATACCTATATTTTTATTGGAGTAATTTGCATAGCCATATTTGCGAACTTCATCTATTTCTTGCCGTTATTTACTGGTGATGTGATCACCTACGAGGCTTGGCAGGCCCGAATGTGGCTGCCATCGTGGATCTAGCCTTTACTCGTTAGCGGCGCGATTTTCTTTAAGTCGAGCAACTGCTTCATCTGCTAGTTGCTGATCAAATATCTCATCTCGCGATGGAGCGGCGGCGGCGAGCGCCTCACGTTCAAGTCTTTCTTGTTCTTCGCTCCACTGTCCAGGCGTAGTTAAGTCAATTACTCGCTTTGACACAATCGCCTTCGGAGCATTTACATAGGTTGGAACCGGAACAGAATTTGGTTGCCATTCGCCGCGAGCTGCTGCGCTGCCTTTCGGCAAGATTGTTACTCCAGTTAATTCACGTTCAGTAAGTGGAATCCAATGTTCGGTACTTTGTTTTGGAGCAACTACTTCAGACAAGTTTGTTGACGATACACCTGCAGTACTGCGATGCAGTTGTGTCACGCGACGTTTTTGCATGCGTTCGGTATTGCTCTGGTGGCGAACATGCGCCAGGTACATTACAAAAGCAACAACCGGAATTCCAATAAATGAAATGGCAAGAGTTTGCATAAATGCACCTACTATCGTCATAACGAATGAAACTGTAATTATTGTGAAAATAATTCGACGGCGCATAAGTTGTTGTGCAACTTTTGCTTCGCGATCTAAATCTGTATGAATCACGCCAGTGCCAGAACTTCCACCAGGAGAACTGCTAGCAACTATACGAAGCGCGCTTTTATATCTTTCAACGCTCTTGCCAGAAAATTCATTTCTATCGTGGACCCAGCGTGGGAGGAAGTAAGCCACCCACATGCCAATGATCGAGAGATAGATGATTCCTGAAGCCATGATGAACCAAGGTTAGGGGAGCACCCTGCGTACTCTGTGGATTTAGAGGGCTAAATGACCTGAGTATTTTCTTTGACATAACAGACGTGGTCCCGCCAACTTCCATCTATGTGTAAGTACCTTGGTCGAATTCCTTCAAATAGATAGCCTGCTTTTTCAGCTACCCGAATCGATGGTGCATTTTCAGGACGAATATTTATTTCTAACCGATGCAATTTAAGGGCGTTAAAGCCAAAGTCGGTAACTAACTGGACTGCTTGCGTTGTAAATCCGCGATTGGCATATGCGCGGTCAATCCAATATCCAATGTGCGCACCGCGCATGGCCCCATACATCACGCCGCCCATTGTTATTTGGCCAATTAAATTCTTACCTTGACTATTTATATGCCAGATGGCGAGCGCGTAAGAACGCCCCTGCCGGCCTTCGCGGCGATGCCAAGTGACCATTTCGAAGAATGTCGGCAAGCTTTTAGAATCGGTTTCACCTGGTACCTGAGGAAGCGTGGCCTCCCATTCGGCTAGCCAATCGCGATTCTCGTTGCGAACATTTAGCCAGCGTTTGCGATCTCGCCAACGAAGCGGTCGCAGAAATAATTCACCCGAGTTGAGATAAACGGGCCAATTCTCAGACATTTTCTATTCCAGTTTTAAATATATCGACGTTCGAGTACAACGACCGTTACATCTGTACCAGCCGGGATTTTTACATCGCCCTCAGGTACGGCGATAAATGCGTTGGCATCAGAAAGGGTGGTCTGTTCATCTTGCACACTTGAACCTTGATCCAACAACGGCATGACCGATTTACCGTCTTCCGATAGTACTGCTCGGATGTAAGAACGGTTATCGCTAGTCGAAGTAATCGCCTTCTCAAGTTTGGCTTTCACTGATGGGCGGTGAATTGTCGCTGCGCCAAGCATTGTGCGGATCATTGGGCGGATAAATAATTCGAAAGAGATATACGCAGCAACCGGATCACCTGGCAAAGTTACGACTGGTGTTTTATCCGGACCAATAACTCCATAGTTATGTCTTCCGCTAGATTCGATTGCGATATCCACGGTTGTAATTTCGCCCATCGCAGCCAAAGTGCGTGTGATTAGGTCAAAAGAATCATCTTTGCGTTCACCACTAATAATTATTAGATCTGCGCGCACTAGTTGATCTTCTATAACCGCTTGAAGTTCCGCTTCATCATCTGGAATTGTGTGCACGCGATAAGCAACCGCACCGACTTCGCGTACTGCGGTGGTGAGTAGCCAAGAATTAGTTTCGTACTCTTCGCCTTCTTTTAGCTCTTTACCGGGCTCGACTAGATCTGGCCCCGCCGAAAGTACAACTACACGGGGATGAGGGCGAGTTGGCAGTTGATCGCGACCTATTGAGGCAGCTAATCCAATTTGCGTGGAACGAATACGTGAACCAGATTTCAAAACAAGTCGTTCGCCGGCATATATATCTTCAGCGAGGGTGGCCCCGTGCGCATCTAAGAGCGACATATTGAAAGGTTCCAGCGGTCGGCATATCTCAATAAGGCTGGAAAGGAACTCATCTACGCGCATGCGGTCTGACATAATCAGCAACAATACTTCTTGAGCAACCAAATATTGGGGATTTACGTGAGCGCATCGAGTGAGAAAACTGATCTCCGCAATCGCTATCGCTTTGAACGGCGCGAAAGATATATAGATCACTCATTTGCTTACCTTGCTACCTCACTTGAGTTTGCAAAGGCGTCACATATAGCAAGTTACATCTCTTACGGAGATGAACCAAGCACGACAGATTTAAATGCGGCAATTCTAAAGAATGGTCAATCGCTATATCTGCCGAGGATTGTTGGTAACGAACTTGAATGGGTGCAGTGGAGCGGTGATTCCAGTCAGCTAATTCCCAGCAAATTATCTAAAAATATTTTAGAACCTGTTGGACCGGCTATTTCTGAGATTACGAAAATTGAATTGATAATCGTTCCTGCGCTACGAATAGATCGATCTGGTTATCGATTAGGACAGGGCGGCGGTTTCTATGACCGTGCGCTCTCTAAGTTAAGCGCCTGGAGTATTGGGTTGATTCATCCTGATGAAATATCGAGCGAAGATTTGCCACGCGAAAACTTTGATATTCCGCTCAACGCTGCCGCTACACCTGATTTATTGCTGCGCTTCAAAAATTAATTTGCAGGCAGATTTCGAGCCATCACGATTCTCTGGATTTGATTTGTTCCTTCATAAATCTGTGTAAGTTTGGCATCGCGCATCATGCGCTCTACTGGATAGTCAGAAACATATCCGTAGCCACCTAAAACTTGCACGGCATCTTGCGTTACTTTCATCGCGACATCACTTGCAAAGGTTTTACTAGCTGCCGAGAAGAATTTCAGGTCTTTATCCCCGCGTTCGCTGCGGGTGGCAGCGGCATAAGTTAATTGACGTGCCGCTTCAATATTCATTGCCATATCAGCCAACATAAATTGCACACCTTGGAAATCAAAGATTTCTTTACCGAATTGTTTGCGCTCGTGTGAGTATTTGGCAGCAACATCGAGTGCGCCTTGTGCAATTCCTAAAGCCTGTGCCGCGATTGTGATTCGTGTGTGATCGAGAGTATCCATGGCGAGGGCAAAACCTGCACCCACTTCACTTATTCGGCGATCATCACCAATAGTTACATCATCGAAATAAACTTCGCGAGTTGGGGATCCACGAAATCCCATCTTCTTCTCTGGCGCTCCGAATGAAACACCGGCATCAGATTTTTCAACTATAAATGCGGTAATGCCTTTAGATCCTTTACTTGGATCTGTTTGTGCAATGACGGTGTAAAACTCTGAGACCCCAGCATTTGAAATCCACTTTTTACTTCCATTTATTACCCAGTTATCACCACTGCGCTCCGCTTTTGTTTTTAGCGCTGAGGCATCTGAGCCTGCTTCTGATTCGGAGAGGCAATAAGAAAATCCACTCCCCTTCGCCAATTGTGGCAACCAACGCTCTTTCTGTTCCTTACTTCCACCTAACATTAACGGGAGTGATCCCAATTTGTTGACTGCGGGAATTAAAGATGAGGATGCGCACACGCGGGCTACTTCTTCAATGATAATTACTACGGCGAGTGCATCGGCACCTTCTCCGCCAAATTCTGTTGGGACGTGAGCAGCGCTTAACCCTGCTTTAAGTAAAGCATCGGCAGCTTCTTGCGGAAAGCGATGATCTTCATCGACTGCACCTGCATGCGGTGCTATCTCGTTTTCAGCAAGCGCGCGCACACTTGCACGTAAGTCGTTGTATTCCAAAGGCAACGCATACAGATCATTAGTTGTCATTTTTTTCGTTCCGTATCCTTTGCCGCTAATGAAGTTAAGTAGGCATTATATTGAGCAAGTTCATCAGGTTCACCCATCGCAGCCAGGCGCGCTTCGTTGCGATCTATGCGTTTGGTTTCCCGCTTATCCTCACGCATCCACTGAATAAAGGTGGCGACCAGCGCTAGCAAAATTGGAATTTCCCCCATCGCCCAAGCGATTGAGCCGCCCGCGCGCTGATCCGCAAGCAGATCGAGATTCCACGGTGTTTGTAACGATGCAAAATATCCTTGATCAATCACGGTAGAAGTTGAGAGCAAAGCTACTGCGAAGAAGGCGTGGATACTCATCGCCGCAAAGAGGATAACTATTCGAACGATATGCGGAACTTTTCTCGGGTTGGGATCGATCCCAATAATCACGTGGAAGAAGAGTATTCCGGCTAAAAGAAAATGCACATTCATAACCAAGTGGCCAAGGTGTGATGGCATCATAGTTCCAAATAACGGCGTCATATAAAGTGCAAAGAGTGAGCCATCAAATAGCGCCAAGATAACAACTGGATTTGTAAAGATGCCAGCTGGTTTGGAATGCAATAAAGAGATCAGTGTTCCACGCACACCTCGTTCTTCTAGGGTTCTTCCTTGTGGCAAAGTGCGCAGCGCCAAAGTAATAGGAGCACCAAGAACAATTCCGATTGGCGCAATCATGCCTAAAGCCATGTGCGCAACCATGTGATACTCAAATGAGAATTTGGCGTAAACGCCTAAGCCACCACTTGTTGCGTAATCTATAAAACTAATTCCGATAGCAAATGCGACAGTGCGACCTACTGGCCATTTATCGCCACGGCGCGACAAGATAACAACACCTTTTATATATAACGCGACTGCAGTTATCAACACGGCGATCATTAAGGCATCTGGGTCGTACAGTGAAATTAGGCGCCACAGATTTGGTGGTGGTGGAGTTGCAATTCCTGCGATAGCTAAACCAGGATCCAAAATTTCGCTTTCAGCACGCAATGGTGGAGCCATATTTGATAGACGAGAACCAACCAGCACGGCAACGAGCATGATGCTCACTTCAACAATTAGCAGACGAGTTAGATTTTTGAAAGTGATCTGCAATTTGCCAGATAAGTGTTTGCGGTTTAGATATCCAAAATAAATTAATACCGCGGTGATAACCACTTTGAGAATTACCAATCGGGCATAGTTTGAACCCCAAGCGCTCTGAAAATTCAGCCGAGCCCAAGCATTTGCGCTGCCGCTGGCCACAACTGCAATAACCGACCAGAGCGCCAGTGCGCTAAAGCGCGGCAAAGCGACGGCGCGGTCAGCAGCGGAGAGAACTGTTATTGCAATTAACCCACCGACCCAGAAAGTTAGTGAAACAACGTGCACAATTAATGAACCAATAGCTAAAGCGTGTGAGCCGCTGGAGGCGGAGTGGCTAGCGAATATCGGTGCGATTACTGCAACTAAAGATAAAAGCAGAAGTGCGTTAGTGGCCGCAACTGTACGAACGCGAGTAACTAGTAGACAGACAATCAGCGCCAGGCAAAGCTGGGTAAACATGTATTTACCAAGGTCAATCTGAGAAACAAAGGAGCGCAGCGAGTTTCCATCGAGGGCACCTGTAAGGGATGTTCCAAGAATGTTTGCCAAGGTTGTCAAAATATTTAGACCCTGTCCTAGCACCCAGACAAGTGAAGTTATCGCCGCAAAATTTCGCAGCTCCTGGGCAGACTTAGACAATTTCCCAGCATCATCGATTAGAAAAAACGCCATCGCCAATAAGAGGCCGACCGTTGCAAAACTGGCGGTAAGTGAAATGAACTTACCAACTGTGGTCAACAAAGAAATCAGTGGACCAGCAGAATTTAGATCTGCTGCCAGAAAGGTCATCGCTCTTTAAATATCTTTCGAGCGTAAAGTGCCAGCGTGACTAGTACAACAAAGGAGGCAACGAGTAATCCGATCACAAACAGGTTTGTTCCGAAATCACTTCCTTCTACCTTCGCTGGTGTTGAAGGTACAACTTCTTCTGGTGTAGAAATCGACGGCGTGGAGAAAATAAAATTGAAGGATCCAACCAGTGGAACATCCATTTCAGAGATGATGTTGTAACTAACTTTATAAGTTCCAGAATCGGTGATTGGCTTCATTCCAACAATGATGTCGTTGCCAGCAACGGTTAGAGTTCCATCATCTACGCGTCGTCCGGCTGGGTCAGTAACTGTGATTTCATTTCCCATATCCATCGGTGTTATCTCAACCGAAATTGTTACCGCACTTGGCGCAACTTTTAACGTTGCTCCCGCGATTGGAGAAGTTGCAACAAGTGAATTTGCCAAGGCAGGGCCTGTCATCAATACAGACATTCCAATTGCGCCAATAAGTGCCGCAATACGCTTCACTTTAAACCTGCCTTCGCTGCGAGAGTGGTCTCAATTCGCCTCTATAGTCTCACTTCCTTAGACTTATCCACTAGCCCCCAGGGATGTGATTTAGGAAAGGAGTGAGCACAAGTGCCAACGTACCAATACCAATGTTCTGCCTGTGAACACGCCTTCGAAGCCTTTCAAAGCTTTTCTGATGACCCGCTGACTGTTTGCCCTGAATGTAAGGGCGAAGTTCGTAAAGTTTATTCGGCGGTTGGAGTCGTATTTAAAGGATCTGGTTTTTATAAAACAGATTCAGCAGCAAAGCCTGCAAAACCAGCAACACCTGCAAAATCTGAGTAATTACTCGTCGTGATGTGGCGGCTTATCCGCTTTGATATCTGCATCACGTTTTAGATCATTATCCTCACGTGGATCTCGCTCATCTTCAGTTGTCGCTGGGAATAATTCGCTCATAATAATTACATAGTACATACTTATGTGGTGTTTATGCGACTTGGATCATTTATTGTTCGCCGCCGTAAGAGTGTTTTGATCACCTACATCATCGCAATTCTTGTAGCAGGCGCGATTGGATCACTCTCCTTTAGCCGCCTTGATTCGGGTGGATATTCCGATCTAAATTCGGAATCAGCTAAGGCCGCTAAATACATAACTGATACCTTTAAAGTTCAAGATCCGGTTGCGATTCTTGTCGTAGATGCGGGTTCACGTTCTGTTGACGATCCTAACGTGGCGAGTGAAGCGACATCTTTGGAGAAAGAAATCACTGCTACAAAAGGAATTAGTCGAACTCTCTCTTATTGGTCAACTGGTGGAGCGCCTAATCTGGCTTCTTCTGATCGTAAAGCTGCCTTTCTATTTATCTATGCCGATATCGAAAATTATGATTTTGAAGGATACGGTGCCGTCGGCAAAACAATTTCTGAAAACTTCGATGGTAAATACAAATCGCTTGATGTATATGCCGGAGGCGGAGCAGTCGTTACAAATGCGATTAACTCCAAAATTAAGACTGACCTTTTATTGGCTGAAGGAATAGCAATTCCGTTGACTTTTATCTTGCTCGCTTTTGTCTTCGGCGCACTTGTTGCATCAGCGATGCCACTTGTCGTTGGAGTTGGTGCAATTCTCGGCTCGTTCTTCCTCACATATCTACTTACACAAGTAACTGATGTGAGCGTATTTGCGCTCAATCTCATTACCGGATTGGGCTTAGGGCTCGGTATTGATTACGCACTTCTCATGGTCAATCGCTTCCGAGAAGAGATGCACAATGGAAAGAGCATCGAAGAAAGCGCAATTATCACTGTGGGGACAGCGGGCAAGACAGTCTTTTACTCCGGTCTGACGGTAATGGTCACACTCAGCGCGCTTTTACTCTTCCCGCTGAACTTCCTTAAATCGTTTGGTTATGCCGGAGTAATCGTCACACTCTTTGCAATCTTTGGTGCGCTAATTCCGCTACCTGCGCTTCTGGCAATCCTAGGTAAGCGCGTAAATAAAGGAGTTATTCGTAAAAGTGGACTGACACCGAAAGATGATGGGCGTTGGGCAAAAACTGCACGCACCGTGATGGCGCGTCCAGTTCCGATAGTCGCTGGCTCGCTTGCACTTCTAACTGTTATGGCGTTGCCAATAGCAAATATCGCCTTTGCACAAGTTGATTCGCGCGTACTGCCAGCATCTGATCGTGCAGCAATTAGTTCTCAGGTAATCGAAGATCGATTCGCAAGTTTTGAGGGTAGCCCCATTGAAGTAATTCTTCCCGATGGCGTTGGTCGTGAAAGTTCTCTCAACTCATTTTTAACGCAAGCGAAATCCGTTGATGGAATTACGCGCGTGGGTGAACTTGAGTACTCTGGAAAAGATATCCGGGTACAAGTTATTCCTGGCACAAGTTCAAGATCACTTGATGCCGAAAGGCTTATCAAAGAATTACGGGCACTTGATAAACCCGAGGGTCTTCTCATAGGTGGAGTTGCAGCCGACTTCACTGATTCGCAAGGTGGCATAGCTCGCACACTTCCATGGGCACTTGGTTGGGTCGGCATTGCAGTTTTCATTCTCATCTTTGTTTTCACGGGATCCATAATCTTGCCGATTAAGGCAGTTCTTCTCAATGGCTTATCTCTCGTTGCCACACTGGGTGTCATCACGTGGATCTTTATTGATGGAAATCTCAAGTGGCTCGTAGGTGATTTCACAGTTACCGGCACGCTAGATACCGGTTCGGTAATTTTGGTAGCAGTTGTTGTCTTTGGTCTCTCAATGGATTACGAACTCTTCTTACTTTCTCGCATTCGTGAAGAACATTTGTCGGGCAAGAGCAATATTGAATCCGTTGCAGTAGGTCTGCAGCGCTCGGCTCGAATTATTACCGCAGCGGCCCTTCTGCTGGCCGTTGTATTCGCAGCTTTCATGACAAGTGGAGTCACATCTATCAAAATGCTTGGCTTTGGAGTCTCCTTCGCGGTCCTTCTGGATGCAACTCTGATTCGTGCACTTCTGGTCCCTGCCCTAATGCGCTTATTTGGTGAACGTAACTGGTGGGCGCCTAAGAGTCTTCGTAGATTTACTCTCACTCACTAAGAGGGCTTACCCTTAAGCCATGGATCTCATCGCAACTCTGCAATGCACAGATCAACCTGGCATAGTCCACGCGATGACGAGCGCAGTTCTTAACTGCGGCGGAAATATTATTGAGAATCAGCAATACACCGATCACACGACAAATACTTTTGTTATGCGCACTCGCTTTGAAACTTCACAGGGAATGGCGGCAGCGCAAACAAGTCTCAACGGCGAGTTAGGAAAGTTCTCTCCCGCTCTGCACATTCGTGAGACCGCTAATAAACCTCGCGCCCTGATCTTGGTAACCAAAGAGAGCCACTGTCTGCGCGACCTTATCTATTTGCTTGAACTTGGCGAACTTCCAATCGAAATCCCACTGGTGGTTTCCAACCGTGAAGACCTAAAGCAACTTGTTGAATCACACGGCATTCCATTTATGTACCTACCAATTGACTCAAGCAACAAAATCGCGCAAGAAAAAATCCTTATCGCGAAGATGAACGAGTTAAAGATAGATTTCGTGGTTTTGGCACGTTATATGCAAATCTTGTCAGCAGACTTCTGTAACGCTATGCCTGGAAAGATCATCAACATTCATCACTCTTTCTTACCCGGATTTAAAGGCGCCAAGCCTTATCACCAAGCGCACGAGCGCGGCGTAAAGATCATTGGCGCAACTGCGCACTTTGTTACTGCTGATTTAGATGAAGGCCCAATCATTGAACAAGATGTTGCCCACGTAACTCATTCCTCTACTCCAGATGAGTTAATTGCTCTTGGTCGCGATATCGAAAGACGAGTTCTTGCAAAAGCGGTAAAACTCTTTGCCGAAGATCGCATCTTCATTGTTGGACAGCGCACAATAATTTTTAGTTAGTTTTACTTATTTGTGTCCCCGGCGGGAGTTGAACCTGCGACCTACCGCTTAGGAGGCGGTTGCTCTATCCACTGAGCTACGGGGACTTACGGGAAAATCAATTTAACTTGGCAAAGGTTATCTCTATCGCTAACCTAGGTGTAACACGCTCAATATCGGTCGTGTGGATTAGAAAATGAAAGGCCACCCATGAAAGCGCTCGTTATCGGCGCAGGCGGAGTTGGCAGGGCAATTGCAAATATCGCATCTCGTCGTCCATTTATTACATCGATGGTTATCGCAGATCGCAACCTGTCACGCGCAGAAGATGCTGTAGCAAGAGTTAAAGACCCTCGTTTTTCTGCAGCTGAAGTAAATGCTGCAGAGTTAGAAGATATCCGCTCCTTAATTCGTAAGGCCAACCCAGATATCGTTATCAACGCTGTAGATCCTCGCTTTGTTATGCCAATCTTTTTGGCATGTGAAATTGAAAATAAGAATTACATGGATATGGCGATGTCGTTATCTCGTCCACATCCGCATTACCCAAATTCTGAAACCGGTGTGAAGCTGGGTGATGAACAATTTGCGCGCGACTGGAACTGGTGCGAACGAGGTATTTACGCGCTAGTCGGTATGGGTATTGAACCTGGGATGAGCGATGTTTTTGCAAAGTATGCATCGGAGCATCTCTTCTCACGTATCGATGAAATTACCGTTCTGGATGGATCCAATCTTGTCGTTGAAGGTGCTGATTTTGCGCCATCATTTTCTATCTGGACAACAATTGAAGAGTGTTTAAATCCACCTTTGGTTTGGGAAGATGGTCGCGGCTGGTTCACTACCGAACCATTTAGCGAGCTTGAAGTCTTTGGCTTTCCAGAAGGAATTGGACCGGTTGAGTGTGTGAATGTGGAGCACGAAGAGGTTGTTCTGATTCCGCAGAAAGTCGACGCTAAGAAAGTTAATTTCAAGTATGGACTTGGCGCACAATTCATCACAACTTTAAAGACAATACATATGCTGGGATTAGATCGTAAAGAAACGGTTGAAGTTCAAGGTCATTCAGTATCACCACGAGATTTATTGGCGGCATCACTTCCTGATCCAGCAACGCTTGGTTCACGCATGAAAGGTAAGACTTGCGCAGGAACCCTGGTAAAGGGTTTGGACAAAAACAGTAAGCCTTACGCTTGTTACATATACAACGTTGTTGATAATCAATGGTCTATGGCTAACTATGGTGATCAAGCAGTTGTTTGGCAGACCGCAATCAATCCAGTGATTGCCATGGAACTCTTACATAACGGAACTTGGAAACCCGAAGGCGTAAACGGTCCAGAATGGTTTGCAGCTAAGCCCTTCCTTGATCTTCTGGAGCAATACGGAACCAGCTGGCACATTCGTGAAGAATCAAGCACGGGTATCTCGGTTGAGGAGTTAGCCATTTAATAAGTGGTGATCCCAAATGGCTAAGCAACTGCAATTTGATGTCGTAGTAATTGGATCAGGTTTTGGTGGCTCGGTTACGGCGCTGAGATTGCGTGAAAAAGGCTATTCCGTTGCGGTCTTGGAGGCGGGCAAAAGATTTGCAGATAAAGACTTTCCGAAGACTTCATGGCGGGTAAATAAGTTTCTATTTGCGCCGCAGTTTGGTTGCTACGGAATTCAGCGAATTCATTTTCTACCGGATGTTTTAGTTCTTGCTGGAGCAGGTGTTGGTGGGGGTTCGTTGGTTTATGCAAATACCTTGTACCAACCAGGTGATAAATATTTTCAAGATCCGCAATGGGCAGATATCACTGATTGGAAACGTGAGCTAGAGCCTTGGTATGACCAAGCGCGCCGAATGCTGGGAGTAGAAGAGAATCCTTACTTTTCTCCGAGCGATGCAGCAATGAAAATTGCTGCGGAGAAAATGGGAGTCTCTGACACATTTAAAATGGCGCCACTAGGAATTTACTTTGGAGCGGGTGAAGGAAAGCCGGCGAGTGATCCTTATTTTGGTGGCAAAGGCCCAGATCGAGTTGGCTGCACAAATTGCGGCGAATGTATGACTGGCTGTCGCCACAACGCAAAAAACACCTTGCCAAAGAATTATTTGGGGCTGGCCGAAAGTGCCGGCGCTGAAGTGTTTCCAATGACAACAGTTACAGAATTTTCAGAACGCAGCGATGGCAAGTGGGAAGTTAAAACCATAAAAACTGATAATTGGGATGGATCTCGCGGAACCACATTTATCGCTACAGATTTGGTTGTTGCAGCTGGCACGTTTAACACCCAGAAACTTCTGCATAAGATGAAGCGAAAGAATCTGCCCAATATCTCCGATCGATTAGGTGAATTGTCACGAACAAACAGCGAAGCGCTGACTGGTGCACTTATGAATAGCCGAGATATAGATTTCAGCCGCGGCGCTGCTATTACATCTTCTTTCTTCCCTGATGATAATACGCACGTTGAGCCAGTGCGTTATGGCAAAGGCAGCAACTTAATGGGGCTGCTACAAACGATAATGACCAATGGATTTACCGGAAAAGAACGGCGCAAGCATTGGTTGAAGCAAGTTATTGCTCAGCCCTCCTTATTGGCGAGGCTTATTAATGTGCGCCACTGGAGCGAGAAAACCGTGATTGCACTTGTGATGCAAGATGTTGATTCTTCGGTAACTGTTAAAGGAAAGCGCGGTATTTTCGGATTCAAGTTAACCTCCAAAAATGACAGTGAGCACCCGAATGCGACCTATATTCCTGCGGCCAATGAAGCAGTGCGCCACGTTGCAAATGAATATGGCGGAATTGCTGGCGGACATGTTGGTGATCTAATTAGTGCGCCATTTACTGCGCACTTTGTTGGCGGATGTGTAATTGGAAGCGATGTTAAATCTGGGGTAATCGATGCCTACCATCGCGTCTTTAACTATCCGACTTTACATATCGTTGATGGTTCAACAATTACGGCTAACTTAGGAGTTAATCCATCTCTGACAATTACTGCTCAAGCGGAACGAGCAATGTCGCTTTGGCCGAATAAGGGTGAATTAGATAAGCGTCCCTCACAACGTGAGCCGTACAAGTATCTTCAAGCTATTAAACCGAATGATCCAGTTGTGCCAGTCGGTGCACACGGCGAACTTAGATAGCGGAGGCGATATGAAAAAGTGGGCGCTAGTTACGGGTGCATCATCCGGAATCGGTGAAAGTTTTACGAGACTACTTGCCGCCGAAGGTTTCAATCTGGTTTTGGTCGCGCGTGATGAAGTTAGGCTGAACGAACGCGCAGCCGGATTAAAAGAAAAATACGGTGCAGATTCCATTGTGCTTGTTGCAGATTTAGCAACTGAATCGGGCTGTTCCGAAGTTGAAGAGTTCATTGCAGGCAATGACGTGGAAGTCTTGATCAACAACGCCGGCTTCGGAATCAATAAACCTTTCACAATGAGTGACTTGGCTAAAGAAGAAGAGGTTTTAAAAGTATTAGTTCGCACCCCAATGAGGCTGATGCACGTTGCACTTCCGAAGATGAAGGAGCGTAACTCTGGAGTAGTCATAAACGTTTCCTCTGTTGCTAGCTACATTGCGGGCGGTGCCTACAGCGCTTCAAAGTCTTATTTGACGGTCTTATCTGAATCTCTGCATACTGAACTTTCTGCAACAAATATAAAAATTTCTGCGCTCTCTCCTGGTTTTACTCGAACGGAATTTCATCAACGTGGTCGCATGAAGATGGCCGGCCTTCCAGAATTTATGTGGCTAAATTCCGATGTTTTAGTTGCAAAGGCTTGGAAAGATGCCCTCGCAGGTAAACCAGTATCCATACCTGGGTGGCAGTACAAACTATTAGTTGGAATTATTTCTCTTATGCCTAGGGCGTTGGTTAGGCGCGTAGGGATGAACCTACGAGTTAAGCAGAGATAATTCACACGATTTTCTCTGCTTGCCTGCTTAATATGGGTCACGCGGTTGGCTAATATGAGCCCATCATCAATGGAGGTTTTTATGTTTCGCAAGGTTCTCGTAGTACTCGGTGCTGTAGCTCTAGTTGCTGCCTCAACCACCGCCGTGCCAGCAACCGCTGCGACCAAGATCAGCAATGGCGTCTCATGCAAGAAAGCAGGCGCAACAACAAAAGTGGGCACTACTTCATTTAGATGCGCCAAAAATCCATTGGTAAAGAACTCTAAATTGACTTGGTTATCTTTTGACTGCTTAAGCATTTCTAGTACTTATAACAAAGCTGTAGCAAACTTGCCAAAGGTTAAGGCAGTTACTGATTCGACTATCGCTAAATTAGATGCTGACATTGTGAAGCAAGCTGCACAAGTGGAAAAGGCAAATAAACTAATTCCTGAGTACCAGGCAAAAATTGACACTATTACCGCACAACTTTTAGTTTTGAAGGCAGATACCGCCAACTTAACAAAGAATAAGAAAACAATTGATGCCTTCACTTCGGCAGTTCGCAATTATGAAATTGCGATCAGGGGTTTCACAACTGTTGGCAAGCAGAATGAGCGAAGTAAAAAAGCTAGGGTTGCAGCGCTTGCTCAATACACCAATTCACAAGCTGAAATTGCAACTAGCCTTGATTTGGCTAAGCTGATCTGCAAAAAAGGACTTTAAATCTACCGATCACTTAGGTTTCCCCTATTAATTTGTGACGTAGCATTCCTTTAACTTTTGAGGGTGGTAATTCACCGAATCTCTAAGTGGCTGCCCGCAATCTTATTGCTTGCACATATTCTGCTTCGAACATTTCTCTCTGAACCATCTATAGCGAAAGATTTACTTTTCTATAATGCAATAGTTCTATCTGTTGTAATCGGACTCTTTCAGGCACCACTTCACAACGATCCGCTGGCGGTCGCATTTTTATCACTTGCAACAGCATCTTGGGGAATCGGTTCAATTGCCTCTAGCTTGAGTCAATTTCTTAACTTTAGCGATCACGAGCAATTGGTTTCTAGCGTTGCCTACTCAGCTTTCTACCCCTTCGCCTTTATCGCAATCCCCCGAGCAATAGGCAGAGCAAAACGAATGCGATCAGTTGAACTATTGGACTCTGCGATTTTTGGTTTGGGTTTCACCTCAATTATCGCTGCGCTATTGCTTAAGCAATTAGTAGGGGTTTCGGGTTTGGGATATTTCTTCTCGGTCCTATTCTCTATCTGCGATATTGCGCTATTGGTGATAATTCTTTCCAGTGCTGCGCGCTCCAAAATTTCATCACGGTTAATTCTGATAATCACCGGAGTCCTTGCCTTTACCTTGACTGATTTTTACTACCTGTGGACTCAGATAGAAGGAACTTACAGATTTGGGCAAATAAGTGATGAAGGTTGGTTAATCGGGCTTGTTTTGATTTCGCTATCTTTTTGGTATTTGCCAAATGAAAGTAAATCGGAAGGAAAAATCCATCCCGCGTTGATTGCAATTTCTATATTCATTAGTCCTGCGCTCTTATCCGCAATTGCCATTCGTCCCGAGTATTTTCCTTCTTACGTAGTTCTTCCCACAATTGCTACGCTCTTGCTGGCATTTATCAGAATGACTTTGGTTATCCGACAGGCCAATAATTTGGGAGAAGAGAAAGTTCTGGCTCGCACCGATGAGCTAACTGGCCTACCTAATCGACGTAGATTAATCGCTGAACTATCAACCTTTAATGAAGTAGAAGGGGCTTTACTTCTCTTGGATCTAGATGGGTTTAAGCCAGTCAATGACAGTTATGGGCATGAAATGGGAGATCGCATATTGCGACAGGTGGCGCAACGCTTCAGTCGTTCTCTTCCGAGCGGCGCGATCTTGGCCAGGTTGGGTGGCGATGAGTTTGGAGTAATTGCCGCAGGAAGTGATGATGCAACTTTGGAGTTAGCGAGTGCACTGAAAGCGACGTTGAGTTATCCATTTATCATTAACGGAAAATCCATATCCATTGGCGTAAGTATCGGACATGTTCGCAATGATGGAAAAGGAGATTTATTACATCGAGCCGATTTAGCAATGTATGAAGCAAAGCGCACTAGCGCGGAAGCGCGGGCTTATCTGCCTTAATTTCTTGCAGCCGCGCTAACGATTCCAATCTTTCAAGTGCGTGATCGACAATGCGTTCGCAATATCCTTTGGAATAGCCATCTAAATATAACCAAGGCTCGTGAATTTCATTAGCCGACAAATGAGCGAGCTCGGGCACGTATTTGCGGATGTAATCACCCTGTTCATCAAAACGTTTTCCCTGTTCAATGGGATTAAAGACTCGGTAATACGGAGATGCATCTGTGCCAGTTCCAGCAGTCCATTGCCAGCCGTGCGCATTCGATGCGACGTCGTAATCAACTAAATGCTCGGCAAAGAAGCGTTCACCTAACTGCCATTCCAGGTGCAAATCCTTTACTAGAAATGAGGCCACAACCATTCGCGTGCGATTGTGCATCCAGCCTTCAACAATTAACTGGCGCATTGCAGCATCCACAAATGGGTACCCCGTTTTACCTTCGCACCAGGCTTGGAACTGTGCGCCAGGCTTGTCGTATCTCATCTCGCTAAAGCGGGGTGCGTAATACTCGGTATCGGTATTTGGATTGTTGAAGAGAACATCAGCATAAAACTCGCGCCAAGCAATCTCTTTTCGGAAAGTATCGTGGGCTTTACTTTCCCCGAGTTTTGCCAAGAGAGTTCGTGGATGAATTTCACCAAACTTTAGATATGTACTCAGCTTTGAAGTTCCATCAATACCTGCAAAGTTTCTATTCTCGTCGTAGTTATCTAAGCCACTCTTTGTAAAAGCTTTAAATCTTGCAAGCGCAGCTTCTTCACCGGCTTGGATAACCTGCACATTTGTAGGCATCGGAAAGTCAGGAAAGGCGCGATATTTATCTGGTGGCGTTGGAGCATTTATCTTGCTTGGTGTTTTCGCCGGTGCGCGCCATCCGTGCTTTAACCAAGCGCGATAGAACGGTGTGTAGACCCGATATGGCGTTGCATCGCTCTCTTTAATGACGCGACCTGGCTTAACTGCGTAAGGACTTCCGGTTCTAATCAGATTTATACCGGCAGATTCAACGCGAGCATCTCGCGCTGCTCCATATCTTTCGTATTCATCTGAAATATGAACTTCGCTAACGTTGTAAAGATCGATTAGCTCTTTAAGAATTTCAACTTGATCGCCTTCAATAATATGTAACTTATTTCCAAGAGAGTCATCAAGTAATCGTAAAGATTGGCCCATATACGCCAGAAGTTTTTCGCCGGCGTCATCGATTTGGGATTTGTCTAGAATGAATAGCGGAATAACTTCATCCGAAGATTCGATCGCCGCCAAGAGCGCAGGGTTATCGCCGATACGGAGATCTCTGCGAAACCACATTATGTTTCGGCGCGGAGCAGACATTGCACTATTGTCGCACTATGGAGTTGGTTAAGAGATATCAGATTCGCGGGGTGCCAGGTGAGGTCTCACGCTTTGATTTCGACGGTCGGACCGTTGAATTGTGGGCACCTCAGGAGCCGAGCAGCCACCTACTTATTGCGCACGATGGCCAAAATGTCTTTGATGGCAAGACTTCAACTTTTCACGGCAAGACCTGGGAGATGGCGCAACACGCTTTTAAAGTCAGCCACGAGTTTGGAATTACTCCCCCAGTAATCATTGCAGTTTGGCACGGTTCTACAAAAGCCGATCCGATGGGCCGAGCAAAAGATTTATCACCGCAGCGGTATTTCCAAGAGGATGTACCTGTAAACCTGCCTAACATTTCTAAGGAAGATTTACTTCAATTGCGTGGGGATCAATACCTAGAAAGTATATTCGCTAGTTTTATTCCTCAAATACTTAAATCGCTGCAATTGGAAATTCCTGCAGATAACACAGCGCTAATTGGCTCCAGTATGGGTGGTCTTTCAACGCTTTACGCTGCACATAAACACCCAGATAAATTCAAAACTGCACTTTCGCTTTCTCCTCATTGGATTATCGGTGGTGATGCACTGGTTCACAGAACTGTCGCAGAACTACCGAAACCGGGCAGCCATAAAATTTGGATGAGCCGCGGAACAAAAGCTCTAGATGCACAATACGAGCCATTCCAAGATTTGGCGGATGAGTTGATGCTGCAAAAGGGATATCGCAAAGACATTGATTTCATCAGCAAGGTATATAAGAAGACCGGACATAATGAAGCATCTTGGGCAAGTTACTTAGATCAACCGTTACGTTTCTGGCTAAAGGGCTAGATTTTTACTTTTACTATTTTAGAGAGCAACACTTTCTTATTTGCATCAACGGTTGCAGCTACCACTTCGACAGTACTTCCCTTTTTGAAATCTTCCGGGTGTAGATAAACTCGATAGAGGCCGCCTGTGGTGGCATCGCTAGCAAATGTTCGTCGATCAGCGGTGCCAATAGTTTTCCATTTTCCGCCTTTAACCCTGACGCTAAAGGTAACTTCAGCGTATTTAGCACCTGAAACCTGGGCTGATACCTCACTCCAGCCAGAAGGTAGCGAGGTCTGCTTTATCTTGGGGGTCGAAATTTTCATCACTCCAGCGTTAACAACTGGCGCTTTCGCTTTAGTAACACAGTAATTTCGTTGGGTGATCGCTAGCGCAATCTTGCTATCGCTAGTAATTGTGCAGCTTCCAGATAAGAGCTCCCATTCTCCCTTGAGAGAACCAACGTTGAACTGGGCTTGTGCCGGAGTATCGGAACCGTTTAAGGCAACAACATATTCAGCTCCGTTTAGAAAACGCGTTACAACGAAGAGTCCATTCTTTGCGTATCGGACTTCTTGGGTTCCATTACGCAGGGCTGGATTAGCGGCGATTACTTTCTGGAGTTCAGAAATTTGATCTTCCAGCGGATTTTTTACATCGAAAGCACTTGCACTCTTTATTGGAGTAGATCCAATGCGAACTTCATTCTGCCAATCAACTACTTGGGTGGCAAACATATCTTGCCGTGCTTTCTTATCTCCCCCATAGCCTGTCATTCCTTTTTCATCTCCGTAGTAAAGAACTGGACCACCACGAAGTAAGAAAAGTGAAGCATTTGCGAGTTTAGCTCGCTCAAGTAAAGTTTGGTTCTCTCCAGCCGAAACCGCATTAGTTAAGAAATATCCAATGCGTCCCATATCGTGATTTCCAAGAAAAGTAGCAAGCCCATAGGCGTTGGTTGTGGGCGTTGTGTAAAGATCGTCTCGGTTAAATAGTTCGGCTAAAGCTTCCGCAGCGACACCGAATTGCACAAAACTCTTTACCTGTTTTTGAAAATCAAAGTCCAAGACACTGGGAACTTCTCCTCCTGCCACGTATACGGAGAGAGATTGCGCATCTGTATCAGATGATTCACCAAAAATAGGAAAGTCTTTCTTGCCTGCCGCAAGCGCCACCGCTTGAATCTTTGGAATAAATACTTTCCAGAACTCGGGATTTACGTGTTTAAAGGTATCAATTCTCATGCCGTCGATATCAAATTTGGTAATCCAGTTAGACCAGACATAAATCCAACCGCTTATCACTTTCGGATTCTCGGTCTCTAAATCATCGAGACCAAAGAAATCACCATCTAAAACTGAATTGCCTATTCTCGGATTGTTTCCAAGATTGTGATAGTTGCTAATTAAATTGAGCCATTCCGGTTTCTTTATATTTGCTTCAGCCGCGTTTACTTGTGGTCTTCCGTTGCTGTCGTAGTAAATAACATCTGCGGTGTGATTAACCACGACATCTATGATCACCTTCATATTTAATTTATGGGCTTGCGACACTAGCTCTTTAAAATCTGCTTCGCTACCCAAGTGCGGATCGACAGTTGTGAAATCAATTCCCCAATAGCCGTGATATGCAGATGAATTTCCTTGCACAGATTTTTGAACTACGGGTGGTGTGATCCAGAGCGATGTAAAGCCCATTGACTTGATGTAATCCAAACGCTTAGTAATGCCCCTAAAGTCACCACCGTGCCACCAACCAATATCATCTGGTAGATATCCGCTAACTGAAATAGATTTATCGGTGCCGCCGTAATCATTACTTGTATCGCCATTTTCAAAGCGGTCAGTCATTACGAAGTAGACCGACTCATCGCTCTGTGGTCCGCGAACCATCGGCTTGATAAATTCAGATTTAACTTCTGCGTATGAGTTTAAAGCAGTTGCCAAAACTAAAGAGATTGTTATGGCGGTGAAAAGACTTACTTTTTTCAACTTAACCCTTCGTCGCGCCTGCAGTTAAGCCGCCGATAATGAAGCGTTGCATTGATAAGAAGATAGTCACCAGAGGAATTGAAGCGATAATTGATCCCGCGGCAAAAGGTCCCCAAGTCGCCTCGAATTGACCTCCCACAAATTGTTGAAGACCTACTGCAACGGTTCGGTTCTCTACATCTTGCAAGAAGAGGGAAGCTAGAACGAACTCATTAAATGTTCCGATAAATGAAAGAACGGCAATTACCGCTAATACCGGTGCTGCAAGCGGAAGAAAGATCAACCAGAAGACTTGTGGAACTGATGCACCATCTAGACGCGCTGATTCATCGAGCTCAAGCGGAATCGAGTCGAGGAATCCCTTCAGAAGCCAAACGTTAACGCCAAGTGCACCACCGATGTAGATCAAGTAAAGACCCCAGATGCTGCCCAGTCCAAATGTTGGCGCAACTAAGAAGACTTGTTCCATCATTACATAGATTGCGGAGAGTGAAAGGAAACTTGGAAAGACTTGAATTAAGAGTAGGGCTTTTAGGCCAACTTTACGTCCCTTAAATCGCAAGCGACTAAAGGCGAAGGCTGCCGCTGCACCAATGGCCACGGATGTTACTGCGGTTGCAGTTGCGATAATTAATGAGTTCTTCATCCATGCCCAATAAGGAATTAGCGGGTCAGTAAACAACATTATGTAATTATCAAATGAAAACTTCACTGGAAGTAAAGAGCTAGAAGAAATTCCACCGGTCGGATCAAAGGAGGTAACGATTACGACATAAATCGGAAAAGCAGTGAACAGCACCAGAGAAATGGCGAGAGCGTGCTTCCAAACATTATTCGTTCCTGGTTTTTTACTCATAGCGTTTCCATAACCTTTGACTTTTTCAAGGTATACATAGACATAGTGCCGACAATTACAAACATAACCATAGAAATAGCGCTCGAAAGTCCTAGATCCTGGAAGTTAGATCCAAAGGCAGTCTTGTACGCATAAGAAATCAAAATGTCGGTTGCGCCTGCGACTTCGCCATCGATTGCATTCGTGGGTCCACCACCAGTTAAGAGATAAATAATATTAAAATTATTAAAATTGAAAGCAAAACTGGCTATTAATAGCGGACCAAGTATCTGCAGAAGCAGCGGCAGTTTAATTGTGTAGAAAGTCTGCTTTTCAGTCGCTCCATCAATTGATGCCGCTTCTTCAAGTTCGGCAGGAATTGACTGCAGTGCGCCGCTTCCGATTAAGTACATGTACGGGAAGCCCAACCAGAGATTTACAAGAATCACTGCAAATCGGGCAAGCCAAGGGCTATCGAACCAGTCGATGTTCAAACCCAAAAGCATATTTATCGCACCGAAATCCTTATTGAATAATCCGCGCCAAATAAGAATGCTCATGAAACTTGGAATTGCATAAGGCAAGATTAAAAAGCCGCGGTAGAACCTACGGAATTTAATTGGTCCTTGGAGTGCGAGAGCGAGTGCCATTCCGACTGCGAAGGTTGTGCCTACAGATAGGAAGGCAAAGGCTATTGTCCAGATAAATACTTTAATAAATGGGTTCCGTAACTTTTCATCTAAGAAGAGTGATTTGAAGTTATCGAAGCCCGAATAGGCTCGCCAACCCGGATCCAAGCGCGTTGTCGGATCATCTTTCGCAACGAAATTTCCATTGCCATTATCGACATAGGTAATTCCGAGTTCAGTATTTTCTAGTTGGTCTGTGACGGGGTCATAGACGACACTTTGAATCAGTCGCGCCGCCACATTAGAACCTTGCGGCGCAGCATACGAACCATCTCCAAGTGGGAAACGAAGTGCGGTAATAACTGCATCCTCGTTGGCAAAGTCTTCGTCAGTGAGCGTCGTGATTCCATTGGCACCAGTTATATAACCGGATATATCACGAGTTATTTCTGATTCAACGGCTGGGCGTACCCCATTTTCATCAGCATATAAAAGTTCCTTGGTCACTTGGTTCTCTAAAATTCCCGCGTACTTTCCGTTGCTGGTCTTGCCGAGCAATAGGTCATAGGCCGTTCCTTCAGCATCAGCGACGATTCCGTTATTTATGATTTCTCTGAGCGCTGCCTCTTTGCCAATTTCGTTGCCGGTTTTAAAGTTATAGGTTGACATTAAAATTGTGTAACCGGTTGGGGTGACTACGAAGATTGCGAAAAATATTAAACCTACTGAGAGAAATTTCAGAGGGATAAAGCCTTTGGTTATAAATGAATAATTTAAGAAAATTAATGCGGCGGTAACAACGCTAGCGATTACGAAGGAGCTCTTATTAATCGCAGCGGAGATTAGCCAAATTAAGGCGGCATCTGCCGCACCCAAGAAACCATATTTTAAGAAGAGGGCTAGTGGGCCACGTAATCCGACCAGCTTATAAAACACTTTGCCCCCTGTTATTAATTAGTTATAACGATTAAATAGTAAAGGTGGGAGATGTACGAGAATTTCGTACATCTCCCACCTTTTTTACTCTATACCTATTTTTCTATTACATATCCTTAGCAGCGTTTGCGAAGTTCTTTGAAAGAACTACTGCTGCCTTATCTAGGGTTGTATCGATATCTTTACCTGCAAAGATATCTTTTAGAGCATCGCCTGCTACGTCGTACCAGCTTGCTCCGCCAGTCTTGTCATCAAGAGCCGCGCTTATTTGCTTAACAGAATTTGCAGATGAGGCGCCAATTCCTTGAGCGTTCTTATCCTTTGTCTTTGCAGCTGCTGAGATGTGAGCAAGTGGGCGCTGAGACTTCTGGGCTTCATTGAATGAAAGCTGTCCGGCCTCAGATGAGAAGAACGCGTTAAGAAGTTGGTTTGCACCAGTCTTAACTCCGTGAGCTGTCGCATATGAAGTTAGGTAAGCAGCAGCAAAGCCTGCCCACTGATTTCCAAATGTTCCAGCAGTTGTGCCAGGAAGAGATCCCCAAGCGAACTTGACGCTAGTAGCTTCGATTCCGCTCATGTTCCATGAACCAACAAGTGCGACTGGTGTCTTTCCAGCTTTGAATGCAGTGTCGCATCCATCGTATGAGAAGAAGCCATTTGTCTTGCCATCTGCACCAACTAGGTACTTCTTAGCATTTGACTTAAACGCTGCTGAGTTGAAAACAACAGTCTTTAGATCTGGTTTTCCATTCTTGTAAGCCCAAGCTCCGCCACCAAGTGCTGTAAGTACTGGATGAGCACCCCAAACATCGTTAAATGAACAGATACCGTTTGTGAGGGTTGCTTTGTTCTTGATGTAGTAATCGTAGATTTCACCAATTGTCTTAGGTGCAGTTGGGAACATCGCAGTGTTGTAGATCATTCCTGTTGTGTCTGCATCTGTTGGGATACCGTAAACGCGGTTTTTGACTGTTAGCGCTTCGAATGAACCCTTTGAGAATGCTGCACGAGTTGAAGAAGAAACTACGAGCGACTGAATCTTTCCGCTCTTAGCGCCTGAAATTGCAAGTGCGCCATCGCGAAGAATGATGTCTGGTCCGGTTGCGGCAGTTGCCTTGTCCCAAGCAGCGCCAAGTGCATCGTAAGAAGCATATGACTTAACTGCAACTGTGTATCCAGGAACAGTCTTTTCCATGTCCTTAACAAGTTTTTCAAGAGCTGGTCCGCGTGTTTCATCAGCCCAGATTGTGATTGTCTTCTTTGCAGCAAATGCAGTTGGAACTGCAAGCGCTGATACTGCGAGAGCTGCTGCGGCGATTGCGCCGACAACACCAATACGCTTTTTATTCATATTTCCTCCAAATATGTATGAGAACCCACGAGGGTATGGGTCTCTAGTGGGGCTATTCCATAACATTTGGGGGTTAAGATCAAACGAAAACCCCTGTAAACAAGGGTTTATACGCTCATTTATAGAATTGTTATAAACGGTAGGCGTTGCAAAGGCCCTTTCATGAACCGGCGGGGGTTGCCCTTCGGGGGCTAAATCGCGCTTGGGCTAGCTGTGCAACATGCCAACGGAACCATCCCAGCCGTCGACTTCTTCAGGTTTGCGTGGGCCTTTACCGACATAGCGCGCAGATGGGCGGATCAAACGACCGGTGCGCTTCTGTTCGAGAATGTGTGCTGACCAGCCAGCGGTGCGGGCTGCAGTAAACATTGAAGTAAATAGCGGAGCAGGAATTTCTGCGAAGTCCAAAATAATTGCCGCCCAGAATTCAACGTTTGTTTCTAGTACGCGATCTGGTTGACGTTCGCGAAGTTCTTTAAGCGCTGCTTGTTCTAGCGCTTCCGCTACGGCATAACGTGGTGCGTTAAGTTCCTTAGCGGTGCGACGTAGAGTACGTGCACGTGGATCTTCGGCGCGATAAACGCGGTGACCGAATCCCATCAAGCGTTCTTTGCGATCCAACAAACCTTTTACATAAGCGGTTGCATCGCCAGTCTTTTCAACTTCTTCAATCATATGCAAAACACGAGATGGTGCGCCGCCGTGAAGTGGACCAGACATCGCACCGATTGCACCAGAGATTGCGGCACAAACATCTGCACCGGTTGATGCAATTACGCGACCAGTAAATGTTGATGCATTCATTCCATGTTCTGCAGCGGATACAAAGTAAGCATCGATTGCGCGCACGTGTAGTGGATCTGGTTCACCGCGCCAACGAATCATCATTCTTTCGACGACTGTGTGTGCCTTATCAATTTCAGAATCTGGAACTGCTGGCGCAACGATGCCGCGCGCTGCTTGTGCCAAATAAGAAAGCACCATTACAGATGTCTGGGCTAGGTTGTCGCGCGCTTCTTCGTCAGAAATATCTAGCAGTGGTTTAAATCCACGTGCCGGCGCCAACATTGCAATAGCTGATTGCACATCTACGCGCACATCACCTGAGTGCACTGGAAGTGGAAACGTTGCAGCGTTTGGTAGTCCAGGATTAAATTGATCGTCAACGAGCAAACCCCAAACATTGCCGAAGGTAACGCGACCGACTAAGTCGTCGATATCAACTCCGCGATAGCGAAGCGCACTTCCTTCTTTATCTGGTTCTGCAATTTGTGATTCGAAGGCGATTACGCCTTCCAGGCCTGGTTTGAAATCATCTGACATACTCCAATTCTGCACCTTTCGAGAGGTGCTGACCACCACTTTGGGTTGAAGATGACGCGGATAGGAAAGTGAGGTTCGATACATCTATGAGCCAACTCGATCGAGATGCCATCCGTGCCATGCGCCGCTCTTATGGCGAGGTCGGGCTAGAGAATTTACCGGCCGACCCATTTGCCGCATTCGCTAACTGGCTGAAAGAAGCCGCCGAGAATTCCTTTATCGTCGAGCCAAATGCCATGGTCCTATCGACGCTGGGCGATAAAGAACATATCTCGACCAGAACAGTTTTATTAAAAGATATATCTGAAGGTGGATTTACATTCTTTACAAATTATTCATCGCGCAAGGCACAAGCGATCGAGTTAAATTCACAAGTCACACTTCTATTTCCTTGGTTTGCAATGGAACGTCAGGTTTCTATAAGTGGATTTGCAGAGAAAATTAGCGAAGTTGAATCAACCGAATATTTCTTGACCAGACCTTGGGCAAGCCAAATCGGTGCATGGGCGAGCGCGCAATCAGCGCCGCTTGCATCTCGCGAAGAGTTGGAACAAAGATTTGTTGGCGCATCTGAAAAGTGGCCCGAAGGATCATCGGTCCCTAAGCCACCGCATTGGGGCGGCTATCGCGTAACGCCAATCAGTATTGAATTTTGGCAAGGCAGATATTCCCGGCTTCACGATCGCTTGCGGTATGAGCGGGCTAACAGCAACGCGGAGTGGGAGATCACTCGCTACTACCCGTAGTCTTAGCCCATGAGCTCCGATATCAAGATCCCAGATAATTTAAAACCACGTGATGGCCGATTTGGTTGTGGTCCATCAAAGATTCGCCCCGAAGCGCTTGCTGCGCTTGCCGCATCTGGTTCTTCAATTCTTGGAACATCGCATCGCCAGAAGCCAGTTAAAAACGTTGTGCACCGCGTGCGCGAAGGACTCAACTCTTTATTTACTCTGCCCGAAGGCTATGAAGTTGTGCTCGGCAATGGTGGTTCAACCGCATTCTGGGATATCGCAACTTTTGGTTTGATTGAAAATAAATCACAGCACTTAGTCTTCGGTGAATTTTCTTCGAAGTTCGCATCCGCTGCAAAAGAAGCCCCTTTCCTAGGCGAACCAACGGTTATTAAGGCCGAGCCTGGTTCACATCCGCAAGCATCAGCAGAAGCTGGCGTCGATACTTACGCGCTCACGCACAATGAAACTTCTACTGGTGTAGCAATGCAAATTAAGCGCCCTACCGGAACAGATGGCGCACTCGTGCTTGTTGATGCAACAAGTGCTGCCGGTGGTTTAGACGTTGATGCTAAAGAGTTTGATACTTATTACTTCGCACCACAGAAATCTTTTGCATCCGATGGTGGTATTTGGTTAGCGCTAATGAGCCCGGCAGCAATTGCGCGCGCGGAAAAGATTAAAGCTAGCGGTCGTTGGGTTCCAGCATTCTTTGATCTCGGTATTGCAATTGAAAACTCACGCCTTGATCAAACGTACAACACTCCTGCTTTGGTAACTCTGATGCTCTTGGCAGACCAAATTGAATGGATGAATTCAAATGGCGGACTTAAGTTTGCCGCTGGTCGTAGCGCAGAATCTTCAGCCAAGTTGTATTCATGGGCCGAGAAGACTTCTTACACAACTCCATTTGTAACCGATCCTGCGATGCGTTCTAAAGTCGTTGGCACTATTAACTTTGATGAAGCGATTGACGCCACAGCAGTTGCTGCAGCCCTGCGCGCTAATGGGATCGTAGATACCGAGCCTTATCGCAAATTGGGTAAGAACCAACTGCGTATCGGAATGTTCCCGGCTGTTGATCCAAGTGATATCGATGCGTTGACCGCATCTATCGAATTTGTAGTAGCCGCCCTTTAAAAGATAAATGCCAAAAACTTTTCAGCGTAACGGGCAATTCTGGCTGCTTGCGCTGCAAGTTGCCACGGTCAATTTCTTTACTGGTGGATTTGGTCCATCACAGGCTTTATTGCGCGAAGATCAAGGTACTTCACTCGGTATTGCTGGGCTTCACGGAACCGCCCTGGGTGTAGCCGCGATTATTGCGGGTAGTTTTAACTCAAAATTAGTTCATCGTTATGGTCGATCAAATACAACGTGGATTGGTTTAACAGTCTTCTCAATAGGTATTGCCTTCTTCGTCTTTGCTCCCCCAGTGCAACTAACTTTATTGGCAACGCTAATTGCTGGATTTGGCACATCGGTTGTTATAAATAATGTTAATACTGCTGGATCCCATGCCTTCGCCGAACGTTCTCACACCGCTGTTGCTCAATTAAATGCCATTGCAATTGCAGGTTTTGTGACTGGCAATTTCATCGTTGGAACAACTGCAAATATTGTTCGTGATCAATGGCGACTTGGTCTGCTAATTACAATTCCATTTATTTTGGTGCTCTTTATCAAGGGGCGTAAGTTTGAACCCGATTCTCATACCCCAGATGAAAGCGGTCCACAACGCGGAAAACTTTCTAAAGGATTCTGGTTCTCTTTTGCCGGTTTCTTTCTCTCAATTTGCGCCGAGTTTGCGACATCTTTCTGGTCAGCATCATTAATTAGCAATCGCACCGATGCCAGCGCCGCAATTTCAACTCTTGCAGTAATTGCATTCGGCGGTGGAGTTGGTGCGGGGCGTTGGTATGCCGGACGTTTGTTAAAGCGCTTTCATGCCGATGAACAATTGAAGATGGCGTTATGCCTGCAATTTATCGCCTTTTGGCTTTTCTGGTCTTCACATAACTTGGTGTTGTGCCTGATTACTTTATTTATGGTCGGTCTCGGAATAGCAGTTCAATTCCCACTATTTACTTTACGTATGGTGGCATTTAGCGAAGGCCGTCCTGATTTAGCGATCGGAAAGAGTTCTATTGCAGCTGGTATCGCAATCGCGAGTTCACCACTTTTGCTCGGCATATTGGGAGATAACTTCGGGATTTCTCGTGCTTACATAATGGTTCCGGTCTTAATTGCGCTCTGCCTTACGATGGTTTTATTCTCATCTTCTAAGCATCTAGGCGCGAATAATATTTAAATGGGTTACCGCACCAGGCGTATCGTCACAATAATTACTTTAATTGGGCTACTAGCGCTGATCATCATAGGCGGCTGGTAAAACGCCTTCCACAGAAATATCGTGTGGCAGATTTACTTTATTGTGAAAGACCGCCCAAACAGTTAAACATGCGCCAAGTGAGATAAGTCCACATAAAGCAATTGTTTCGCGCACACCAATTACTTCAACTAACCAACCGATCAGTGGTGAACCAAATGGCGTGCCGCCCATAAAGATAAGTAGGTAAATTCCGGAAACCCGTCCGCGAATAGCGGGGTCAGAATTTACTTGAATCAAGGAATTTGCAGAGATCAGCATTGTCAGTGCACTCAGCCCGCAAATCGGTAACCAGAATGAGTACCAAGTGTAAGTAGGCGCAATCGAAAGCAAGGCGATTGCCAGAGAGAATACGACTCCTCCTTTAATAACAAATAAAGTTGTGCGAAATCTTTCTAACCGAGCGGATAGAAGTGCGCCCGTTAAAGATCCAATCGCGACATATGTTCCGAGTAATCCATAAGATGCGGGCCCCTTACCGAATTCTTTCGTTGCCATTAGCGCATTAAATATCTGCATATTAAGACCGAAGGTAGCCACGAAGAAGACAACCAACATCACGACATATAAATCAGGGCGGGCAAGGGCGTAATTCAAACCTTCGCGCACCGTGCCTTGAGTTACCTTCTTCTCTTGGATAAAGAAATCGGATTCGCGCATTCGCAGCAACGCCAAAATTACAAATAAGTATGTGAAAGCATTAATTAGAAATGAAGGACCCGTATCAAAGCGTGCGATCAGGAAACCTGACAGAGCGGGACCAACTAAGCGGCCAGCGTTGAAATTAGCGGAGTTTAGGCTGACTGCATTAGCAATATCTGAGTGGCCAACAATTTCAGAGGTAAAAGATTGGCGAATAGGTGCATCAATCGCCGAAGAGATTCCAAGCGTTAAGGCAAAGAAGAAGACGTGCCAAACCTGTACGTGACCTGCAACAACTAAGAGTCCGAGACCGAGAGATGAGAGTGCTCCAATTAAGTTAGTGAAAATCAGCAGCTTTCTTTTATTGACACGGTCGGCAAGTGCTCCACCCTGCAGTGAAAATAAAAGTACCGGTGCGAATTGAATTGCGGTGACTAGACCAAGATAGATACCGCTGTTATCGGTGAGTTGAAGCACTAACCAATCTTGAGCAACGCGTTGGGCCCAAGTACCGATATTGGATGCGGCGTTTGCGGGAAAGAGAATTCGGTAATTGCGATGGCGGAAAGAGCGCCAGTTACCATCTTCTTTTACCGCCATGATGAGTATGCTTCTTCCATGAGTTCAGAAATAAAATCTGTCGTAACTCTAATCACTTTTGGTACCGTTGCATGGGTTATTGCTGGAATAGTTTTAGCAATTACTGGAGCAGAGGCGAAAGTCATCTGGACCTGCGTTGCTGGAGCAGTGTTAGGTGCCTGGGGAATTCGTTACTCAAAGCGCCGCGCAGCGCGCAGCGGAATATAGTTAAAATATTTAAGCTTCTAGTTGGCCAGCGATACCGCGCAGAACACGTCCTAAACGTTCTGCATCAGGACCGGATGGATGGCGTCCGTGACGAAGGCCGTTTCCGACTTTATCTAAAATTTTAATTGTGTCTTCAATCATTGCAGCCAAGTCATCGCTATTAACGCGTGAGTTTTCGGCGAGTGATACTGGTGCATCAATAATGCGCACAGACATCGCTTGCGGACCTTTACGGCTATCGATCACGCTGAATTCAATCTTTGTTCCAGGCTTAACTGTTGCTACGCCTTCAGGAAGTGAAGTAGCTGCAAGATAAACATCTTCGCCTTCATCATTTGAGATAAATCCAAAGCCTTTTTCGAGGCTAAACCATTTAACGCGGCCTGAAGGCATGGGGTGCTCCTTATAAGAATTTCGGTACTCGTGTAGCCGCAGGGGCGCGGGCAGAGAGCAAGTTTATCGTAAGCAAAGGCGGGCGTGAACCCGAATAAAAGCTAGTTGTTGAGCGTAGCTTCTGAGTGAGCGCCGCAGCCGTGATCGACTGAGACCACGCGTGCATCATCGGGTGCGATCGCGTTGGCACAGACACCGAATGAAGCGCGAAGTGATCCGGCGATTGGAATAAAGAATCCGCAAGATGCACACGGCTTTGGTGCGCTCTGTGCCAGTGGCGTATTTGGTCCACGGTCACTGGTGTACCAACGCTTACTTGCTTGATCGCGACCTTCAATAGAAAGTACACGCGGACGCATTAAACCTAGATCAAAGACCTCAGTTGCATCCAAATCTTCATCTTGAATTAAAGCGCTAACGCCAGGAACTAAACGTGTGTCATCCAAAACACTTGGAACAATAATTCCGGGTTGAATATCTTCTGGCTGAATACGATCTTTATATTCAATCCAATCTGGCGCAAGAAGTGAATCTGGGCCAGGAAGTACTACGACATCGCAAACAGTTGGTTCTGCTGATGCATCGACCTTTGCAACAGTGACACACCAGCGCCAACCTTTATAACCTTGAATATCTGCATCGAATAAATAACTTGCGACGCGGTTTTCATCTTCGAATTCGACAGAGATGAAAGCACCGACCTGCGAAGGCTTTTCAGCCCCCGCAAGTGCGGCGTTTCTTGCAATCTCTTGCGCTTCGAAGCCTTTTGTCATGGAATTAGAAATCCATTCCGCCGCCGTCGCCACCCATTGGGGCAGCTGGCTTATTCTCTGGCTTATCAGTGATTACCGCTTCTGTTGTGATGAAGAGCGCTGCAATTGATGCCGCGTTCTGCAAAGCAGAGCGAGTTACCTTTGCTGGATCAATGATTCCAGATTTAATCATGTCAACGTATTCGCCAGTTGCAGCGTTAAGTCCGAAACCAACTTCTAGGTGGCGTACTTTTTCTACAACGACTCCGCCTTCAAGACCTGCGTTGATTGCAATCTGCTTAAGTGGAGCTTCGATCGAAAGTTCTACGATCTTTGCGCCAACAGCTTCTTCGCCTTCCAGCTTTAACTTCTTAAATGCTTGAGTTGCTGCCTGCAAGAGTGCAACGCCACCACCGGCGACGATGCCTTCTTCAACTGCAGCCTTGGCATTACGCACTGCATCTTCAATGCGGTGCTTGCGCTCTTTAAGTTCAACTTCTGTTGCTGCGCCAGCCTTGATTACAGCAACGCCACCAGCGAGCTTTGCAAGGCGTTCTTGCAACTTCTCACGGTCGTAATCTGAATCAGACTTTTCGATTTCTGAGCGAATTTGTGCGACGCGACCCTTGATCTGTGCGTCATCTCCGCCGCCTTCAACAATGGTTGTCTCTTCCTTGCTTATAACAACTTTGCGAGCGCGACCCAGAAGTTCTAGGCCAGCACTTTCTAGTTTGAGACCAACTTCTTCAGAGATAACTGTGGCTCCGGTAAGGATTGCAATATCTTGCAACATCGCCTTACGACGATCTCCGAAACCAGGTGCTTTAACTGCGGCAGCGCGGAAGATTCCGCGAATCTTATTTACAACAAGTGTTGCCAACGCTTCGCCTTCAACATCTTCAGCGATGATCGCAAGTGGCTTACCTGATTGCATTACCTTTTCAAGAACTGGTACTAGATCTTTAATGTTTGCAATCTTTGAGTTCACGATTAATACGTAAGCATCTTCTAGTACTGCTTCCATACGATCCTGATCAGTTACAAAGTAAGGAGAGATATAACCCTTATCAAAGCGCATACCTTCAGTGAGCTCTAGCTCTAAACAAAAAGTAT
>JAPLBF010000025.1:0-52161 GCA_026392825.1 Actinomycetota bacterium
GGTGTCATGTTGGGTGCTTCATACGCACTTGATCGCGCAGCTGGTGGGCAATTTGAGGTCTTTCCCAGTTACATAAGAATTATTTACATTTTAAATTTTGCCCTAATTGCCTATCAGGTAGTGATTTTTACTCGCTTCTCCTATGGAATAGCAGTTAAGCCAAGATGGATAGTTAAAGCATTTGTAATTCTCGGAGCCTTGGGAATTCTTGCTAATGCAGCATCTCGAAGCGTTAATGAGCGTTGGAACGTTATTCCCGCATTAATCATTACATTTGCTTTTTATCGAATTTTGAAGTCCTACCAAAGAATAATGTAGGAGTGGCCTAGACTTTTCTAATGCGAAACCAAGCTCGAATTTCAACGAGCGTTGCCACCTTGGCGATAGTATTAAAAGCCACAGGGTGCCTTGGCGAATAACTATGCTGACCTTAGGAATGATCACAATTGTCGTCGATGACTATGACGCAGCAATTTCGCATTATGTAAATGAACTTGGTTTTGCCTTGATAGAAGATAAAGAAATGACACCTGAGAAGCGTTGGGTTGTCATTGCGCCCGGCACGGAAGGTGCCAAGATTCTGCTCGCCAAAGCTGCCACCGATGAGCAGAGATCTGCCATTGGCAACTCAACCGGTGGACGCGTTGGATTCTTTATGTACACAACAAAGTTTGTTGAAACATATGAGAAATACAAAGCTCGGGGTATTGAGTTCGTTGAGCAACCCCGCCAAGAGACATATGGGTGGGTGGTTGTCTTCAAAGATAAATATGGAAATAAATGGGATTTAATTGAATCCAAAATTAACTAAGTAATTCCGCCAATAACTTCTCTACTCGCGCTTTTATTTCATCACGAATCACACGAACTGGCTCAATCCCCTGCCCTGCTGGATCTTCCAGTACCCAATCTTCATAACGCTTGCCCGGATAGAACGGGCAGACATCGCCGCAGCCCATGGTGATCACTGCATCTGATTCTTGTACTGCCTCAGGTGTTAAAACTTTTGGCGTGTTATTTGCGATATCGATTCCGACTTCGGCCATCGCTGCAACGGCAACTGGGTTAATGGAATCTTTTGGAGCAGAACCCGCGGAAAGAACTTCTACTCGCCCCTGACCAAGCTCGCGCATAAAGCCTGCCGCCATTTGTGAACGGCCGGCGTTGTGTACACATACAAAGAGAACTGTTGGCTTGCTCATTTACTTCTCTTTTCTCAATCTCGGTTTTTTGAAGTTATAAATTTGGTTAAGGCAATACCTGCAATGGCACCGATTACTTGCGCTGCAATAAATGGCAAGACAGATGCGGGCGCAATGCCAGCGAATGAGTCAGAGAGTGTTCTTGCCACAGTTACAACGGGGTTGGCAAAGCTAGTAGATGAAGTAAAGAAGTAAGCGGCAGATATATAAGCGCCAACGAGAACTGGAATCTTGGCTTCACTCTTTTGAGCGATTGCGGTGAAGATAATAAAGACCAAGCCAGCGGTGGCCAGAATTTCACTCACGAAGAGATCTGCACCCGTGCGATCCTTCTGTGAGATTTCAATGATTGGTAGGTTAAAGATGAAGTTAGCCAGCGCAACGCCAATGACCGCTCCGATTAACTGTGCTACTAAATAAGCGGCGGTAAGGGAGGCGGTGATGTTCTTCTTAAATGACTGGATCACAGTCACAACTGGGTTGAAGTGCGCTCCACTAATAGGGCCAAGTAAGGTAATTAAGATGTAGAGAATTAGACCGGTTGCCGCAGAGTTAATCGTTAACTGCACGCCAACATCTTTTGAAAGGTTGGTAGCCATTACACCTGAACCGATTACAACCAGCAATAAAGTGGCGGTGCCAATGGCTTCGGCAAATATTCGTCTCAAATTCACTCCCTAATCATCGGGTATAGATCAGCAGGTAATACCCTGCGGCACAGAGTAATATCTGAATTTAAGATGAACCTTTCATTACAACTCTTCCCATCTGAGGCAACTAATGCGCCTCATATCGTGATGGTGCACGGGTTGGGCTCGGCAGCAACCGCCTGGAAGCCTTTGATCCCATTTCTACAACCGCAATACAACATAATCACTGTAGATCTGCCTGGGCATGGCAAAACGCCTCTAGATAATTCACAACCGATGGATCCGCGTTCTTTGGCTAATTTAATTGTTAAAGAAGTAGCCCAACAATTTAACGTGACTAGCTTTGATCTAGTTGGAAATTCTTGGGGAGGTTGGATCGCACTCGAAATCGCAGCCGATAATCCTCAATCTGTAAGGAGCGTTGTCGCATTGGCACCGGCAGGCTTTTGGTTAGCCTCCTTTGTGCAGGTTTTTTCGGGAGTTTCAGCGCTTCGCTTTTTGGCGAGAAGTACTGCGGCGATGGCACCGGCATTTTTAAAGTACGAGTGGGCCCGCAAATCAGGTTTTGAAAGAGTGAGTCCGCGCTGGCGAAATTTCTCAATTGAACTCTGCATAGATGCAACCATTGCAATTGCTAACTCCCCTGGATATGTACCAGGCTCAAATGCAATGGTGCAAAAACGATTTGATTCTGCGATTGATTCTGCGATTCCAGTAACAATAATTTTTGGGGATAGCGATAACACACTTCCTGCGACAGCTTGTCAAGAACGCACTATGGCACCAGCCCACTCACAGTGGAAAATATTTGAAGAGTGTGGGCACGCGCCAATGTGGGATCACCCGCAAGAAGTCGCAGCAGAAATCTTTGCAGCATCAGGTGTCAATCAATGAGTAACGATCTCGTCACAGTTATCTACTTTTGGAAGTTAAAGCAGCACAAAGTTGGTTTTGCACTATTGCATATGGCTCTAGATCGTCGTGTGGTTCGCAAATTTAGCGGTGTGCGCTTTGCCAAGATGCTTGGTACTGGAAAAGGAGAAACATTTACTCCTCGGGATGCCGATGCCAATCGCTGGGGCGCGCTCGCTGTAATTGAGCAATCTCAATTGGAGTCTCTAGATGCATCGTCACTGATTAAACGTTGGCGTAAAAATAGCGCCGATGAAGTTAGATATCTATTGGATCCGATCTCATCTCACGGGTTATGGGCTAAGACCAATCCCTTTGCATATTCGGCAGTTCAGACTGATGGTGAAGTAATTGCCATTACTCGTGCTCGCATTAAATGGTTCCAGAATTTGAGATTCTGGCGCGCTGTCCCACCTGTGACGCAAAGTCTTCACTCATCTCCTGGGCTAATTAATACGATCGGGATCGGTGAAGCGCCGATCGGATTACAAGGAACTTTCTCCCACTGGCAAACTGGTGCAGCTCTTCGAAACTTCGCATATAAGGGTGCTGCGCATCAAGAAGCGATCGCTGCAACAGAACGGCACAATTGGTATGCCGAAGAACTCTTCGCCCGCTTTGCAGTACGCGATATTCGCGGCTAAAAATCACTAAATTACTAAGTAATCCGTAAGTAGGGCAGACTTAGCCTATGTCGATTCGTCATTACAACCCACGCCGGCGCCATCGCCGCGGCATTTCGGATCGCTCCCGCTTTTTTCTTTACCTAATTCTCTCTGCCGCACTTCTATTACAAGTTTCTTATCCATTGCTCGATGGTGAGTCACTTCGCGTCGTAACCATCGCAACTGTTTATTGGGGTGCGGCCGCTATGGCTCTTCACGCGCTACTTTCTTTTGGTGCGCGCTATGCATTTACCTATTTGGCGATTTCATTAACCTTCGGATTCTTTATTGAATTACTTGGAGTTTCAACGGGTTGGCCTTTTGGTGTTTATGAATACGATCCATCACTTGGTCCGCAATTAATAGGCGTTCCACTTGTTGTTCCATTTGCTTGGGCGATGATTGCGCATCCAATTTTATGTGTTGCAAGGCGCGTCACCAATAACTGGGTATTTCTCTATGGTGGATTCGGAATGATGGCTTATGACTTATTCCTTGATCCACAAATGGTTAACGCCGGTCGTTGGACTTGGGAAGTAACTGGCTCGCACGTTCCATTTATGCCAGAAATTCCTCTTTCGAATGCCTTTGGTTGGTTGTTATCAGGCATGGCCTTGATCGCGCTGCTCCACTTAGCGCTCCCCCGCGAACGGAGAAAACAAAGTGCAAGTTACACGGCAGTTGATATCTTCTTAATCTGGACCTGGTTTGCTGGAGTAGTCTCAAATCTCTTCTTCTTCGATCGCCCTGGAATAGCGTTTCTATTCGGAGCCTGCTTTGGTCTCTTCATTGCACCATATTTATTCTCGCGCTGGCTCGGGCGCCCTTAACTATTTAAACGTGTTTACTAACTTTATTTTCTTTGCAACAGCGCTACTTCTGCTTTTGGCAATCACTAATTTCTTTACAATTCGCCGGCCCAAATCCGCAACTGAGCGCTCGGAAAGTGTAAGCATCCTGATTCCAGTGCGAAATGAAGCGGAAAATATCGCCGATTTGGTTTTAAGTCTGCAAGCGCAGCAATTCTTAGTTAATCCTGAAATCATCTTCATAAATGATTCATCTACCGATGAAACTCTAGAAAAGTTGCAGCAGGCAACACTGGGTGGTGCGCAGATTAAAGTTGTAAACGCACCAAGCCTTCCGAGCGGTTGGCTGGGCAAGCCGTGGGCACTTCAGCAAGGGTTTTTACAAGCTAATGGCGAAATTGTTGTAACTCTGGATGCAGACGTTCGATTAACGCCGACTGGTATCTCGCAGGCTATTGCAATGTTGGGTCAGCGTTCATTTATTTCACCGTACCCAAGACAGATCGCTAAAACTTTTTCGGAGCGTTTGATTCAACCTTTATTGCAATGGTCGTGGATGAGCACAGTGCCGCTGCGCATTGCTGAAAAATCTTCAAAGACTTCACTCGCTGTGGCTAATGGACAATTCTTCGTTGTGCGCAAGAGCGCGTTAAATCAAATTGGCGGTTTTGAAGCCATTGCATCCGAAGTGCTAGATGATATGGAATTGGCGCGGGCGCTAATCAAATCTGGCGTACGTGGAGGAGTTGGCGACGGGTCTTCACTTGCCCAAACACGGATGTATCAAAACTTTGCAGAAATAAGAGCGGGTTATGGAAAATCCCTCTGGAAGGCTTTTGGAAGTAAGAGCGGAAGCGCTGGCGCGATCACATTTCTAGTTGCAACTGGTATCGCTCCGCTAATTTCATGGGCTAATGGGAGCCCACTTGGTTTCTTGGCCTATGGATTTGTTGTAATTACGCGAATGCTCAGCGCTTATCGCTCGCGCGGAAAGTTAGTAGATTCACTTCTACATCCAATTTCCTGCGCTATCTTGATCTATCTAATTATCTATAGCTGGCGCGCACGCGGTGTTGTTGCGTGGAAAGGTCGCACGCTATGAGTGAGGCAAAAGAAAAGGTTTTGGTAATTGGCGCAGGCATGGGCGGAATGTGCGCTGCTGCGCGCTTGGCTAGAGCAGGATATGAAGTAACTGTATTTGAATCATCCGATCGCCACGGTGGAAAATGCCGTACCGAATGGGTCGGCAACTACGCCTTTGACACAGGTCCATCACTTCTGACTTTGCCTGCGGTCTATCGTGATTTCTTCCAACGCACCGGTGAGGTGATGGGTCGAGTAGTCGAACTTCAACCTGTTAGCCCATCTTTTGATTACCGATTCACCGATGGCAGTGCGGTTCGTTTTGCCAACCTGTCGCGCAAAGAAACGTTGGCTGCGATTGAAAGTTCCTTTGGCCTTGCATCTGCGCAAGAGTGGGATCAAATAATGCGCCAAGCTGAATCAATGTGGGATGTTTCGCGCGAACCATTTATTGAATCTGAACTGCGATCAATGCTCTCACTTTTGAAACGCCCAACCTTGCTGCGAGATCTGCGGATAATTTCACCGTGGAAATCTTTGCGCGATTTCAAAGTAAAGGATCTGCGCCTTCGCAATATCTTAGATAGATATGCAACTTACAGTGGCTCTGATCCACGGGTAGCACCGGCGGTGCTTGCTTCAATTGCCTTTGTGGAAGAAGCATTTGGCGCTTGGCACATCAAAGGCGGAGTTGGAAAGTTAGCTGATGCGGTTTATCAAAGATGCTTAGATCGCGGTGTTAAATTTGAATTCAATGTCAAGGTCTCTCAAATCAATCACGATGGTAATTCCACAACCGGCATCACCTTGGCAGATAACCGAAAAATAGACTCTTCCATAGTCGTCGCAAATGCTGATGCCACAGCGGTGTACAACAAATTGATAACTGGAAAAGTTAAGAAAATTCGCAAAGAACGCTCCAACTTAGCCAAGGCTGATCCCTCACTTGCTGGCTTCTCACTACTGCTTGGACTTCGCCCCAGCGAAAGTGAGACTGGGCTTTCGCATCACAACATCTTTTTCCCAGAAAATTATGATGCAGAGTTTGTAGATATATTCGATCGCAAGAAACCAGTAGCTGATCCAACTATCTATCTCTGCGCACCTCGAGATGAATCTATGGTTAAGCATCCTGGACACGAAGCTTGGTTTGTATTGGTAAATGCGCCACGACACGATCAAAGCGGAGCTGACGGTTTTGATTGGAATGATTCAGATTTCAACCATAAATATGCGATGCAAATAATAGATTCATTGGAAGCTCGCGGAATAGCAATTCGTGATCGTTTAGAAGTGTTAGAGATTCGCACACCAGCAGATTTGGAGAGATCTGTATCGGCGCCCGGCGGTGCGATTTATGGAACTTCCAGCAATGGTGCGCGCTCTGCATTTATGCGCGCTAAGAATCGTTCGCCTCTGAAAGGTTTGTATTGCGTAGGTGGATCGGCGCATCCAGGTGGCGGGCTACCTTTAGTTGGTTTAAGCGCCGAGATTGTTGCGCAGGCTATTGTGGGCAAAGCGAGCCACTAAGCCAAAACTTAATGCCTGCAGAATGGCGAGAATTGCCATAGTTAAAGTAACTAGTTCGAAACTCAGTGAATAAGAAACTAGAGCGATAAAAATAAAGCTGGCACGCACTGGACGTTCTGCAGGAGTAACCACACCAACGCCACTGATTCCTAGCGAAGTCAGTCGTGCCCGCGCATACTCTTGGGTTGAGGCAATTACGTAAGTCGCAAGCACCAACCAAGCGGGTGCGCCAATTCGATAGGCAACATAAAACCAGAGTGCTTCGCTTATGCGATCGGCGACTGAATCCAAAATTGCGCCAAATGAACTCTGCCGCTTTTGAAAGATAGCAACGCTGCCATCAATTCCATCAGCGTAGAGAGATAAAACCAGAAGTGGAATCGCCCAAAGTGAGAGCGGATTAGCCGCCATTGCAATTGCAAATAGGACTCCGAGCAGGGTCAAAATATTTGGAGTGATATGTAATTTAGAGAGAAACTTTGCGGATGCAAATGAAATAGCCAACCAGGTTTTTACGATTCCTTTTATATCGGTTCCCCCGTGCAAATCACTCCACGTGGAGTTGAATTCTTCCTTTTTCATTCCCGCTTTTTATCTTTAATCTGGGCGAATATCTCGCGCGTGGCGGTAGATGTATTCATAGTATAAAAATGTAAACCAGGAACTCCTGCAGCCAAAAGTTCTTCGCAAAGCTTTGTCGCTAATTCAACGCCTAACTTTCGAACATCATCTGGGTTATCTTTTACTTTTTCAAAGGCGGCAGATATTGCGCTAGGAATCGGAGTTCCGCTCAACTCAGCCATTCGATTAAATTGATTGACATTTGTAACTGGCAAGATTCCGGCGATGATTGGCAACTGTGAACCGTGGGCGGATAACTTATCGACTAGCGATTTCCATTTAGCGGCTTCAAAGAAGAATTGTGTTGTAGCAAAAGTTGCTCCAGCGGCTTCTTTGCGAATAAGTGTTTCTACATCTGCAGAAAAATCACCGTTTGATGCCGGATGCCCATCAGGAAAGGCGGCCACACCAATTGTGAATCCGCCAAAGTCTGCTGCCAAAGAAACTAATTCATCCGCATGATTTAAACCGCCAGGCGTTGGTGACCACGGTGCGCGTGGACCTCCTGTTGGATCACCGCGCAGCGCCAAAATATTATGAATTCCAGCGGCTTTGTAGCGCGACAAAATTTCCAACAATTCTTCTCGTGTAGAACCAACACAAGTTAAATGTGCAACGACTGGCAATTTCGTGTGCTCGGTAATTTCAGAGGTGATTCGTATTGTGCGATCACGCGTAGATCCACCTGCTCCATAAGTGACGGAGATGAAGTCTGGGGCGATTGGCTCAAGCGCGGTGATTGCGCTCCAAAGGCGGCTTTCACCCTCTTGGTCTTTGGGTGGGAAGAATTCAAATGAGTAGGTGACGGCATCCCCGTCTCTCTTCATGCGCATCTCCATGCGGTCAGGGTACCGTTGCGCCGTGGTTAACGATGCGCGTGGCACGCTCCTTGAGATACGTGAGCAGGTTCAGAGCGAACTCACCTCATATTTAGCGTTGCAACGCGAATACCTTTCATCGATCGGTTCAGAGTTAGCGCCGGTCTGCGATGCCCTCGAGTCATTTCTTTTAGAAGGCGGCAAGCGGTTGCGTCCGTTATTTGCATATGCCGGATTTAGCGCAACAGGCGTGGTTGCTACCGCCGCTGATATTCGCGCCTTCACCAGCCTTGAACTGTTGCAAGCTTGTGCGTTAATTCACGATGATTTGATGGATCGCTCTGACACACGTCGTGGCAAGCCAGCAATACATCGCCACTTTGAGAATTTACATCAACAAGATGCGATGAACGGTTTATCAGATCAATTTGGTGAAGCAGCTGCAGTATTACTTGGTGATCTAGCCCTTGTTTGGTCAGATCATTTACTTCATACATCTGGCGTTGCAAATGATGCGCTGTTATCTGCGCTTTCGGTACACGATGAGATGCGCATTGAGTTAATGGCTGGTCAATATTTAGATGTGCGCGAATCTGGTGAAAAATCTCCCAGCGTTGATCGTTCGTTGCGAATTGCTAGATATAAATCTGGCAAGTACACCATTGAACGACCTCTTCATTTAGGCGCTGCGCTGGCGGTTACCGATCCCGCAAAGCGTAAAGATCTGACAAATATTTTGAGCGCTTACGGACTTCCACTCGGTGAAGCCTTCCAACTGCGCGATGACATGCTCGGAATCTTTGGTGATCCTTCAGTTACGGGAAAGCCGGCAGGAGACGACATCCGCGAAGGTAAGCGAACCGTGTTGATGGCGATGACCTTTGAGCGCGCCGATCAGGAAACCCGAGCGAAATTAAGTGCCGCACTCGGTCGCGCCGACCTAACCGCGAATCAAATCGAAGAGGTTCGTGATCTGATCACGGCAACGGGTGCGGTGAAAGTTGTCGAAGATCTCATTGATGGACTACTTTCCAACGCGCTAACTGCCGCAAACTCTGCTGAAATTGCTCCCTCAGCCCGCGAGTTACTCATCGAGCTCGCAACTAGCGCAATCCGTAGGAGCCATTAAATGACTGCCAGAGTTAAAGGACCAACCGATCACGTTGTCGTCGTCGGTGCAGGGTTAGCTGGATTAAGTGCTGCACTTCGTTTAGCTGGTGCTGGACGTAAAGTAACGGTTGTTGAACGCGAGAGCGTTCCAGGCGGGCGAAACGGTTTGCTAGAAAAAGATGGTTATTCATTTGACACTGGACCATCTGTATTAACAATGCCTTCGCTTATCCAAGATGCATTTAGTTGCGTTGACGAAGATATGAAGGATTGGCTGGAACTTTCTCCGCTAAAACCGCTTTATCGCGCCTTCTATCACGATGGTTCACAGATCGATGTGCACGCCAATACTGCTGAGATGGAAGAAGAAATCCGTCGCACGGTAAGCGCTGAAGAAGCGCTGGGCTATCGCAGATACGTAGAGTTTGTAACCAAGTTATATAAGTACGAGATGAACGATTTTATTGATCGCAATATTGATTCTCCATTTAATTTACTTACCCCCAACTTGGCGCGCTTGATCGCACTTGGCGGATTTAGACGACTCTCCCCTAAAGTAAATCAATTCCTAAAAGATCCTCGTCTGCAAAAAGTTTATTCATTCCAGGCGATGTATGCAGGCGTCAGCCCACAACAAGCTTTGGCAATTTATGCAGTTATCGCTTATATGGATTCAGTTAATGGCGTCTTCTTCCCTAAGGGTGGAATGCACGCTGTTCCGCGCGCACTAGCCGCAGCAGCAGAAAAGCACGGCGTAACTTTCAAATACAACACAACGGTCACAAAGTTAGATGTCGAGAATGGACGCGCTAAAGCGGTAATCACCGACAAGGGCGAACGCATCGAATGCGATGTTGTCGTAATGAACCCCGACCTTCCAGTTGTTTGGCGTGATTTGCTTGGTAAAACTCCCCTATCGATTAAGCGCCTGAAGTACTCACCGTCTTGCGCCACTCTCTTGGTTGGTTCTTCCAAGAAATACGATCACGTTGCACATCACAACATCCACTTCGGAAAATCTTGGGATGGCGTCTTTGACGAATTAATCAAGAAGAAGACTTTGATGTCTGACCCATCAGTTCTAGTAACAATTCCTACTAAAGACGATGCTGCGCTAGCGCCTGCTGGAAAAGAGAGTTATTACATTCTCTATCCGACCCCAAACTTGGATGCCGATATTGATTGGAATAAGCAAGCACGTCCATATCGCGATCACATGATTAAAACGCTTGAGGATCGTGGTTACACCGGATTTGGTGACTCAATCGAAACGGAAGTAATGACCACACCGCTTGATTGGCAGGCACAAGGAATGGAGCGCGGTGCACCGTTTGCTAGTGCGCACACCTTCTTCCAAACTGGACCTTTCCGTCCCCGCAATATTGCAGCAGGTTTTGAAAACGTGGTCTTTGCTGGTTCGGGTACCCAGCCTGGCGTGGGAGTACCAATGGTTTTAATCTCTGGTCGTCTGGCGGCGGAGCGAATCGTAGGTCCGGTTAAGTAAGTGAATGAGTTAAACGCTGCGCAAATTTTCGATCCCGAATTACGCGCATCTTACGAAGAATGTAAGCGTTTAAATTCCCTGCACGGAAAGACTTATTACCTCGCCACACTTCTTCTTCCTGCGGAAAAGCGACCATTCGTTCACGCCTTGTACGGCTTTGCACGATACGCCGATGAAATTGTCGATGACTTAGCATCCACGCTCTCACCTGCTGAAAAAGCAAAAGTTCTGCGAGAGTGGAGTTCAGAAGTTTTAGCGGGACTGAAATCCGGTTCCACTAGCGATGCTGTAGGTAAAGCACTAATCGATACCGTGCAGCGCTTTGCAATTCCGCATCAACACTTTGTGGATTTTCTACACTCTATGGAGATGGACTTAACCGTCACGCAATATAAGACTTATGAGGATCTATACGAATACGTTTATGGTTCGGCAGCAGTAATTGGCTTGGAGATGGTTCCAATTCTGGGCGGCGATACCGTTAACTCCTTAGAAGCGGCGAAGGATCTTGGAGTGGCATTTCAATTAGCTAACTTTATTCGCGATGTCGGTGAAGATTTAGATCGTGGCCGGATTTACTTGCCACTTGATGAGTTAGCAGCACACGGCGTAACTCCCGAAATGCTTTATGCGCGCAAGTTAACTCCCGAAATTATTAGTGCTCTAAAGTTCCAAATAGCGCGGGTAAGGCGATTGCAAAAGGCGGCAGAACCTGGCATCGCGCTCCTTGATAAGACCAGCCAGCCATGTATTCGCGCCGCAAGTGAGCTCTACTGCGGAATAGTTGATGAGGTTGAAAAGATTGGCTATGACATCTTCAATAAGCGCGCAAAAACCTCCACGTTTCGCCGCGCACGAGTTGCTGCGCGCGCCTATTTAGACGCGGTAATCGCTCGCATCTGCTAAAGTAACAATCGCGGGAGCCGCTAATACGGCTGAGAGGATCTGAGATTCAGATCGACCGCTAGACCCATCCGGTAATGCGGATGCGGAAAGGAATGAATCATGTCAATCTTTAATTTCTTATCTGATGTCTTGATAACTATTTGGGGTTATGAACTCTCATATCTAGAATTTGTCGCTGTAATCGCCTCGCTTATCGGAGTCGCACTTGGCATCACGGGTAAACGAATTACATGGCCGTGGTGGGCAATTAGTTCGGTTCTCTACGGAATCCTATTTTTGCAATGGGAACTATTTGCAAGTGCCGCGTTGCAGATCGTCTTTATCATTGCCGCCATATTTGGCTGGTTTGGCTGGGAACCAAGTGGCGCAAAGCCGGGCCCGCTTAAAAATAAATATCGCCTCGCTACCTTCGCTGCAATCATTCTGGCAACTCTGGCGCTTGCTCCAATCCTAAAATCTTGGGGCGCAGCTTCAACGTACGCTGATGCAGTTCTATTCTTTGGCTCACTTACCGCGCAAATTTTGATGGTCTACGAAAAGTATGAGAGTTGGATAATCTGGCTACTAGTTGATGCTGGTTACGTCGCCCTGTATGCCACACAGGATCTCTTATTCACTTCACTGCTCTATGTTGTATTTACAGTTCTGGCGGCGTTGGGATGGGGTAAATGGTATGGAGCTCATCGCAGCGCTACTAGATCTATGTAGCACCAAAGAACGCCCAGTAATCGCTATTGACGGTCCAGCCGGTGCCGGTAAGACAACTTTGGCACACGAAATATTCTTGGCAATTTCACCAAGGATGTCAGTCAACGTTATACATATGGATGACTTATATGACGGATGGGATAACGCGCTGGGTGAGGATCTAACAAAGGTATTGACTCATATATCTGATCAACATAAGCAAAAGAAGTCAGCGAAAATTAGTAAATACAATTGGGCCACATCTTCTTTTGAAGATAGCGAAGAATTGGCTCCCGCTGACTTATTGATTCTGGAAGGAGTCGGCAGTGGCGATATGGCTATTCAAGATGATCTCGCCGCCCTAATATGGATTGATATCGACCCCGAAATTGGCGTTAAACGAGTTATTGAACGAGACGGTGCAAAAGTAGTCGATGAGATGCGCAAGTGGCTTAGAACACAAGAAGAATATTTCTCTCAACACTCAACGCGCGAAAAGGCAGATTTCATACTAACTACATAAAATTGTAGATATGTCTGACCTTACTGGCGAGCTAATTGATGGGCGCTATCAACTCATCCGCCAGATGGCAGCAGGTGGCATGGCCACAATTTATGAAGCGATAGATACGCGCTTAGATCGCAGAGTTGCCGTAAAAATCATGCATCCGCATTTAGCGCAAGATGAACAATTTGTAGAACGCTTTATTCGCGAGGCAAAGGCATCAGCCGCCTTATCTCATCCAAATATTGTCTCGGTGCAAGATCAAGGTTGGAATCAGCACGGAAGCCCCGCAGTCTTCTTGGTAATGGAATTGGTCGAGGGACATACCCTGCGCGAATATTTAAATGAGCAAGGTGCGCTTACCGTTGCCGCTGGAATTAAATTTTTGCTGCCGGTCTTAAGCGCTTTAGCGGCCGCACACAAATTAGGAATCGTGCATCGCGATATAAAACCTGACAATATTCTTATCTCCAAAGAAGGAAGAATCAAGATAGCTGATTTTGGTTTGGCTAAGGGTCCACTTCTTGGAACCACGATGACGGCCGAGTCGAGCATTGTTTTAGGTAGCGTTTCCTATCTCTCCCCCGAACAAGTCCAGCGTGGTGTTGCTGATGCGCGAAGCGACGTTTATTCAGCCGGCATAACCGCCTTTGAAATCTTTACTGGTGAAAAACCTTTTGCGGGTGATGAGCCAATTCAAATTGCTTATATGCATGTCAATGAGCGCGTTCCTCTTATGAGCACCAAGCGCAGTGGAATTCCAACTGAGTTAGATCAGCTGATATATCGCGCAACCAACTCTGATCCGGATGCTCGTCCTGTCGATGGTGCGGAATTCCACCAAGCGCTCACTGCGATTTCTCAAGCACTTGATCCAAATCAGAAACAATTGAGTTTGGAATTGGATATACCGATTGCTCCGATGCGCCCGGCATCGAAGAAACCATCTCGCCGAGAACGGGCGCGTATCGAAAAGGAAAAAACTGTGGCTCTAAAGAAGGCTGAAGATACCGGCGAAAATAAAAAATCAGGTGGTAAAGAGACGACTGCGCAACTGCGTAAGAAGAAAAAAGTTAGCAAACGCGTGCGACGTAATCGATACATCGCTGCGGCGCTAGCGATCGCCCTCGGTATTGGTGGTTGGTATGCACTTGTAGGTCCGGGTTCTAAAGTTGTGGTTCCTTCGATTGTTGGCGCTACCGAAAAGCAGGCGAATAAAGTGCTGAGTCCACTTGGACTCACTTTGCTTATCTCTGAAAAGCGATTTGATGAGGAGATCCAAAGTGGGCGGATTATCGAATCTGATCCTGCGGGTGGTGGCAAGGTTGATGCCGGAGGCGAAGTAAAGGTGATTATTTCAAAAGGACCAGAGCGTTATGAGATTCCATCTTTGGTTGGTTTAACACCTGAAGCCGCGGTTAACTTACTTGCAAAGTTCCCAGTCAAGGTTGGAGAGCTAAAAGAAGTATTTAACGAGAAGACTCCGAAAGGTTTTGTTATCTCAACTTCACCGGCTGCAGGTGAGAAAGTTAAGCGAGATTCAACGGTTGATCTACTAATTAGCAAAGGTGTAGAAACTGTTGAAGTTGCTTCATATGTTGGCAAGTCATCTGATCAAGCCCTAAACGAGTTAACTGAAGCTGGATTCGATGTTGATACCGTTGACCAATTTAGTGAAAGCGTCTTGGCCGGTGCTGTTATTTCGCAAGTTCCATCTGGTGGAGCTCCATTGGAAAAGGGCGCAAAGATTGCTTTAACGATCTCTAAAGGTTCGCAATTTGTCTTTATCCCAAATGTCTTCTCGCTAACTGAAACAAAGGCACGTGAGGCGCTAAACGATCTCGAACTTAAAGTTGTGGTCAAAAAGATTGGCGTAAAGAAGGTTAAGGCGGTAACAAATATCTCGCCTAAAGTCGGCGCAAAGGTCAAACGAGGCAGCACGGTGACTATCACTGTAGGGTAGGCAAATGCCTAAAAACTCTCCGCGCATTGGCGCTCATACTCCAACCAGTGGTGGGATGGCGAAGCGAGCGATTGCCTACGCCGAAACTATTGGAGCAGAGGCGATTCAGGTATTTACTTCTAATCCACGCGGCTGGGCAATGCCTGAGACAAATCACGAGGCAGATGCCCTCTTTCGCGAGAAAGCTGCCGCCTTAGATATCGAAACTTATGTCCACGCTCCCTTTCTAATCAATTTGGGTTCTCCCACAGAAGGCACTTACAAAAATTCACTAGCGTCCACCGAATTCTCGCTAAAGCGTGGCAAAGAGATTGGCGCGCTCGGGGTTGTCGTACACACCGGTTCGGCGGTTAATGAAGATTTCATTGATAAGGCTTGGAAGCAAATTCATAAAGGAATGATGCCAATCCTAAACGCGTTAACCGATGATGCTCCAATGTTGCTCCTTGAACCTACTGCTGGACAAGGGCAGTCACTAGTTAAACGATTAGAAGATTTAGAGAATTACTTAAAGGCGCTGGAGTATCACCCGAAAGTTGGTATCTGCTTGGACACTTGCCACGTATTTGCGGCAGGACATGACATCGCTAAAAAAGGTGGAATGAAAGAGACTCTAGATCTTCTAGTTGAAGTCGCTGGCGCAGAACGTATTCAACTGATCCACGCCAACGATTCAATGGATGTTTGTGGCGCGCTGAAGGATCGTCATCAAAATATTGGTGATGGTTTTATCGGAGTTGATCCCTTTAAAGAATTACTAAAGCACCCTGCAGTCAAGAACGCTCCGCTCATATTGGAGACACCAGGTATGGAGCCAGAGCACGGTAAAGAGGTTGCACTCCTCAAAGGTTTGCGCGGATGAACGCCCGCCATCAACTGCAATTAAAACTTGCCCCGTGGGCTCTGCTCGCTGTTGCGGCGGCTTGGGGTGCAGCATTTGTGGTTATGAAGCCTGCGATCGAACGCCAATCTGTAAATAGTTTTCTAGCCACTCGATTCGTTGTCGCGGTGGTAGTGATGATCGCGTTACGTCCGAGCGTCTTGCAGAAATTCAATAAAGAAATGATTTTAAAAGGTTCCCTCGCGGGTTTCTTCCTCGGTACAGGTTACATATTTCAAACTTTAGGGCTTGCTCGCACTGGCGCTGCAATTACCGGATTCGTGACTGGCCTTTACGTAGTACTTACACCCCTCATTGCCGCAGTTTTTCTCAAGGAAAAGATAAAAGCCTTTACGTGGTTCTGCGTCGTTCTTGCCACAATCGGATTAGCCCTGCTCTCTTTACGTGGTTGGTCAGTTGGAATTGGTGAAGCGCTAGTTTTTGTCAGTGCAATTGCATTCGCTGCCCACATTGTAACTTTGAGCAAATGGAGTTTGGGATTCGATGCCTATGCACTCACGATTGTGCAGTTATCGATCTGTGCACTCTTAACCGGTGTAATCTCAATCGGTCAAGGATATGAAAAACCAACAGATTCTGGAGTTTGGGGCGTTGTTATATTCACTGCAGTTATCGCCACTGCCGTCGCCTTTATTGTCCAAACTTGGTCACAAGCACATATGAGTTCAACTAAGGTCGCCGTTATTTTAACGATGGAGGTTGTCTTCGCCGCACTATTTGCAGTCGCCTTCGGCGGAGAGTCATTGACTCTGCAAGTTTCAATAGGTGGCGCAATGGTCTTACTTGCGATGTATTTGATCGTAACGAAAGAATCGTGAGAGGCTAAGCAGATGCAAGCGCCTATCGACTTACGTTCTGACACGGTTACTCGTCCATCACAAGCGATGCGCGAAGCGATGGCGCAAGCCCCGGTCGGTGATGATGTCTACGGCGATGATCCAACGGTCAATTCGCTTGAAGAACGCGTTGCCGCAATGTTCGGCAAAGAAGCCGGAGTCTTTACACCTACCGGTTCACTCGCCAATCAGTTGGCGATTCGCATGTTGGTCGCACCCGGTGAAGAACTGCTGGCTGAATCTAATTCCCATATCGTTCGCGCTGAACTCGGAGCGGCTGCAGTATTTAGCGGCATTACAACTCGCACTTGGCCAGCTAAGAATGGATTACTTATTGCCAAAGATGCCCTGGAATTAGCCCGACCAAATTCTGGTCCGTATTTAGTTTCCACAACTGCGATCGCTGTTGAAAACACGCACAACTTTGGTGGCGGAACAGTGCAGCCACTTGAGGAAATCAAGGCGCTACGAAAAGGTGCAGATGAATTAGGCCTGGCTCTTCATTTAGATGGAGCGAGAATTTGGAATGCGCACGTGGCAAGTGGGGTCGCGCTAAATGAATATGGCAAATACTTCGACACCATTAGCGTCTGCCTATCTAAAGGTTTGGGCGCTCCAATCGGTTCGATAATGCTGAGTGATAAAGAGCGAGTGGCAAAAGCGCGGGTATGGCGTAAACGATATGGCGCAGGAATGCGACAAGTTGGCTTGTTGGCGGGTGCCGCACATTACGCACTAGATAACAACATCGCTCGATTAGCAGAAGACCATCGTCGCGCAAAAGAAATCGCAATCGCTGTATCTGCGATCAATTCCTCACTTATTGATCCAAATTCTGTTGAGACAAATATCGTTGGTCTTGATTTATCTGCACTACCAATTTCTGCGGCCGAGCTGGCAACTCGCACAAGAGATGCGGGGCTATGGATTAGCGCACTTGGTCCAAAATACGCGCGCCTAGTAACTCACTTAGATTTTGATGATGAGCAATGTAAAGCTGCGATAGAGATATTAAAGCGCGCCCTCGTGGCGTAATAACCATTCTTTTTTATTTAAACCATATGCATAGTTACCGAGTGATCCCCCGGTTTTAACGATGCGGTGACACGGAACAACAAGTGCTATGGCGTTCTTTGCGCAGGCTGAACCGGCCGCACGCACTGCAGCTTTCGAGCCTGCACGATCAGCTAGATCTGCGTAAGAAATCGTCTTTCCTGCTTTTACTTTACGCATCGCTTTCCAGGCTGCTTGAGAGAATTGCGCACCAGGTTGGCGAACTGAAATACCGTTCAATGCATTTATATCGCCAGCAAAGTAATCACTTAGCAGATCAGAAACTACTGAAATCTTAGAAACTTCCTTAAAGCCCTTCGCGTAATCAATTTCATCGACGCTATCTTTGAGCGCTTTAACGCTAGAGAGGTTTAAGCCCAAGAGAATCTGCTCGTCAGCGATTAAATTTAAAACCCCGATTGGAGACTTAAATTGAGAAATTAACAGTGGCACGTCCGCTAAATTAGCGATCGCGCAACATTTCAGCAACTAGAAATGCGAGTTCTAGAGATTGTGAATGGTTAAGGCGTGGGTCGCAAGCGCTCTCGTAACGGCTGGCCAAATCAGTTTCAGAGATCTGTTCTCCCCCACCAAGACATTCAGTAACATCGTCGCCGGTTAATTCAATGTGGATTCCGCCTGGGTGCGTTCCTAGCCCCTTATGGACTTCAAAGAATCCCTTTACTTCATCCATAACATCATCAAAGCGTCGGGTTTTATATCCCGTTGCCGCTTCAAAAGTATTGCCGTGCATTGGATCGCAGACCCAGAGAACTTGTGCACCAGATTTAGTAACGCCATCAACGAGTGCGGGTAGGGCTTCGCGAATCTTGCCCGCACCCATGCGCGTGATAAAAGTTAAGCGACCAGGTTCGCGGTTTGGATCTAAGCGATCAATCAATTTAAGAGCATCATCGACTGTGGACTTAGGGCCAAGTTTTACTCCAATTGGATTGCGAACCTTGGCAGCGAAATCAACGTGAGCGCCATCTAGCTGGCGAGTTCTCTCGCCGATCCAGATGAAGTGCGCTGAAACATCGTATGGAAGTTGAGTGCGCGAATCGATGCGAGTTAGAGCTTTCTCATATTCCATAATCAACGCTTCGTGACTGGAGTAGAAATCAACTGATTTAAATGAATCAGGATCAACGCCAGCAGATTTCATAAAGTCTAAGGCGCGACCAATTTCGCGCGCCATTTGTTCGTAACGATCGCCAACAGATGAATCGCGGATGAATCCCTTGTTCCATTCGTGCACCTGACGAAGATCGGCAAATCCGCCTTGAGTAAATGCGCGAACCAAGTTAAGGGTTGCAGCCGATGTGTTGTAAACCCGGACCATACGGTTTGGATCCGGTGTGCGTGATGCTTCAGTGAATTCAAGATCATTTACTGCATCACCACGGTAAGCCGGAAGCGTCACATCTCCGCGAGTTTCCATGTCATTCGAGCGTGGCTTAGCAAATTGCCCAGCCATTCGACCAACTTTTACTACTGGAAGGCTGGAGTAATACTGCAATACCGCTGCCATTTGCAGAATTGTTTTAATACGGTTGCGAATTGAATCTGCAGTAGCTGCAGCAAATGTTTCTGCGCAATCTCCACCTTGTAACCAAAAGGCGCGACCAGCAGCAGCCTCAGCAATTTTTGCCTTTAGATCATCGCATTCACCGGCGAAAACTAGTGGAGGAAAAGACTTTAACTCTGCGACTGCCTTTTTTACTGGTGCACCATCGACACCACCCGGCCATTGCGGTTGTTGCGCCGCAACGAGTCCAGGAGTGAAGAGGTTATCTAATGAACTCGGGGATGAGGTAGTCATGGGGATAAGAGTAGTTTGATCAGATAGTTTCTCGGGAGAGAATTATCCGAAGAAGATCTCCGACTCCTTGTAACGCTCAATAGGCACTGTCTTTAACTTCTCGGTAGCGCTGGCAAGCGGGACGCGAACGATATCGGTGCCGTGAAGAGCCACCATCTTGCCCCAGTCGCCTTCGGATGCAGCTGTAATCGCTTGCAATCCAAAGCGAGTAGCAAGTACGCGATCAAATGCAGTTGGAGTACCGCCGCGTTGGATATGACCAAGAACAGATGTGCGCGCTTCTTTGCCGGTTTTCGCTTCGATTTGTTTAGCAAGCCATTCGCCAATTCCAGATAGCTTTACGTGACCGAAGGCATCTAACTCTGAATCTTTGGTAATCATGTCACCATCTTGAGGGATTGCACCTTCTGCAATAACAATAATCGGTGCGTAGCTGCTCTTAAAACGAGATTCGACCCATTCGCAAACTTTATCGACTGAGAATTTAACTTCTGGAATCAGGATACAAGCTGCTCCGCCTGCCATACCTGAGTGAAGTGCGATCCAGCCAGCATGGCGGCCCATTACTTCCACAACGAGCGCGCGGTGATGTGATTCTGCGGTCGTGTGTAAACGATCGATCGCTTCAACAGCGATATTTACAGAGGTATCAAAGCCAAATGTGTAATCAGTATTATTGAGATCGTTATCAATTGTCTTTGGGACGCCAATAACCTTTACGCCAAGTGAATCTAACTTTGTGGCAACGCCGAGAGTATCTTCGCCACCGATAGCAATTAGCGCATCGATTCCCTGATCGGATAAATTCTGTTTAATGCGCTCAACGCCATTTTCGATTTTAAATGGGTTGGTGCGAGATGAACCCAAAATGGTTCCGCCGCGAGGCAATATGCCACGGGTGGTCTCGAGGTTGAGTTCCATTGTGTAATTCTCGAGCGGGCCTTTCCAGCCATCGCGGAAGCCAACAAACTCGTGGCCGTATTCCTTTACACCTTTACGAACTACCGCACGGATAACCGCATTTAGACCAGGACAATCTCCGCCACCTGTAAGGACGCCAATACGCATGAAAAACTCCAGTTCAAAAGTTGTTAAATCTAGGATCTCGGAAAAAGAAAAAGATCGAAAAGTAGTCAACGTTGACAGGCACAGTCTAGCCTTGCCCCATGGCTAATCGAAAACTCATCGCGGGCGTGGATTCTTCAACGCAGTCTTGCAAAGTGGTAATTCGTGACGCCATTACTGGTGAGTTATTGCGGCAAGGTCGTGCCAGCCACCCTGACGGAACTGAAGTAAACCCCGCCCATTGGGTGACTGCGCTAGATGCTGCAATAAAAGATGCCGGCGGACTCGATGATGTAGAAGCAATCTCAATTGGCGGACAACAACACGGCATGGTCGCACTGGATGAAAATGGTGCGGTAATCCGCGATGCCCTACTTTGGAATGACACAAGATCAGCTGCCGCCGCCGATGCTTTAAATTCTGAAATTGGTGGCCCGGAAGTAATGGCTAAACAAGTTGGTTCAAGGTTGGTTGCATCCTTTACTGCCTCAAAGTTGCGCTGGTTGGCAGATTCTGAAAAAGAAAATGCTGCAAAGGTTGCCGGTGTTGCTCTCCCCCACGACTGGTTATCTTGGCAACTACAACATCAGCAAGGTGAAGTAAAAGACTTTGATAAATTATTTTCAGATCGCAGCGAAGCATCTGGAACTGGATACTTTGATCCATCTACATCTAAGTATCGCCGCGATATTTTAGCGCTGGCGTTGCGCACTGATCGTGAAATTCATCTTCCAAAGATAATTAGCCCCGCTGAGTTTGGCGGAGTAATGCCAAGTGGAGTAAAGATCGCACCTGGTGCTGGAGATAACGCAGCTGCAGCTCTTGGCATTCAAGCACAACCTGGCGATGTTGTAGTTTCATTAGGCACCAGCGGAACTGCATTTGCGGTATCTGAGACCGCAACTCACGATTCATCTGGGGCGGTTGCCGGTTTTGCGGATGCAACAGGGCGATTCTTGCCATTAGTTTGCACGCTAAATGCTGCGCGGATATTAGATGCTGCCACACGAATCCTCGGAAAATCCCACGATGAAGTAGGTGCACTAGCGCTCTCTGCAAAACCAGGTGCAAATGGCTTATCGCTACTTCCTTACTTTGAGGGTGAGCGAACTCCAAATCGTCCGAACGCAACCGGAGTATTTAGCGGATTAAATCTCAATAACTCTAATCCTGCTGATATCTCGCGCGCGATGGTTGAAGGAATGCTCTGTGGATTAGTCGATGCTGTTGATGCTCTAGAAAAACTGGGCGTTGACGTTAAACGCATTATTTTAATTGGTGGTGCGGCGAAGAACCCCGCTGTTGCACAAATAGCAGCGGCCCTCTTCGGGCGCGAAGTTCTGCTTCCACCACCTGGCGAATATGTTGCAAATGGTGCAGCACGCCAAGCATCTTGGGCTCTTCTCGGTGGTGACACAGCTCCAACCTGGGATTTAGGCAAGATTGAAAAAGTTTCCGCTGCTGCAACTCCAGATGTTGTGCAACGTTATCGCACCCTTCGTGATGCAACTCAAAGCTGGAATTAAGGAGAGATCAAGAGTGAGCCTTGCCCCAGAGATAATCAAACTTCTTGCCGATCAAAAAGCTGCAGCTCTTCCACAAGTATGGGAAGCGCCTTTATCGGAGATTAGAAAACTTACCCAGAGTCGAGTTGCAGTCAATGGCAAACCAGAGTCGATCCACTCAGTTATTAATAGATTCATTCCTGGGCCAACTGCAGATCTTCCCATTCGAATCTATCGTCCTAACACAGACCAGAACGCACCTGCCTTGATCTACTTTCACGGAGGAGGATGGGTTATGGGATTCTTAGATATCTATGACGCCGCGTTACATCGTCTGGCAAATCAAAGTGGTTCGGTAATAATTAGCGTTAATTATCAGAAAGCGCCGGAACACCCTTTCCCCATTCCATTGGATGATTGTTACGCCACTCTGATCTGGACGCGCGAACATGCAAAAGAACTGGGAATCGATGCTAATCGCATAGGAGTCGGCGGAGATAGCGCTGGTGGAAATTTGGCTGCTGCGGTAGCAATTAAAGCTAGAGATAATTCGATTTCACTTAGTTATCAATTACTTGTTTATCCGTGTATCGCTCGTGACTTCAATACCAAGTCGTACATCGAATATGCCACTGATTATGGGCTAACCACTCAAGGCATGAAGTGGTTCTGGGAAAATTACTTGCAGGGCACTGAGCACGATGACCATGCATATGCAGTTCCTATGAGCGCAAAAAGTCTCGCTGGAGTTGCTCCTTCGATAGTAATTACCGCTCAATACGATCCACTCGTCACTGATTCCGAGAATTACTGCGAAAAACTGAAGGGTGATGGTGCTGAAGTTATTTACCGAGAATTTCCTGGAATGATCCATGGTTTCTTTGCATCTGTTGCCGTCACTCCTTCGGCGCACCTTGCACTGGACTTTGCAGCGCAAGAGATGGCAAGTAAAACCAAAAAGTAATAGTGGTAAGGAATATCAGCGCTTTCAGGTTACTATGGCGCAATGTCTCGGCGTAATTTAATTCTCTTTATCCTTGCCGGGTTTCTTTGGGGTATTCCTTACCTCTTTATCCGAGTTGCAGTAGATCCTGAAACTGGCTTCTCCCCCGCAATCGTTGTCTTCAGCCGCGTATTTATCGGTGCATTAATTCTTGTCCCGATTGCAATCTACGATAAGTCCATCTTTACTGCGATTAAAGGTTGGAAATACATCGCGGTATACGCCTTATTTGAAATGGTAATCCCATGGATTTTGATCGGGACTGCTGAGCAATCAATCTCATCTGGGCTTGCTGGATTGCTGGTAGCATCCGTTCCAATTTTCTCCACGATCATCACATCTCTCTACGGAGATAAAACAGTCTGGCAACCGCGCCGCTTGGTCGGAATGGCCGTTGGCTTTATCGGCGTTTTCTTATTGGTAGGTATCGAGAGTTTTACTGGATCTTCAGATCCCGTTGCAATTTTAATGATGCTGGGCGCCTCCGTTGGGTACGGTTATGCCGTTATTTATATTACCCGCAAGATGCCCGGAGTTTCCGGTGTAGCCATAAATGCGATTGCTATGGCTATGACAGCTCTCTTTTATTCACCTGCTTTATTCATTCTGTGGCCAGAACATCAAATTAGCCAAAGTGCGATCTATTCCGTAATCGCCTTGGGTATCTTCTCCACCGGAATCGCCTTTGCTGTCTTCTTCACCGTTATGGCCGAAATCGGGCCGGCACGCGCTTCACTTGTTACTTATATGAATACTGCCTTTGCAGTCGTATTAGGTGTAATGATTTTGGGTGAGCCTTTAACGATCGGAATCATCGTTGGTTTGCCGCTAGTTTTGATTGGTTCTTACCTTGCCAGTCGCAAAACAAGCTCTTAAATTAATTTTCGCCAAAACCTAATCGTTGCAAGAGCTTTGGATCGCGCTGCCATTCTTTAGAAACCTTTATGTGAAGTCCGAGGAAAATGCGTGCGCCAAGTTCACGTTCGATACCTGCGCGAGCTCGCATACCAATATCTTTGAGTCGTTCACCTTTGTGGCCCAAAATTATGCCGGTCTGTGAATCTCGCTCAACGTGTATCGTCGCGTGAATATCAAAGAATGGTCGTGAACCAGTTTTCTCGCGCTCAGACATCTCATCGATTGTCACCATAATTGAATGTGGAAGTTCTTCACGAGCATCACGCATCGCAGCCTCACGAATTAACTCACAGATCAATTGATCTTGACCTTGATCACTGGTCATATCTTCAGGGTAGAAAGCTGGACCAATTGGCAGAACCTTGCCGATTAATTCGGCGAGTAACTCAATCTGTGAGTGAATAGCAGCAGAAACAGGAACGATTTCATCCCAAGTAAACCCCTTTGCTAAGGCATTTATGCCAGCAAGACGCAGCGCCAACTTCTCCTTAGAGATCAAATCCGTTTTTGTTACGAGTGCGAACTTCTTTGCGCGAGGGTGCTTGGCAATTTCCTGAGCTAAGAAAACATCGCCCGATCCTGAAGTCTCGTCAGCAGGCAAGCACATCAAAATTGCATCTACTGAATCTAAACTTTCACCGACCACTGCATTTAGTCGGTGGCCCAATAAAGTCTTTGGCTTATGAATTCCGGGAGTATCAACAAGCACCGCTTGAAAGGTGGGTTGATTAACAATGCCGCGAATAGCGTGACGAGTGGTATTTGGGTGAGGTGAAGTAATGGCAATCTTGCTTCCAACTAGAGCGTTGATGAGAGTTGATTTTCCGGTATTAGGGCGTCCGACAATTGCGACGAAGCCAGAACGGAATTCACTCATGCGCTTATTCTCTCACTTAGCGCACTCTTTACCTAAAGCCCAAAACTTGCCTAAAGGGTTGAGATCAGCTCCACTGCATCTGCGACAGATGTAACTATTTCAGCCGCACGTTCACCAATTAATCGGTGACACCCTTCAGAAGTTGGGGCGTTTATCGGCCCTGGTATCGCCATTACGGGACGCAATAATTCTGCGGCATCTCGTGCAGTGCGCAGTGATCCAGAGCGAAAGGCCGCTTCTACAACCAGGGTTGCTTGAGACAGAGCGGCAATAATTCGATTCCGTGTAAGAAAGCGTGAAGGAATTGCGTGAGAACCGGGTAACACTTCAGATACCAACGCACCGTTCTCTGCAATTTCTGCGAAGAGCCGTGCGTTCCCAGCGGGATATGCCACATCTACTCCTGCTGCAAGAACAGCAATAGTTCTTCCTTCAGCGATCAGCGCTCCTTTATGTGCCGCTGAATCTATCCCGTATGCGCCGCCGCTTACGATGCTCCATTCGCGATCAACGAAACCTGCAGCAAAATCACCGGCGATGCGAAGTCCGTATGGAGTTGGATTCCGAGTTCCGACTATCGCGAGTGATTTTTCAGCAAGTGCGGATAAGTCACCTTTAACAACCAGACCAAATGGAGTAGCGCTCAGATCATCTAACGATGTGGGCCAATCCAGTGATTGTGGAGTTAAGAAAATTGATCCAGTCTTATCGATGGATTCCTTAATCTCTTCCAATTTGGTAGCACGCAAATTTGTGATCAACTTTTCGTATTTAACACGATCATACTTTCCACTTAATAGTCTTTCATAAACTAAAAGGGGACCGAGTTCAGATACTTGATTACTCCAAAAGACGTGCCCACCTTCGATATTTGCGAATAGGTAAAGTGAGGCATCAGTCTCGTTCATATTTCAGAACCTTCGCGCAGACGATGAGCCAGCTTTACATCTTCCAGGAGCGGAATATCGTTTCCATTTAAATCGGCCAAAGTCCAAGCCAAACGGATTATTTTATGAAGCCCTCTTGCAGTCAGTCTCTCTCTATCTAATTCATCGTGCAGAAAGTTCATTGCGGCGCGTTCTGGTTTATATGTTGTACGCAAAGCGCGGGAAGGAATCTCCGAATTTAAGGACCAAGGCTCGGCGCTAAATCTTGCTGCCGCTTTCTGCCGTGCAACTAATACGCGCGCTGCGATTACTGAACTAGGTTCACCGAGTTCGGTCTGTGCCATTTCCACCCTTGTAACTGGTTCAACTTGCACCCGCATATCTATGCGATCCATCAACGGGCCAGATAACTTTCCAAGGTAACGCCTGACTTGTAGCGAGGAGCAAGTGCAAGATCTTCCGCGACCAGAGAACTTTCCGCACGGGCAAGGATTTGCGGCAAGAATTAAAAGAAATTGCGCTGGAAAGGTGAGACTGCCAACGCTTCTTGCAATTGTTATCGTTCCAGATTCCAGTGGTTGGCGTAGTGCATCTAGAACTCCATTTGCACACTCGGGCGCTTCGTCGATAAATAGAACTCCATGATGTGCCAATGAACATGCACCGGGTCTGATTACCGACGATCCACCGCCAACCATTGCCACCCGGGTCGCACTGTGATGCGGTGAAACTATCGGCGCTAGCCGTGACATTGGTGAACGATTGCCTAAGGTGCCGGCGATGGAATGCACCGCTGTTACTTCGAGCGCTTGTTCAATGTTTAGCGCCGGCAATATTGTGGGAATGCGCGATGCAATCATTGTCTTACCCGCACCTGGCGGACCAATTAAAAGCAGATGGTGTCCCCCGCTTGCTGCGACCTCTGCGGCAAAACGCGCTGCACTCTGCCCAGCTACATCTGCAAAATCTGGATAGTTTGCGTCTTCTTCAATCACTAACTCAAGTTGCGACGATATTGCGATTTCACCAGTGCGTATAAATCGCAGAACTTCCGAAAGTGAGGAAAATCCAATGATGTGCATTTGTGTCATCAGTGACGCTTCTGCGAAATTATCTTGAGGAACAAAGGCACGCTTTATTCCTGCCTTATATGACACGATAAGAGCAGGCAAAACTCCACGGACCGAACGAATCTTGCCATCCAAGGCAAGTTCGCCTAAGACAAGAACTTCATTGAGCGGAGCTTGCGGCAAAGCTTGATGGGCAATCAATATCGCAAGTGCAATTGAAAGATCAAAACTTGATCCACTCTTGGGTAACCACGCAGGCGAGAGCGAAACTGTGACTTTACGATTAGGCCAGATTTCATTTGTATTTATTAGGGCAGCGCGAACCCGATCTCTTGATTCACTCAGCGCAGCATCAGGCAAGCCCAAAAGTGAATACATAGGAATGCCATCTGCAATATCGACTTCGATAGTGACAACTGCGCCATCTAAACCCAAGAGCGCCACGCTCTGCGTGATTCCCAGGGTCACAGTAAACCGCCGCGATATTCGAGCGAATGTGAACCATCACTGTTGATTAGTACGGCTGCCGCATCTATTGCATAGTCACATCCCAGACAACCATGGGTTGCTAGCCAAGCCATTGCCAATCGCTGCATGCGGTGGGCTTTATCTTTGTTAATTGCTTCAAATGGGTGGCCAAATGCCAAAGATGATCGCGTCTTGACTTCAATAAAGTGAAATAGTCCATCTGTTCCGAGGGAGATTAAATCAATTTCACCCTCTCGCACTCGCCAATTACGATCGAGAATCTCGTCGCCACGCGCCGTTACAAACCTGGCGGTTACATCTTCGCCAAAAGCCCCAGTTACTAAATTACTTCGCTTTCTGCCGCCCTTATTCATAGCGCGCAGATTAGATCTCATCGCGCAATGCGAAGATCCCTCTTGCTTTACTTGTGGGTAATTATTGAGAAAGTGCAGCGATATTTGCGAATGAACGTCGGTGTTCTATACACGGACCGTGCTCCTGCAGAGCTTCGGTATGTACTTTGGTGATATAGCCTTTATGTTTAGCAAATCCATATTTAGGAAATTGCGCATCTAACTCGCGCATAATTCGATCACGAGTTACTTTTGCGATTATCGATGCTGCACTGATGCAAGTTACGACTTGATCGCCTTTCCAGACTGCCACATTGGGAATCGCTAAGCCCTCAATGGCATAACCATCAGTGAGTACATAGCTTGGTGTAATTGCTAACCCTTGCACTGCGCGTCGCATGCCATCAAGATTTGCTGCGTGTACGCCTCTTTGATCAACTTCTGCGGCAGGAACAATAATCACACTTACAGCAAGCGCTGCGCTCGTGACAACGTCAAAGAGTTTTTCTCGTTCGCTCTCTGATACATCTTTGGAATCTCTGACTTGTGAAAGCTCTGGCGCAAAAGGATCTGCCAATAAAACTGATGCGATTACGAGTGGACCAGCGCATGCGCCACGACCTGCTTCATCGACTCCAGCTAGCGGAGTGATTCCCGCATCTATCAGTAACGACTCAATAACCTTCATAGGCTAATTTCGGCAGGATTTATTTCAGCGAAGAGTACGAATCGACAATGCCTAAGTTCTTAATCGGCCAGATAATTCCGACAACTTTTCCAGTAATTTTGGAGGTTGGGACCATTCCATTATTTATATCATCTTGATGGAATCGCGAATCAGCACTGGCACCGCGGTGATCGCCCATCACCCAGATTTTGCCGGCAGGCACGGTTACATTGAAATTAGTATCACTCGCAGTATTTCCTGCAAATATATATGGCTCATCTATTTCGACGCCATTAATCATTAACTTCTTACCTTTTGAGCAACATTCAACTTTGTCGCCGGCTACGCCAATCACTCGCTTAACTAAATATTGCTTTGCGGGATTTGGTAATACTCCAACAGCGACGAATGCGTCTTTCACAATTGCTAAATATTTATTTTGGTCGCCGACATAAGGCTCAGGTAACCAGTTGTCAGGATCGCGAAAGACGACTACATCGCCCCGCTTTATTGATTTTCCGATGAAAGGAACCTTATTTACCGCGACGCGGTCATTTATTTGAAGCGTGTTCTCCATAGATCCAGAAGGAATGAAGAAGAATTGAACCAAGAAAGTTTTTATGACAATAGAAACGGCGAGCGCAACAACTATCAGTATAGGAAACTCGCGTAAAAGCGAGCCCTTACGTGGCATTGAAAGAATTTACTTAGTTAGCAGGCTTGTCTTCAGCCGCAGCTTCAGCTTCAACCGCAACATCTGCAGTCGCAACCTCAGCTGCAACTTCAGCTACTACTTCAGCTACTGGCGCTTCTGCAACGACCTCAACTGGAGCTGGCGCTTCAACAATAACCTCAGCAACCGGAGTTGAAAGAATTCCATCGCCGTAACCTTCGATGCCATCACGCTTTTCGCGGATCTTGGCAGCCTTACCGCGAAGATCGCGGAGGTAGTAAAGCTTGGCGCGACGTACATCGCCCTTCTTTACGAGTTCAATCTTTTCAATAACTGGTGTGTGAACTGGGAAGGTACGTTCTACTCCAACACCGTAAGAAACCTTACGGATGGTGAAAGTTTCGCGAACGCCATCGCCTTGGCGACGGATAACAATTCCTTGGAAGACCTGGATACGGCTCTTGCTACCTTCGATAACGCGAACGTGGACCTTGAGTTCATCGCCTGCACGAAATTGTGGGATGTCATGGCGAAGTGACTTCGCATCAACGGCATCAAGAATATTCATCGTTTGGTCCTCATCTAAGTAAAGCTCTTTCAAGCTATTTGTTGCTGATTGCAGCGCGGCTATAACTGCCGTGCAGACTGCGTATCTTGCCACAGATGGGGCTCCGAGCGTAAATCGGCTAAATCCCCCGTTCAGCCCAACTCCCTCCTCACCTACTTTTTCACCCTTGGCGGGTATTCTCGCCCACATGAGTGAGCTGCGCTTAACTGGCAAGACCCCCGATGGGGTGCACATAGCGCTCACCGATAACAACGGGGCCGAGTACACACTGCGCATCAGCGACATGTTGCGCGCCACCGTTAACCAACCACGCCTAACCTCGGTGCCGGTTGCAGACGAGAACGCCGCGATGACCGTTAAGGAAATTCAACGACGCTTGCGCGCTGGCGAAACAATGGATGCAATCGCCCGTGATGGAAATATTTCTGTAGATAAAGTTGAACGTTTCTCTGGGCCAATATTGCAAGAGCGCTTGTTTATTATCGATCAAGTTCATTCGCTAACACCTCGACGAGATGGAAAAGATAACGGGCGTGAAGCACTTACTTACCTTGACATTGTCATTTCAAAATTAGCACCGCGCGGAGTAGATGTAGATTCTCTTGATTGGAACACTTGGCGCTTGGATGATGGCACTTGGACTATCGAACTTCACTATCCAAATCGCGATGGAATGGGCGCCGCTCAATTTAGTTATGACACCCACCGTCGCACAATTGCTCCACTAGATGACAACGCCGCTTGGATGATGGGTGAAGATGCACCGATTCGTCGCATTGAACCTGGGCTGATTTATTCCGAGCCAACACATCCATCACGCAGCGAAAGAATTGAACCGCGCGAACCAATTCGTATCGATAGCGCGCCAATTCGCAGCATCGCATCGTCACTAGATGACCTTCCAGATAATGACCCAACTGATGAAGAATTTGAAGCTGAGATTTCACGTGAGACACCTCGCTTGGTTTCTATCCGCGAAACTCCAGCGCCTGGCGATAAGCAAGATGGCATAACCGCGCGCGCCAAGGTTCCATCATGGGATGAAATTATGTTCGGTCAAAAGCCAAAAGAAGATCCTGAAAACAATAACTAATTTAAGAAATCACCGCAGTTAAAAGCGGAACATAACTTTCGATATCACTCGCTCCGCCGTGATGACCAACCATTGCACTCTCTTGTTTTTCACGTTCGGCTTCGATCAAAATTAGATCACCGTGGGCAACCACAATTACATCTCCCATACGATCTGCGGCATCAGCGGAGACTTGATTGCCAAATAACTCAGCGGCAATAGCCGTATCGCGAGTGTAAACACTCGCCTTCTCCCCCAGAAACTCTTCCCACCGAGATGCCACATCAGCAAGTTCTGATGCGCCTGCGCCATAACTTAAATAAAGATGGCGTGCGCGTGGTTCACCAGCAATCGTGGCAATGTTTTCAGCCAAGTTATTTCCCTGGCCGATCACAATCTTTTCTCCCACGTTGATCATTCCGTGGTCAGCAGTTAGCCATAAGCGAGTTTGGCGCGGAAGTTTTTGTAGCAAAGTCGCAACCAATTGATCAATCCCTGAAAGTGCAGCCAACCATTGATCGGAACCAACACCATCACTGTGGCCAGCCACATCTAAATCATTTACATAGAGATAAACAAATGCTGGGGTTTCCTTTAGTGCAGCGACGGTTTCAGTAATCAAATCAGCGTGCGCATTAGCACCGCGATATTTTGCACCGCGAAACACCGCACGAGTAAAGCCAGTATCTTCATAACGCTTTGCGGCAACGTGAGTAACGTTTATATTCTGGGCAACTGCGCGTTCAAAGAGTGTTGAAACAGGTTGCCAGATATACGGATCTACTCGCTCATCCCACTTCAGCGAATTTAGAATGCGCCCACCACTTCGCGGAACTTGCACGGTATAACCCAGCATTCCGTGTTCTCCAGGATTTACACCGGTGGTTAGCGTTGCCAAACTGGTTGCTGTTGTTGAGGGAAAAGAAGTCTTGACCGCACCGTGGCGAATTAAAGATGACAAAGTAGGTATGTAGCTCGCATATTTAGCAACGGCATCTGCGCCTAAACCATCTACTAAGAAAAGTAGTTCACGCCCGACTGGGCTCGGGCCACATTGAATCTGATCGCTCGCATCAGTTAAACCCAGGCTCGCAAAGAGCGAAGGAGTGATTTGCGAGAGATGCACAGAGGTATCTTCTCACGGGTAAGGTTGGGGTTATGAGCAACCGCATGCCATTTACTCCGTCGCCAGAAGTTGCAGCAGCGCTAGCTGAAGGTCGTCCCATAGTTGCCCTCGAATCAACGATTATCAGCCACGGATTACCGCGGCCACAGAATTTAGAAGTTGCACGTGAAGTCGAGGACGTTGTGCGCGATCACGGCGCAGTGCCAGCGACTATCGCTTTACTAGATGGCGTTGTGCACATTGGTCTAACCGATGATCAATTAAAGGCGATCGCAAATCGTGATGATATTGTAAAAGCTTCAAGTAGAGACCTTGCGATTATCGCGGCAACTGGTAAATCTGCCGCAACAACTGTTGCCGCTACCGCACACTTGGCTGCACTTGCGGGAATCCGCGTCTTTGCAACCGGTGGCTTAGGCGGTGTTCATCGCGATGCAAATGAAACTTTCGATGAATCAGCTGACCTAACTGCGCTCTCGCAATTAGATATCACTGTGGTCTGCGCCGGAGTTAAATCAATTTTAGATGTCGCTGCAACACTAGAACGCCTTGAAACTTTGGCAATCGGGGTTGTTGGCTATAAAACAATCGCCTTTCCGGGTTTTTACTTAACTGATTCAGGTTTCACAATTGAGCATCAGGTAAATAGCGCCGCCGAAATAGCCAAGATCATTCACTCCCGAGAATTACTGCGCACAAATAAGAGCGCTTTGATTGTGGCTAATCCCGTAAAACACGAGATAGATCGCAAGCGCCACGACACGATTCTAAAGAGTGGGCTAACAGGGGCTCGAAAAGCCGGAATCATCGGCAAAGCGGTGACTCCATTCTTGTTAGAGCACTTCCATACCGCAAGTGAAGGTGAATCACTTTCTGTAAACATTGAAATCATTAAATCTAATTCAGCCCTCGCCGCTGATATTGCGGTAGCAAAGCAGCGCTAAATGCCAGTTAACGTGCTCTGCATCGGCGATGTAATGCTCGATGTAATTGCACGTATAGATGTCTCTCCTCAAAAGATAAATTTCGGCAGCGACACTGCAAGTCGTATCAGCACCAATGGCGGTGGCGCAGCTGGCAATGTTGCCGCTTGGCTAACTCGCACAACCGCTAACAGCACCATCGTCGGCCACGTGGGTGATGACCCCGCTGGCGCAGCGCTAATTGCAGAGTTTGATTCGCTAGGCGTTGCACACGAAAATCTGATTATCCCCGGTGAAGCATCTGGCGTGGTTGTTGTACTTGTTGATTCATCCGGTGAGCGCACGATGTTTCCAGATAAAGGTGCTAATATATATATCAGGTTACGCACTGCTAAATCCACTGTCTCGCCCAGGCGTATTAGCGATGATTGAGCAGATTCGTGCTGATTCGATTCCGATCTACTTTGATCCAGCTTCAGTTGGCGCGATGAAAGATGTATCGGATAAGGAAATTCATCAATGGTTTTCTCTGATGAACGTGCTCTTTCTCAATGAAGAAGAGTCAATTTTCCTCACGGGGCTTGTAGATATTGAACGTGCGCTAGATTATTTATTGGAATATAGCGAGGTCGTTGTAATCAAACGCGGCTCACTTGGTGCGATCGCCAAAGCGCGTGGCTTTGACTCAATCAGTGTTGCTGCAATTTCTGCCACAGTGGTCGACACAACTGGGGCTGGAGATAGTTTCGCTGCAGGATTTATCGAAGCTTTTGCCTCTAAACACGATCTCACTGCGGCCATCACTGCCGGAACCGAGTTAGCGGCCCAATGTGTTGCAATCGTCGGTGGCAGACCGCGTGTAGGTACCGCAATTTAGCTAGTTCACTTGGCAGAATGCCCGCATGGCAACGAAGAAGACAGCGACTGCAACCAAGGCGAAAAAACCGGTTGGTCCTAAACCTGGCGAATATCCCGGCAAGATTGTTGATATCGATGTCTCATCTGAAATGTCAGAATCATTTTTGGAATATGCCTACTCCGTAATTTACTCACGAGCACTTCCTGATGCGCGCGATGGCTTAAAGCCAGTGCATCGTCGCATCTTGCACCAGATGGCAGATATGGGTCTGCGTCCAGAACGTGGCCATGTAAAGAGTGCACGTGTTGTTGGTGAAGTAATGGGTAAGTTGCACCCACACGGTGACGGCGCAATCTATGACGCACTCGTTCGTATGGCGCAATCTTTTTCAATGCAAGTACCGCTAATTGATGGTCACGGAAACTTTGGCTCACTTGATTCTGGTCCTGCTGCAATGCGTTACACCGAAGCACGCTTGGCACAAGCTGCCATGGCGATGGTTGCGGAAGCTGATGAAGACACCGTTGATTTTGGCCCAAATTACGATGGTCAATTACTTGAGCCTTTGGTATTGCCTGCCGCGTATCCAAACTTATTGGTAAATGGTGGATCAGGAATTGCAGTTGGTATGGCGACAAATATGGCGCCGCATAACTTAGGTGAAGTAATCGCCGCGACAAAGTTCTTAATTGATAATCCAAAAGCGACTTTAAATCAATTGATGAAACATATTCCTGGGCCTGACTTTCCAACCGGTGGCGAACTTGTCGGAGCCGAAGGCGTGCGCGATGCCTACGCAACTGGCAAGGGCTCCTTTAAGGTGCGCGCTAGCGTTGAAATTAGCAAAGTTACCTCTCGCAAAATGGGTATCACCATCAAAGAACTTCCATTTAATATCGGTCCTGAAAAAGTTGTGGAACGCATTGCAGATCTCGCTAAGGCGAAGAAGATTCAAGGCATTTCCGACATTATCGATCTAACTGATGGCAAGACCGGAACCAACGTAGTTATTGAGCTAAAGAATGGCTTTGAGCCAGAAGCAGTGCTTGAGCAACTCTTTAAGTTAACTCCTATGGAAGATGCCTTCGCTATTAACGCAGTTGCACTAGTTAAGGGTCGTCCGCAGACCCTTGGTTTGAAAGAACTTCTACAAGTATTTATCGATCACCGCATCGAAGTCGTGCGTCGTCGCTCTGAATACCGCAAGGCCAAGGCTGAAGGTCGCCTATCTATGGTTGATGGCTTGCTTAAGGCGATCATTGATATTGATAAGGTAATTAAAATTATTCGTGGCAGTGATGATGCCGCAGCTGCCAAAGAGAAGTTGATTAAAGATTTCAAGCTAAATGATGAACAGGCTACCTATATCTTGGATATGCCACTTCGTCGTTTAACAAAGATGAGCAAGCTAGAACTTGAGACCGAGCAGAAAGAACTAAAGACAACAATCACTGCCCTAAATACTCTTCTCAAATCTGAAGAAAATATCAAAGCCCAAGTGGCCGCAGAACTAACTGCTGTCGGAAAATCATTTGCTACCCCGCGTCGCACCCGAATTGGCGCTGCTTAATTTCGTTTAATTTCCCCACTGTGGGAGACTTGGTCAAATGATCTCCACAAATGCTCTTGAACTGCGCGCGGGTGCGCGCCTTCTGGTCTCAGGGGTCACAGTTCGCATCAATCACGGAGATCGCATTGGATTCGTTGGGCGAAACGGCGCTGGTAAATCAACGCTCGCCAAAGTATTAGCTGGTGAAACGCTCCCCGCAGGCGGCGCGGTTATTCGTACCGGCAAAATCGGATACCTGCCACAAGATCCACGCACTGGCGAAGATCAAGGAACTGTAATTGAAAGAATTTTATCCGCTCGCGATTTAGATCAAATTGCCGCACGTATGACCCAAGTCGAAGAAGAGATGGCCACGACTGAAGGCGCTGCACTTGAAAAGGCGATGGAGCGTTACACCCGTGTAGATGCTGAATTTCAAGCAGCCGGTGGTTATGCCGCAACTGCAGAGGCGGAAGCGATCGCAACATCACTTGGTGTTACTGAGGCGGTATTTGGTAATCGCTTAGATACGTTATCTGGTGGACAACGTCGCCGTATTGAACTGGCGCGCATTCTCTTCTCTGGCGCAGAAACACTGCTGCTGGATGAGCCCACAAACCACTTAGATGCAGACTCGATCGTCTGGCTGCGCAACTACTTGAGCACCTACTCAGGTGGACTCGTAATCATCTCTCACGATGTGAACTTGATTGAACAAGTTGTAAATAAAGTCTTCTACATTGACGGCAACCGTAACGTTATTGACGTTTACAACCTCGGCTGGCGCCAGTACTTATTACAGCGCGAACAAGATGAGCATCGCCGCAAGAAAGAGCGCGCTAACGCCGAAAAGAAAGCAGAAATCTTGCAGAAGCAAGGCGAGAAGATGCGCGCTAAAGCTTCTAAAGCAACTGCCGCCCAAGGAATGTTACGTCGCGCTGAAAAACTTCGCTCATCACTCGATGATGTTCGCGTCAAAGATAAGGTTGCAAAGTTACGTTTCCCAACTCCAGCTCCTTGTGGCAAGACTCCCCTATCGGGTGAAGAACTCTCCAAGAACTACGGTTCTCTTGAAATCTTTACCGATGTATCTTGCGTTATTGATAAAGGCTCGCGCGTTGTTATCTTGGGCCTTAACGGCGCCGGTAAGACAACACTCTTAAAGATTCTGGCTAATCAACTTGAATCCGATACTGGCACGGTTGAACATGGCCATGGTTTAAAGCTTGGTTACTACGCCCAGGAACATGAAATGCTCGATTTCGAACGTACTGTCTTAGAAAATATGATGTCTTCTAAAGATGACTTGCGCGAACCCGAGGCTCGTAACGTTCTTGGTTCATTTTTATTCGTCGGCGATGATGTTCATAAGCCAGTAAAGGTTTTATCTGGTGGCGAGCGAACTCGTTTAGCACTCGCAACCCTCGTTGTCTCAGCCGCAAACGTTCTACTTCTTGATGAGCCAACAAATAACTTAGATCCCGCATCTCGTGAAGAGATCCTCGGCGCACTCGGTGAATATCAAGGTGCAGTAATAATGGTTTCTCACGATGAAGGCGCAGTACAGGCCCTGAAGCCAGAGCGCGTGATCTTGCTTCCTGATGGCGATGAAGATATTTGGAAAGATGAGTACTTCGATCTAGTCGCAATCGACTAATCAAGATCTAAGGGCAGTAAGGTCTCCATCGCGCTATTTCCATCGCTGGTTCGAATTTACGGCTACAAAAGATTGGCGCGGTGATTATTGGAGATTGCGGGAAAAGAACCTAGTATTTAGTCAAATGTAAAAGAGTTGCCAATCTAAATACTAAGAAATTTGGATTTGCTTTTTTAGGAGAAAACATGGGTTGGGGCACCTTTATTGCCGGTCGGTTACTTCGGACACCCAAAGTACAAGAGAGCAATTTTGAAGAATTTGCAGGAGCTTATATCTGGCTTGGTGACAAGTTCATCACCTCCTACAAAAATAGAGTAGTGCTAAAAACGGTGCTTATTCATCCAGAAATTATTGATAAAACTGATAGTTTGGAATGGGAAATAGATCTACAGAAGAGAGCAGTCAATGACTGGATAGCGGTGCAATTGGGTGTCATCATTTACTTTGTAGTTCTCTTGATTGCAGGCGCATGGGCTGTTGCCCTGCCTTTTATTCCGCTGGTTTGGTATTATGTTAAAAGTCGTGCAATAAAAAAGTGTGCTGCGAGTATAAATAAAGAATTTCAGTCCGTAGGTTATGACGTTGAATCTCTTTTGAAAGAGATCCCAGCCATCCAAAGCCAGCAAAACGATGAACAAAGAGAACACCTTGAGAACATCAAGAAAAAACTAATTAAGAAACAGGAAGATGCTTATCGAAGAAAATTCGGTATCGACTAAATTCAAATCAGTTCTGAACTGAGTTAAGCGTCGATCCGATGGCTATTGGTTTGCGAGGTTCAGGCTCTCAAGCCGGAGCGCGTGATCTTGTTGCCAGATGGCGATGAGGACATTTGGAAAGATGAATACTTCGATCTAGTCGCTATCGACTGACTTAATGTGAATTAGGTATCACGCGCTCACCCTGAGACCTACCAAAAAGCCCTTACCGAGCCTTTACCTATACGCTCAAGAAATTACCGTGCTCCACCATCTGTATTTCAAAACAAATTCTAACTAATTCAGGCCAACATTCAATAAATTCATTGCATAATTAAGACATGGAATTCAAAAAGGCTATTTTTAGAGGCAGATTTGTATTTGGCCTAATTGTGGGAATTCTTTTAACTGGAAGTGTTGCATATTCTGCAAATCTCCTAAACACCCCTGAAACTGGATATCTGCTTTGCGTTAACCAAAAAACTAAACTTGTCACATACCCCGCAACACAAAAATGTCCATCGGGTGCAAGTAGATTGATCATTGGGGCTCAAGGCCCGGCGGGAGTTCAAGGTGAAAAGGGCGAACCAGGTCAACAAGGTGCTCAGGGACTGAAAGGTGATTCAGGCGCACAAGGTGAAAGAGGGCAAATTGGCCCACAGGGACCACAGGGCCCACAGGCAAATATGCGTGCTGTAACTCTAAATTACGTAGTTCGGCTACCAATTACTTTTATAGATGACAATTCGAATGGAATAACAAATATTGAATTAGCACCAGGTGCTAATTGCTCGCCAGGGGTCGTTGGTGCGCGCATTCAAGGTGTAATTGAGGTATCAACTCCTACAACCGGATTTACTACATTTAATTGCACTGCAACAGTTTATGTTCCCTGAATTTAGCGTTAAGCGTCGATCCGATCGCGATCGATTTCGGCTGTTGAGATAAATTCTTTACGTGGGGCAACATCATTGCCCATCAAGAGCTCAAACATCGCCTCAGCCGCTGCGGCATCTGAGATCGTGATGCGGCGAAGTGTGCGGGCATCTGGATCCATTGTGGTTTCGCGAAGCTGGTCTGCATCCATTTCACCAAGGCCTTTATAGCGCTGGATTGGTTCTTTCCACTTCTTGCCAGCCTTTTTAAACTCTGCAGTTAACTTCTTCATCTCATCATCTGAGTATGTGTAGATGTATTCACCCTTTTTGCCGCCGCTACCCATTAATTCGATGCGGTGCAGAGGTGGAATCGCTGCAAAGACGCGACCATCATCGATCATTGGCTTCATATAGCGATATAAAAGTGTGAGCAATAGGCAGCGAATGTGTGCACCATCAACGTCCGCATCTGACATCAAGATAATGCGACCATAACGAGCATCGGCTAGTTCAAATGATTTTCCAGATCCGGCGCCAATTACCTGAATAATAGATGCGCATTCGGAGTTATCGAGCATCTGTGAAAGTGAGGCTTTCTGCACATTAAGGATCTTGCCGCGGATCGGGAGAATCGCTTGGAATTCCGAGTTACGCGCGGCCTTTGTGGTTCCGAGCGCGGAATCACCTTCAACGATCAAGAGCTCGGTGCGAGTTACATCTTCAGATCTGCAATCAGATAACTTCGTTGGAAGGGCTGAAGATTCAAGAGCGTTTTTACGACGTTGCAAATCTTTATGTGTTCGCGCTGAAATGCGTGTGCGAGATGCAGCAGCGACCTTCTCCATAATCAATCGGCCATTGGCCTTATCGATGCGGCGAGTGGTGTTAAAGAATTCTTTTAACTTATCGGCGACAACAGCAGAAACGATTCGGGTTGCAGCAGCGGTTCCAAGAACTTCCTTGGTCTGTCCTTCAAACTGTGGTTCTGACATACGCACGGTGACGACCGCGGTGAGGCCTTCCATAATGTCATCTTTAATTACATCGATCTCGTTCTTCTTCAGCGTTCCGCTAGAGCGAAGTGCTTCGTTAAATGCTTTGGTGATCGCGCGTTCGAAACCTTGGACGTGGGTTCCGCCCTTTGGGGTGGCGATGATGTTCACGAAGGACGACAAGGTGGCATCGAATCCGTTGCCCCACTTCATCGCAATATCTACTTCCATATCGCGTTCTACTTCAGTTGAAACCATATGGCCTTTATCGTCCAACACCGGAACGGTCTCTTGATAATGCCCAGTGCCATAAATACGGATTACTTCACCAACTGGTTCATCGGGTTGTAAAAATTCGCAGAACTCGGAGATTCCACCTTTGTGATAAAAAGTTTGAGTTGTTGCAGCCTTGGTGCGGTTATCGTTAACAATCAGCGTCAACCCTGGAACTAGGAACGATGTCTGGCGCGCGCGAGCGTAAACTTCTTCAATATCAAGGGCTGCTTCCTTTAAGAAGATCTGGCGATCAGACCACCACTTGATGCGTGTTCCAGTTACTTTTGCAGAAACTTTTCCAATGGTGCGCAAACCAGATTGCGGAGTGAACTCTGCTTTCGGTCCATCGCCATCGAAAATACCGGCAACTCCGCGCTTAAATGAGATCCAATAAATTTTGCCATTGCGATCAACTTCAGCATCAAGGCGTTCAGCGAGTGCGTTTACAACAGATGCACCAACACCGTGCAATCCGCCAGATGCGGCATATGAACCGCCACCGAATTTTCCACCTGCGTGTAATTTTGTAAGTACAACTTCAACGCCAGTTAAGCCCGTCTTCGGTTCCTTATCAACCGGAATACCGCGTCCATCATCATGAACTTCAACAGAACCATCTGACTCTAAATTAATTTCGATTTTCTTACAGTGGCCGGCCAAAGATTCATCAACTGAGTTATCAATGATTTCCCAAAGGCAATGCATCAATCCACGTGAATCGGTCGAACCGATATACATTCCGGGACGCTTGCGAACGGCATCTAAGCCTTCAAGGACCGCTAAATCTTTTGCGGTATAAGAATCTGGGGCGTCGCCGATAGCGGTGAGATCTAGCTGATCTCCAGCATCGCTTGAACTTTTCTTGACCGCCACGGAGGCAAAGGCTACCGACGCCTCTGCAAAGTACTTGCGTGAACGCGCCGAATTAGTCTCAAATATTGGCAAATCCCCCATATCTAGTGAGAATCGGTGTTTTGCAACACAAAATTAACAATATTTACCGTCTTATCTCCTGCGGGGAATATTCAGACATGGTTTGATGTTCAATAGAAGTACCAACTTCCCACCTAAAACGAACGGAGAGCGCGATGACCGAGCAAGTAATCCTCGAATCCACACCTCTTAATGCACTAGATCGTTGCGATCGTTGCGGCGCTCAGGCATATGTGCGAGCAACCCTCGCAACTGGTGGCGAATTAATGTTCTGTGCACACCACGGCAAGGAATACGCCGAAATGCTTAAGACAGTGGCAGTTGCGATTCAAGACGAGTCAGAACGTCTGGTTGAATCTAAGAACTAAATAGATTTTAAAGAAAAACCCTTGGGCCGATTATGGCTCAAGGGTTTTTCTCATTAATACAGCGATTTTTAATCGAGATAGTCGCGAAGTGATTGCGAACGTGATGGGTGGCGCAACTTCGACATTGTCTTAGATTCGATCTGGCGGATACGTTCACGAGTTACACCGTGAACCTTACCGATTTCATCAAGTGTCTTTGGCTGTCCATCTGTAAGGCCATAGCGCGCCTTGATTACATCTGCTTCACGGTTTGTGAGGCCACCAAGGACCTGCATCAACTGTTCTTGCAAGATTGTAAAGGTCACAGATTCTTCTGGCTTAACTGCTTCAGAGTCTTCAATGAGATCTCCGAATTCAGAATCGCCTTCTTCTCCGAGTGGAGTGTGAAGCGAGATAGGTTCGCGGCCGTATTTCTGAACTTCGACAACCTTTTCAGGGGTCATATCTAATTCTTTAGCCAACTCTTCTGGAGTCGGTTCGCGGCCAAGATCTTGCAACATCTGGCGTTGTACACGTGCCAACTTGTTGATGACTTCAACCATGTGAACTGGAATACGGATGGTGCGGGCCTGGTCTGCCATTGCGCGCGTGATCGCCTGACGAATCCACCAAGTGGCGTATGTCGAGAACTTGTAACCCTTTGTGTAGTCAAACTTTTCAACGGCGCGGATCAAGCCCAGGTTTCCTTCTTGGATCAAGTCAAGGAATAACATTCCGCGACCGGTGTAACGCTTGGCAGGAGAAACCACCAAACGTAAGTTCGCTTCAAGCAAGTGGTTCTTAGCGCGCTTGCCATCTTCAACGATCCAATCAAGTTCACGCTTTAACTTCTTTTCCATTTTCTTATCAGCCTTGAGCGCTTCTTCCGCAAATAGGCCAGCTTCAATACGTGTCGCAAGTTCTACTTCGAGTTCAGCATTTAGAAGTGCTACGCGGCCAATCTGCTTTAGATAATCCTTAACTGGGTCAGCTGTTGCACCGGCTGTCATAACAGTTTGTGCAGGAGCATCATCTTCTTCAGAGGCCTTTAGAGTAAAGGCATTTTCTTCATTTCCTGAGGCTTCTTCAGTCAAGTTAACAACGCGTGGCTGGTTTGATTTATCTTCAGATTCGGTGTCGATAATGTCAGTTACTTCTGCGATCAAAGTTTCTACATCTTCAAGTTCGATCTCTTCAACAACAATCTCGTTGCCTTCATCATCTAGAACTACTGCAGCTTTGCCGGCTTTACCTTCTGCCACCTTTGCGGGCGCAGCAACAACGGGTGCCGGAGGTGGTGCAATCAGTGCAAGTTGTGCCTTAGATAAAATGCGGCTTGGTGCGCCAAGTCCGGCCTTACGTGCTTTCTCAATATCAATTGGAAGAGTCTCATCGAAATGGCGGGCTTCAAGGGCGAGCGCCATAAATTCTTTCTTAACCGCTTTGCGGTAATTATCAATTCCACTGGCAGCAAGAGTTTTAACAATTTCTTTCTGGCGGGCAACATCGTTTTTAAGATTTACGAGTTGTTGAACTTCTTTGGCGGTGAGATCTTTCTTCATCGCAACTTTTGCAGGTGCGGCTTTCTTTACTGGGGCGGCTTTCTTCGCTGGCGCTTTTTTCGTAGCAACTTTCTTCGCTGGCGCCTTTTTCGCGACCGCTTTCTTAACTGGAGCTGCTTTTTTCGCAACTGCTTTCTTAGCAGCTACCTTCTTGGCAGGTGCAGTTTTTTTAGCGGCAGGCTTTTTAGCCTTTACCTTGTTTTTGAGCGCACTAAATACAGCCACAATTGTCCTTTGGTTTTTTCGAACTATCTTCGAAACTTTTGTTTCGAACTGCCCGAAGCGATGTCTATATTATACTCAAGGCTTGGACGATCGCGGCGCCAACTGCCTCAGATTCCACCAAAAAGCCATCGTGTCCGAACTCTGATGAGATCGTAATCAACGGCGCTGCCTGCGGAACCAGCTCTGCAACCTCAACCTGAAGTCGAGGTGGGAAGAGGCGATCGGTATCAATTGAGACCACAACCACGGGAATATTGATCGATTCCAGCGCTTTTACTACCCCGCCGCGGTCGCGCCCAACATCGTGCGAGGCCATCGCTGAAGTTAGCGAGATATAGGTATTGGCATCAAAGCGTTTGGCTAATTTATCGGCCTGATGATCAAGGTATGACTCAACGGCGTAACGCCCGGTCTCATCCCCCTGCATTTGGCGTCCAAAACGCACATCCATCTCAGATTCGGTGCGATAGGTCAGGTGCGCAATGCGGCGAGCGATTCCCATTCCCTCAATCGGGCCAATTTCCTGCTCGTAATAATCGCCGCCGTTAAAGTTTGGATCTGTTTTGATTGCGCGGATTTGTACAGAGAATCCACCGATCTGATCACCAGTTGCAACCGCTGATGAACCGATTGTGCAGATTGCGCTAACTCGATCAGGATGTTCAATCGCCCATTCCAGCGAGCGCATTCCACCAAGTGATGGACCAACGGCGAGGCGATATTTCTTAATACCGATTGCGTCAGAAAATAAAATTTCCGCCTTTGCCATATCTCGAACCGTCACAATTGGAAAACGTGAACCGTAACGCTTTCCATCTGGTGCAATGCTAGATGGCCCAGTACTTCCCTGACATCCGCCGATTACATTGGGGCATACGATGAAATATTTATTGGTCTTAAAGGGCAAACCCGGTCCAACCATATTTGGCCACCACGAAGTTACATCTGACCAACCGGTCATCGCGTGATTAATCAAGATCGCATTATCTTTGGCGGCGCTTAGCTGGCCCCAAGATTGATACGCGATAGTTATATCCGGCAGTGTTTCGCCGTTTTCAAGTAAGAGGAAACCGATCTTTACAAATTTGCGCTCGCCCACATCGTGGCCATCAAGCCACGCTCCGGTTACTTGCGAAGTTATCTCTTTAGACATTAGCCAAATCCTTCACGCACTTGCCCACATCATTTGATGTAAGCCTGGTCGTCACCCGGAGCACCCCACCGCGGTGGAGGGTTGCCGCCTAATCAGCCGGGGCTATCGATTAGAACTCGTGACCTGGTGGAAAGTCTAACCCAAAAAAGTGGCTAGATACTTTCGCAAGATGGTTACTGGCACATACCCTTTAGGTATGAAGGCGCAACGCTAGATGCTAATTGGCGTGGACTGGGGCGGGACCAAGATTGAGGTTGTCGCCCTGGAAAGTGATGGCACCGAACTTATCCGAGTTCGTCGCGATACCCCGCGTGGTGATTACCGCGGCTGCCTCACGATGGTTCGCGATTTAATCGAAGAAGTCGAAAGTACTTTAGGAAGAAAAGGTTCTATAGGTATCGGCATTCCCGGATCTCTCGAACCAATTAGTCGCCTTGGTAAAGGTGGCAGTTCAACTTGGATCAACGGGCAACCAGTTGAAGCAGATTTACAAGAAATTCTGGCGCGGCCAATTCGCGTTGTTAACGATGCCGATTGTTTTGCATCATCAGAGGCAACAGATGGTGCGGGAAAGGGTTATCAAGTTGTCTTCGGTGTAATCATCGCTAGCGGTACTGGTGCAGGTGTTGCAATCAACGGCCGTGCGCATCACGGTCCAAATAACAGCGCGGGTGATTGGGGACATAACCCTTTGCCATTGGCTGCAGCCGAAGAGTTACCGGGTGATCCTTGTTACTGCGGAAAAAGTGGCTGCGTTGAAACTTGGCTCTCTGGCTACAGCTTCACCCGCGACTTTGTTCGCCATGGCGGTGAAGAGTTAAAGCCTGCTGAAATTATGAAGTTAAAGCGCGCCGAAGATCAACGCGCAATTGAAAATTACGAGCGCTGGATAGATCGCGTTGGCCGCGGTCTCTCTGTTGTTGTTAACACTCTCGATCCAGATATCTTTGTAATGGGTGGAGGGATGAGCAATATAGAAGAGCTCTATCAAGATCTTCCTGGCAAAATTGCGCAGTACACATTCTCGCCAGTCTTTGCGACTCCAATTGTAAAGTCGATGCACGGTGATTCCAGTGGAGTTCGTGGCGCTGCCTGGCTTTGGCGTTCCTGAATTCGCCGAACTACTCCCCTAGACTCAGCCTATGACGATCACAGATCAGGAAATTGATCAACGCTTTGAATTTGGTAAAGAGTTAATTGTAAAAGCCGGAGAACTGGCGATGAAATACTTTAACTCACTCGAAACTTTAGATATTCAAAGTAAAGGGCCCCAGGACTTTGTTAGCGAAGCCGATTACAACACCGAAGTTTTGATCAAAAATGCGATCAAAGCAAAATTTCCAGATGATGCATTCTTTGGTGAGGAAACTGGTCCAACCGATTTAACGGGCGCAGAGGGCATCTGGGTGGTAGATCCGATTGACGGAACTCAGCCATTTTTAATGGGCATGACAAGTTGGTGTGTATCAATTGCCTTCATTAGCGGGGAAGAGATGTTGATTGGTTTGGTCTATTGCCCGGCCGGCAATCAATTCTTTGCAGCACAAAAAGGCAAGGGCGCCACGCTTAATAACAAGGTGATCAAAGTGCGAGATGCGAAGACGTTAAATGATGGAATAGTCAGTGTCGGCTACTCAAATCGCACGAAACCAAAAGAGTTGATTCAGATGATGACTGGGCTCCTTGAAAATGGCGGTATGTATCATCGCAACGGATCCGGCGCGCTAGGAATTTGCTATGTCGGTAGCGGCGCATTAATCGGCTACATCGAAAAACATATAAATTCTTGGGATTGCTTGGCCGCGCTGTTAATTGTTCAAGAAGCTGGCGGGCGAATAAATGAATTTATTAAAGAGAACGGACTCCACGCTGGTGGAAAAATCGTTGCTGCATCTCCCGCACTTTATGACCAGTTAGAAAGTTTTATCCCCTAAAACTCCGCCTTGTAGACCAAAGATTCCGGCGCAGACTTTGGGGTGTAACTCTCTGCGCATTGCCGCAAATGATTCTGGCGGCCATCCTGCGGTGAAGACGCGGCGCAAGAGAAGTGCCAATGAATACCCATTGCTATCGGCCAATGCGCGATCTAGCCCCCGATGGGCAAGTGCACCATCGCCACTTTCATAGGCGAGGGCTGCAAAGAGGGATGCGATCGGTGCGACATAGCCAATCGGTGCCATGCGCATTAACTGTCGCCACATTAGGAAGTAAGTATCTAGGTCTTCATCGGTGTGACTGCCGAGTGCAAAATCGCGCACCTGAATATCAGAGAGTCGCCCGATTACGCGCGCAACAAGTTCTAGATCATCGCTGCCCCTTCCTAGTGCGAATTCGCCAGCCAGATCAATGACTGCGGTGGCTCCGTCGCGCTGTAACTTTGTTAGATTCTTTGCTTTTTCTGAGACTGCGAATTTGGTTATGCGAGAGATCCATTTTTCATCTTCGCTTACAACAAGTGGTGAAATAGATTCGGTTAGCGCTTCAATGTTGGCAAAGGGCATGGCGCGTCCAGCGAAAACGTGTTCTATGGCGATGCGCGATGAATCAATTGCAGGCACTTCTCGCCCATCGGCTGGGCAACACTGTGAGTCTGAACAAAGCGTTGAGCGGAAACGACCGTTTTGTATCAGCAGAGACTCATCAACATTTACAGCAATTCGGTCCATTGCATCCGCTAAATCCTTTAAAACCACTTCCCCATCACTGCGACCGGTTGGAATATAAGCAACCAAGAGCGCACCAGTGGAGCCATCGCGTTGTAAGTGAGATGCCAATAAGTCATAAGCCGATTCGGGTAAATCACTTGGGTAATCCACGCGCATCGCCATCCCGATGCAATTGCCTTTAATTGAAACCACAACTAATGAATCAACTGGGTGGTATCCGATGAGGAATGGAATCGCGGCGATTAAATCGTGGGGCGAAGTTAAAGTGGTCATTTATCTCAATTCATAAATCGGGTGTGAGCTGCCACCACGGTGATGGTCAGTGCGGTAACTTTTCTAATTTGTCCTGTGATTGCGCGTGCTACCCCGTTGTGTGTAAATGTTCCGCCCCAGGTAGTAACTAAGACAACGGGATAGGTGCCTGGGTTTGAATATGTGTGAGTAATATTTCCGTGAGGAAATGGAGCGCCCGAATCCGTGGTGGATTGAAATGATCCGTCACCAAAAGCCCAAGTAAATGAGGGGCGCATCGTCACATCAATTACTTCACCGATGAGATCAACTTTGCTCTGAAATGTTGTCGGCATATCGTTCCAGAAATAGACCGGCACATTTATCAACGGTTGAAAGTTTGGTTGATAGGAAATGCCCGTCGTCGGCAGAGATTTGCTAAGGCGATCGCTAAGGGAAGTTGCAACGACCGCAACTGGCGCACTCTTCTTAACGACTGACTTCTTTTTTGGTAAAACAACCTTTGGCTTAGCCACAACTTTGGGTTTGGCAGTTACCTTAGGTTTAACGACTACTTTTGGTTTTGAAGCTGGCTTAGCTTTCGCAACCGGTTTAGGTGCTGCAGTTGCTTTAGTACCACTGCCTTTGCGGGCTTCAAAGATTAATTGACCATCTTGGGTATAGACATCAACGCAAGCGATTTCACAATCTGCAGCGTTAATTGAATTCAAGGGCGCTAAGGAGAAGAGCGAGATCAGGAGTAGGACTTTTGCTTTCATCTGGCGCAAGTTAGGACCTTGCGGTGTCAAAAAACGCGCTGAAGTCGATAACTGTGGACAGGTGTGAGAAAGTAGCGTTATGGCAGCGCGCGATGGTGATGGTTGGATCGAGTGCGCATGCGGGAGTAAACATTGGGGCTTAAATGGTGCAGCCGGTCTTTTAATTTACCGAGATGGCGCGATTCTCTTACAACATCGCGCACCTTGGGTTCATAACGGAGACACCTGGGGTATTCCTGGTGGTGCGCGTGATTCTCACGAAACGATTATTGAAGGCGCAATCCGCGAAGCAATTGAGGAAACCGGAATTGATCCACAATGTTTAAACCCCCGCGATACCCACACCGACAACCACGGTATCTGGAGTTATGACACCGTTATTGCGGAAGCCAACAGTGAGTTAGAGGCCCATGAATTAAACGATGAATCCCACGAAGTTAAATGGGTTTTATTCAATGATGTAACGCGCTTGCCACTGCACCCGAGCTTTGCCGCATCGTGGCCGGCGCTGCGGAAAAAGTTAGAGTTCCTTATTCAATCTGCGCAATGATTCACGCACAACTTCGCCATCTGAAGTTCGCCAGAGCGGCGGCATTGAATTAAGTAAGACGCTTCCATAGCGTTTAGTCACAATTCTTGAATCGAGAATTGCCACAACGCCGCGATCATCAACGCTACGAATCAAACGACCAGTGCCCTGTGCAAGTAAGAGCGCTGCACGTGGCAAGGAAACCTGCATAAAGCCACTGCCACCTGCGGCATCAGCTAACGAAGCGCGCGCTGACATAACTGGTTCATCGGGGCGCGGGAACGGAATGCGATCGATTGCAACCAAAATACAAGAGTTGCCTGGAACATCAACGCCCTGCCAGAGCGACATTGTGCCGAGCAGGATTGATGTTTCATCTTTTGCAAAGCGTTCAACGAGTGGACCAACAGCATCACCGCGCTTTTGCGTGATTATGGTGATTGGTAATTCCCTTAGCACTTCGCGCAGATGCGCATCTGCTGCTTCCACACCGCGCCAAGAGCTAAAGAGTGCAAGTGTGCGACCACCGGCGGCATCAATTAACTCACCGAGTTCGGTCAGAACTTCTTTACTTGGCCCATCGCGACCTGGCTCTGGCAGATGCTTTGGCATATACAAAACGCCTTGATTAGCAAAATCAAAGGGCGAGCCAACATCAAGCATCTGCACATTTGCTGGATCGATATCGCCATCATCACTTTCGGAGTCGGCATCGGAACCAACCACGAAACCAATGCTGCGCGCCATTGCATCAAATCCATTGCCAACAGTGAGCGTTGCAGATGTAGCAATCACTGGCGTCTTGGTTAGCAAATTAGCGCGCAGGACTTCAGAGACAGAAAGTGGCGCTAAATGCAGCGTTGAGAAAGTTGGCTCATACCAAAGTACGTGAGTGTTACTCATCTTTAACAACTTGCCACAAGTTGTATTGATCTCATTGACCGCACCTTTTACGCGAGCGCGTTCTGCAATTGCATCAGAATCAATGATTTCATCATCGGCGTTAATTATCTGCACGATAGCTGCTGCAGCTTCTTTAACTTTGCGAATTGGTGCTTCTAGCGATGAAGGTATTTCTTCCAGGCGACCTTGCGCGTTAAAGTCACCTCGAGTTTGATCACCATAATCCGCCATAGCATCGTGGAAGTTATCGGCAGCTTTGGTGAAGGCATCAGATAGCTTGCCGGGCATATGTTTGCGAGCCATTGCCGCTGCGCGAATTACGCGAGCAGAAGTTAGCTCTTCAGTAACTGCTTGCGTAGTGCGATCCATAAACTCGTGGGCTTCATCCAAAATCACTGCATCGCGTTCGGGCAAAATCGGATGCGAATCAACAATTTCAATGGCCAATAAAGTGTGGTTGGTGACTACTACATCAGCTAGTTGCGCCTTGGCTTTTGCAAGGGCTGCAAAACATTGCGGACCATAATTACAAACATCAGCGCCTACACATTCGCGGCCAGATAAAGAATTTGCCGCCCAGACTCGGCGGTCAACTTCAGGGGCGTCATCGCGATCTCCAGAAACACCTGGAGTCTTAGCCCAAGCGTGTAAACGTTTGGCATCTTTACCGAGGTGGCTTACTTCCAGTAAAACTTCGCCATCTGGATCAGGGTCTTCGGTATTAATCTTTTGCAAGCAAACGTAATTACCAACGCCTTTGTAAACTCCATAAGTAATTTCACGACCCAATACTTTTTCCAAAGCAGGTACAACCGCTGGCAAATCACGCTCGACTAATTGACGTTGCAGGGCAAGAGTTGCTGTCGCAACCAATACTTTACGACCGTGGACCAGCGCCGGAACTAAATAAGCCAGTGATTTACCGGTGCCAGTACCGGCTTGCACCATTAAGTGATGGCGATCGGTGAGTGCATTTGCAACCGCTTCGGCCATTTCAATCTGACCTTCACGAGGTGCGCCACCGATTGCAGCAACCGCAGCATCGAGCGCTTTGCGCACTTGCGCCGATAAATCGCTCATACGCTTGCTTGTTCGCGATTTAAAGATTTAAAGAAATATGTAGAGGCAACCAAAGCGAGCAAAATAATGCTGTAAGCCGCAGCAAACCCAAAGGCTTCGCTAAGGAATCCCATAATCCAAGGAGAGATTCCGCAAGATATTCCCATGCCGATTACAAAGACTGCGATCCCGCGATCGGCACCTTGTGCGCTACCCGATGCATTTGCAATAGCAATCGCTGCACAAGGTCCAATTCCAATCGCTGCAATTATCAAACCAATAATTGTCAGAGTTGGAGAGCCTGTAAAAATAATCAGCAACGTGCCGGTAGTGATTGCGAATATAGCGAAGTTCCAAATTCGATGGAGATTGTAAGAATCCTTAGAAGCTAAATAGATGCGAGTTAGTGCAACGAAATAAGGGCCGACCGTTGCAAATAAAATCGCTACTTTAACCCCAGCCCCGCGTTCGGTTAATAAATCCAAAGCCCAAGTCGAAAGACAGACTTCCATTGTGATTGTCATAAATGAGAAGAGTAAAATATAGATAATTGGCTTATCCCAAACTATCTTTGTGGATTCACCTATAGGCTCAGGCCGCGCTTCTAGTTGGGGAATCAAAAAGAGCGCGATTATTCCAATTACCGCAGCAGTCGTCGCCACTGTGTAACGCCAAGGAATTTCTACCTGAGTGGTTAAGCCAATTACCGTGGGCGAAAGCGCTCCCACAAATAAACTAAATCCAGTTGTCCGAAACATATTCTTTAGAGCGGTTTTGGAATGTGAACCCAAAATTGCATTTATGGTGTTTTGTGCAACAACCGATCCGGCAGAAAAAATGATCACCGCAGGAATTGAAAACAAGATACTCGGGCTCAAACAATAAAGTAGCGATCCACCAATCATTAAAAGCCACCCATATCGAATTGTTTGATGTGCTGGGCGGTGATGACCACTTCTTAAGAGCGCGATCGAAACTACGACAAGCGCTAGCGCCAAGCCAATATTGTGCCAACTAGCGATGACTCGGCTTAATTCAAAGTCGCGCTTGATCAGTTGAACCGAAAAGGTAAGTGAGCCCATCAGGTAAGAACTCAGCGAATTTATAAGAACTAAACGGTGCACGAGTTTGCGAGGTAGAGCCTGCGGCACCGATTACTCCTTTGCATTCACATAAAAAACCCGCCGCTATTAGGCGGCGGGTTTTTTAACGGGGTTGGGTAAAACTTATCGCTTAGCTGCAACCTGATGTATTGCCGCAACCTTCGCATACGAAGCAAGCGCCAGACATACGCATCTTGACGCCACAAGTCATACAAAGTGGTGCATCTGATTTGATTCCCATTGATTCTAGGAGATCAGAAGATGAACCAATTGTTGCTGCTAGTGGAGCAGGTTCAATTTTTACAGCCACAGGAGCCGCCACAGGAGCAGCTACCGCTTGTGCTTTTGGGGTATCAACACTCGCAGGTGTTGCATCTTGTGTGTACTCGCCTGTTTCAAGGGCGCGTGCACGCTCTGATGATGTGAATAGTCCCATTGCTGAACGTTGATCAAATGGCAAGTAATCAAGTGCTAAACGACGGAAGATGTAATCCATCATTGATTGCGCCATACGGATATCAGCATCATCTGTCATACCAGCTGGCTCAAAGCGCAGGTTGGTGAACTTCTCGACGAATGTTTCTAGTGGAACACCGTATTGAAGTCCGATTGATACTGCGATTGAGAATGCATCCATTACACCGGCAAGAGTTGAACCCTGCTTGCCCAGCTTTAGGAATACCTCACCAAGTGCGCCATCAGCGTATGCACCTGAGGTCATATAACCTTCAGCGCCGCCAACAGAGAACGATGTTGTGGTTGCAGGACGTGCCTTAGGAAGGCGCTTGCGAACTGGTGCTGCTGCAATTTCAACAGGAGCATCCTTCTTCTTCGCCTTGCCATCTGAAAGTGGTTGCCCAACTTTGCAGTTATCGCGATAAACAGCGAGCGCCTTGATTCCCATACGCCATGCTTCAAGGTGAACTTCTTCAACTTCTTCAACAGTTGCATCCTCTGGAAGGTTAACTGTCTTTGAAATCGCACCTGATAGGAACGGCTGTCAAGCAGCC
>JAPLBF010000025.1:52245-53608 GCA_026392825.1 Actinomycetota bacterium
TCCTGGAGCATCGATTACGTGGCCATTTGCCGCGATAAATTCAACGATCGCTTCAATGGTCTCTTCTGCATATCCAAGCTTGCGAAGGGCTGCAGGAACTGTCTGGTTAACGATCTGCATAGATCCGCCACCGACAAGCTTCTTGAACTTAACCAATGAGAAGTCAGGTTCGATACCAGTTGTATCGCAATCCATCATCAGACCGATTGTTCCGGTTGGGGCAAGCACAGAGATCTGTGCGTTACGCCAGCCGTTCTTATCGCCAGTTGCAAGACATGCATCCCAAGCCTTATTTGCTTCAGCCCAGACATCGATATCAAGAGTTGAAAGTTGCTTAGCAGCAGATGAAGCAACTGCATGCTTGCGCATAACGCGAGCATGAGGCTTAGCATTTTGTGCAAAGCCAGCATAAGGTCCAACGATCCCGGCTAGTTCAGCTGAGCGCTTATATGTTGTTCCAGTTAGAAGCGATGTGATCGCACCGGCTAGCGCGCGTCCACCTTCTGAATCGTAGGCAAGTCCTGATGCCATAAGTAGCGCACCGAGGTTTGCATAACCGATTCCGAGCTGACGGAAGGCGCGAGTTGTGTCGCCGATTGCTTCAGTTGGGAAATCTGCGAATGTGATGGAGATGTCCATTGCGGTGATGATCAATTCTGCTGCGCGACCAAATGTCTTTGCATCAAATGATCCATCGGTCTTGAGGAACTTGAGCAAGTTAAGAGATGCCAAGTTGCATGAAGAGAGTGATGATCAAGTCAGATGCGCGAGCAAAAGTCTTGGCATCAAATGATCCATCATCCTTTAGGAACTTCATCAAGTTAAGTGATGCCAAGTTACAAGATGAGTTATCTAGTGACATGTACTCAGAGCAAGGGTTTGACGCGTTGATGCGACCTGACTCTGGAGTTGTGTGCCAATCATTGACGGTGTCATCAAATTGAACTCCAGGATCAGCACATGCCCAAGCAGCTTGTGCAATCTTTGTGAAGAGTTCGCGCGCATCAACTGTGTCAATAACGTCACCAGGTGAGCGAGCCGTTAGGCCAAATTGCTCTCCGTTTTCAACAGCTTGCATGAACTTATCTGACAAGCGGACTGAGTTATTCGCGTTCTGATATTGAACGCTGATGATGTCTTTTCCACCAAGGTCCATATCGAAGCCAGCATCACGAAGGGCGCGAATCTTGTCCTCTTCCTTGACCTTGGTCTCGATAAATTCTTCGATATCTGGGTGATCAACATCTAGAACAACCATCTTGGCTGCGCGACGGGTTGCGCCACCAGATTTGATTGTTCCAGCGGACGCGTCAGCACCACGCATAAATGAAACTGGGCCAGAGGCTGTTCCACCGGACTTTAG
>JAPLBF010000024.1 GCA_026392825.1 Actinomycetota bacterium
CGCCTACTCCACGGTGGATAACGCGAAGATCTACTTCGGCACCAACATCGAGTTGCATAAGCGCATCTTCGAGCGCTTCCACCGAACCAGAAACGTCACCCTTAAGAATAAGGTTAAGCGTTGAGACCTTGGACTGCTCCATAAAGTCTTCAAGTGAAACCTTCTTGCGCGCCTTAGCAAGTTGCGCATTTCGCTCTGCCGCTTGACGCTTTTCAGCGATCTGACGCGCAGTGCGATCTTCATCTGCAACCAAGAATGTGTCACCGGCACTTGGCACTGATGTAAATCCAAGAACCTGTACTGGACGTGATGGTCCAGCAGTTTCAACGTTCTCGCCATGCTCATCGAGCATTGCGCGGACGCGGCCAAATGAACCACCGGCGACAATTGCATCGCCGATCTTCAAAGTTCCGCGCTGCACAAGGACAGTTGCAACTGGTCCACGACCACGATCGAGGTGAGCTTCAATTGCAACGCCGCGAGCACTATCTTGCGCAACAGCGCGTAGATCAATCGCCGCATCTGATGTTAACAAAATCGCATCAATAAGTTCGTTTACACCGACACCAGATTTGGCAGAGACGTTAACGAATAGCGTTTCTCCACCATATTCTTCAGCGATTAAGTTGTACTCGGTCAATTGCTGGCGGACCTTATCTGGGTTCGCGCCTTCTTTATCAACCTTGTTAACGGCAACCACAATTGGAACATCGGCTGCTTGCGCGTGATTTAACGCTTCGATTGTCTGCGGCATGATTCCGTCATCGGCTGCCACAACGAGAACAGCAATATCGGTGACCTTGGCACCACGAGCACGCATTGCGGTAAATGCCTCGTGACCTGGTGTATCGATAAAGGTAATCGCCCGGTTTACACCGTCGTGATCGTGGTGAATTTGGTAAGCACCGATGTGCTGCGTAATTCCGCCAGCCTCAGATTTGAGAACCTCAGATTTACGGATGGCATCGAGCAAACTGGTCTTACCGTGATCCACGTGGCCCATAACGGTTACTACCGGTGGGCGCGCGACTAGAAGATCAGCATCGAGATCAGCAAGTTCTTGCGCTAAATCGATATCGAAATCTTGCAGTAATTCGCGATCTTCATCTTCAGGGCTAACAATTTGGATGACATAACCAAGTTGCGCACCAAGAATTTCAAAGGTATCGGCATCTACAGATTGAGTGGCAGTAACCATTTCGCCTAAGTGGAAGAGCGCGGCAACTAACGCTGCTGCATCTGCGCCAATTTTTTCTGCAAAATCTGCCAAAGTTGAACCGCGACGCATACGGATTTGTGTCTTGCCATCTCCGTGCGGAATGACTGCGCCACCCAATTGCGGCGCTTGCATATTGTCGAATTCATCGCGTAACGCTTTTCTAGATTTTGGTTTGCGCTTACTGCTCTTACTTGCATTCTTTCCAAATGCACCTGCTGCACCGCCGCGACCTGGACCGCGATTTGGTGCGCCGCCCGGACGTTGTGGACCGCCAGCTGCTGGTGCACCAGTTGATGGACCACCGGAACGATAAGGACTAGAAGATGGTGCACCACCAGTACGTGGTGGGAAATTACTTGGACCGCCGGTTCCTGCAGGACGTGGAGTATTTGGTCGTGCAGCAAAACCAGGACGAACAGAACCAGGACGCGGACCTGACATTCCAGGTCTTGCACCTGTTGCACCAGCTGGTCGTTGTGGCGGACGAGGAACTGCGCTACCTGTTGAAAATGGATTATTACCAGGACGTGGTGGACGAGGAACAGAACTACCACCAGTTGAAAAAGGATTATTACCCGGACGTGGAGTTGCAGGTTTTGCATCTGCTCCACCTGTACTTGCCTCTGAAATTTTCTCAACTTCTACCGGTGCTGGATTTGATGGAGGCGCAACACTTTCTGCGCGAGCAGCCTTGAGCGCTTCTAGATCAACGCCAAGTTCAGCGGCTAATTCAGCAGCTAACTCTGGATTTACCTCAGCGCCTTTTTTGGCAGCAGTTTTTTTAGCAGCAGCCTTCTTGACGGGCTTCTTCTCTTCAACTGGTTTGGCATCGGGATACATCTCAATGAGCTTGCGCACTACTGGCGCTTCTACTGTTGATGATGCGGAACGAACGAATTCGCCCATTTCTTGGAGTTTTGCAAGTACAACCTTGCTCTCCATACCGAGTTGTTTTGCCAACTCATGTACGCGGACCTTTGACACATTTCTCCTGTCTTGGCCCGCAATCTTTATTCTAGATATTTATCTAGGGATGCGAGCCTTAGTTTTGCGACCTCATAATCTGAACGAGCTCATTTGAGTTTCATATCTTTCGCATCCGTCTCTATAGAAGTTCTTTTTGGAACTTTCTAATCTTTTGGAAGTTCCTGGAGGAACTTTTTGAATTGAGTAACATCTGGCATCTCATCGAGCTTGAAGGCCCATTTAAATGCTTTCCGTTCTATAGCAACGTATCCACACTGAATGTGTAGCCACGCTCCCCTACCTTGAGATTTTCTGCCTTGCGTTGGGGTAATTACCCCATCAATGCAGTTGACTCGAAGTAGTTGTGAAGGTGATTCCGATTTACGACAGACGATGCAGGTGCGTATCGGTTTGATACTTAATCGCATTGCAGTCGCTTCTTTCACCATCAACTAAGGCTAAAGGATAGCGAATCTGCCCCGATTAACCTAAATACGCACGTAATTAACTGGTTGCTGGGGTGTCTGGGTGGATATCGATACGCCAGCCAGTCAAACGCGCTGCAAGTCTTGCATTCTGTCCATCTTTGCCGATTGCAAGTGAGAGTTGATAGTCAGGGACGGTTACTTTCGCAGAACGCATTGCTAAGTCGACGATCTCTACCTTTGAAACTTTTGCTGGAGCTAAGGCTTCTCCAACGAATGTTGCAGGATCTTCAGACCAGTCGACGATATCAATTTTCTCGCCATGTAATTCATCCATCACCGCACGTGAACGAGCACCCATCGGTCCAATGAGTGATCCTTTTGCAGAAACTCCTGCGCGATGTGAGCGAACTGCAATTTTGGTGCGATGGCCTGCTTCGCGCGCTACTTCCATAATTTCTACAATACGGTCTTTGATCTCTGGGACTTCAAGAGCAAATAGTTGTTTAACAAGTGCAGGGTGGCTGCGCGAGAGCATAATCTCCGGACCCTTTAGTCCTTGCTTAACTTCAACAACAAAGCATTTGATACGGTCACCGTGTTGATACTGCTCACCCGGTACTTGTTCTTGTGGCGGAATTCGTCCTTCTACACGACCTAAATTGACGTTAATCATCTTCGGGTCGCGCCCTTGCTGAACGATTCCTGAAATCACATCGCCTACAGATGCGCTAAATTCACCGACAATTTCTGCATCATTTGTGGCGCGCATCTTTAACTTAATAACTTGTCTCACGGTTGAGGTAACCGTGCGCGCGAAACCTTCTGGTTCGTCACGATCCTCGCTAATGCGTTCGCCTATTTCATTAAAGGTGGGGACCAAGATCGAAATCTCGCCACTTTCGCGATCTATCGAAGCGCGCGCTTGACGCTTTGGCTCGAGCGTTTGATAGTAAGCCTCAAGAACCCCAGCTTCAATTTCGGAAATTAATTGTTCGAGTGGAATCTCTTTATGGGTGGCGAGAGCAATCAGCGCATCTACATCGACCTGTGATTTATTCATCGGTTGCATCTTTGCGGTTGAATTCAACTTCAACTACAGCACGTTTGATATCTGCGAATGCGATGAGGTGTTCCTTGATTCGCCCTTTGATATTTTCAACCAAAGTCGCGTGGGTTTCGTTAAATTCTGTTAAGCGACCAATTGTGACTGTGCCATCGCCAAGAGTTACCTTTATCAATCTTGTTAAATTCTTTGTCCAATGGCGTATTTGCGTTAACGGACGATCGACCCCTGGTGAACTCACTTCTAATGTAAATGGAGTCTCTCCCATAAATTCAGCAGTATCCAATAGTTCTGAGATAACTCGTGATGCGACCGTTACCTGATCAAGATTTAGTGGAGTTTGGCCATCTACTATGCACGTGACTATGCGATGGCTACCTGGAGATGCAATTTGAACTTCTTCTAGAAAGAAACCAGCATCGGTTACAGCCGGTGAGATTAAATCGGTTATTGATTGTGTCAGTGACACTTGTTGCTCCTTAAATATTTAGTTGTTATTAAGTTGTACTACTGAGCAAAGTTTAACATTAATTAAAGGCGGAGAAGGTATCGATGGCTACCTTGATGATCAAGGCTAGCGTCACCCCCATAAATACTTTCCGAACGAGATTAGAGCCGCCCTTTAAGGCTAGGTGGGCGCCGATTAGACCGCCAGCAACATTGGCGATCGCAAGCGTTAGACCAATCTTCCAAATAATTTCGCCGTTTGCCCCAAAGATAATGATTGCACCCAGATTTGTGGCCACATTGACCACCTTTGCGATTGCCGATGCCGATAGAAAAGCAAAACCAAGAATTGCAACTAGCGTCAGAACTAGGAATGAACCGGCGCCTGGGCCAATTAGCCCATCATAGAAACCAATTACCAGAGCTGCGGCGGCGGCAATCTTTAAGCGAAGTGGCTCGCTGTGGCGAAGTAATTCGATCTGGCCAAGTTGTGGTCGCTTCCAGGTGTATATGAGTACAGCAATTAAGAGTGAGACGACTAGCGGCTTTAATACTTCACTTGGGATGCGCGAGGCAAGGGATGCGCCACCCATGGATCCGATAAATGCTGGTAATACCATTGTTATTAAAAGCTTTGAGTCAGTCTTTATATTTCGGCGATACATCAGGGCTGAAGCGGAAGTTCCGAAAATGGATGGAACTTTATTGGTACCAAGGATCACGACTGTTTCGGACTTAGCCAAACCAATCATCAGCGCTGGGAGTTGAATTAACCCACCACCACCAGCGATTGCATCGATTAGACCCGCAGCAAATGCGGCGATTGCTAAAAAGAGAAGCGTGTAAAGCGTTAGTTCTGCAAACACTTTATGAGAGTGAGGCGATCAAAGCCGTGACTGAATTAACCGCTTCAGCGAGTGCAACCTCAGATTTTTCACCGGTCTTTCGGTTACGAAGTTCAACTTTTCCATCTGCCAGTGATTTTCCAACGACCATAATTATGGGGATGCCGATTAGCTCAGCATCTTTAAACTTGACTCCAGCGCTGGGATCGCGGCGATCATCCAACATCACCGATATTCCAGCTGCTTCTAGTTTATTTCCGATATCTAGAGCGGTATCAAATGGCAGATCTTCTTTACCGGTTGCAACGATATGAACTTTTGCTGGCGCAATTTCCAGCGGCCAGGACAGGCCGATTTCGTCATAACTCTGTTCGGCTATCGCAGCGACTGCGCGCGATACGCCAATTCCATAAGAACCCATTGTTACCACTTGGGACTTACCGTTTTGATCTAAGACCGTTAGACCGAGTGCATCTGCATACTTGCGACCGAGTTGGAAGATATGGCCGATCTCAATGGCGCGGTCAATTACGACGGCGGTAGTGCACTCTGGACAAGCATCGCCTTCACGAATTTCTGCAGCTTCTACATATGCAAATGGAGTGAAATCTCTGCCATTAACCACATTGCGCGCATGGCGATTTTTCTTATTGGAACCAGTCACCCAGGATGTACCAGGTGCAACTCTTGGATCTGCATAAACAGTGATTCCAGATTTTTCAGCATCCTGCGGACCTATGTAACCCTTAACTAAATTTGGGAACTTAGCAAAATCAGCCTCTTCAAATGTTCGCAGCTCTTCTACCCCAGGTAATCCGGCTTGCAAACGTTTTAGATCTACTTCACGATCACCTGGAACGAGAACTGAGATCGCCTTGTTATCTGCCATTAACATTACATTTTTAAGAGTGGATGCGCCGGTGTAGCCTCCCCCGAACTTTTCATTTAAAACTGCAACGAGTGAATCAATCGTCGGAGTATTTGGAGTATCCAACTCTTCGAGGGCTGGAACTTTGCTGGCATCTGCCGCAGCGACTTTGGTGACCATGGCTTCGACATTGGCGGCAAATCCACACTTTGGGCAGAGCACATAAGTATCTTCGCCGGTATCGCAAGGCGCAAGGAACTCCTCAGATTTTGAGCCACCCATTGCCCCGGAAACCGCTTTAACGATGTTGTATTTCAGGTGTAAGCGATCAAATGTGCTGATGTAGGCATCACGATGTCTCTGATAAGAAATATCAAGTCCCTCATCAGTTAGATCAAAAGAATATGAATCTTTCATTACAAATTCACGACCTCGGATAATTCCACTGCGAGGACGCGCTTCATCACGGAACTTATTTTGGATCTGATAAATAACTAAAGGTAAATCTTTATATGACGAGTACTCGCCTTTAACCATCAAGGTAAACATCTCTTCATGGGTTGGGCCTAGTAGGTAATCTCCGCCTTTACGATCTTGCAGACGAAATAGTGATGGACCGTACTCTTCCCAACGGTTGGTAGCTTCATATGGTTCGCGGGGCAAAAGGGCTGGAAAATGAACTTCTTGGAAACCAGCGGTGTCCATCTCTTCGCGGATAATCCGCTCTACATTGCGCAAGGTGATCACACCGAGTGGTAGCCAGGAGTAAATACCTGCTGCAATTCGTCGGATATAGCCAGCGCGGACTAGGAGGCGATGGCTTGGTACTTCAGCATCGGCCGGGTCATCGCGCAGAGTGCGAAGAAATAAGGTGGACATGCGCAACATAGGCGCAACCTTATCGCGTAATTACTTGACTGTGACGGAAGGTTCGCCTGAAGTTACTCCGGCAGCTTCCATTTCTTCAGCAAGACGCATCGCTTCTTCGATTAGGGTTTCAACAATCATCGCTTCAGGCACAGTCTTTATAACTTCACCCTTAACAAATATCTGACCTTTTCCATTACCGGAAGCCACGCCAAGATCAGCTTCACGCGCTTCTCCTGGTCCATTGACCACGCAACCCATTACGGCAACGCGAAGTGGAACAGTCATTCCTTCAAGCCCAGCCTGAACTTTTTCAGCGAGTGAGTAAACATCTACTTGAGCGCGGCCACACGAAGGACAAGAGACGATCTCTAACTTTCGTTGGCGCAGATTTAGTGATTCAAGAATTGATATTCCAACTTTGACTTCTTCAACTGGAGGCGCTGACATTGATACGCGAATCGTGTCGCCGATACCTTCTGCCAATAAAATTCCAAATGCTGTGGCAGATTTAATTGTTGCCTGAAATGCCGGTCCTGCTTCAGTTACTCCAAGGTGTAATGGGTAAGCACATTGAGCGGCTAAGAGGCGATATGCCTTAACCATTGTTACGGGGTCGTGATGCTTGACCGAGATTTTAATATTTGAGAAACCATGTTCTTCAAATAACGAAGCTTCCCAGAGCGCGGATTCAGCGAGTGCTTCAGGAGTAGCTTTTCCGTACTTAGCGAGCAAACGAGGATCAAGCGAACCAGCGTTAACGCCAATTCGAATAGGTATACCGGCATCGCCAGCTGCTTTAGCAACTTCCTTTACCTTGTCATCAAATTGTTTAATGTTTCCAGGATTTACACGTACCGCTGCACAGCCTGCATCAATTGCCGCAAATATATATTTTGGTTGAAAGTGAATATCGGCGATCACAGGTATCTGAGACTTCTTAGCGATCTGCGCCAATGCGTCGGCATCATCTTGGCTTGGTACTGCAACACGCACAATCTGGCATCCCGCTGCAGTTAACTCTGCAATTTGTTGGAGCGTTGAATTTACATCGGCTGTAAGAGTCGTACACATTGATTGAACGCTCACTGGTGAATCGCTACCTACGCCAACGCTGCCAACTTGCAATTGATTTGTCTTGCGGCGTGGATGTAGTGGAGCAGGTGGGGCGCTTGGAATACCTAGATCAACCATGGGCGCTATTCTGCCTTAAAAATCATTGCTGGGCGATTTCTACTTAAAAGTTCAATAAAATTGGATTGAAAATATCTGCAATTAACAGCAAAACAGTGAGTGCAGCCAAAACGACGAAGACAACGGCCGTTATTGGGGTTAGCACCTTAATATCTATTGCGGCTGGAGCAGGTCGTCCGCGCAACCTGGCGATAAATGCGCGAATCGCATCGGCAATCGCAACAGCCATATGCCCGCCATCGAGAGGCAGTATCGGCAATAAATTAAAGAGACCAACAAAAATATTTAGGCTAGCTACGATCAAGATGAAGGTGCCAATTCTTTGAGATGTCGTCAACTCTCCGCTAGAAGAGACTTGTCCAGATACTCGCGCAACTCCGACTACACCAACGAGACCGTTCTCATCACGTTCTTCGCCACCGAAAGTTTGCCCCCAAAGAGCTGGAATTTTTGTCGGTAGCTGAACCAGCGCTTTTGCGGAAGCCGAAGTGAATGTCCAGGTTAACTTTGCCGCATCTGCAATTGAAGTTACAGGGCTGAGTCGCTTAGTTCCAAATTCATTAATGATTCCAAGTACATACCGAGATGTGCCATCTTCAATATCGGTCATACGCGGTGCTGCGGAAATATCCATTTCCATTCCATCGCGCTTAATAGTGAATATCAACTCTTTACCTTCTGAATTCCGGATTTTATCTAATTGATTTTGCCATTTGGTATTTCGATCTCCGTTAATTGCGACTATCTCATCGCCTTTCTGGAAACCAGCGGTAGCGGCTGCGCTATTTGGCGAAACAGTGTCGATCACAGGAAGTACCTGATTCACGCCGACTCCGGCCAGAAGAGTAAAGAGAAGTAAGTAACCGAGAACAAAATGTAGAAATGATCCTGCGCCTAAAACAATTAACTTTTTACCGGCAGATGCACGATAGAAGGCTCGGCCTTCTTCACCCTCTGGCATTTCATCATCAGGTGTCATTCCTTCGATTCGGCAGTAACCACCGGCAGGAATTGCTTTGATACCAAACTCAGTTTCGCCACGCTTGCGTGACCAAATTCGGGTTCCGAAACCAAGAAAGAATTCAGAGACTCGCATTCCATATCTACGAGCAGTTAAGTAGTGGCCAAACTCGTGAATCATCACAGAAACGAGGAGGGCGACAACAAAGGCGAGGATTCCGAGCAGTTGCATTAGCGGGCTACTTTCGAGATATGTTCTTGGGCGATCCGTCGCGCATCATTCTCGATAGCACTGACATCGGCTAAATCTCTAATGGAACCCGCTGATTTAGAGCCTAGCGCCTGAACTACTTCTTCCACGGTTTCGATAATAGAGGTAAAGCCAATTTTTCCCTCAATAAAGGCTGCAACACAAACTTCGTTAGCTGCATTGAAGATAGCCGGCAGCCCTCCACCTAATTCTCCACAGCGCCTGGCTAAATCAATCGCTGGAAATCTCTCATTGTCGATCGGCTCAAAACTCCAAGTATGTGACTTTGACCAATCAAGAGGAGTGGTTGCACCTTTAACTCGATCTGGGTAATTCATCGCGAACGAGATTGGTCCCTTCATATTTGGCGGTGATGCCTGTGCAATAGTCGAACCGTCAACATATTGCACCATTGAATGAATAACCGATTGCGGATGGATCACAGCTTCAATCTGCGAATATGGCATATCGAATAAGTAGTGCGCTTCAATTATTTCTAAACCTTTATTCATCAAAGTAGCCGAATTGATAGTAACTACCGGACCCATTGACCAAGTCGGATGGTTGAGCGCCTCAACAACTGTTATATCGCTCAGATCTTTACGCTCGCGAAATGGTCCCCCACTCGCAGTTAAAACTAGTTTAGAAACTTCCCGTTTGCTTCCACCCATTAGGCATTGCCACAGCGCTGAATGCTCTGAATCCACTGGTAGAAGTTGATCTGTTTTGGCGATCGACATAACTAAATCACCACCTGCTACTAGTGATTCCTTATTGGCTAAAGCAACCCGATTTCCAACTTTTAGCGCGGCCAGCGTTGGTGCAAGACCAATGGATCCGGTGATTCCATTTAATACAACATCACTTGTGATTGCGGCAATTTCGGTTGATGCATCTGGGCCATCGATTACCGTTGCATCTGGCAGTGCGCTTTTAATTAAATCTGCGCCTTTTGTAACACCGATTACTCGAACTTTGAATCTCTTAGCTTGATCGACGATTAGATTGGGGTTATTTCCCGCTGATGTAATTGCAACAACACGAAAGAGCGATGGGTTGGCTTCAACAATTTCTAACGCTTGCACACCTATGGAACCAGTTGATCCCAGAATCACTAAATCTTTCATCGTCAAACCTGGTTATTAACGATCTAACAAATTTTGAGTCGGAGAATATGGAGTGCCGCTGCGACGCTTAGCGATCGCGGATAAAGCTTCGAGCACAACACGGTTAGCCAAGATTGAAGTTATATCTGCAGAATCAAAAGGTGGAGCAACTTCAACAATATCGATTCCGACAACTGGCAGTTCTAGACAAATTCGGCGGACCGCTTCTAGTAATTCGCGACTGGTCATTCCACCAGGTTCGGGAGTACCGGTGCCCGGTGCCATTCCTGGATCAACAACATCAATATCCACCGAGAGAAATACTCCATCGCAGCCATCAGTTAACGTTGCAAAGGATTCATCTAAAACCGTATTTAAGCCACGGTGGTGGATTTCGGTCATTTCGTATGAGCGCATTCCTTGATCGCGCATCCAGTCCAATGTTTTACTATCCGGCCAGTAGCCACGTAAACCTAACTGCAAGAATCGATCTCCACGCACTGAACCACTTTCGATCAAGCGACGCATTGGTGTGCCGTGACCAATTAAAGCGCCAAATTGATCTTCACCTGTGTCCGCGTGTGCGTCAAAGTGGATCATTGAAATTTTTCCTTGACCACGATGATTTGCAATACCTGCAACGTCGGCGGATGCGATCGAGTGATCTCCCCCAAGTACTACTGCAATCTTTCCTGCGCGCGAGATCTTCTCTGTCGCTGCCTCGAGGACCTTAAGTGATTTCACTAGATCTCCGGGTGGCATCAACAAGTCGCCTGCATCATAAACTTTGAGAGCCTTAAAAGCATCGATACGCAGGGCCAAGTGCGGACGCTCTGCATCGTGTGGCAAATAATCTCCACCACGAATTGCTTGTGGGCCAAACTTCGCACCTGATCTATGGGATGTTCCAGAATCAATTGGCGCACCAACAATAATTACATCGGCATCGGCATATGACTTTGGATCATCTAGATCACATTGCGGGATTCCAAGAAATGTAAAACTTGGTCCATACATATTGCCGTGGTTAACCATTGGTTAAGGATAGGCGCTTTTCTTTAGGAATCGAAACCTAGGCCAAGTGAATCTAAGAATTTAAGCCAGAGATTGCGCTTACCACCGTTCTTATCTGCCTGATTTATCGACCATTGCGTAAGGCGAATAAAGATAAAGCGGAACGGCTCTGGTGGAAATGGCATCGGCTTTCTTTGGACCATGCGCAATTGCGTGCGCTCGTTCTCAACGCCATCCAAGATATCAAGCATGACTTGTGCACCAAATCGCGTTGAGCCAACTCCAAGGCCGGTGTAACCCAAAACATAGGCAACGCGACCGCTATAGGCAGTCCCCCAAAAAGGTGAGAAGCGCGAGCAAGTATCAATCGCACCGCCCCAGCCATGTGTGAACTTGATTCCTGTGAGCTGGGGAAATGTCTCAAGGAATGCTTCGGCTAAATGCGCGTAAGTTTCGGCGTCAGTTTCATATTCCTGGCGAACTTTTCCGCGGAAGTTATATATCGCATCGTATCCGCCCCATAAAATCTCGTTATCTTTGGTCATACGATAATAGTGGAATTGATTTCCGGCATCTGAAAGACCTTCGCGATCCTTCCATCCAATGGAATCAAGTTGTTCTGCGGTCAATGGCTCGGTAACTAACTGGAAATCATAAACAGGAACTACATACTTATGAGCACGCTTAATAAGAGATTTAAAGACGTTCGTCGCAAGTGCGACTTTATTTGCATAGACGCTGCCGTAAGGCGTGTGCACAATCATTCCATTTTTGGTTCGCTCAAGTCGTTCAACTTGTGAGTTTTCAAATATCTTCACACCTAATTTAATGCAGGCGCGTTCTAGGCCCCAGACCAGTCGTGCTGGATCTACAAGAGCAGTGCCATCTGGATCCCAGAGCGCTCCTTTATAAATTGGAGACTTTATGCGAGCTTGTATTTCTGCTTGGCTCAATAGTTCTACATTGTCACCAAATGAATTTCGCAGTTGGGCTTCTTCGGCTAGGCCTTCCATCTGCCAGTCTTCTACCGCTACTCGGTACTCACCGTTCCACTCAAAATTACAATCAATTCCGTATTTGGTGATTGTCGCTTCGATGGCATCTAGATTTTCGCGCCCTAACCGCTCGATAACCGCCATCTCATCTTTAAAGCGGCTATAGCCATTCATAAATCCATGGGTCAGTGAGTAACTACAGAAACCTCCGTTGCGGCCGGAAGCACCTGCTCCGGTTTCGCGCTGTTCAACCACGATAACTTCTCTTTCGGGGTTGGCTTCTTTTGCTAATAGTGCGGTCCATAGCCCGGTGTAGCCAGCGCCGACAATACAAAGATCGGCGGTCACATCACCAATGAGTGTTGGGTGTGGCAGCGGTTCAAGCGGATCTTCATCCAGCCAGTAAAGCTGCGGTTGCATTAACGATAAATGTTTAAGAATCGATGGGTCGATGTTCGCCATCACGCTTTCCGGTTAAACCGGAAATCACCTCTGCAATTACTAGTAGTAGTTGGACGTTATATTAGCGGGCTTTACGGCGATTGACGAACTGACCCGCTATAACGATCGCAAGTGCTAAGAAAAACATTGCAGAACCGATCACGTTAGCCTGTGCGGGAATTCCGCGCGCCGCTGCGGTATATACAAATTTAGGGAAAGTTGTAACAGTTCCAGAGTTAAAGTTAGTAATAATAAAATCGTCGAAAGATAAGCTAAAGGCAAGAAGTGCCGCCCCTGCTATTCCTGGGGCAACAAGTGGAAGTGTCACACGTCTGAAAGTTTGAAATTCATTGGCATAAAGATCCATAGCAGCTTGTTCTAAGCGAGGGTCAAGGCTTGCAATACGCGCTTTTACAGTCACGACGACGAATGAGATGCAGAACATTACGTGAGCGATAACAGTTGGCCAAAAGCCTGGGTTGATTTTGAATACCAGGAATAGTGATAAAAGTGATGCACCTAAGACAATTTCTGGAGTTGCCATTGGCAAGAAAATTAAGAGATTTGAGGTAGAACGTCCCTTAAATTTATGGCGCCCGATTGCAAAAGCAATCATTGTTCCTAAGATTGTCGAGAATATTGTTGCCAGTAAACCAATCTTGATCGAGTTAGCTAGTGCTGTGCATACTTCGGGCGCACCACACGGATTCATCCAATTATCTAGCGTGAATCCCTTCCAGATTAAGTTGCTCTTACCGGAATCATTGAAGGAGAAGGCGAAGGTGTAGGCAACTGGAATGAATAGGTAAGTGAAGGCGATCACCATATAAACGCGGATTAAATTTCGCCCAAACCAACGCTGGAATCTTGCCCCCAAAGGAATGGTTGGAATTGTGGCATCGATAACTTTCTTACTCATACCAACTCCTCCGTTCCTGCTTTACGAATATATAGGGTGACCAGAATCAGAATTGCCGCCATTAAGGTAAATGAAAGCGCTGCGGCAGTTGGGTAATCCACAATCTTGAAGTATCTAGATTCAATTACGTTACCAATCATCTTGGTGTTCGGGCTTCCCAAGATTGCGGCATTTACGTAATCACCTGCCGCAGGAATGAAGGTCAATAAAGTACCTGCAACTACTCCTGGCATTGACAAAGGAAGAGTCACCTTCCGAAAGGTTGTAAAAGCGTTCGCATATAGGTCACCAGATGCTTCAAGAGTTCTTGGATCTATACGGTCAATGGATGCATATAACGGCAAGGTCATAAATGGAAGGAAGTTGTAAGTCATGCCCATTACGACTGCAAAGGAGGTTGATGTAAGCGTTGTGCTCGGACTGATTATTCCGATAGTCCGCAGAGTTGGTACGACAAAGCCTTCTTCGCCGAGGATCTGTTTCCAGGCAACTGTACGAAGTAAGAAAGAAGTGAAAAACGGTGCAACAACTAGTACAAGTAAGAAATTCTTGAATTTTCCGCCTTTAAATGCGATCGCATAAGCCAACGGATAAGAAATAGCCAGTGCGAGAACTGTTGCAATTAGAGCGTAAACAAATGAGCGGCTAAACTGTTCTCTATTTTCTATAAAAGCATCAATGTAGTTTTGAAAACGAAGAGTCTGCTCGTATTGACCGGTATCTCCCCCAGCGATCGGAGTTTGGGTTGACGTCTGAGCTAAATTAAGGATCGGCAGAATAAAGAAGGTAAAGAGAAAGAGAAACCCGGGAAGTAATAGCAGGTAAGGGGTACGAATCTTTCCCATCGTTGCTTCTACTTATTCTTCGTCTAGTACTTCAGGATTAACTTCTGAACCAGCTGTTACATCTTCATCTCCCCGAAGTGCGAAGGTAAAGATTGGGTTCCAAGAGATATTTACTGCATCACCCTTGTTAAATGGCGCTACTCCATCGTCGTTTTGTTCAAAGACAATTAACTCTGCATAAATCGAGTTATCAACTGCGTGAGAGCGCTTCTTTGGAAGCGAAATCTTCTGTCCGTACAAATCAGCGATTATTGAATCTCCGTCATTTCCGGAGATAGTTCCTTTAATCAAATTAGATTGACCTAAGAAGTTGGCAACAAAAGCAGTCTCGGGGTTGTCATAGAGATCAGCGGGTGAACCCATCTGTTCAATCTGGCCTTCATTCATAACCGCAATGGTGTCAGCCATTGTCATGGCTTCTTCTTGATCGTGGGTTACGTGAACGAAGGTAAGGCCAACTTCCTTTTGAATCCATTTAAGTTCGATCTGCATCTGGCGACGTAACTTCAAGTCAAGAGCGCCCAGTGGTTCATCAAGCAAAAGAAGCGCTGGACGGTTAACAATGGCGCGGGCTAGTGCGATACGTTGCTGTTGCCCACCAGAAAGTTGTGTTGGTTTACGGCCGGCTAAATGTGGCAGTTCAACTAAGTTAAGAACTTTATTCACTTCTGCATCAACATCTTTGATACCGCGGCGACGCAAGCCAAAAGCGATATTTTCAAAGATTGTTAAATGTGGAAACAAAGCGTAGTTCTGAAAGACGGTGTTAATTGGACGCTGGTAAGGCTTAGTTGTAGTGATATCTGTTTCGCCCAAGTGAATACTTCCGACAGTTGGTTCTTCAAGTCCAGCAATCATGCGCAGCGTTGTGGTCTTGCCACAACCATAAGGTCCAAGTAGCGCAAAGAATGAACCTTTAGGGATCGTAAGCGTCAGATCATCGACCGCTTTGAAATCACCATATTCTTTGGTGATTCGTGTGAGAATTAAATCCCCACGTGCAGTACTTGCATCAAAAGACACTTAGTTTCCGGCGGCCTTCTGGAAAGCCTCGGTCCATGCGGTTTCTTCTGCTGGAGTAAGTGAACGGAACACGCTGAGGTTCTTCATAGTCGCATCCGTTGGGAAGATGTACTCACTCTTGGCAAGATCTGGATCAATCTTTTCCATCTCAGCTTGCGCACCCTTAACTGGCGTTACGTAGTTAACGTAAGCAGCAACTTCAGCGGCGATCGCTGGGTCGTAGTACCAGTTGATGAGTTTTTCAGCGCTGGCCTTAGCTTCAGCGGTGGCGGTGGATGGAATCATCATATTGTCACCAGAAATCGTTCCGCCTGATTCAGGAATTGTGAAGTCAAACTTGCCAGCGTTTTCACTAGCGAGAATAAACATATCGCCCGACCAACCAATAACTGCAGTTGCATCACCTGATGTCAGATCTTCAGCGTATTCATTACCCTTAACGCCACGGATCCATCCATCTGAAATCTTTCCAGCCATGAAATCAATTGCATTCATATATTGATCTTCAGTTACAGTCGCTGGATCAGCACCTTGTGCTAACAAAATAATGCCGATTGTGTCGCGTAGTTCAGAGAGAACAACAATCTTTCCCTTATTTACTGGAGCAAAGAGATCATCGAGTGTGCGAACTCCCTTAGGGTTCTTTTCGGTATTCCAACCAAAGCCACCCATGATGCCTTGCCAGGTTAGAGTCTGCTCGCGATTAGGATCGTATGAAGGTGTTGCAAGAGTGTCGAGAATATTTGTTTTATTTGGAATGTTTGCAGCATCAAACTTTTGGGCATAACCCAAGCGAATCCAGCGCGCTGCCATCCAGTCAGTTGGGCAGACTAGGTCGTAGCCAATATCTTCGTTTAGCTTTAGCTGTGCCTGCACTTTGCCAAAGAATTCATCGTTATCGTTGTAATCTTCGAAGTATTTAACATCAATTCCAGTTGATTCTGTGAACTTATCCAAAGTTGGATAGGTCTTCGCGTCTTCATCAAAATCTAAATACAGCGGCCAGTTTCCCCAACGGATTAAATCTCCACCTGCGCCAGAATCGCCACTTGAACCGCAAGCGGAGAGCGCACCAGCAGCGCCGACGCCACCAATTCCTGCAAGGACAGCGCGACGTGAAACACGTGCGTTAATTATTGAACGTGCTTCTGGTGATAGTGGTGACTTCTTAGCCATGTTGATGGGCTCCTTTTTTTCCGGAACAAGGGACGGTTGTGCAGGGCTCATTATGTAACTGATTTGCCCTGCAAGCCAAACAATTTCGCTGTGATTTAGCAAAAAATTTTATAAATTTTTAACCGTTTAGGTTGGTCATGACGTGCTTGATGCGGGTGTAATCCTCAAATCCGTAGCTCGAGAGGTCTTTGCCATATCCGGAGCGCTTGAATCCACCATGTGGCATTTCAGCGACGATTGGAATGTGGGTATTGATCCAGACGCAACCGAAGTCAAAGGCCTTGGCCATCCGCATTGCAGTTCCGTGGTCTTTGGTCCAGACCGATGAGGCCAGGCCATATTCCACGCCATTTGAAAGCGCGATCGCTTCTGCTTCATCTTTAAATTTCTGAATGGTGATGACCGGTCCGAAGATCTCAGATTGGATGTGTTCATCTTGTTGACGTAGATCTGCAATAACAGTTGGTGCAATGAAGTATCCAGCGCGATCTAGGGCTGACCCACCCGCAACTACGCGAGCGTGAGATGGAACGCGAGATAAGAAACCTTTAACGCGATCAAATTGCGCTGCGTTATTTACTGGACCAACTAAGACGTCTTCATTTGGCATACCAACTGTGATCTCATTTGTCGCTTGATGGGCGAGGAGTTTTACCATCTCTTCGTATACGCCTTCTTGCACCAAGACGCGAGTTGCGGCGGTGCAATCCTGGCCAGAGTTAAAGAATCCTGCGACTGCGATTCCTGCTGCAGCCGCTTCTAAATCGGCGTCATTGAATACAACAACTGGTGCTTTACCACCAAGTTCTAGGTGAACGCGCTTCAATTGCTTGGCTGCACTTGCCGCGACTTCCATTCCTGCGCGCACTGACCCTGTAATTGAAACCATCGCTGGAGTCGTGTGTTCAACAACTGCTTTTCCAGTTTCGCGTTCTCCGCAAATCACATTGATTACGCCATCAGGAAGAAATTCACCCATTATCTCTGCCATAAATACAGTTGAGGCAGGCGTTGTATCGCTAGGTTTTAAAACTACGGAGTTTCCTGCGGCGATTGCTGGCGCCCATTTCCAGACAGCCATCATCATTGGGTAATTCCACGGAGTTACTTGTCCGCACACTCCAACTGGTTCGCGGCGGATAAATGAGGTCATACCTTTCATATATTCGCCAGCAGATTTACCTTCTAAGTTACGTGCTGCACCTGCAAAGAAACGAATCTGATCAATCATCGGAGGCACTTCTTCTGATGCTGTTAAACCCATTGGCTTACCGCAGTTTTCAGACTCAATTGCAACAATTTCATCGGCGCGAGATTCGATGGCATCTGCGATCTTCAATAAGGCGCGTTGGCGCTCTGATGGCGTTGAGTCTCGCCAGCCAGTAAATGCATCTGCTGCGGCGGACATAGCTTTATCGACGTCAGCTGCGTTGGAATTCGGAGCAGTCGCAAAGGCTTGTCCAGTTGCTGGATTAATTAGTGTTGTGACCGCACCTGAAGTTGAGTCCACTAGCTTGCCATTTACAAAATTTTGCAACTTCTTCATTTTAGCTCTGACCTTTCACTGCGCGAACCAATTGATCACCGTGATCTTTTGGATGATTTGTATAGCCGGTTAACCATCTAGCAATTGTGTACTGACCAATTTCGGAATGCACCCCGGCTTTTTCGAGATCTGATTCATTAAGTCGCTTAATAATATCTAGCGACCCGGCACGGACCGCAGCGAAAATTGCAATTGAATTTTCCACTGGCGCGCTCTCGTAACCAAGTTGTGGAGCAACTGCCCAGAGATTCTCATCGTAACCTTGAATAATTGATCCCTCGGGTTCGGCAACTAAGCGCCGTAGACGCGCATAAGATTGCGCTTCTGAATCTGCCAAGTGATGAATTATCTGTCGCGCAGACCAACCTTCGGGATCTTTAACATCTAATTGATCTTTAGTGACGCCACGTGCCAGATTTAAAAAGAATTGTGTGGCCGATTCGTAGGCTGCTGCCCATTCTTTGATGGTATTGCCTTGGATGCTCATACGGTTGAGTCTATTTACTCTTTTCGGCTGCTGCCAACTGTCCGCAAGCACCGTCGATTTCGCGACCGCGGGTATCGCGCACGGTAACGGGGACGCCGTAGCCCTCAAGGATTCGGACAAAAGCTTCTTCATCCTCACGCCGCGAGGCGGTCCACTTAGAACCTGGTGTTGGGTTGAGTGGAATCAGATTCACATGCGCGTTACGGCTTTTAAGTAAGCGTCCGAGTAAATCTGCGCGCCAAGATTGGTCGTTTATGTCGCGAATTAGCGCATATTCAATTGAATAACGGCGACCGGTCTTTTTCTCATAGGCATCGGCGGCAGCGAGAACTTCACGAACTTTAAACCGTGAATTTATCGGTACCAGCGAATCACGTAATTCATCATCTGGAGTATGCAGCGAAACAGCCAAAGTGCAATTGATTCCTTCATCCATCAACTTCTCAATGCCGTTTACCAAGCCAACAGTTGAAACTGTTACTGATCTAGCGCTGATACCAAGACCATCTGGATTTGGATCTGTGATGTTATGGAGCGTGCGAACGACTGCGTTGTAATTTGCCAGCGGCTCACCCATTCCCATAAATACAATATTGGAAAGGCGCGCCTCTCCCCCAGGTAGTTCACCATTTACACAAGCGCGCGCAGCCGCAACGATTTGTTCGGTAATTTCACCAGCAGTTAAGTTACGAGTTAAGCCAGCTTGTCCAGTCGCACAGAATGGACAATTCATTCCGCAACCTGCTTGCGATGAAATACAAACGGTGACGCGATCGGTGTACCGCATCAAGACGGACTCAACTAATACGCCGTCGTGCAATTTCCAAAGATCCTTACGGGTCATTCCGTTATCGGTGGTTCGAGTGGTTACTAACTCAATTAACTTCGGGGTAAGCGCGGCCGCGATTGTTTGTCGCTCAGAAGCCGGAATATCAGTCCACTCTTCTGGATTACTTGATAGGTGCGAGAAGTAATGGGTGGCAACTTGTGCGGCGCGAAATGGTTGGAGCCCCAATTCTTTTGCCCACGCTTTGCGATCTGCTGGTGAAAGATCAGCTAAATGCTTTGGTGCTTTTTTCTTTTGAACTGGTTCGTCGAAAACTAATTTAAGTTCGGGGTTCTGTTCGGGGCGAGTGCTCATAAGAGCCCTGAATCTTGCGCGCGACGCACAACTTCAAGGGCTAACCAAAGTGCAGGAGCTGCAAATAAAACTGAATCAAGGCGATCCATAATTCCACCGTGGCCGGGAAGAATGTTGCCCATATCTTTAATAGCCATATCGCGCTTAAGCGCTGATTCGATTAAATCCCCAGCAGTTGCGGTGAATACCGTGAGCAGACCAGCGAGAGCGCCGAGCCACCAATCAGATCCCATGATGAAATGAAAAGCGAGTGCACCACCTAAAACGGTAAAGACCAATGAACCAATCAAGCCTTCGATAGTTTTCTTGGGGCTGATTTTAGGAGCCAGCGGATGTTTACCGAATAAGACGCCAGTGAGATAAGCGAAGGTATCGTTGCATCCAACCAAAATCACAAAGGTCATAACGCGCTCTAATCCATTGTCGGGACGCGCCAATAAAATTAGGAAGCCAGCAAGAAATGGCAGGTAAACAAGGGCTAGAGCAGATGCTGATGCGGTTTTTACAAAGTTATCTACTCCGCGGGGAAGAAGTAGAACTAATAAACAAGGAAGTGCGATTGCGGTAGCAACTGCTAGACCCGAGATTCCACCAAACCAAGTTGCTGCAGATAAACCAATCGCTGCGGTGGTTAGCGACCAGAGTGGGATATCGATTGAAACTGCAGAGAATGCTTTATGGAGTTCGCGGATTCCTAGAACCACTGCAACCGTTACAACCCCAGCGAAAATAGCTCGTTCAAAAGCAAGTGCAAACCAGATCAACGCAACTAGCGAAAGCGAAACAGCGATGGAGGGCAATAACTTACGCCCGGCTCGCTTATTGATCGCTTCGTTAATCGAATGTAGATCTGACATATTTAAGTTGACGAATTCCTAGACTTCTAGGAGTTCGACCTCCTTGTGCTTTAGAAGCTCATCAATTTTTGCAACGTGTTCAGCGGTTACTTTTTCAAGTTCTTTTTCGCCTCGTGCTAGATCGTCTTTACCGATATCGCCATCTTTCTCTAACTTTTCCATCATTTCTTTTGCGGCGCGACGGATATTTCTAATTGAAACTTTGGAATCTTCGGCCTTGCCCTTAGCGACCTTGATGTAATCCTTGCGGCGCTCTTCAGAAAGTTGTGGCAGTGCGACGCGAATAACCACGCCATCATTGCCAGGATTAACTCCCAAATCTGATTCGCGAATCGCCTTTTCAATACCTGCCATTGCGCCTTTATCAAATGGTGAAACGATGGCAAGACGAGCCTCTGGCACTTGGATTGACGCCAGCTGTGAAAGTGGGGTGTAAGTACCGTAGTAATCAACCATGATTTTGTTAAAAAGCGCGGGATGAGCACGACCGGTTCGGATAGTCGCAAAATCATCTTTAGCAACTTCTACTGCCTTATCCATCTTGCTCTGCGCATCGGCTAGAGCACTTGCGATATCTGCCATCTTCTTCAACTCCTCAAAGTTGTAAATCTTTAATTTGCCAGGTGGCAAGTTATGAAACTAAGGTTCCGATCTTTTCACCACGCACTGCGCGGCCGATATTTCCTGAAGTTAACAAGTCAAAGACGATAATCGGCAGATCATTTTCGCGGCAAAGGCTAAACGCTGCGGCATCGGCAACTGCGAGTGATTTTGAGAGAACTTCATCATAGGAAATGGAATCGAATTTTGTGGCTTTAGGATCTTTCTTTGGATCTGCGCTGTAAACGCCGTCAACCCCGCTCTTGGCGAGAAGAAGAGCTTCAGATCCAATTTCAAGTGCGCGCTGTGCAGCAACTGTGTCGGTTGTGAAGAATGGCATTCCTGCACCTGCGCCAAAAATTACTACGCGACCTTTTTCTAGGTGGCGGATTGCGCGACGTGGAATGTATGGCTCAGCAACTTGACCCATTGTGATCGCGGTTTGCACGCGAGTATCAACGCCTTCTTTTTCAAGAAAATCTTGGAGTGCAAGGCAGTTCATAACCGTTCCGAGCATTCCCATATAGTCGGCGCGAGCGCGGTCCATTCCAACTTGTTGCAGTTCTGCGCCGCGGAAGTAATTACCGCCACCGACAACCACTGCGAGTTGTACTCCACCTTTGACGACATCTTTGATCTGTTTTGCAACATCGCGCATTACATTGATATCTACGCCGATGCCTTTTTCGCCGCCGAAAACTTCGCCGGAAAGTTTAAGGAGCACCCGCCGATACGTTCCTCTTGTACCGGGCATGGGTGCTCCTTTTCTAAATCGACTGACTGGTTCCGCTGTGGTTAGTTTACTGACCTACTCGGAAACGGTGGAATGCCTTCACGGCGGTTCCTGCCTCATCAAGGATCTGCTTGACCGTCTTCTTCGCATCTTTAGCGAAAGCCTGCTCCAGTAAAGAAACTTCCTTCACGAATCCGGTTACGCGACCTTCCACGATCTTGGTAAGGGAAGCCTCAGGCTTACCTTCCTCGCGGGCGGTCTCTTCTGCGATGCGACGTTCATTCTCAATTAAATCGGCAGGTACATCATCGCGATGGACGAACTTTGGTGCGAACGCAGCAATATGTTGTGCAACATCTTTGCCGATTTCTGCAGCTGCTGATGCAAGTGATACTAGAACGCCAACTTGTGGTGGCAAGTCCGGTGAAGTCTTATGTAGGTAAAGTCCCACTGGACCACTAACTACAGCAACGTTACGAATTTCAATCTTTTCGCCAAGCGTTGCATTGCCTTCATCAATAACTGATTGAACTGTTTTACCGTTAGACATAGTCGATGCTAGGAAAGATTCAACTGTGCCGGTCTTTGATGCGAGCAAATGCTCAACTAGTTCATCACCAAGGGCGATAAAGCGCTCACCCTTAGCAACGAAATCTGTTTCGCAGTTAAGTTCGAGCATTACACCGACATCGCTGGAAACTTTGGCAACTACCAAACCGTTTGAGGTCAGACGACCTTCACGCTTTGTAACTCCCTTAAGTCCTTTAACGCGAATCAAATCGATAGCTTTGTCGTAATCGCCATCTGCTTCATCTAGCGCCTTCTTGCAATCAAGCATTCCTGCTGCAGTTGCTTCGCGGAGGCGTTTTACATCTTCTGCTGAATAGTTAGCCAATTTACTTATGCCTCCGGAGTAGATTCAAGAACAGCATCTGTAGTCACAGCATCAGCTGGAACCGCGGACAACAATTCGTTAGCAAGTTGTTCGGACACCGCAGCCTCTACAACAGCAGGAGCAGCAGGAGCAGCAGCGGCGCGAGCCTTCATGCCCTCAACGATTGCATCTGTAATAACGCGAGTTAGCAACCCAATTGAACGGATCGCATCATCATTACCTGGAATCTTGAAATCAACTTCATCTGGATCACAGTTTGTATCCAAAATTGCAATTACAGGAATTCCCAGCTTCTTCGCCTCTTGAACTGCGAGGTGCTCTTTCTTAGTATCGACAACCCAGATTGCTGAAGGCAACTTGGTCATGTGGCGAATACCGTCAAGGTTCTTAAATAGTTTTTCGCGTTCGCGGCGAAGTACGAGAAGTTCCTTCTTGGTTAGCAAAAGATCATTTGCATTCTCAAGGGCTTCTAGTTCCTTAAGGCGCTGAATACGCTTGTAAACAGTTGGGAAGTTAGTGAGCATTCCGCCTAACCAGCGCTCGGTGACGGTTGGCATTCCAACGCGAGCAGCCTGCTGCATGATCGGTTCGTGTGCTTGCTTCTTTGTTCCAACGAATAGAACGTGTCCGCCTTTGGCAACGGTGTCCTTTACGAATTCATATGCTTGATCGATAAGTGCAAGTGATTGCTGGATATCGATAATGTAGATGCCGTTGCGCTCTGTGAAAATAAAACGCTTCATCTTTGGGTTCCAGCGACGTGTCTGATGTCCGAAGTGGACTCCACTGTCGAGGAGTTCTCGCATTGTTACAACTGCCATGGCAGCGCTCTCTTTCTTAGGTTTACGCGCACAGCGCAGCAAACCTGATCGGTTAGTGGCTTAACTATTTGTTAGGCCCGTCGCACCTACAACGCCGACCACAAACAAGTTTGCGGACCGAAGTGGCTTGTATTCCCTACAATTCAATTACTGAATTGGTCAGTTCATACATAAGTGCTGAGATGTCACCAGATTTCCCCGGTGCGGGGGAAATCTTACCTGCCGCCATGGGGTGCTAAATCCACCCCCATTCATGACTTATGCGCGGGGATGGGCTTGCTTAAAGGCCTTTTGCAATCTTTCAGTCGATACGTGGGTATATATCTGAGTTGTGGCAAGGGATGCATGCCCCAAGATTTCCTGCACCGTTCGCAAGTCTGCGCCACCTTCTAATAAATGCGTGGCGGCGGAATGGCGCAGTGCGTGCGGGCCCATCTTCTCCACACCTTCCAGCGCTGCAAGTGCGTGATAAACCATTGTGCGAACAGTGCGTTGATCAATTCTCTTTCCGCGCGTTCCGAGAAATACAGCGCGTTCCGATTTTGTTCCAGCTATTGAACCGCGTCCATTTTCCAGCCAAAGTTCAAGTGCGCGCATTGCTGGATTGCCGATCGGAATTGTCCGTTCCTTATTTCCTTTACCTAAAACTCGAATTGTCTGGCGCGCATAATCAATATCTTCAAGATCGAGACCACAGAGTTCAGAAACGCGCGCACCGGAGGCATACAAGATTTCCAACATCGCAGCATCGCGCTTTGAAATAGGGCCATCTTCTTCACCAACTCGAGCAGCCATGGCATCCATTGCCAGCGATGCATCCGCAACAGTCAGCACACCTGGCAATGTGCGAGAGCCCTTAGGCGTTGCTAGCGTCGCACCGACATCTTTTGGCAAATATCCCTTTTTCGTTGCCCATTTCGTAAAGAGGCGAATAGAAGTTGCACGTCGTGAAAGAGTTGTGCGCGCTCCCCCTTTAACTTGTTGATTAGCCAGCCACGAGCGAATATGTGAAAGCTCCAGCGCTGACAAATCATTTAAATCAAGTCTTTCTAAATGATCAAAGAAAGAGTCGAGATCACCAAGGTAGGCGCGAATCGTGTGAACTGAGAGATTGCGCTCTGCTTCTAAATATCGCTCAAATGCTGTGCGCACTTCTTCCAAGGTTGCGCTACTCATAAATTAAAGGTTACTCGGGTTTGCGACCTTGGCGCAGTAAGCCAAAGGTAACTGCATCTTCTAAGGCCATGGCAGATGCGGCGATAACGTTCTCGTGAACGCCAACGGTGTTCCACTCACCTTTACCATCTGATGTTTCGACAAGTACGCGAGTGATTGCACCGGTGCCGAGGCGACCTTCAAGGATGCGAACTTTATAATCTGTCAGTTCAAGTATTGATAACTCTGGATAAAGTTGTTTTAAACCAGAACGAAGTGCGTTATCGAAGGCGTTAACTGGACCATTTCCAGAGCCCGCGCAAGAAATTTCTTTTCCTTGCGCCGTAACCGTAACTTCAGCTTTCGTAACAATGCTCTGATCTTGGGCGCGTTCTACCGTTGTTAACCAATGATTGATTTTGAAAAAGGATGGCCGCTTGCCGGAGATCTCTTCTAGAAGTAAAAGTTCAAAGGAGGCATCTGCTGCTTCGAAGGTAAATCCGCGTGATTCCATTTCCTTTACACGGTCAACAATTCGACCCACGAGTTCGCGGTCTCCCCCGAGATCCACGCCAAGCTCTTGTGACTTAAGTTCGATAGATGCTCGACCGGCCATATCGGAGACCAACATCCGCATGTCATTTCCGACTGATGATGGATCTTCATGTTGATAGAGCGCGGAATCAACTTTGATTGCAGATGCGTGCAACCCAGCCTTGTGCGCGAAGGCTGAAAAGCCAACATAAGGCTGGCGTCCGGAAGGTGCAATATTTGTAACTTCAGCCACTGCATGTGAAATTCTAAATGATTCGCGAAGTGAGTTTGTTGGAAGCACTAACTTCTTCTTCTTCAGTTCTAAATTAGCAATGATCGTTACTAGGTCTGCATTTCCAGTGCGTTCGCCGTAGCCATTTAAAGTTCCTTGCACGTGAGTGGCTCCTGCTGCAACGGCTGCCATTGAGTTAGCAACAGCGCAACCTGTGTCGTTGTGACAGTGGATGCCGAGGCGAGCCGAAGTTGTAGTTAAGACATCGTGCACAACATCAGCAATTTCGTCAGGCAACATTCCACCGTTTGTATCGCAGAGCGCAGCAACATCAGCGCCCGCTTCCATAGCAACGCGAATTACCTCAAGTGCATAGTCGCGATTTGCGCGATAGCCATCAAAGAAATGCTCAGCATCAAGAAAAACTCGCTGACCTTCTTGGCGAAGATGGAGAACGGATTCACGCACCATCGCTAAGTTCTCTTCCAGCGTTGTCTTTAGGGCAAGATCAACGTGGCGATCAAATGCTTTGGCGACCAAGGTAACAACTGGCGCTCCACTATCGCGCAAGGCCCCTAGTAACACATCATCTGCGGCTTTTACATTAGGACGACGGGTTGCACCGAATGCAACAAAGGTCGCGTTCTTGAGTTTTAACTCGGTCTTAGCCAGTGCAAAGAACTCAGTATCTTTTGGATTAGCCCCAGGCCAACCACCTTCAATAAAACCAACACCAAGATCATCTAGGTGGCGAGCAATCGTTAACTTATCGTGGACTGAAAGATTAAGACCTTCTTGCTGCGCACCATCGCGCAAGGTGGTGTCATAGATATGAAATGCATCTGATACTGGCATTAGATGACTCGCTTTACCCAGTTGTGCTTATCAGCAGTAGTTCCGTGTTGAATAGCAAGTAGGTGATTACGGATTTGCATTGTGATTGCACCTGGTTGCCCGTCGCCTGTAACCCAGGTTCCCATAGCGCTCTTAGCTTGCCCGACTGGGGAAACAACCGCGGCAGTACCACAGGCGAAAATTTCTGTGATTTCTCCGAAGGAAACGCCTTCACGCCAATCATCAATTGAAAGCATTACTTCATCAGTCTTATAACCCAAATCCTTTGCAGCAGTAAGAATGGAATCTCGGGTAATACCTGGCAATAAAGTGCCGGTTAACTTTGGAGTAATGACCTTTGCATCTGCGCCTTTACCTTTTACAAAGTAGAGGTTCATGCCGCCCATTTCTTCAATCCATTTACGTTCTTTGGCATCGATCCAAACAACCTGATCGCATCCCTCTTTAGCGGCAGCTTTTTGTGCAATCAGCGATGCAGCGTAATTTCCGCCGCACTTTGCTTCGCCGGTTCCACCTTGTGCTGCACGAACATATTCGGTTGAGATCCAAACTGAAACTGCTTTCGATGGATCAAAATATGCACCAGCTGGCGTTGCTATCAATAAGTAAGTTGCTTTATTTGTTGGGCGAACGCCAAGTCCTACTTCGGTTGCGATCATAAATGGGCGAATATAGAGAGATTCGCCAACTTTATTTGGAACCCATCCTGCATCTTGTTTTACAAGAGTTTCAACTGTCTCCAAGAAAAGCGCTTCTGGCATTTCAGGAAGAGCGAGTCGCGCTGCAGATTTTGCAAAGCGACGCGCATTTGCTTCAGGGCGAAATAGTGCAATGCCACCATCAGGTTGGCGATATGCCTTCATTCCCTCAAAGATTTCCTGACCATAATGAAAAACTGCAGTTGCTGGATCAAGTGAAATTGGGCCGTAAGGAATTAACTCCGGTTCGGCCCACCCATCTTTTTCGGTCCATTCACAGATCACCATGTGATCTGTGTAGTACTTACCGAATCCACCCTCAGCCACCAAAGCATCGCGAACCGCGGCATCTTTAGCGTTTGGATTGAGGGTTATTTTCATTTTTAAAGTAGCGCGACTAGCGCATCTCCAACTTCTGTAGTGCTGCGCTTCTTATCTCCGCGAGCAAGTAAATCGGCAGATACAGCAACTTCGATTTCGCGAGCCGCTTCATCTAGCCCCATGTGCTCCAGCAACATTGCAACTGACATAACAGTGGCCGTTGGATCAGCTAAATTCTTTCCAGCGATATCTGGCGCTGAACCGTGTACTGGTTCAAACATAGATGGGAATTCGCGAGTTGGGTTGATATTGCCTGAAGCAGCAAGTCCGATACCACCACAAATAGCTGCAGAAATATCGGTCAAGATATCTCCGAACAAGTTATCTGAAACAACTACATCGAAACGTTCTGGGCTGTTTACAAAGAACATAGCAGCGGCATCGACGTGTAGATAATCGGTTGTTACTGTTGGAAATTCCTTTGCGACCTCTTCAAAGGTGCGCGTCCAAAGACTTCCGGAGTGAACTAGAACGTTGTTCTTATGAACAAGAGTTAACTTCTTGCGGTCGCGCTTTTCGGCGCGAACAAAGGCATCACGAATAACACGTTCTGCCCCGCGACGGGTGTTAAGTGATTCTTCGGTTGCAATTTCATTTGCAGTTCCTACGGCGAGTGCTCCACCTGCCCCAGAATATGGTCCTTCGGTTCCCTCTCGAATCACGATGAAATCGATTGGTGCTTTGGTGGCAAGTGGGCCATTTACTCCAGGTCGCAAAAGCGCTGGACGTAGGTTTACGTAGTGATCAAATGCGAAACGAAGTTTTAGTAGCAATCCGCGTTCCAAAATTCCACTCGGAACAGTTGGGTCTCCAACGGCTCCAAGCAAAATGACATCTGATTTGGCAAGTTCTGCCATTACGGAATCTGGAAGGGCTTCCCCGGTGCGATGCCAGTAAGCGGCGCCTAGGTCGTATTCGGTCTTCTCAAAAGTTACACCGTGCTTTGCGGCAACTTTATCTAGAACACGAAGTCCTTGTCCGATCACCTCTGGACCAATTCCATCGCCGGCTATAACTGCAAGATTAATCTTCTTCATCATCTTCCTTCCTTAGTTAACTAGCGTGACAGATCGAACCAGTACTGCAGCAGTCTCTTTGGCTACGGCGCTAACGATCGCATCCGAAACCGGTGAATCAACAGTTATTGCCATAAGTGCATCGCCACCAGCACTTGCGCGAGCAACCTGCATACCCGCAATATTTATACTCGCCTTACCGAGTGCGTTACCGACGGCACCGACTACGCCAGGACGATCTGCATAACGTAGGAAAAGTAAATTCTCCGCAGGTGGAAGGTCTAAATCAAAACCATCTATAGCAATGATTTTCTCCACTTTACGAATACCCATTAGCGTTCCATCGACTGTGATCGATTTACCATTACTTAGCGCACAGTGCAGCGAAATCATGCTGCGGTATTCCGGGCTTACCGGATCGCTATCAGAAGTTGCGGTTAGGTTTCGAGCCGCCGCAAGTCCTGGCGCATTTACATAAGTAACATCTTCTGCGCCAGTTGCAAGAAGCGCGCCTTTAAGTGCGCTAATCGCCAAAATAGATGAATCGTGTTCAGAGATATCTCCGCGTACGTGGACATCGAGATTGGTTGGCAATTCGCCAGCGATAGCAGTTGCGATTTGTGCCATCTTTTCAACAAGTGGAAGTGATGGTCGAATCTCTTCGTGGATCGCTCCACCCTTTACGTTGACAGCATCTGGAACAAGTTCCCCAGCTAGCGCTTTACGAACTGAAACCGCAACTGCGATACCTGCACGTTCTTGCGCTTCATCAGTTGATGCACCTAAATGTGGGGTTGCTACAACTTGATCAAGTTGGAATAGAGGTGAGTCGGTGCATGGCTCAGTGACATAAACATCAAGACCCGCACCTGCAACACGTCCTTCGACGATCGCATCGTGAAGAGCTGCTTCATCTAGTACGCCTCCACGGGCGGCGTTGATGATGCGAACTGAAGGTTTAACCTTCTTCAATGCATCAACACCAATTAAATTGGCGGTCTCTTTAGTTTTTGGTAAGTGAATAGTTATGAAATCACTCTGCTTAAGCAAAGTATCCAAATCAACTAGTTCAACACCTAATTGCGCTGCGCGCGCTGGCTGAAGATATGGATCATAAGCAACCACATTCATGCCGAAAGCTTGCATGCGGTGGGCGACTAATTGTCCGATGCGACCAAAGCCAACAATTCCCAGCGTCTTTTCAAAGAGCTCGGCGCCTGTGTACTTAGATCTTGCCCACTTACCGTTGCGAAGCGCTGCATGTGCAGGTGAAATAAAGCGAGCTGAGGCAAGCAATAGTGAAATCGCAAGTTCTGCCGCAGATACGATATTTGATGTCGGCGCGTTAACGACCATCACGCCAGCAGTTGTGGCTGCTGGAATATCGACGTTATCTAAACCAACTCCTGCACGTGCAATTACCTTTAAGCCCTTTGCTGCATCGATCGCTTCCGCATCCATCTTTGTTGCAGAACGAATCAATACAGCATCTACGCCTTTACCGAGCGCGGCAAGTAGTTCGCCACGATCAGCACCATCACAATTGCGAACTTCAAAATCCGGACCTAACGCTTCAAGCGTTGCCGGACTTAGCTCTTCGGCAATCAATACAACAGGTTTACCCACGTGATGCGCTGCCTTCTTTGTAATCATCCTTGTTTGAAGTCTTGATCCAGCTAAACATCTTACGAAGTTCGCGTCCGGTAGCCTCAATCGGATGTGCTTCACCCTTAGCGCGAAGTGACTTGAATTCAGGTGCGCCGGCATCTTGATCATCGATGAAGCGCTTAGCGAATGCTCCAGATTGGATATCGGCTAATACTTCCTTCATTCTAACTTTGACACTTGGATCGATTACGCGTGGACCTGAAATGTAATCGCCATATTCCGCGGTGTCAGATACGGACCAACGCTGTTTTGCAATTCCACCTTCGAACATCAAGTCAACAATCAACTTAAGTTCGTGCAAGCACTCGAAGTAAGCAACCTCTGGCTGGTAACCAGCCTCAATCAACGTTTCAAATCCGTACATAACTAGCTGGGATGCACCGCCACAAAGTACTGACTGCTCACCAAATAGATCTGTCTCTGTCTCTTCAGTAAAAGTGGTCAAGATTCCACCGGCACGAAGTCCACCGATTGCTTTGCCATAAGAAAGTGTTAGTGGCCAAGCGTTACCTGTTGCATCTTGTTCAACTGCAACGATTACTGGAACGCCTCGTCCACCGGCATATTCGCGACGAACGATATGACCAGGGCCCTTTGGAGCAACCATACAAACATCAACATTTGTCGTTGGCTTGATATAACCGAAACGAATATTGAAACCATGTCCGAAGAACAGGGCGTCGCCATCTTTTAAGTTCGGCAAAATTTCGGCTGTGTATACGTGGCGCTGCAAGTGATCTGGAACCAAAATCATGATCACAGTTGCTTCTTTAACCGCTTCCGCAACGGATACGACTCGTAGCCCTTCCGCTTCTGCCTTGGCGCGAGATGCAGAACCTTCTTTAAGTCCTACTCGTACATCGACACCTGAGTCGCGCAAGTTGAGAGCATGCGCGTGGCCTTGTGAGCCGTAACCAATAATTGCGACTTTGCGACCTTGGATAACTGATAGGTCTGCATCTTCTTCGTGATACATCGTTGCCACGGTGGTTCTCCCTTAGATTTGTAGTTTGGGTTGCGGTTTAGTTCTGGTAATCGGGTTGGGTGTCGTGCTTGGTATTACTGATCGCACCTTCGAGGACTTCTTCGATACGGATCACATTTATCAACTTGTCTAGCTGAGCAATTACTTGTTCCAGTGAATGACCCTCGACGCTTACTTCGATGATCATCTTGGAAATTTTGGAATTCTCGGTTGGGCCTACGACAAGGGAATCAATGTTGTAGGTACGTCGTGCAAATAGCCCAGCAATTCGAGCTAGTACACCTGGCTCGTTTTCGACAAGAACTTCTAGTTTATGAATGGCCATTAGAGCTCCTGTGAATCCCAGTCAGGCGCAGTTGCGCGAGCGATCATAATTTCATCATTAGATGTTCCTGCAGCGACCATCGGCCAGACCATTGCATCGCGATGAACGCGGAAGTCAACAACGACAGGTTGGTCATTGATTGACATTGCTTTTTCGATTGTTGCATCAACATCTGCTGGACTCTCGCAAGAAAGTCCGACGCATCCCATTGCTTCAGCTAACATTGGAAAGTTAGGTACGCGCTTTGACTCGAGGCTGGTATTTGAATAACGACTGTCATAGAACAAGGTCTGCCATTGGCGAACCATTCCTAAGCTTTCGTTATTGATAATTGCAACTTTAATTGGAATATTATTTAGCGCACAGGTAACGAGTTCCTGATTTGTCATTTGGAAACAACCATCGCCATCTATCGCCCAGACAGTTGTATCTGGTGCGCCAACTTTTGCTCCCATTGCTGCTGGAACCGCATAACCCATAGTTCCGGCACCGCCTGAGTTAAGCCAAGTGCGTGGTTTTTCATAACTAATAAATTGCGAAGCCCACATCTGATGTTGACCAACGCCCGCCGCGAAAATTGTGTCAGGTCCACAGATTTTGCCAAGACGTTCAATTACAAACTGTGGTGAAAGTGCACCATCGGCAGGCGTGTCATAACCCAACGGATAAGTTGCTTTCAACTTATTAACACTGGCCAGCCAAGGGGAGAGATCCGCTCTGCCCTTAGCCAGAGTCGCTGTTAACGCCGGGATCAAGGCCTTAATTGTTTCGCGCAAATCACCAATAACTGCAACATCGGCATACCGATTCTTGCCGATTTCAGCAGGGTCGATATCTGCGTGAATAACCTTAGCGTTCGGTGCAAAAGTAGAAAGTTTTCCGGTTACGCGGTCATCAAAGCGCGCACCTAAAGTAATCAGTAAATCCGCTTTCTGCAGGCCAGTTACAGCCGCAACAGTTCCGTGCATTCCTGGCATTCCAAGATGTAACGGATGCGAATCAGGGAATGCTCCGCGAGCCATCAAAGTTGTTACAACTGGTGCACCAAGTAATTGTGCGAGCTCTAGTAATTCACGCGCTGCATTGGCCTTTATCACACCCCCGCCAACATAGAAGATTGGTTTTGCGGATTGCGCGATTAGTGCTGCCGCATCATTGATCGCACCCTTATTTGGTTGCGTTTGTGGTTTGTATCCTGCTAAATCGATTGATGTCGGCCAGTTATAGGAAGTCTGCTTCTGCAGCGCATCTTTTGCAATATCAACCAATACCGGTCCGGGACGTCCAGAAGTTGCGATATGAAATGCCTCTGCAATAACGCGTGGAATATCATCTGGATTAGTAACCAAGAAGTTATGTTTTGTAAATGGCATCGTGATGCCGCGGATATCGGCTTCCTGGAAAGCATCGGTACCAATTGCAACAGAAGGAACTTGACCGGTTATCGCGACAAGAGGAACAGAATCCATTGCAGCATCAGCAAGGGGCGTTACAAGATTTGTTGCACCCGGACCAGAAGTTGCAATACAAACACCAGCGCGACCAGTTACTTGTGCATAGCCAGTTGCAGCGTGTCCGGCACCTTGTTCGTGGCGCACCAAGATATGGCGAATTGTGGAGTCATAAATCGGATCGTAAGCAGGAAGAATCGCGCCGCCAGGAATTCCGAACATCACATCGACTTTGGCAGCTTCTAGGCTTTTCACCAATGAAGTTGCTCCAGTCATTGCCGTGCCGTTGGCAGTAGGTACGTGTGCCATCTTCTTACTCCTTTCCGTTCGATTCCGTTTGAATAAAATTCCATGCAGAGAAATGAAAAAACCCTCAGAATTCTGAGGGCGCGTGCTTTAAAAAGGCACGCGCTATCGAATCACCACCACAATTACAGACGATGAAGAGATAAGCGCGAGCTTCTTTTGCATAGCCTTATTCTCCAACGCCAATGGCGCTTGCGTCAAGGCGTGAGATGTAAGTCTCAAATTGTGAAACTAACCGCAGACCGCGCCCTTTGAGGCAGAGCCCACTGATTTAGTGAACTTTGCCAGCACTCCGCGTGTAAATTTATGAGGAAGTGGATTCCAGCCGACTTTGCGGGAAGCAAGTTCGGCTGGATCTACTAAGAGATCCAAGGTGCGAGCCTTAATATCAATTCGCACTAGATCTCCCTCTTTAATAAATGCAATTGGGCCGCCATCGACTGCTTCAGGGGAAATGTGACCCACGCACAATCCAGTTGATCCACCGGAGAAACGTCCATCAGTTAAAAGTAAAACTGACTTTCCTAACCCTGCGCCTTTAATTGCGCCAGTAACGCTCAACATCTCGCGCATACCTGGTCCACCCTTTGGGCCTTCGTAACGAATAACAACTACATCGCCAGCTTTAATTGTTCCGTTTTCCACGGCAGCCATCGCTGCAGGTTCGCGATCGAAAACGCGAGCTGGACCTTCAAAAGTTTCAATACCAATACCAGCGGTCTTAGAAACTGCGCCTTCAGGTGCAAGAGAACCACCCAGAATTGTGATGCCAACATCAGTTGATAAAGGCTTTGAAATCGCATGCAAAATATCTCCATCAACATCAGGTGGATTAATTCCAGCAAGATTTTCCGCCATAGTTTTTCCGGTTACGGTCATCACATCGCCGTGCAGTAGGCCAGCATCGAGTAGCGCCCTTAGCACCACTGGTACTCCGCCAACTTTATCCATATCGCTCATGACGTAACGTCCGAAAGGCTTTAAATCACCAAGAAGTGGAACTTTGGATCCGATTCTGTGGAAGTCGTCTAATTCGAGGTCGACTTCTGCTTCGTGCGCAATGGCTAAAAGATGTAGTACTGCATTTGTTGATCCACCGAGCGCCATCAAAATTGTTATCGCATTTTCAAATGCGCGCTTTGTCAAAATGTCACGCGTAGTTATTCCTTGACGAATCAGTTCGACAACTGCAGCGCCAGATTTAACGGCAAATGCATCGCGGCGGCGATCAATGGCAGGGGGTGCAGCAGAACCAGGAAGAGATAGACCGATCGCTTCTCCGATACTGGCCATTGTGTTAGCTGTGTACATGCCACCACAAGCACCTTCACCTGGACAGATTGCTCGCTCAATTTGATCAAGTCGTTCTTTTGTAATCAATCCGCGCGCACAAGCGCCGACTGCTTCGAAGGCATCGATGATCGTGACATCTTTTCCATCTAGCTGTCCTGGCAGGGTTGAACCAGCGTAAACGAAGACAGATGCAACATCGATGCGAGCTGCCGCCATCATCATTCCGGGCAGAGATTTATCGCATCCAGCGAATGTCACCATTCCATCGAAACGCTCTGCCTGCATCACAGTCTCGACAGAATCAGCGATGATTTCACGCGAAACGAGCGAGAAGTGCATTCCTTCGTGGCCCATCGAAATTCCGTCAGATACAGAGATGGTGCCAAATTGCATAGGGAAACCACCAGCATCAATCACGCCTTGCTTTGATGCCTTTGCTAAACGATCCAGAGATAAATTGCAGGGGGTGATTTCATTCCAAGATGATGCGATGCCAATTTGTGGTTTAACCCAATCTTCATCACCCATACCAACGGCACGTAACATTCCGCGGTTAGGGGCTCGCTCTAATCCATCTGTGACCAAACTGGACCTTGGATTCATCTTCGCCATGGTGTTGAGTCTAATAGACTCTGCTCATTCACTCCAGTTAAAAACTCAGTAATTTACTTCTCAGAGGAGATCCTTGTGTCAAAAAAGCCTGTCCAACTTGGAACAGATGGACTAGATCCAACAAGATGGCGAACTTTATTCGTTGTGGCAATTTCCCAATTGATGATCGTGCTCGATAGCTCGATTATGAATATCGCGATTCCGAGCGCCAAAATTGATCTCGGAATTAGTGATGCCAATCAACAATGGGTTATCACTGCATACACCTTGGCATTTGGGTCGCTGCTTCTACTCGGTGGACGCATTGGCGATTACATGGGTCGCAAGAAAATATTCTTAGTTGGGCTTGTTGGTTTTGCTGCAGCATCGGCCCTCGGTGGAATTGCATCGACTCAAGGTTTGCTATTTGCATCGCGCGCTTTGCAAGGTGTCTTTGGTGCACTACTTGCACCGGCAGCGCTTGCCATCATTTCTGTAACTTTCACTGTCCCAGCAGAGCGCGCCAAGGCTTTCGGTGTAATCGGTGCGATCTCGGGCGGAGGCGCCGCTATCGGCCTTATCTTGGGTGGAACATTGACTGAGTTCTTTTCTTGGCGTTGGTGCTTGGGCGTAAACACTCCAATCGCGATAGTTGCCGCACTTCTTGCGATCAAATATGTTCGCGAGTCAAAAGCTGAAGGCAATAACACATATGACATTCCAGGAGTGTTTACTGCAACTGCCGGTCTCTTCTCGCTTACCTACGGATTCAATGAAGCTGCGACAAAAGGTTGGTCATCTTCTACAACAATCTCATTCTTGATTGCCGCTGTCGTTCTTCTCGTAATATTTGTAGTCATTGAAATGAAAGTGGCGAATCCACTTATGCCACTTCGAGTTGTGACAGAGCGCAACCGTGGCGGTTCATACCTTGGTTCGCTAGTTGTTGGAGCCGGTCTTTTCTCAATGTTCTTATTCCTCGGTCTCTATCTTCAAGTAATTCTTGGATACACACCCTTGAAATCAGGTTTTGCATTTCTACCATTTACCGCAGGCATAATCGTCTTCGCTGGAATTGCATCTCAACTGCTTCCAAAGGTTGGTCCACGAGCGCTTATGGTTCCGGGGCTAATAGCTGCTGGTGCAGGAATGTTGATGATTTCTCGAATCACTCCAGAAACGTCATACACAACTCATGTTTTGCCAGCTCTCTTGATCATGTCTAGCGGCATGGCTTTGGTATTCATTCCACTTACATCTACTTCATTACACGGCGTCTCATCTCACGACACGGGAGTTGCAAGTGCAATGCTCAATACATCACAGCAAATTGGTGGATCGTTGGGAACTGCACTGCTAAATACCGTAGCTGCAACCGCTACAACCACATTCGCAGCGGCTAACACTCAACTCGGTGAGAAATTGATGCCATTTGCAATGACTCACGGCTTCACCGTTGCATTCAAATTTAGCGCGGTTCTGCTATTTGTTGGAGCAGTCGTTCTCTTCTTCTTTATCAATGTTGGAAAAGATTCATTGGTTGAAACAGAAGGCATGGCTGTCCACTAATTAGGAGTTAACGGAAGCAAGGTCTTATGCACTACTAATCACGCAAACTGCCGCGTGCAATAAGCCAAGCAACCACTCCATAATCGAATTTTGCACCCAAATGACTATCCGTGTTGCAGCGTGGTTGCTATCTTTCTCTTGTGATTGAAACTGACGGCGCTCAATGATTATTGGAGTGATGCACTTTTCGTTTACCGTTTCAGATATTGATAAATCTGTCACCTGGTATACGGATGTACTTGGTCTTGAATTGGTTGGTCGCCAAAGTCAGAATAACAAATACACCAAAACATTAGTTGGTATGCCAGAAGCAGTTCTTGAGGTTGCACGATTCCAAATTCCCAATGCTCCTCTCGCTCCCTCTGATCATATTTTGGAGCTAGTTCAGTATGTTGAACCAATTGGCCAAGTCGTTCCTTTGAAAACAAACAGTCCTGGCGTCGCACACCTTGCATTTCTAGTTTCTGACATCGTAGAAAGATTTAACAGACTCTCAAGCCTAGGAGTTATCTTTAGAAATCCTCCGGTTTTAATAACTGAAGGAACTAATCGTGGGGGTATGGTTTGCTACTTCCACGGACCAGATGGTGAAACATTAGAGCTTTTACAACCTTCTCCTGAAAATCTCGAAAAAATACTTCACAAATAGAAACGGAGAAAGCCGCATGAGTGAATCTCCAAGGAGCATGACAGCGATAGTTAAGATGGCAAGCGGTTCCGATTCAATTTCCGTGATCTCGTGGCCACGTCCCGTCCCTAAAGCGAATCAAGTGATTGTAGAAGTACACGGTGCTGGTGTTTGTGGAACGGATCTTCATATAGCAGTTGATACATATCCAAATATTCCACCAGTTGTTATGGGACATGAAGTTGCAGGGAAAGTCGTTGAAATCGGCAACGATGTAGATGCCAAATGGTTGGGTTTAAGAGTTGCCTGCGAAACACATCACCAAGTTTGTAAGTGTGATTTTTGTAGAGACGGTCGAAGAAATTTGTGCAAGAACAAGACATCAATGGGATCTTTTGTTGACGGCGGATTTGCTACATACGTTGCAGTAGCTGAGGAGTTGCTTCATTTAATTCCGGATTCGATTACAGATCATGAAGCTGCGTTAACGGAACCCTTGGCCTGTGTCTGCCACGTTCTTTTAGATCCACCCTTAATTAATGTCGCGGATACGGTATTAGTGACAGGTCCTGGGCCGATTGGGTTACTAGCTGCCCAGGTGGCCAGCGCAATGGGAGGCATCGTGACAATTTCTGGCTTAGCAAAAGATCAAATGCGATTAGGCGTAGCCCAAGAAATGGGTTTCAACACGACGTACTCTCCAGAACCAGAAGGTTTTGACGTTGTCATTGAATGTTCTGGTAGCGAAGGCGGGATTAGCACGGGGCTCAAATCAGCACGACGTGGTGGTCGTTATGTCGCCGTAGGAATAGTTGGCCATGATGTTAATTTCTCCGCAGATGCAATTCTGTACAAAGAACTCTTAGTTAGTTCTGGTTTTGCGTCCACACCTCAATCATGGAATCGAGCTCTTAGGCTCTTAGAAAATTCACAAGTATCACTTTCACCACTGATTAGCAGGGTAGAACCGCTCAAGAATTGGCCGAGCGTTTATAGAGATTTAGGAAATGCTGATGTCCTAAAAATAGTATTTGATCCGAGAATGTAGCTGCTTAAGGCTTAATTAGAAGGTTGACCTAAGTGGCCAAGCAGAAGCTCTCGTACGCGAGCGGCATCTGCTTGGCCTTTTGTCTCTTTCATAACCGCGCCAATGAGCGCACCGGCTGCAGGAATAAGTCCGTTGCGTACTTTGTCGGCAGTTTCGGATTGTTCCGCACAAACTTTTTCAATGGCTGCCATAAGCGCACCATCATCGTTAACAACTTTAATTCCGCGCTTGGCAACAACTTCGCTTGGGGTTCCCTCCCCCGCAATTACGCCTTCGACAACTTGGCGCGCCAATTTATCTGTTAGTTCGCCTGCAGCGACTAGTGCGACAATTTCAGCAACATCTTTCGGTGAGATTGTTAGATCGGTAAGGGCAATTTCTTTCTCATTAGCAATACGAGAGATCTCACCGAGCCACCAAGTACGTGCCTTGGTTGGATCCGCACCTAACAAAACAGTCTCTTCCACAATATCTAAAGCATCAGCGTTAATCATCGCTGCCATTTCTTTATCAGGCACTGCCCATTGTTCTTTCAAACGCTTGCGACGAAGTGAAGGGCGTTCTGGTTGTTGTGCTCGAAGTTCTTCAATCCAGGCGGGAGCAGGAGCAACTGGAACTAGATCTGGTTCTGGGAAGTAACGGTAATCCTCGGCTTGCTCCTTTGAGCGGCCAGATCGCGTTAGGCCGGTATCTTCTTGGAAGTGACGAGTCTCTTGCTTAACTTTCTTGCCCTCATTTAATAACTCTGCGTGGCGGATCATTTCGCCGCGAATGGCGCGTTCAACGGAACGAAGTGAGTTAACGTTCTTAGTCTCTGAACGAGTACCTAATACAGCGGACCCAATTAAGCGCAGTGAAACGTTGGCATCACAACGAAGCGAACCTTGCTCCATCTTTACATCTGAAACTTTTAAGCCGCGCAAAATATCGCGCAATTCGGCAACATAAGCCTTGGCAACTTCTGGAGCATATTTGCCTGTGCCAGGAACAATCTTGGTAACAATTTCAACTAGCGGAATTCCGGCGCGGTTGTAATCAAGGAGTGAATATTCGGCGCCGTGAATGCGACCGGTTGCACCGCCAACGTGGAGTGACTTGCCGGTGTCTTCTTCCATGTGAACGCGTTCGATTTCGATACGGAACTGCTTTGGACCTTCTTCGGTATCGATTTCAACATCTACATAACCATCAAAACAAATTGGCTCGTCGTACTGTGAAATCTGGAAGTTCTTCGGCATATCTGGATAGAAATAGTTTTTACGGGCGAATCGGCTACGCGGTGCAATCTGGCAGTTCAGAGCTAAGCCAATCTTTATTGTTGACTCAATTGCCTGGGCATTTACAACTGGCAGGGCACCAGGAAGTGCCAGGCAGACCGGGCAGGTTTGAGTATTTGGCTCTCCCCCGAATGTTGTGCTGCAAGAACAGAACATCTTGGATTCAGTATTTAACTCAACGTGAACTTCTAGTCCCAGTACCGGTTCGTACTTTGCAATTACATCATCGTATGAAAGCGCCATTATCTGGCACCTCCCAAAGCTGGTGCTTTTGAAATTAAATGTCCGCCCCATTTAGAAACAAGCGCTGCTTCAAGTGCTGCACCAACTTGATACAGGCGTTGATCCTGCATCGCTGGAGCCATAATCTGGAAACCAACTGGCAGGTTATCTTCATCTGCGAGGCCTGCAGGCAAACTCATTCCGCATATGCCAGCTAAGTTAACTGGAATTGTTGCAACATCGGCTAGGTACATTGCAATTGGATCTTCGGACTTCTCACCGATCTTAAATGCGGTGATCGGAGATGTTGGAGATACCAACACATCGGCCTGAGTAAATGCTTTCTTGTAATCTTCAATGATCAGAGTGCGAATCTTCTGTGCACTTCCGTAATAAGCATCGTAATAACCAGATGAAAGTGCATAGGTTCCGAGAATAATTCGTCGCTTAACTTCGCGGCCAAATCCTGCTTCACGCGTTGCATTCATAACTGTTTCTGCTGATGCTCCATCAACCTCACCGGTGCGAAGTCCGTAGCGCATGGCATCAAAGCGCGCTAGGTTGGATGAGCATTCAGAAGGTGCAATTAAATAATATGCAGCAAGTGCGTACTCAAAACTTGGGCAATCTACCTGCACTATTTGCGCACCTAGCGACGCCAAAATATCTAAAGATTCACTAAAGCGCGCCTGTACTCCTGTTTGATAACCATCGCCTTGTAATTGCTTTATGACGCCGATCTTTAAACCTTTAACATCACCTGATTTTGCAGCGGCAACAACTGCTGGCACCGGTGCATTAATGCTTGTCGCATCTTTAGGATCGTGGCCAGCAATAACTGCATGCAACATCGCGGTATCTAGAACGGTGCGACCAAATGGTCCTGCTTGATCCAAACTAGATGAGTAAGCAATCAACCCGTAACGAGAAACTGCGCCATAAGTTGGGCGAACGCCGACAATTCCTGTAAGTGCAGCAGGTTGGCGAATAGAACCGCCAGTATCTGATCCGATTGCAAGGGGCGCTTCGAAAGCGCTCACTGCCGCCGCAGAGCCACCACTTGATCCACCAGGTGTGCGCGTTAAATCCCAAGGATTAAAGGTTGGGCCATAACCAGAATTTTCAGTTGACGAACCCATCGCAAATTCATCCATATTTGTCTTGCCTAAAATTACAACGCCAGCTGCTTTCAACTTTGCTACAACAGTTGAGTCATAAGGCGGCTTCCAGCCTTGCAAAATCTTGGATCCTGCAGTTGTCGGAACTCCTTCTTGAGCAAGTACATCTTTAAGCGCAAGCGGAATTCCAGCAAGCGGACCGAGCTTCTTCCCGCTTGCCCGATCCGCATCAACAGCAGCTGCCTGCTTTAAAGCACTTTCTCCATCGACATGTAAAAATGCCTTAACTTTTTGATCAACATCTGCAATGCGATCTAAATGGATTTTTGTTAATTCAACTGAAGTAGTTTCACCCTTTTCCAGGGCAGATGACATTTGTGCAGCAGTATTTTTGATCATTCTGCTTCACCTAAAATTTGTGGAACTCGGAAACGCTGATCTTCCTGCGCAGGCGCACCCGATAACGCTTGATCTGGAGTCAGACTTGGCAGAACTACATCTTCTCTAAAGATATTTTCAAGCGGTTGCGGATGTGAAGTCGCCTTTACGCCATCCAGATTTAGCTCTTGGACTCTAGCAACCGCATCAAGAATGCTGCCAAACTGTGATGAAAGGCTTACGAGTTCGGCTTCACTCATTTCAATGCGAGCCAGCGCGGCCAGTTTGGCTACTTCATCACGCGAAAGGCTGCTCATAATGCTCCTGAGTTTAATGAGAAAGTTGGTTAGTTGCGAATTTGACCGTCACCAGTGACGATCCAAGTAGTAGTTGTCATCGCTTCCAACCCCATAGGTCCACGGGCATGCAGCTTTTGATTTGAAATCCCAATTTCCGCTCCGAAGCCCATCTGTTCACCGTCGGTGAATCTAGTTGATGTATTTACCATTACGGCGGCGCAATCAGAGAGCGCGATGAAACGATCAGCGTTGGCTTTATTTTCGGTGACAATGGCTTCGGTGTGATTTGTTCCGTACTTTGCAATGTGATCGGCTGCTGCATCTACTGAATCGACAACACCAACATTCATCTCAAGAATTCCGTACTCAGTAGACCAATTCTCTTCGGTTGCAGCGGTGGCTGTGATTCCAAACTTTTCAGCAACTTTCTGTGCAGTTGAATCTGCATGCAGAATAACTCCAGCATCAGAGAGCGCCTTAAGTGCCATTGGCAAAAAGGTAGGGGCGATTGCGCGATGTACCAGCAGAGTTTCTGCTGCGTTGCAAACACTAGGGCGATGGGTTTTCGAGTTAATCAGAATTGGCAGTGCTTTTTCAATATCAGCGAATTCATCTACATAAACGTGACACACCCCAGCGCCTGTTTCAATGGTCGGCACAGTTGACTCATCTACCACCATCCGAATTAAAGCGGCACTTCCGCGTGGAATTACTAAATCAACTTTGCCGCGCGCGTTAAGTAGCGCCTTAACCGTGGCGCGGTCATCTGATGGCACAAGTTGAATCACTTCTGGAGAAATCTTTGTACCTGCAAGGGCATCACGCATAACAGTCACAAGAACCTGATTGCTGGCGGCAGCAGTTGAAGATCCACGTAATAAGGCTGCATTGCCGGACATCAACAAGATAACTGCTGCATCTACTGTCACATTAGGGCGTGCTTCATAAACCATCCCGATCACGCCGAATGGAACTGAGATCTGCTTTAGATCCAATCCATTAGGCAGGGTTGAGTGGCGAAGCACTTGCCCCAGAGGATCTGGCAAGTCAGCGACTAAGCGCGCTCCATTTGCAATTCCAGCCACACGAGAATCATTAAGAAGTAACCGATCTTGCATTTGTGGGTGCATATCTTCGGCTTGTGCTCGCGCAATATCTTCAGCATTAGCCTTCAAAATTTCTGCACTGCGCGATTCGATAGCATCGGCGATTTTATATAGAGCTTCTTTACGTTCAACGCCAGTAGCTGTAGATAGAGTGCGGGCAGCCGTGCGCGCTTTGAGTGCCAACTCTGAAACTATTGCGACCGCATCCATAGGTTTAAGCCTAGCGGGAGTTACCCTTTCGTTGTGTTCAAATTATTTCGCAGAATTGCAGTGGTTCTCCTTGTCCTATACATAGCCTTATTTGGTCTGACTAAGGCCATTAGATATCCAGAGCCGATTGCAGCGATCAAGTTAGGACTTGCGCCTGCTTCCAAGACACCTGATCTAATGCCCTTTCACGTAATTTCGGCTGAACCTGCTGAGGCATCCGCTTGGCAAATGGGCAAGCCAGAAGTTATCGATGAGGTCACGTGGAACGGTGCGAAGATTTCTTTCGATGAATTTATGAAAGCCACTCAGACAAATGCTTTTCTGATCATCCGAGGCGGAAAGATTACTTACGAAAAATACTTTAATGGAAAAACCGAATCAACGGTGCTTCCTTCATATTCGGTTGCTAAGACGATGACTTCGCTGGTGATTGGTCAACTAATTGATGAGGGCAAGATCAAAGAATCAGATACCTTCGTTTCAATCCTGCCAGAATTTAAAGCCGAATCTTCCTTTGACAAGGTGACAATTAAGAATTTGTTAGATATGAATTCCGGTATCGGAGTTTCTGATAACTACCCATCGGGGCCTTCTGGCTGGGGCGTTGCTATCGCGCAAATGTATGCGACCACGGATATGAATTTCTTTATAAAAAATAATCGTAAAATGAGGGAGGAACCAGGTACATATCCCGAGTATCGAAGTGTTAACACTGAACTACTTGGTTTGATTATTCAAAAGGTAACTGGAAATAAATTAGCCGATGAATACAGCGAACGAATCTGGAAAAAGGTTGGCGCAGAATACGATGCAACTTGGAACGTAGATAAAGTTGGCGGCCACGAAAAGGCCTTCTGTTGCTTTAACGCAACAGCACGAGATTACGCACGCGTTGGTCAGGCGTTGATGAGTGGAGTACCCGCAATAGCTAGTACTTCCTGGAAGGCGCGACTTTCCAATCCCGTAGTGAATCTTGATTATGGCTGGGGATATGCAGCGCAGATGTGGCATCCCTATCAGGGAATTAATTTAATGATGGGGCTACACGGTCAATACATTTATCAAGATGCGCTTCACGATACGGTCATTGTTAAGTTAAGCGATATGCCAACCAGCGCGGATGGTACCAGCGATAAAATCGCTTCTGTGTTGCGTGAAGTTGCTGCGAAGAAGAGTTAGAGAAGCACCAAATCATCGCGATGAACTAGTTCGCGCTCAAATTCCGCACCCAATGAAGTGGCAAGCTCTTTAGTAGAGCGACCCAGCATTTGCGGAATTTCATCTGAATCAAAAGCCACAAGACCGCGGGCGATAACTTTGTTATCTGCGCCGACTAGTTCTACGGTGTCACCAGAAATAAATTCACCTTCTACTGAGGTAACTCCAGCAGGAAGGAGTGAAACTCCACGCTCCTGAATTGCGGTGACTGCTCCGGCATCAAGAATCAAACGGCCACGTGGAGTTGAAGCATGCGCTAGCCATAACAATCGTGAATTTGAACGTGTGCCGTGTTCCGCGAAAAAAGTTCCGGTTTCTTCGCCCAATAGGGCAGCGGCTGACTTTGCTAATGAAGTGAGCAACATAGGAATACCTGAACTGGTTGAAATTCGGGCTGCTTCGATCTTGGTGACCATTCCCCCGCTACCTACGCCAGATGAGCCAGCTCCACCGATTTCTATATTTTCTATCTCGCTAATTCGATCGACAAAATGAATAGCTTTTGCGCCAGATTGTGAAGGTGGCGCATCATAAAGAGCATCTACATCTGAGATTAAAACTAATAAATCCGCCTTAACTAAAAGTGAAACTAGCGCTGCTAGGCGATCATTATCACCAAAGCGAATCTCTTGCGTTCCCACCGTATCGTTCTCATTGATAATTGGAACAACCCCAAGTGAGAGTAATTTGTTGAGAGTCTGCTGCGCATTTTGATAGTGCGAGCGACGGACTACATCTTCGGTTGTAAGAAGAACTTGCGAAGAAACTAAATTATGACGCGAGAAATTATCGTTGTATTTGGCAATGAGTAAACCTTGTCCGACTGAGGCGGCGGCTTGTTGCGTTGCAAGATCCTTTGGGCGCGCACTTAAACCAAGTGGCGCTAAGCCCGCGGCGATTGCGCCCGATGAAACTAAAAGAACTTCTGCTCCTCGCGCGCGAAGTGAAGCGACTAAATCAACAATCTTTGATACTGACTCGGAATCTAACTTTGATCCTGCAGTACCAGTTAGTGAAGATGAGCCGATTTTGATTACAACGCGTTTTGCTGTGGTGACTGCGTTGCGGCTCATTTACTTATCCTCGCTTGGAGTTGGCTCGATGAGGCGTGGAGTTTTTGGGTCCTCCACGTTGTACTCCCATTGTTGCGCAATTTCATCGTCAGATAGTTGATCGACAACTTTTTCTTCTACTACCCAGGCGCCTTCTAGGCGAGAATCCTCACCACGGCGATGCAAGTGACCAGCTAATTGTTCCGCGCCAGCTTCAATAGTTGGCTCCCATTCGAAAACAACTTCATTATCGCCGGAGCCGATTCGTACTTCACTTCCGGCAACGGCTCCCTTTTTAAATAGCTCTTTCTCAACGCCGAGTTGTGCCAGGCGATCTGCAAGATAACCAATCGCTTCAGCGTTCTTAAAGTTTGTTTGACGTACCCAACGAACAACTTTCTGTCCTCGCACGCTAAAGGAGCCATCGGCATTTGCTTGCACTGTGTATCCAGAGTCATCTACCGCTGTTGGGCGCAAGATGATTCGTGTGCGCTCTTCGGTTACTGCAGCAGCACGCTCTTTCTGAACTAGTCGCGCCATCGCATAAAGAAGTTCTTGCAGGCCTTCGCGGCTGGCAGCCGACACTGGGTAAACCTCATAGCCCTTATCGCGCAGAGTTTGTGCAACCATATCCGCCATAGCTCGACCATCAGGTAAGTCAATTTTATTTAGAGCGACGATACGAACGCGATCTTCTAGGCCACCGTATATAGCTAACTCAGCTTCGATAATTTCTAAATCACTGACTGGATCACGATCGGTTTCTAAGGTTCCGCAATCAAGTACGTGAACTAAAGCCACGCATCGTTCCACGTGACGTAAAAATTCGAGGCCCAGGCCCTTACCTTGTGATGCACCTGGAATTAAACCTGGCACGTCGGCAACTGTGAAGCGAGTTTCTCCTGCTTGAACAACGCCCAAGTTAGGAACCAAAGTTGTGAATGGATAATCTGCGATCTTAGGACGAGCCGCAGAAATCGCTGCGATCAGTGATGACTTACCTGCACTTGGATATCCAACGAGTGCAATATCAGCGACAGATTTAAGTTCTAAGTAAAGAGTGCGTTCTTCGCCTGGTTCACCAAGGAGTGCGAAACCTGGTGCACGGCGCTTAGAAGATGAGAGAGCTAAATTGCCGAGCCCGCCATGTCCGCCCTGTGCTGCAAGAAACGTTGTGCCGGTACCAATCAAATCTGCGAGTTGGTTGCCTTTTGCGTCGAACACAACCGTGCCATTTGGAACAGGCAGAATTAAATCTTCGCCGTATGTACCATCTTTACGATCGCCATAGCCTTGAGAACCTGATGTTGCCTTGCGATGTGGTGAGTGATGGAAATCTAGAAGCGTAGTAACGCTGGGATCAACGATAAGAATAATGTCGCCACCGCGACCACCGTTGCCACCATCTGGGCCGCCCAGCGGTTTAAATTTCTCGCGCTTAACAGAGACACAACCGTCGCCGCCCTTTCCGGCAGAAGCATAGAGCGTTACGCGATCGATAAATGTTGTCATCTCTTAACGCTCCTTTCCGAAAACTGTTAATGAAATAAAAAGAGCGAGCCACGGACGCGGCTCGCTCTTTTTGAGAAACCTAAATTAAGCTACCGGAACCACATTCACTACACGGCGTCCGCGAGCGCGACCGAATTCAACAGCGCCTGCAGCAAGTGCAAACAAAGTGTCATCCTTACCGCGACCAACGTTCTTGCCTGGGTGAAAATGTGTACCGCGCTGACGTACCAAAATCTCGCCAGCATTTACTTCTTGTCCACCGAAGCGCTTGATGCCCAGGTACTGTGGATTTGAATCGCGACCGTTACGTGTCGAGGAGACACCCTTCTTACTTGCCATTGTTCAGCCCCTTATTTC
>JAPLBF010000016.1 GCA_026392825.1 Actinomycetota bacterium
TGGGTCGGCTACAACACCTTGATTTTCTTAGCCTCTATGTTGGCTATTCCTGATGAATTATATGAATCGGCTTCATGTGATGGAGCCACAAAGTGGCAGCAATTTATCTATGTGACCCTGCCATCGCTGAAAAATACAATCACCTTCGTACTTATCGTTGGAACTATCGGCGGGCTGCAGGTATTTGCTGAACCTCAACAACTCGCTGCCGATGGTGGGTCTAGCAAGCAGTTCTTAACCTTGACGCTCTTCCTATATAACCAAGCATTTTTGAATAACAAGTATGGATACGCGGCGGCTATCGGAATTGCGATCACAGTAATTGTTTTAATAATTTCTCTAATTAATTTCTTCATTACTCGTAAAATCTTGGGTGAGGGAAAATAATGAGACGCAAAGTTCCGAAGTGGCAGAAAACTCCAAAGTTACATTACGTCATGCTGCTCTTAGTTACCTTTCTATCAATTTTCCCTTTCTACTGGATGTTTGTGGTTGCTTCGAACACAGATGCTGAGATTTCAAAGACTCCTCCGTCATTAGTTCCTGGACCACGTTTCTTTGAAGTCGCCAATAAAGTCCTTACCACCGAAGGCGTATATTTCGTACAAGCCCTTACCAACACTTTTGTTGTGGGTATCGCTATTGCAGTAGCCCAAGTCATTTTCTCAGCCATCGCCGGCTTTGCTTTTGCAAAGTTGGATTTCAAAGGCCGCCGGTTTGCTATTCTCTTTGTAATTGCAACAATGATGCTTCCAAGCCAGCTCGGAATAGTTCCATTATTTATAATGGCCGGGAAGTTACATTTGGTAAATACGCTTTACGCACTAATTGTTCCAGCTCTAGTAACAGCCTTTGGTGTTTTCTGGATGAGACAGATTATTGATGCACAAATCCCAAATGAAATATTAGAAGCGGCAAGCATCGATGGTGCATCTGTCCCTCGCATCTTCTGGAATATCGTTCTCCCAAGCATTCGCCAAAGTTCCTTTGTTCTTGGATTGTTCGCTTTCTTGGCTGCTTGGAACGATTATTTGTGGCCAACTATTGTTCTGCAGTCACCAGAAAAATTCACCTTGCAAGTTGCGTTAACGCAGTTAAAACCCCTTTATGGCTTGGATTACGCGTTACAAATGGGTGGAGCATTCTTAGCTACAGCGCCTCTATTGATTCTCTTTATCTTCGTCGGTCGCCGCCTGGTAAGTGGTGTAATGGATGGAGCGGTAAAAGGTTGATGAGTTACTCAAACACTAATTCACGAAAGAAAGGCACAGTAATGTTTAAATCCCGCACAACTCTTGGAGTTGCTCTTTCAATCGCAACGATTCTTGCGCCGCTTACTCTCAATTCTGCTTCTGCGGCTACAGGTGGTCCTAGAGATGCGGTAATTACGCTGCAGTCTCCAGTTTTAGATCAGACGAATACTTCTGATGCTCGATCAAACCAACAGATAGCCGATGGTTGGGTGGCCAAAGGTTGGTTTGGTAAAGGTTTAGTATTCCAAGTCTCTTTTGCTCCAGTCGGTTCAACTATTAACTTGACCTACAACGTCAAAGATAAAGATGGAAAACCTTTACCATTTACTCGTGTCAATCTTCGAATAAATAAGGGTTACAGCGAGGCACAATCAATTGTTGAAGTCGATGGCGTAAAAACAAAAGGAATCGATCGTCCGCCATTTGATCAAGCGAATGTAATTCATCTGACTGATGCATTTGGAAATGTCACTTTTGCACTAAAGAGTCTCGATGATGTTTCTCTGGGTGAGCCACAACCAGATTCGTATACATCTATCCCAATCTTCAGCGAAGATAAGTTGGACAGACTTCATTCACAGATGCTCCCTGAAGTTAATAGCGAACCTGCCGATCACTCAGTGATTAGTGAATTTCACTACTTTACGCCTAAAGCTCCAATCGTTGTTCCAGCAGCAAGCCCATCAATCACTCTGGTCACACCAAAACTAGACGCAAGCAATTCTGTGATCAACGCATCTAGCAAAGCAAAACAAGCCTATGCACCTATTGGCGGAGATCTCGTGGTTGTTTATAAGGTAACTGGTGACGATGGGAAGACGGCAGTGCCAAATAAAGTGGTGACGCTGAGCGTAAATGGTGGAAAGTCCACCCTAACTGCGACCACCGATGCTTTTGGATTTGCCGCATTTACTTTGAAAAATACAGATACAAAACCTAATGCAGCGCCAATTTCAGCTACCGCAGCGATGCCAACTGTAAGTTCAGCATTCGCAACGCTTTCACCTTCAATAGTAGGAACTACTCCGACTATTGCCGAAGGTGTTGAATTCCATTACTACCGAGGAATTAGCACCTCTGTTACTAAATCTGGCGCTAAGTTCTCACTCGCGGTCGCGATCGCTGGCGCAGCGGGTAAATCTGCATCAGTGTCTGTCACTGGAGCGAAGAATTCAACTGTCAAAATCAATTCGGCGATGCAGGTTGTAAATGTTCCGGTTACAGCGGGGGCTAAAACTGTTACAGTCAAAATTGATGGAAAAAGTTACACCTCAAAAGTGACCGTTAAATAAAGAGGAAGAAGTGTTTGCGAAATCCCTGAGGAGTCTTTTAGCGCTGTCGTTGGCGTCGCTAGCTCTCTCCTTAGGGACCTCACCCGCACTTTCTAGTGACCTGCTGAAATCGCCTGCAATTAATTATGCCGACAATTCCGGAGTCAGTTTCATTGCCACACCAGCCAAGTGGTCGACCCCAAGTAAATCTACATACCAATGGCTCGTTAACGGAAAAGTTATCTCGGGTGCGAATAAATTAACTTTCAAAGCTTCAGTTAAACAAAAAAACCAGAGCATTCAATTTAAAGAGTCTGCCGGCGGGAAAAATGCGGCCTCGGTCGTGGCCAAAATTGGGCAGGTCATCGTCAATGTAAATCCAGTTGTTTCTTTTTCTCAGGCCACAAATACCTTTAAAATCAACGATCAAGGGTCGGTATCTCCTAAAGGATCAAAGGTTTCTTACCAGTGGTACAAAGGCTCAATCGATATAGCAGGGGCGAAATCTGTAACATATAACCCTGCAACAGGTGATCAAGGGCTAGAACTTTACTTAAGTGCTAAATATTCATTTAAAGGTTTTAAGGAAAATAGTGCAAACTCTAATGTAATTGAAGTGCCAATTGTTAAAAGAAATTATGTGCAAGCTTGGCAGGAAGAATTCAATCTCAGCGAAGGTTCTGCGCCAGACCCAAAGATATGGTCGTCAGAAAATGGTGATGGCACAAAAACCGCGGCAGGAGCTGGTTGGGGAAATAGAGAACGCCAGTATTACATTCCATCACTTGCAAAAATTGATTCTGATGGAAAACTGCATATTGATGCAACGACTACCGGTGCAAATGAATATAACTGCTACTACAAAACGCCTTGCGAATGGATTAGTTCTAAGTACATCACTAAAGGAAAAGTTGGATTTAAATATGGGCGGATGGAAGCGCGAATTAAAGGGCCTGTCGGTGCTGGCACTTGGGGAGCGTTCTGGATGCTTGGCGCTGATATAGATGAGCGACGTTGGCCTTGGTGTGGGGAAATTGATGTGACCGAGCTTGTCGGTAAAGACCCATTGCTGAATTATGGATATCTCCATGGTTTGTTATCAGGAGGTTTTGGCGGACGCGGGCAAACTGTGGCTATGCCAAATGGCTTTGCTGATGAGTACCACACCTACGCAATCGATTGGTTTCCAGATCAAATCGATTGGTATGTAGATGGAGTTCTATTTGGAAGCCAACAGAAGGTAGATCGTGACTGGGTCTTTGATCACGAGTTCTATTTAATAATGAACTTGGCTATGGGCGGAAACCTTGGCGGACCGATCAAATCTGATTTAAAACAGGCGCGAATGAGCTTTGATTGGATCAGATTCTCAACGATTAATGGGCTCGGTGAAGTGATTATTCATTCGTGAAGGATTAATTCGCCAACACCATCGATTGAAAAGTATTTAATTGATTCAATTTCAAGGGTAGCCTTTTCTAAATTCGGATCTACTTCACCGGCAAACCAGCCGCCGATTGCTAAATTCATTATCAAGTAAAATTCCTGGCTAAATGGCCAAGGTTTACCCGTTTCCTCAACAGATGATTTAGTAATTTTGTTATAACTATTCCCGTCAAAGAACCACTCAATAGATTCTTCATTCCAAGATATTGCATAGTTGTGAAAGTCTTCAGAAAGTGGAGTTGGAGATTGAAGGCCCGCTTCCCCAAAATACCCGTCGCCGTGGATCGTTCCTTGTACTTGAAATGGATGCGCTCCAGTATTTTCTAGAATATCTATCTCGCCACAGTGTGGCCACGCAACGCCATCTAAAAGATCTGCCCCAAGTAACCAAAGCGCGGGCCAAGTTCCAATTCCGCTAGGTAGCTTTGCTTGGATTTCAATGCGGCCGAATTTAAACCCAACTTTTCCAGCAGTATGTATCTTGCCGCTCGTCCAGAGTGCGGGTCCGTAATAACATTGAAGCAAAGAATTGACGGGTTCTTTCTGGGCAGTGATTGTTAAATTGCCCTCGATCTTTATCGATTCGGTGGTGTAGTACTCAAGTTCGTTATTTCCCCAACCGATGAGCCCTGCACTTGCTCCGTCACCGATATCGAAGTTCCAAGTATCGGCAGGAAGCTTGCCATCTAAGTGATCGGCAAATTCTTCAGACCACAAAAGTAACTTCTGTGGATCTGGACTCATTAATTGCTCCTAGCGAATGGGGTTTGGTTATGTTAGAGTATCAAATCTGAAAGCGCTTTCATACACTCAAATATGCGGTTATTGAGGCGAATAGAAGTACAGCTATGAGATTGGAATACGAAAATGACCTCTGCTTTTCCCAAGGATTTTACGTGGGGAACAGCCACCTCTAGTTATCAAATTGAAGGTGCATTTGATACAGATGGTCGTGGCCCAAGCATCTGGGATACATTCTCAAAAACTCCAGGGAAAGTCGTTAATGGAGATACTGGCGACGTAGCTTGTGATCATTACAACCTGTTTGAGCAAGATATCGAGATTTTAAAAAAGTTAGGCGTAAAGGCTTATAGATTTTCAATTGCCTGGCCACGTCTTTTTCCAAACGGTGACTTAACTCGGGAAGAAAAAGGTTTTGATTTCTACAACAGGCTAATTAACGCCCTCATTGCCGCCGGTATCGAACCAATGGTCACTTTGTATCACTGGGATCTTCCGCAGGCTTTGGAAGATAAAGGTGGCTGGGCAAATAGAGATATCGTAAAGTCTTTTGAGCAATACGCTCAAGCGTGCGCTAAAGCATTTGGAGATCGAGTAAGTAACTGGATTACTTTGAATGAGCCTTGGTGTATTTCATGGCTTGGTTATTCAAATGGAGTACATGCACCGGGAAAGAAAGATTTTAATTTAGCAATCAAAGCTAGCCACTACACCGCACTGGCACACTCTGCTGGCCTCAAAGCGATCAAAAAAGAATCACCAAGCGCAATCGTTGGCTTGACGGTAAATATGAACAATATTCATAATGAATCTCCTGATAATAAAGAAGTTGTTGATTTTGCAGAGTTAAACGATGCAAATTTAAATCGTTGGTGGATTGAAGCCTTTACAACTGGTACCTACCCAAAAACGCTACTGGCTACCTACGGTGAAAGAATTAATGGAGTCATCCTGCCGGGCGATGAAGCCTTATTAAAGGTAGAGACTGACTTCCTAGGTATTAATTACTATTGCGATGGATTTGTCCGCTCTCCAAGGCCTGAAGATAAACCGGCCATTGAAGGTGGTTTTATGCCGTTCCCACAGCGCGTTGATTCCTCCGCGCCAGCCCATTTAGCAAACGATTTAACAGCGTTGGGTTGGGTTGTAACACCTGAAGGTTTAGGAAATCTGGTTAAGCGCGTTCACAAAGATTGGCCACAAATACCTTATTTAGTTATTACCGAAAATGGCGCAGGATATGACGATGAAAAGATCAATGGAAAAGTAGACGATCTTAAAAGAACTGCCTATATCGTTTCACATCTGCAATCACTACAAAAAGCGGTTTCTGAGGGCGTACCCGTGAAGGGATATTTTGCCTGGTCTCTACTTGATAACTTTGAATGGGCAGAAGGATATGCAAAACGCTTCGGAATTGTTTACGTAGATTTCGATACCTTAGAGCGCACTCCAAAGATGAGCTTTCATAAATATAAAGAGATTATTGCCGCTAACTCAGCTATATAGCAGTTGTTGATTCCCTAACGATCAATTCAACATCCAATAATTTATCTGCGACTTCTTCGCCATCTAATATCGCCAACAAGCTAAGTGCAACTTCGGCACCTAATTCGCGAATCGGTTGCCTAATAGTCGTTATAGACGGGTTGCTACTGCTTGCAATTGGCGAATCATCAAATCCAACAATCTTTACTTGTTCTGGAACCTTTATCGCATCTTCCCTTAAAACATCCATTGCACTGATGGCAGATAAATCATTTGCGGCAAACACTCCATCGAACTGGATTTCCTTTTTAAGGGCTTTAGTGATTAATTCTCTCGCTGTGGCGCCGGTGTAATCACCTTGCAAAATCATCTCTTCGCGAACTTTATATCCCGCATCTGCTAGAGCTTTTTTATAGCCGTCTAAGCGATCACGTCCTGATTGCAATTTTAGATCACCCGTTAGCGCCAAAATATTCTTACAGCCCCTTGAAATTAAATGCTCGGTGGCCAAAAAACCACCCTTCACGTTATCTACATCTACTCGACTCGAGTTAATTGAATTTCCAAAGTCGCCTACAACTATCGTGGGAATCTTCGGATCCAATTTCTTTGCAAGATCGGTTGTAGCGGCGTGCCAACTTAAAACCGCCAGCGCATCTATCTTGCCTTTAAGCAAGGTAGCAAAAACGGAATTATCAGTTCCGGATCTTGGTCTAACCAATAAAAGTGGGAGTGCACCTGCGTTGGAAATTGTCGTAGAGAAACCTTGAACTACTTGGCTCCAAAAAGGATTATAGAAAAACTCTTCATTTGATTCTTCCATTAATAAGGCGATCAAGCCGCTGCGGCCGCCAGCTAAATGTCTAGCTGATGCATTTGGGGTGTAGTTAAATTTCGCAATGGCTTTGCGCACAGCCTTTTCACGCGCCGCTGAGACTTTCACCGTTCCGTTTAATACTCGCGACACGGTCGCCGGACTTACGTTTGCCTCTTTAGCAATTGCGTCGATATTCACATCATTGTTACTGGATGGATTCGACTTCATAATTGTAGATAGTACTACCCCCACCCAAGAGCCTGATAACTCTTAGTTGAAACCTAAACTCGTGTAGAGCGCCAAGCCATTCTCGTTATCGGCATCAACATAAAGCATTGAGTGCTTTAGTCCTTTAGCAACCAGGTAATTAATCGCTGCAACGGATACCGCGCGGCCAATACCTTGATGGGCGTGATCGGGATCGACTCCAACAACATATAACTCGCCAACGGGCTCTTGGTTTACAAAATCTTGATGAATCTTGGTCCAAACAAAACCAACGATTTCATCGCCTATAGTCGCAAGAAAGAAACCTGCTGGATCAAACCAATTCTCAGCCATCCGGTTCTCTAAATCTTGTAACGCCCAATTACCTTGATCAGGATGGTTTTTGAAAATCTTATTGTTTAACGCCAACCAGCGATCTTTATCTTCTTTGGGATCAAAGGTGCGGATTGTGTATTCACGCTTTGTTGTTGGAAGCGGATCAGTAAGTGATCTGTGGATCTTGAGAATATGGCGCATTGCGGTTAGACCCGCTCGGAAAGTTGGCTCTCTTTGCCAGCGCTTGGAAGGGTGAAGCGATAACCAACATTGCGAACTGTGCCGATGATTGATTCAAATTCAGGACCAAGCTTGGAACGCAGGCGACGGATGTGAACATCAACGGTGCGAGTTCCACCGAAATAGTCATATCCCCAAATTTCTTGCAGCAATTGTGCGCGAGTAAACACTCGGCCAGGATGTTGTGCCAAAAACTTTAGAAGTTCAAATTCTTTAAAGGTTAAATCAAGTGAGCGACCCTTGATTTTTGCAGTGTATGTACTTTCATCAATGACAACATCACCAGTGCGAATTTCACCAGCGGTTGGATCTGCAGCAGTGATCGCTGCAAGGTGTGCACCGATTGAGATACGAATGCGTGCATCAACTTCGGCAGGGCCTGCGGTGTCGAGCATTACATCATCGACCCCCCAGTCCGCACTCATTGCAGAAAGTCCGCCTTCAGTGGTGATAGCAATTACTGGTGCGCCAACTCCTGTTGAAGTAAGTAAGCGAGTTAAATTCTTAGCTGCAGGTAAATCACGGCGAGCATCGACAAAAACGATATCCATAACTGGTGAATCAATAAGAACACTCGCTTCAGCAGGCAAGATTTTTACTGTGTGCTGCAGAAGAGCAAGCGAAGGCAGAACTTCCGCGCTGGCGCCATTGGTATTTGTCAGTAATAACACCTTGGCCATGGGCTCTAGACTACCTTCGTGAAAACGTTCATTCCACTCGCGATCGTGCTGGTCGCCGCCACTGGCTATGGCATCTGGTATCAGCGCACCCGTGGGGAATTCCGCAAGAAGAAGACGGTTAATGGGCCGAAACTAACCGCTGCAATTGTCGGTACCGAGCTCGGATCTCGCGCCACGATGGTGCAATTCTCATCAGCATTTTGCACGCCCTGACCATGCCCGATGTTCATTACGCGCACATCGATGCCGAATCTCATCTGGAACTAGTGCGCAAATTAGATATTCGTTCAACCCCAACTACCTTGTTCTTAAATAGCGCCGGCGTTGAAGTTGGCCGTGCAATGGGAACGCCAAAGCGCGCTCAAGTACAGGCTGCAATCGCTGCCATTCACTGAGTTGCCGAAGTTGCGAAGGACTTGCAAGTAGCAAATTGATCGTGCCGGCTTTACTCTTTATACATGTTCCGCATCAAAACCAGTTACTTCACAAAGCGCCGTGTGCTTGATTACGGTCGCTTAACTGGCGCTATCTGTTGTGCTTAGTTTGCAACTTTAAAAACTAAATCCCACAACCCATAAGCGAGAAAAGTGAAGGAAGTAAAAATGTCAGTTTCAATAGATGCACGTGGTCCACGTTGGTCTGCGGCGATTACCGCCGTTGTATTAGCAACTGCGCTGGTCACATCAAATCTTTGGGTAATTGCATTCCAAGCAGTCGTCTTTGCAATTGGGGCAATTCGCGGTCCACAATTCACTCCTTATGCACTGATCTTCAAAAAGTTAATTAAGCCAAGGTTAAAGTCTGAACCAATTTTGGAAGATGTACGACCTCCTCAGTTTTCACAAGCGGTGGGACTTGTTTTCGCACTCGTCGCCGTAATCGCATCTATAACTGGAGCCGGTGGGGTCTTCACAATTGCAGTGGGGTTCGCACTTGCCGCAGCGTTTTTAAATGCAGCATTTAATTTCTGTCTCGGTTGCCAGATGTATTTGCTCATCTTGCGCGTCCGCACAGCCAAGTAACTCGTTTTATCCATTTTAAATCAACCAAATAAATAGGAGAATCAAATGTCACGTGAAACATCACTAGTAAGCGCCGATTGGGTTGCTGAAAATATCAATAACCCAAAGGTCGTAATTGTGGAGGTCGACGAAGACACCACTTTGTACCAGCAAGGGCATATCGAAAACGCAATCACCTTCCACTGGCGCGATGACCTGCAAGATGGACTGATCCGCGATCTAATCTCGAAGGAGAAGTTTGAGGCTTTACTTTCTAAGTCAGGTATTTCAAATGACTCAACTGTCATCCTTTACGGTGGCAATAACAACTGGTTTGCAACATACGCCTTCTGGTATTTCAAGGTTTATGGCCACCAGGATGTTCGTTTGCTTGACGGTGGCCGCAAGCGCTGGGAACTTGATGCTCGTGCGTTAGTAACCGAAGTGCCAACTCGCACTGCAACACGTTATGTTGCAAAAGAGCGCGATAACTCAATTCGCGCATACCGCGATGAAGTAATTGCAGCTATCGGCACGCTAAACATTGTTGATGTGCGCTCACCGGCTGAATTCAGCGGAGAACTTGCCGCACCAGCACATTTGCCACAAGAGCAAGGTCAGATCAAGGGACATATTCCAACTGCGAAAAATATTCCGTGGTCAAAGGCTGCAAATGAAGATGGCACATTTAAATCCGATACAGAGTTAAAGGAACTTTACGTCGGCGCCGGTGTTGATCTTGCGAAAGACACCATCGCGTACTGCCGTATCGGAGAACGTTCTGCATTCTCTTGGTTTGTACTTCACGAACTTCTTGGTGTTGCCAACGTTAAGAATTACGACGGGTCTTGGACTGAATACGGTTCACTCGTTGGCGTACCAGTAGCTGTAGGCGCATAAGTTGAAGACTTGCGGTGCAACTCCCGGCGGTCCATCACTTGATGGCATTGACGTAACAACACAAACAATTATTCAAGGCGTTGTTCTCAAGGTCGGAGACGACGGAGTACCTAACGGAACTCTGGTCGCTAACGCACATGTGCGATTGTTAGATCGCGACGGAGAATTCACCGCAGAACTTCCAACTAATTTGCAAGGACAATTTCGTTTCTTCGCCGCCCCTGGTGTTTGGACTCTCGTAGTTCAAGCCCCGGGTGCGCGCGTAGAGCAGCAAGTCACCGCTGCGCAGGGCGTTCCTGCCGATCTCGTAATTTCACTTTAAAGGTAGGCTTGCCCTATGGCTGATAAACACGAATTGCGCGACAAAGGTCTGCGCCTAACGCCACAACGCGAACTTGTTTTATCTGCTGTGCGCGAACTCGGCCATGCCACACCTGAAGAGGTTGCTGAACAGGTCCGCGCAACTCATCCAGGAATCAATCTTTCTACCGTTTATCGCAACTTGGAAACTCTTGAAAATGTTGGGCTTGTGCAACACACGCACTTAGGTCACGGCGGAGCGACTTATCACGCAGCTGAAGAACTGACTCACCTACATCTGGTTTGCAGCGATTGCGGTTCTGTTGGAGACGCGCCAATTGGTGCTGCCGCAAACTTTGTACAGAATTTAGCTGATGATTACGGTTTTAAAACAGATGTCACTCACTTTGCTGTTTACGGATTATGCGCTGCGTGCGTTAAGTAATTATGACTGCGG
>JAPLBF010000036.1 GCA_026392825.1 Actinomycetota bacterium
CTCAGAATGGTTTGGAGCGGTTCTATCAACTGGTTTTGACTCGGTGGTCAATGAAAAGGCAAATACTCTTAATTGGCCGAAAGGTCCGATGAAATATAACGTTGCTATTGCGATGGAGTTACCTAAGTTCAAGCCCCTTAACTATGTCATCGAGCTAGATAATCAAATTATTGAAACAGAAGCAATGCTTATCGCTATCGGTAACGGAAGTAGTTATGGAGGCGGAATGAAAGTTTGTCCCAATGCCGATCTTAAAGATGGTCTCTTTGATGTAATGGTGCTTCGTCCGGTAAGTAAAATTGAATTCGTAAAGGTTTTTCCAACGGTCTTTAGCGGTAGGCATATTGAACACAGACAAGTAGATATCTATCGAACCAAGCGGGTTTCACTTCAGGCGCAGGCGGTTGCCTATGCTGATGGAGAGAGAATCGGCGGCCTTCCAGTTCGCGCTGAATGTATCGCTGGCGCTGGACTATCGTGGCTCCCATGACGACCCCCGCTGCCAAATATGCTGCGGCGAAGTCTCGCACTAAGCATCAAGTCACTTCGGATTTCATAGCCCAGTTTGATTTCGCATTTGATGAATTTCAAATAGAGGCCTGTCACGCTGTGGAAAGTGGACACGGAGTCCTGGTCGCTGCGCCTACAGGGGCGGGAAAGACAGTTGTTGGTGAATTTGCCGCCTTTCTGGCGCTGCGCAACGGTAAGAAATGTTTTTACACAACGCCCATCAAAGCTTTATCAAATCAAAAGTTCCAGGAGTTTGTGGCACGTTTTGGTGAAGAGAAAGTCGGTCTATTAACAGGCGATACGAATATCAACTCAGAAGCCGATATTTTAGTTATGACCACTGAAGTTCTGAGAAATATGCTCTATGCAAACTCAACAACACTGGTCAATCTCGGATCTGTAGTCATGGATGAAGTTCACTACTTAGCCGATAAGTTCCGCGGGGCGGTGTGGGAAGAAGTGTTAATTCATTTGATGGAGTCAGTTCAAGTGATTTCGCTGTCAGCGACGGTATCCAATGCGGAAGAGTTTGGCGAATGGCTTGGTGAGGTCCGCGGTGAGACTGAGGTGATTGTTAGCGAACATCGCCCAATTCCGCTCTATCAACATGTTCTAATTAACTCGAACTTAATTGATCTTTTCAGTCAGCCGGGAAAGATAAATCCAGAAATTCTTGCACTGGAACGCGAGGCGCTGCGAAAGGTTCGTATTCCTAGAAACCGTCGCGAACAGTGGGGAGCGCAAGAGTCACGACTTTCGAGAGCAGAAATTATTGAGAAGTTAAGCCGAGAAAATTTACTTCCTGCCATTACCTTTATATTTTCTCGGATGGGCTGTGATGCCGCGGTAAAACAGTGTTTAGCCGCAGGTTTGAAGTTAACTAATACCGAAGAGCGCGCTGAAATTCTAGCAACCGCCGAGCGATTCACCGCAAACCTGCCTGAGGAAGATTTAGAAGTTCTCGGCTATCGCGAATGGATCACCGCCCTTGAACGAGGAATCGCGGCGCACCACGCCGGATTGTTACCAAGTTTCAAGAACGCTATTGAAGATCTCTTTCAACGTGGTTTGGTAAAAGCTGTCTTCGCAACCGAAACTCTCGCCTTAGGTATAAATATGCCAGCGCGCACGGTTGTATTAGAGAAGTTGACGAAGTGGAATGGTGAAGCGCACGTTCCGATTACTCCGGGCGAGTACACCCAACTAACTGGGAGAGCCGGTCGCCGCGGAATTGATATTGAAGGTAACGCAGTTGTTCAGTGGTCACCCACAGTTGATTCCGCCATTTACACCGACATACAACATGGCTATCAACTTGATAGCTCGTTTCGGACGCGAACGGGCTCACGGCAGCCTGGAATCTTCATTTGCTCAGTTCCAAGCAGATCGTGCAGTGGTTAGTTTGGTACGGCAGATTAAGAAGAATGAATCCGCACGAGATGAATTGCTTGAAAGTGCAAAGTGTCATCTCGGTGATTTTGAGGCATACGCATCGCTGCGCTCTGAAGTGAAAGAACTTGAGAAGTTGCTCTCTAAGCGAGATGGCCGCAAGACTTTCGATAACCGCCAGCGTTCACACATGGAAGGTGAAATAGATAATCTTCGTCGCAGTATGCGTAACCACGCCTGCCACTCTTGCAATGACCGAGAAACGCACGCTCGATTTGCGGAGAGAGCCGAGCGTCTGGCCCGAGAATCGGATGGTTTACGAGCTCGAGTCGAGAATAGAACAAACGTTATAGCCAAGACTTTTGATCGTATTTGTGATGTGTTAACGCACTTGGGTTATATCGAGGGGGAGAAGCCACTTGCTCAGGGTCAGATTCTCGCGAAAATATACGCGGAATCGGATTTGCTTTTAACTGAAACTATTCGGGAAGGAATTCTAGATTCTTTATCCGCGCCCGAACTTCTCTCAGTCGTTTCCTCAATGATATTTCAATCTAGATCACGTGAAGATTATGCGCCAAAAATGCCGCACCAAAACGTCGCGAATGCACTAGCGGAGATAACCAGACTCTGGGCTAAGTTGGAAGCGATTGAAAATGATTTCGATGTAAAGACCCAAAAGGAACCAGATTTTGGTTTCGCCTATATCTCCTACCGTTGGGCTCAAGGCAACTCACTTACCAATGTTTTAAAAGGCAGCGATATGTCGGTGGGCGATTTTGTGCGCTCTACCAAGCAGTTGATGGATCTGTTGATGCAAATCGCTGGAGCGAGCGAAACGCTGCGACCGGTTTGCAGAGAAGCGATAAAGCGTTTAGATCGTGGCGTTGTTTCATATATGGTTGATGACTTATGACACTAATGCTCCTTGATAGCGCTTCGCTTTGGTATCGCGCTTACTACGGAATGCCTGACACGATGTTGGCACCAGATGGAACTCCGGTTAATGCCATTCGAGGCTATTTAGATATGACCGCTCGCTTGATAACAATGTATTCGCCAAAACGGATCGTTGCTTGCATTGAGGGGGATTGGCGGCCGTCTTGGCGCGTAGAACTCTTTCCAGATTACAAAGCCAATCGATTAGAAGAAGATGGTGAAGGCGAGGAAGAACCAGATCTTTTAACGCCGCAGATTCCGATTCTCTTGGATTTACTAGATGAGTTCGGAATTCCAATGGTTGGCGTAGACGATTACGAAGCCGATGATGTAATGGCTACCTTTGCAGTTAAAGAGAAGGGCCCGATTCGAATCGTCACTGGCGATCGCGACCTCTTTCAATTAGTTGATGATAAACGCGATGTGAAAGTTGTTTACTTAGCTAAAGGTTTATCCCAACATGACCTGGTTGACACCGCTTGGGTCGCTCGCAAGTACGCCATTCCTGGGGATCGCTACGCTTTATTTGCAATGTTTCGCGGTGATCCATCAGATGGACTACCGGGAGTGCGCGGCATCGGAGAAAAAGGTGCGGCTCTAATTGCCAATCACTTCGCTGATGTGGACGAAGCCTTACAGGGCGCCCATGACGCGCATGAGGCGCTGACTCCAGCGTTAGCTAAGAAAATAATTGCCGGCACGGATTATCTAAAGATTGCACCAACGTTGGTAAATTGCGCAAAAGATGTCGCACTTCCCACCCTTGATATTGCAATGCCGAAAGCGCCGGCAGATCTCTCAAAAATATATGAAATTAAAGAACGTTATGGTCTGGGGGCTAGCGTAGATCGATTGATAGCGGCACTTAAATGGTAATGATTGCGCTCTCGGCATTTTTAGCCAGTGCATCTTTTGCACCAATTGGGATCTGGTATCTCGGAGTTCTTGGTTACTCCTTACTTCTTCGAAAATTATCTAAATCAAAAAAGCAGTTATGTCACGCGTTCGCATTCGGCTTCATCTATAACGCCATCGTTCTATATTGGTCAGGAAAGTACGTCGGAGCGCTGCCTTGGCTCTTGCTTTCGTTTCTGCAGGCACTTTTCTACATTCCAGTCGGTGTCGTAGCTAAACGCTGGGGATCCATTTGGTTAACGATCGGCGCTTTACTTCTTATGGAGGAGTTGCGTTCAGTATTTCCATTTGGTGGTTTTGGTTGGACTCGCATTTCATTTAGCCAGGTTGAATCGCCAGGAGTTGCGATACTTCCTTACGGGGGAGTACTTGCGCTTTCAGCGATTACTCTGATGTTCGCTGCGCTGATCTCAAGAATTAGATTTGTAAATTTCATCAAAATTGCGCTGATTTTAATTTTCCTGGCACTACTTCCCGCAAATCCAGAGGGGAGTGGTTCCGTAAAACTCCTAGCGATTCAAGGAAATACACCGAGTGTTGGTTTAGATTTCAATTCACGAGCCCAGGCTGTTTTCAATTTGCATCGTGATGCAACTTATAAATACGCTACAGAAAATTATGACGCAATCATCTGGCCCGAAAATGCTATCGATATCGATCCTAATTCACACCCGAACGTTGCTTCAGATATAAGTAATTTAACAGTTGAAAAACAAGCGCCGCTGATCGCCGGTGTCGTGCTCAAACGAGATGGGTCACCTGCCAATGCTTCAGTCTTATATGACCCTGAATTAGGAGCAGTTAGTACCTATATAAAGCGTGGCTTAACGCCATTCGGTGAATACATGCCGCTGAGGTCTATAGCGGAGTTAGTTTCTCCTTTCGCCGCCTCAGTTGTTGATTTCAAGCCAGGTAGTGAATTGGTGACGCATAAAGTTGCCGAATCTTCTCTTGGCCCAATAATTTGTTACGAGATTATCAACGACCGACTTGTTGGTCAGATGAGTCAAAACTCTGAAGCACTGATTGTCCAGACTAATAGTGCAACTTTTTCGGGCACTTCGGAAAGTCGACAACAACTCGCAATTACACGTATTCGCGCTATCGAGTATTCAAGAGATGTTTTGAGTGTGTCAACAATCGGTATATCTGCATTTATCGACAGTAACGGGGAAGTTATATCGTCAACTCCAGAGAATGTTCAGCAATCGCTAGTTGGTGAGTTAGCTTTAAACAGCCACGTTACTCCAGCGAACAAAAATGGCACGCTTTCTAAATTTCTTATCGTCGGTTTTTTTCTTGCCCTCGGATATCGTACTTTGCGAAGGCGAAGCTCTAAATGAAGAGCCTCGCGATCTTGATTCCGACTTACAACGAATCATTTACGATTGTTGACCAATTAAAAAAGTTGGAGATATTTAAAAAATCAAGCCAAGATGAAATTAGCGTCTTGGTAATTGATGACAATTCACCAGATGGCACCGCAGATTTAGTCGACAATTTACAACTTTCTTGGGTAAAGGTTCTACGCCGGCCAAATAAAGCAGGGCTAGGCGCCGCCTATAGAGCCGGGTTCGCAATGGTTCTTGCGGATAGTTCATATACACACATCGTGACTATGGATGCCGACGGCTCACATCGCGTCGAGGATTTACCCTTGCTGATAGCTGCGATCAGGCCAGGAAAATCGATCACTTTAGGTACACGTTGGATGCCAGGTGGTCGCGTTTTAAATTGGCCAAAGGGTCGTCAATGGCTGTCAAAGACGGGTACTAAGTACGCGAAACTTGCATTGAAAATCGATTTAAACGATTTAACTGGTGGTTATAGAATTTATAGCACCGAGTTACTCAACGCTTTAAACCTTAAAACTATGCAAGCTACTGGTTATTGTTTTCAAATTGAAATGGCTATGGCTGCTGACTTGGCCGGTGCAGTCGCAACAGAAGTTCCAATTACCTTTGTAGAGCGGATAAACGGCGTCTCGAAGATGACGAAGTCGATTGTTATAGAAGCGCTTATTCAGATAACCCGTTGGGGCGTAGTTCGCAGGCTCAGACCTAACGCCGATAAGTAACATTATGTTAAGTAACCTCAAATTGGTCCGCCCCACAGGAAATGAGCCTGTTCTAGGAGCTGTAGGCCTCTATAGGAAGGCAAGAACAGACCAAATTACGGTCACCGAAGGCGCCATCAATACGACCAACGGTCGGCCAATATTTGCCCTTGGTGCCAATCAACTCGCCAGGAATCAAACCAGTATTAGTCGCTGGGAAAGCTCCATCTTCTCGCGAATATTTCTGATCCCACTTAGTAGCCGCAATCGCTCCTATGGTGTGTGGTGCCTGTCGCAGAGGTGAATCCTCAACCTTATGGCGACCATCAATGATCTGATCAATCTCTGAACGAATTGCAATCATTGCGTCAATGAATCGATTCATTTCTAGAATATCTTCAGATTCAGTTGGCTCAATCATTAGAGTTCCGGCCACAGGAAATGACATCGTGGGTGCGTGAAAACCAAAATCCATTAATCGTTTAGCGATGTCGTCAACTGTAACGCCTGAAACCTTAGTAATTTCACGAACATCCAGGATACATTCGTGCGCGACTAAACCTTTTGCACCGGTATATAGGATTGGATAAGAAGAACTTAGACGTGCAGCCATGTAATTCGCGTTGAGAATCGCCACTTCGGTCGCATGAGTTAAGCCCTCTCCCCCCATTAAACGAATATACGCCCAAGAGATTGGCAAAATACTTGCTGAACCAAATGGCGCAGCTGAGATTGGTCCAGGACCCGTTGCAGGTCCTGCGGAAGCGTCCATAGGATGATTAGGAAGAAATGGCGCGAGATGCGCTTTAGCAATTACAGGACCAACTCCTGGTCCCCCACCTCCGTGAGGTATGCAGAAAGTTTTATGAAGATTTAAATGAGATACGTCTGCACCAAATTTTCCTGGTTGCGCCGTGCCTACAAGCGCATTGAGATTCGCGCCGTCAACGTACACCTGCCCACCCGAATCGTGCACTATCGCGCATATCTCTGAGATCGCCGATTCAAATACTCCATGAGTTGACGGATAAGTAACCATTAAGGCAGCAAGAGTTTTTGAGTGTTCTGAAATTTTTTCTTTTAGGTCATTGAGGCTGACGTTACCTTCCTCATCGCACTCGATGACAATTACCTTCATTCCAGCCATCACCGCACTCGCCGCGTTTGTACCGTGGGCACTTGAAGGAATCAGACATATATTTCTATCCATATCACCACGAGAATCGTGATAGTTGCGAATAGCGAGTAGACCAGCAAACTCACCTTGGCTTCCAGCGTTTGGTTGAAGTGAAACTGCGTCATAACCAGTGATTTGGACTAGCCATTCTGACAACTGATCAATCAATAATCGTGAACCCTTTGACTGATCTGCAGGGGCGAATGGATGCAGTGAAGAGAACTCAGGCCAAGTCACCGCTTCCATTTCGGTTGCCGCGTTTAATTTCATCGTACAAGAACCGAGCGGAATCATGGTGCGATCTAGCGCTAAATCACGATCGGCCAATGTGCGTAAGTAGCGCATCATGGAAGTTTCAGATTTATAGGTGTTGAAAACCGGATGCATTAGGTAACTAGACCTGCGATAAAAAACCTCCGAAATAATCTTTGGCTTGGCATCACTTAACCCAAGGATTTCCAAGACCAATTTAAACGTTGTATCCGTCGTGGTTTCATCAAAAGCCACCCGAATCTGAGTGTCAGATATACGGCCGAAGTTGATCTTATTTTCCATCGCTGATCGATGAATCGCTTCTGCATCGACTACGTCAATTGTTACCGTGTCAAAGACGTTAACATTTCGTGAATTAGCGGCACTTTGAAGACGAGAAGCATAATTATGAACGCGTTCCGCGATCGCGCGTAAACCAACAGGTCCATGCCACATCGCATAAAAAGCACTCATATTTGCCAGCAGAACTTGTGCGGTGCAAATATTACTAGTGGCTTTATCTCGACGAATATGTTGCTCACGAGTTTGTAGCGCTAAGCGAAATGCTGGATTTCCGTGTGAATCAATACTCTGCCCAACTAAACGTCCAGGTAGCGATCTTTCCAAGCCTGCACGCACCGCCATAAAACCAGCGTGAGGACCACCGAAGCCCATCGGCACACCAAAGCGCTGTGCAGAACCTATTGCGATATCGGCGCCCCACTCCCCTGGTGGAGTTAACAAGGTAAGTGCTAAAAGATCTGTAGCAGCAATTACAAGAGCATCTTTGGAATGTGCATACTCTGAAGCATTAGAGAAATCACACACCTCACCGGTCGTATCCGGATATTGCACAAGCAAGCCGAAAAATTCTCTATCGAAACCATCTCTGGCCACGTGACCTGCATCAACTTCGACAACTTCAATTCCCAATGGCTTAGCTCTTGTCTTCACAACCGCTTTAGTCTGGGGGTGAACGTGCTCTTCAATTAGGAAGACAGCGCTATCACTAGTTTTTGAAGTGCGTCGCGCCAATGTCATTGCCTCTGCTGCCGCTGTGCCTTCATCGAGCATAGAAGCATTAGAGAGTGATAACGCCGTCATCTCACATATGACAGTTTGAAAAGCAAAGATTGCTTCTAGCCGGCCTTGTGAAATTTCAGGTTGATATGGCGTATAGGCGGTGTACCAAGCTGGATTCTCCAAAACATTTCTTTTGATTACGGGAGGTGTGATCGTTCCGTAATACCCGCCGCCGATCAGCGAAGTGAAAACTTGATTTTGTGACGCTATTTCGCGCAACTCGGAGATAACCGCTACTTCGCTCTTTGCTGAGTCCAATACTTGCGACAGCGATTGTGCAATTTGAATATTCGCCGGCACCACATCTTTTATAAATGTTTTAAGATCACTGTAGCCAAGCACCTGGAGCATCTGCTGCTCATCAGATGAAGATGGGCCTATATGTCGAGTTACAAACTCTTCGCCTTCGTAACTCATCACCACTCCCCTGATTTGCTTTAGGGGACGATGACCCCTAAAGAATTGACTGGGGAAAGAATAAGTGAATTAGGCGCCTTTCGCCTTTCGACGTAATGAAAGCTCGTCGTTACTTTCAACACCTGCTGGATGTACTGTCTCGCCATTGATTTCACCCTGCAGCGTAGCCAGTGAACCCTCAACCTCATGCCAAACTTTACCTACGGCAATACCGAATACACCTTGGCCACCTTGAAGTAAATCCACGATCTCATCTGCGCTAGCACATTCATAAATTGACGCCCCATCACTCATCAAGGTGATGCTTTCTAATTCAGTAACACCGCGACTGCGAAGATGAGTCACTGCGGTACGAATGTTCTGAAGCGAAATTCCAGCATCCAATAAACGCTTAACGATTTTTAAAACTAATATGTCGCGGAAACCGTAAAGTCGCGCAGTTCCGGAACCACTTGCAGTACGAATACTCGGTTCTAACAAGCCAGTGCGTGCCCAATAATCTAATTGACGGTAAGAAATTCCTGCAGCAGAACAAGCAGTTGCACCGCGATAGCCGATTTCATTCTCTTGATCTGGCGTAACTGGGGAGGTCACGTTTGCTCGATTCTCTTGAGGAAGTTTGCCGAAAAGCTTGTCTTATGGGCAAAGGTTACGAGGAGATAGGGCCAGGAACAACGACCGACACGGGGCAAACCTCAAGTAAAGAGTGAGACTTTGGGGCGCTATCCGGCGAAGTCTTCCGGGTTTATCTGATCCAAAAACTCTCTGAAACGCTCCAGTTCTACATCTGAGCCGCCCTCACCACCAGTTCCCAGGCCGATCTCGCCATCACCAAGAAGGCGTTCTGGGATATCAATTCCCACTTCGTCTAGCAGATCAGAGTCGGCGAGGATATTGCTCTTCGTGCGAAGTGCGATTGCGATTGCATCAGATGGCCGGGCGCTGATTTTTAGAACGGTGCCGCTATCGGTTCGTACCTGGAGTTCGGCATAGAAGATGCCGTCCTTCAGCTGAACAACTTGCACCGCTGTCATTGTCAGATCAGCAGCCTCAAGAATATTTGAAATCAGATCATGGGTTAAAGGGCGCTGCGCGACCATTCCTTGTTGTGCGAAGGCGATCGCTGTCGCTTCAACGGCTCCCACCCAGATCGGAAGGAACTTTGATCCCTCGACTTCCTTTAGAAGGACGATTGGTTGGTTGGAGGGCATCTCAATGCGAACACCCACAACTTCCATATTTACCATCATTTAGAAAAGCCTAATTTAATTGATGACATTAGCGTGGTCGGTTTAGACCGGCGCGTACCAAAGATGCATGTAAGCGAACCGAGAGTGATGCGATCTGCTTCTGAACTTCCTCGGCACGAGCTTTGGAGTCCGCGCTCTTCTGGCGGTTAATGGGAGTGATTACCTGTTCGATCAATCCGATCTCGCGATCCGCGGCAGATTTAAATGAACGAAGATGTCTTGCTTCAATTCCAAAGCTCGCCATCTCAGCGACAGCGGTCGCGACAGACAAGGCATCGTTGTCGTAATGGCGACCGCGAAGTGCGATGAAACCAAAGGACTCAAGTTCAACTAATTGCGCATCCTTTAGCCCACTAGCCTTCAAAAGCTCTTCACGCGATAGGCGTAGATCGGAGATCGCACCGAAAGATTCCGGCGATGAATCACCATCGATAGTTGCCAGGGTCGGACGAGGTGCCGCTACTCCCCCATTTGCCGCTGGCTCAAGACCACGGTCTAGCGCTTCAAGATTCTCCTTGATAACGCGCAGTGGAAGATATTGATCGCGTTGTAGCAAGAGCACGTAGCGAAGGCGATCAAGATCTGCTGCGGTAAATTTGCGATATCCAGATGGCGTGCGTTGCGGTTCGATTAATCCCTCTGACTCAAGGAAGCGGATCTTTGAGATTGTGATGTCTGAAAAATCTCCTCGCAGCTTGGTAAGGACTTCGCCGATGCTCAGATACGCGCGTGCTGGAACGCTCATTTAGTTCTCCCCTGATTAGTAATTATTTGGTTTTACGTGCTGATATAAAAATTAGATGAAACTTTCCAATCTGAATTTCATCGCCGCAGTTAAGCGGTGATGACTTAAGAGATTGGTTATTGATATAGGTGCCATTTAGGCTTCCCAAATCAGTAAGTGCGAAACCTGAACCACTACGTTCGATCACAGCGTGAGAGCGCGATACGGTCACATCATCAAGAAAGATCTCACTCTCAGGTGAACGTCCAATAGATGCGCTCTCTTGAGCAATCAAATAACGAGCTCCCTTATTTGCGCCACGATGAACAACAACCATCGCTTTATCGGGACCACCGTTTAAAACAGCATCAATTGCTGATTTATCCGCTTCGGCGAGTGATGACAAAAGAGCGTTTAACACGCTTTGGGGGGATGCATCAACTACTGATCTCAAACCGAGGTGGAGCGTGCTAGTTAATTCACTATTTTGTGAAACATTTTCCATAGCGGCTCCCCCTTCGCTTTCAAGTCTTGGACAGGTTCAACTTCTACCTGAGGCTGACATTAGGGTGAGAGCGGAAAGAAATCAAGCGATAATCGGATGCAAATTAGCGCTGAAACCGGGTTAATTTACGCGGTGATTTGACGGTACTGCTCTGGCGATAGTAAGTCAGCTGGCGTGCTTTCTACTTCGATTTCGGCCAACCAACCAGCGCCGTAGGGCTCTGAGTTGATAGTTTCAGGTGACCGCCCCAAAGAATCGTTAATCGCAACAATTTTCCCGGACACTGGTGCAAAAATTTCAGAGACGCTCTTAGTAGATTCAACTTCGCCACAAACATTATCTGCTATTACGCTTTCACCGACCTTTGGAAGCTGCACATAAACGATATCTCCGAGTGCGCCTTGTGCGTAGTCCGTGATCCCCATACGAAAAACATTTGTTGATGTCTCGCTAACCCATTCGTGCTCTTTTGTGTATTGCAGGCCATCAGGTATTAGCGACATTCTTACTCCTCAGCGATCTGGACTATGAAGTGAAATCTACCGTGTCACTCTAATAGCCGCTATCCCAGTTCGGAGATAGGAAGCTCCGGTGAAAAGATAAAGTCCAACTCCCCACCAAGTAAAGCTCCATCCAAATATGTAGGCGGCAGTGCCCGACCATCCTGGATGCAGGGCTAAAAGCAAAAATGGAAAGGCATACAGCAAATTAAATGTGGCGGCCTTACCAAGGTAAGTAACCTTAAGCGGCGGTAGAGACTTCGCGGTTAGCGCAATTGTTAGGAATGCCAGAGTCAGATCTCTTAACAACAAGACAGCAATCACCCACAACGGAATCGCATCACGAAGATAAAGAACAATTAGCGTTGCCAGAATGTATAAACGGTCTATCGCGGGATCAGCCAACTCCCCAAAGCGAGACTCTTGTCCCCACGCCCGCGCTAACTTTCCATCAAAGTAATCGGTGGCACCGCCTACGGCTAGGGTCAGAATTGCCCAGCCATCAGCCTCCAAGACCAGCGCGAGATAGACAAATAGCGGAATTCCCAACGCTCGCAGCCCCGTTAAGGCATTTGGCACATTGAGAAGTTTGCTCTTAGCCATCAATCGCGCTCTTTGACTCGAACCGCTACTTGAACTGGCGTGCCAGGGAAACCGAATTCTTCGCGAAGACGGCGTTCGATAAAGCGACGATATGAAGCTTCGATCCAACCGCTGGAGAAGATTACAAATTTCGGTGGCGCAATGCCTGCCTGCGTAGCGTAGTAAATCTTTGGTTGCTTTCCACCGCGGACCGAGGCGGGGTCGCGCCGATAAGGGCTCCAAGGAATGAGTTGAGCTTGGCGGTCGGAACACGACGTTCCCAACTATCTATTGCAGTACGCAACGCTGGTGCGAGTCGATCTCTGTGCCATCCAGTTTTTGCTGCCACATTTACTCGTTGTGCCCATTCAACCTGATCTAAGTGACGATCAATTTCACGGTCTAGTTGATCGCGGCGATCTTCATCCACTAGATCCCATTTATTCATCACAATCACCATTGCTTTACCGGCTTCTTCAACCATTGTGATGACGCGAAGATCTTGTTCGGAAATTGGTTCTGATGCATCGAGCACAACTACTGCGCACTCGCAACGTTCCAGCGCTGCTTGTGTACGAAGGGTCGCGTAATAATCAGTACCACTTGCTTGATTAGCGCGTTTACGTAAACCGGCTGTGTCGATAAAACGCCAGATCGATCCACCGAATTCAATTAACTCATCCACGGGATCGCGCGTTGTACCTGCAACATCATCAACGATAGAACGGTTCTCGCCGGCTAGTGCATTCAATAAACTTGATTTACCAACATTTGGGCGTCCAATTAACGCAATCTTGCGATATCCATCTTGCGTTTGGGCTCCACCAACTTCGGGCATTTCCGAAACTATGTAATCAAGTAAGTCGCCACTTCCTCGTCCGTGAAGTGCTGAAACAAAGCGAGGCTCGCCCAAACCTAAATTCCATAGTGCGTGAGCATCAGCCTCGTCTACATCGCTATCAACCTTATTTGCGATCAAAACCATTGGTTTCTTAACTTTTCGCAACTCTTGAACCAAAATATCATCTTCATCTAGCGCGCCGACGTGTGCATCGACGACAAAAGCTAAAACATCGGCTTCTTGCATTGCAAGTTCTGCAGATGCGCTAACTTGCACAGAAATTCCATCCGGTTTGGATTCCCATCCGCCGGTATCCATAACAATAAATCTACGACCGCCCCATTCGCATTCATACTGAACGCGATCGCGAGTGACTCCAGGGGTATCTTCAACAATCGCTTCACGACGGCCAATAAAGCGATTAATTAACGTTGATTTACCTACGTTAGGTCGCCCCAAGATTGCAACAATTGGTAAACCAAGTAGTGAGCGTTCTTTCAGCAACTCCCAGACCCAATCAGCGGTCTCCTCAAGTGTTAAATCTGTTGAGTCAATTAAAACAGCGTCAAGTGCTTTTGCAAGAGGTGATGCCGTGCGCGTTGAATCAATTTGATCGCGTGCGGCGAGGGATTGACCTACATCAGAAGCGGGTGCATCTATTTCTGCAGATCTGCGTTCAGCACGCGCTTCAATATCTGCTTGTAAGTAAATTTTTAAGGCGGCATCAGGAACAACAACGGTTCCGATATCTCGACCTTCAACAACAATTCCACGATCTGCGTTTGCAATAAACTTTCTCTGAACATTTAACAACTCTGCGCGAAGCTCCGGCATAGCGCTGAATCTACTAACTGCGTTGGTTACATCTTCGGAACGAATTTCTACATTTACACAAACATCACCAACAAAAATTTCTGGTTTAGCGGGGTTCGCAACGAAGCGCAGTGGAAAACGTTTCAGCGCGGCTAATATCTCTGGAGCGCTCTCAACATTTTCACGCAAGGCAAGCCAAGTCACTGCGCGATAAAGTGCACCAGTATCTAAGTAATTCCAACCAGCTCGCTGCGCGACCGCTTTTGCGGTACTTGATTTACCCGCGCCGCTTGGGCCATCAATAGCTACGACGATCATTTTCTTACATCCCATCGTTGCTTGCGAACATCAAATTTAATTCACGCAGCGATTATTCTATCTCGGAGCGTGAACGTTCCATCCCGATCCAATTAAATGCGCACTTAGGACATCTGCATCATTTTTGGACAGTGCGAGGGTGATGAGTCCAGTGAACTGTCCTGGCGAGTGCTCAATCGTAAGATCTTCGATATTTACATTTGCTTTGGCGCATTCGCTGACAAGTGCGGCTAATTGACCTGGCTTATCTTCAATGACCACCGGCAGGTAGGTGTATTCGCGGGCCGCTCCCCCGTGTTTGCCAGGGATTAAGGCTCGTCCTTGATTTCCTTTTTCGATAAATGAAGAGACTGAGGCGTTGCTCTGGAGAGCCTCGATTAGAGCTGCGAGGTCGTTTTGTAGACTTAACAACAGCGGAACAATCTCAGTGGAGTTTGAAGCCAAGATCTCATCCCATAGCGTCGCATTTGAGGCGGCAATTCTGGTTGTATCTCGCAGACCAGCCCCGGAAAGCCCCATCGCTGAGCGCTCCCCCGAAAGGAGTTGCCCAGCCAGGAGCGAAGAAACAATCTGCGGCAAGTGGGAAATCAGTGCTACGGCTCGATCGTGTTCGGCCGCCTGCATCGCTACTGGTATCGCGCCGAGCGCGCTAATCAACCAAAGCCCATATCCCAGAAGTTCCGGATCGATCGGATTACCCTCAAGATCGTTTGGTATGTAAACCCAGGTCCGAGATTGAAAGAGATCTGCGCGCGCTGACTCAGCTCCGCCCACTTCTCTGCCGGCCATTGGATGAGTGGCGAGAAAATTCTTTGATGGAATGCTTGATTTTGATA
>JAPLBF010000020.1:0-18638 GCA_026392825.1 Actinomycetota bacterium
CGAAGACATTCGCGAAATTGCCAGCGAGTTCTTGGTCAAAACGCCTACCCTTGCACTTGTAGGTCCATTTAAAAATGAGTCTAAATTTGAGAAGGTGTTAAGAAAATGATCAAAGTAGCCGTCTTAGGTTCACGTGGTCGCATGGGAGCTGAAGTTGTTAAGGCTGTCACCGAAGCAACTGATCTTGAACTCGTTGCTCAATTAGATCTTGGCGATTCTCTCGACACGCTTATTTCTTCTGGCGCGCAGGTGGTTGTTGATTTCACTACACCAGATTCTGTAATGGCTAACCTGGAATTTCTTATTAAGAACAATATTTGCGCAGTCGTTGGCACAACAGGTTTCGACGATGCCAGAGTTGCCAAAATCAAGTCACTTCTTTCATCTTCAAAATCAGGAGTTCTCATCGCTCCGAACTTCGCAATCGGTGCTGTTCTTATGATGGAGTTTGCGACAAAGGCAGCTAAGTACTTTGAATCAGCAGAAATCATTGAGCTGCATCACCCGAATAAGGTTGATGCTCCTTCAGGAACTGCAGCACGCACTGCAGACCTGATGTCAGCAGCACGAAGAGAAGCAGGACTAGGTGCAATGCCAGATGCAACAACTTCTTCACTTGAAGGTGCCCGTGGCGCAACCGTGGGTGACATTCCAGTGCATTCGGTTCGTCTACGTGGATTAGTTGCTCACCAAGAAGTTTTACTTGGTGGTATCGGTGAGACTCTTTCAATCAGACACGATTCAATTGATCGAGTAGGTTTTATGCCAGGAGTACTTCTTGGCGTACGTCAGGTTGTTTCACATCCAGGGCTGACATTCGGCCTTGAAAACTTTATGTAGGGAGTAGTCATGGCACACGCAGATATAATAATGTACGGAGCAGATTGGTGCGGAGATTGCCGTCGATCAAAGCGACTTCTCGAAGAGCTAGATGTCCAGGTTAATCACATCGATGTTGAAGCTGATCAATCTGCAGCAGCAAAAGTTCAGGAAATTAATGGTGGAGCGAAATCAATTCCGGTAATTGTATTTTCAGATGGAACTCACCTTACAGAGCCATCAGATAACGATTTAAAAGCAAAACTCACTGCTCTCGGAATAATTTAAATTCGATAGAGCACAGCAGATGTCACCGCTGCTGAAATAACAACTACAAAGTAAGGCGCCTTAAGCGCCAGCGCTATCAATGCCACAGCAACGCCTGCAAGTCTCTGATCAATAACCCACTTACCTTTATCCGTAATTGTCTGTACGCCCACTAGTGCGCTTAGAAGTGCAATTGGAATCAGAGCATTGATTCTCAGTACACGTGGGTTGGTTAAGAATTTCTCAGGAACTGAGTGACCTAAATACTTGAGTGCAAATGCCAATGCACTAGTTCCAATAACTCCAATCCAGAGTGCGCTCATGAGTGGGCCTTCCATCCGAATGCGACAGCTAAAAGCGCGGTTGCAATGATTGGCAATCCTGCTGAAATAAAGGGGGAGAGCGCGACTGCAATCAAGAGCGAAAGCGCAGCTAAACCTTTTTCAAATTTTCCATGAAGGCGCGGCCACACGAGCCCAAGAAATGCAGCTGGCACCGCAGCATCAAGGCCCCAGGCAGATGGATTTCCCATGGCTTGTGCACCTAGCGCTCCGAGTATCGTGAAGAAATTCCAAAAGATATAGACGCCAAAACCTGTTAACCAAAATCCTGCCTTCATTGCATCAGTACCAAGATCTTCTTGTCCTATAGCAACTCCAGTTGATTCATCAATAGTTACTTGCGCCGCAATAACTCGCTTAACTCCGCGCACTTTAAGAATTGGGGCCATTCGTAATCCGTAGAGTCCATTTCGAATTCCGAGCAGCGAAGCAGTGGCAATTCCAGAAATGGCGCTACCACCTGCACCCATGACGCCTACGATTGCAAACTGTGATGCTCCAGAAAATGTAAGAAGTGAGAGCAGGCTTGTTTGGAGAAGCGAGAATCCCGCGGCGATACTTGCGGCTCCAAAAGCTGTTCCATACAAGCCAACAGTGAAGGAAACACTCAGACTTTGAGTAACGGTGGCGCGGTTCACTCTGGACACGCGGACATTCTGCCCTATATATCCATAAGGAGCAGGGGGGTTAAAAGATAAGGTGCGGACATGTCTGAGACCGTAATTTATAGAGACGATGTATCTGTAGAGCTCATCAAATCCAGCGCCAGTGACGCTGATGTTATTTGGGCAGCTCGCGTATCAACTGCTGGCGAGCAATCAATGGATGAGATCGGTGAAGATCCTGCACGTTCTGCCGGGTTGATCAATTATTTGGCGCGCGAACGTCACGGCTCACCTTTTGAACACACATCAATGACCTTTTTTATCTCTGCCCCTATTTTTGTATTCCGTGAATTCATGCGCCACCGAATCGCTTCTTATAACGAAGAGTCCGGACGCTACCGCGAACTCAAGCCTGTTTTCTACGTTCCATCAAAAGAACGAAAGCTGATACAAGTTGGCAAAACAGGTGCTTACACATTTGAAGATGGAACTACCGAACAATATGAGATAACGGTTAAGGCAATGAAAGATGCATATGTTGTTGCATACGATTCATACCAGAAAATGCTTGAAGCCGGCGTAGCGCGTGAAGTTGCACGTGCGGTATTGCCAGTTGCAACATATTCTTCCATGTACGTCACTATGAATGCACGTGCACTCATGAATTTTCTTTCACTGCGCACATCCCGTGAAGGATCGCATTTTCCTAGCTACCCTCAACGCGAAATTGAGATGGTTGCTGAAAAAATGGAAGCGGAATTCGCGAAATTAATGCCCCTTACCTACGGAGCATTTGAAAAATCTGGTCGTATCGCGCCTTAAGCGATAAGATTCGCAGATGAGTATCCAGCCTCCTTTTGGTCGTTTAATCACCGCAATGGTGACTCCATTTTCACAAGATGGATCAATCGACTGGGACGGCGTTGCAAAGCTTGCTCAACATTTAGTTGATACAGGTCATGATGGCATTGCTGTCAACGGCACGACTGGTGAAGCTCCCACAACAAAATCTTCAGAGAAGCTTGAGATCATTAAAGTTGTTAAGAGCGTCGTTGGAAAGAACGTCACGGTGCTTTCAGGTGCTGGAGATAACGAAACTTCTTACACCGTCGAACAAGCTAAGCGATCAGAAGATGCCGGCGCAGATGGCTTGTTAGTTGTTACTCCTTATTACAACAAACCTCCACAGGCAGGTATCGAAGCGCACTTCCGCGCCGTCGCTGCTGCAACAAATCTTCCAATTATGATGTATGACATCCCTGGTCGCACTGGCGTTGAAATTGAATCTGACACAATTGTAAAACTCTTTGAAACCGTCGATAACATCGTGGCCCTTAAAGATGCAAAGGGAAATATTGCTGCAACTTCATGGGTAATTAAACGTTGCGATATTCCAGTTTATTCAGGTGATGACATTCTCAATCTGCCTTTCCTATCTGTGGGCGCTGTTGGTTTTGTTTCTGTATGTGGCCATACAGTGGGCTTAAAACTTAAGGCGATGCTTGATGCTTGGTTTGCAGGAAATGCGCCTAAAGCTCTAGATATTCATCAAGAACTCCTTCCAGTGTTTACTGGAACATTCCGCACACAAGGTGCAATTTTGACCAAGGCAGCAATGTCACTCATGGGACTACCCGGAGGAACAACACGTCTGCCACTCGTTGATGCAACCGAAGCACAGATCGAACAATTTTACGTAAAGATCTCACTGCTGGTGGCGTCACACTAAAGAATTAGCTGAACGCTGTATGACACAACATCCCCATCCAAATTTAGGTACCCCTAGCAAGCTCGCACCTGATGCTCTACGCATCGTCGCGCTAGGTGGAATTTCAGAGATCGGTCGAAATATGACCGTATACGAGATAAATGGGAAGTTACTCATCGTCGACTGTGGCGTACTTTTTCCAGAAGATAACCAACCTGGAATCGATTTAATCCTTCCAGATTTCAGTTACATCCGAGATCGCTTAATTGATGTAGTGGGGCTCTTTCTAACCCACGGACATGAAGACCACATTGGTGCTGTTCCATACTTATTGCGCGAAAGAGGAGACATTCCTGTTTACGGATCACCACTGACCATTGCTTTGATTGCAGCAAAATGTAAAGAGCACAGAATTTCTCCACTGACTCGAGAAGTACGTGAAGAAATGCGTGAGGATGTTGGTCCGTTCGAACTTGAATTCGTTGCAGTCAATCACTCGATTCCAGATGCGTTGGCTGTGGCAATTCATACAAAGGCCGGAACCGTTCTACACACTGGTGATTTCAAGATGGATCAATTGCCACTTGATGGCCGCATCACTGATTTACGAACATTCGCACGTCTTGGAGAAGAAGGCGTAGATCTTTTCTTAGTTGACTCGACAAATGCCGATGTTCCAGGATTTACTCCATCAGAGCGTGAAATTATGCCGGCACTGAACAGAGTTATTGCATCGACTAAGCGCCGCGTAATAGTTGCATCGTTTAGCTCTCACGTACATAGAGTTCAGCAAGTGATTGACACCGCCGCGTTGCATAATCGAAAAGTCGCATTTATTGGCCGCTCCATGATTCGAAATATGAAGATTGCTCAGGATATGGGCTACTTACAAGTTCCTGCGGGAATACTTTTTGATGCACGTGAATTAGATAATTACGATGATAACGTCGTATTAATCTGTACAGGTTCACAAGGTGAACCCATGGCAGCACTTTCGCGCATGGCAAATGGTGATCATCAAATTCGCGTGGGTGATGGTGACACAGTCATTTTGGCATCTTCACTCATACCTGGAAATGAAAATTCAGTATTCCGTGTGATAAATGAACTAACCCGATTTGGTGCAAAAGTTGTTCATAAGGCCAATGCAATGGTGCACGTATCGGGACATGCGGCAGCTGGTGAACTTCTATATTGCTACAACATTGTTAAGCCAAAATATGTCATGCCAGTGCATGGCGAATGGCGCCACTTAAAAGCCAATGCCGAACTAGCAATTGAATCCGGTGTGCCACGTGAGAATGCATTCATCATCGAAAATGGAATCGTTGTTGATTTAGTTGATCATCATGCTGAAGTAGTGGGTGCAGTGCCTTGCGGATTTGTGTATGTAGATGGCCAAAGTATTGGCGATATCACTGAATCATCATTGAAAGATCGACGAATCCTTGGCGAAGAGGGATTTATCTCAGTGATTGTTGTTATCGATTCGCAAACCGGAAAAATAGTTGCAGGCCCAGATATTCATGCGCGTGGATTTAACGAAGATATTGCTCTCTTTGATGAAGTAAAAGGTCAGATCGAGAAAGCTCTTACAGCTGCAGTAGCAGAGGGCGTCAATGGCACTCATCAACTTTCACAAGTTGTACGTCGAACAATTGGGGGATGGGTTGGGCAGAAACATCGCCGCCGTCCAATGATTGTTCCAGTTGTTGTAGAGGTATAAATCGGCGCGCCTACGGGCGGTAAAAAACTCTCCACCTAAGATTGAATGTGTGGCTAAGAAAAAAAATCGCACATCTGTAGGGTCAATTTTTGGCTCTGTCGGCAGAGGCGCTAACGCTCTCTGGAGATTTCTTGCCAAGACTCTTGGATCAGCAATTCGATTTATCGCACGCGGCGCACGCGATCTTGATCCTGAACACCATAGAGATGGCGGCGCACTTTTACTATTGATTCTCTCACTCGCCGCATTTGCTGGGACGTGGTTTCATGCAGATAATTTTGTAGGTCGAAATCTTTACTCACTTTTCTACGGTGCCTTCGGTCGCATTGGCATCCTGACACCACTTGTCCTTCTATATTTTGCATTTCGACTCTTTAGAAAACCAGATGACAGTCATGTAACTGGACGAATCACTATCGGAATACTCACACTGCTTGTCAGTGCCGCAGGCTTGGCTCACCTGCTCAATGGTTCGCTGGGATCAATAAATCCAACTGGAGCAACTGCAATTCGTGAAGGTGGCGGACAGCTGGGTTATTGGATTGCAAAACCTTTAGTGGCTGTTATGACCTCGCTTTTGGCATATCCACTTCTTATTGCGATTTTCATCTTTGGCCTTCTGATTATCACTGCAACTCCTATCTCAAAGCTCGGAATTAAATTAAAAGTAATTGGCATTTGGCTCTGGTCTAAGAAGCCAACCCGCAAAGAGGATGATTTTGAAATTTCAGATACTCCACCTTTTGAATCTCCAGTCATTGCGTGGAACCAAGAACCTGATGAGGATTTAGACGAAAAAGAATTTGATGAAGAGTTCACGGTGGAAATTCCTAGAGTGCCTCTTGAGGCACAATTAGTTCCAGCGCCAAAGAGTGAGAAGCGTCCTGAGCAGTTAATGCTCTCGAGTGATTCTAAATACGAGCTCCCTTCTCAAGACTTGTTGAAAATTGGCCCAGCAGCAAAAGCAAAGAGCAAGGCAAATGAGAGCGTGGTTGCAGCACTTACTGAAGTATTTAAGCAATTTGAAATTGATGCAGAAGTAACTGGATTCATGCGCGGTCCAACAGTGACTCGGTATGAGGTTGAGCTTGGAAACGCCGTAAAGGTTGAGAGAATTACAGCTTTATCAAAGAATATTTCTTATGCAGTTGCCAGCAGCGAAGTTCGAATTCTCTCTCCAATTCCTGGAAAATCCGCCGTAGGTATCGAAATCCCCAATGCTGACCGTGAAATTGTCGCCCTGGGCGATGTGATGCGTTCTAGCGTTGCAGGCCAAGATCATCACCCAATGCTTGTTGCGTTAGGTAAAGATGTTGAAGGTAATTTCGTCTGCGCCAACTTAGCGAAAATGCCACATCTCCTGGTTGCTGGAGCTACGGGTGCTGGTAAATCTTCGATGATAAACGCAATGATTACTTCGGTTCTCATGCGGGCGACACCAGATGATGTTCGACTAATTCTTATCGACCCAAAGCGAGTTGAGCTCACTGCATATGAAGGAATTCCACATCTCATTACTCCGATTATTACCAACCCAAAAAAGGCAGCTGATGCGCTGACATGGGTTGTACGTGAGATGGATCTTCGTTATGAAGATTTAGCAACATTTGGTTTCAGGCACATTGATGACTTTAACAAGGCAGTTCGTGCTGGCAAAGTTGTTGCGCCTCCGGGTTCAGATCGTATTGTTGAGCCGTATCCGTATCTACTTGTCATTATTGACGAACTCGCGGACTTGATGATGGTTGCAGCACGAGAAGTTGAAGAATCAGTTGTTCGCATTACACAGCTCGCGCGCTCTGCAGGCATTCACTTAGTTCTTGCAACACAGCGTCCCAGTGTTGATGTTGTAACAGGTCTCATCAAAGCAAATGTTCCATCTCGACTATCTTTTGCAACATCTTCTCTTGCTGACAGTCGCGTAATTTTGGATAGTCCTGGAGCAGAAAAATTGATTGGCCAAGGCGATGCTTTATTCATTCCGATGGGCGCAAGCAGAGCAATTAGAATTCAAGGGGCATACGTGTCAGAGCGCGAAATTGAAGCAGTGACAAGTCACGTGAAGAAGCAACTTTCACCTCGTTACCGTGAAGATGTTATGCAAGTTGCTCAGGTTAATAAGAGTATTGATAAAGAAATTGGCGATGATTTGGAAATTCTCATCCAAGCTGTTGAGTTAGTGATAACTACGCAATTTGGTTCAACTTCAATGTTGCAAAGAAAATTGCGAGTTGGTTTTGCTAAGGCTGGGCGATTGATGGATTTGATGGAATCTCGAGGAATCGTTGGACCATCTGAAGGTTCGAAAGCTCGCGTTGTGATGGTCAAACCCGATGAACTTGATTCGGTGCTTGCCACCCTCCGCGATTACTAAAACTTACCTTCTCTGGGGTGTTGTTTTCCGGGGTGAGATACCTGGTTGGAGGACAAAACTGTTCCATTTGTTACCAAAAGAGAATTAAACTAGGGTCACACCCCACGTAAGAAATTAGGAAACCAATGAGTACAGGCACAGAGCTGCGCGATCGCCGCGAGAGCGCTGGCTTGTCCATTGAGAAATTATCTGCGTTAACAAGTATTCGCATGGGTCTGATTTCTGAAATGGAATCAAATAATTTTACACATTGTGGTGGGGATACTTATGCTCGAGGTCACCTAAAGAATATTGCAATGCGCTTAGGTCTGGAAGCAGACCATTTCGTGGAGATGTATAACGCAGAACATTCACTGGATAGTCGCGGAATTCATGATCTGCTCGTCGAAAATAGCGTTACATCAATTCCGCATGAGAAAAAGAAGTTGTCTTGGAAGACACCAGCAATAATCTCGGTTGTCATTTTATTGACCATCGGTGTTGTTCAAATAGTCATGAGTAATCAACCATCAGAAATGAAAGTATCTGCGGTTAAAGAAAGTCCATTACCATCTGCTAAGCCATCTGTTGCACAGACGCCAACTATTGAGCCAACTGCTACACCAGAGCAATCACAAGCAGCTGCTAAATCCGAATCAGTTTCCCTGACTCTTTCTGCAACGCGAGGAAATTCTTTCTTTAATGTCGTTGTAGATGGCAAATCAGTTGTTAAAGGATCCCTCTTTCAAGGTGACGAAAAGAGCTATCAAGGCAAAACATCTATCAGTCTTTATCTAAGTAACCCTGCAGGTGTAGATGTCACACACAACGGGAAATTATTGCCACCACTGGGTGGCCAGAATGAGGAAGTACGACGAACTTTCAGATAACCATGTAACATCACCCGCATGTCTCGTACGGTTGCAATAGTCACATTGGGCTGCGCCCGTAATGAAGTTGATTCAGAGGAACTAGCCGGAAGGCTTGCAGCCGATGGTTGGACACTTGTCGATGATGTTGAATCCGCAGAAGTAGCAGTTGTTAACACATGTGGATTTATTGAGTCAGCAAAGAAAGATTCAGTTGACGCACTCCTTGAAGCGAACTCACTTAAAGGCCATGGAAAAACTCAGGCTGTAGTAGCTGTGGGCTGCATGGCAGAGCGTTATGGCAAGGAGTTGGCCGAAGCGCTTCCCGAAGCCGATGCAATTTTAGGATTTGATGATTACCAAGATATTTCAGAACGCTTGCAATCAATTATTAGCGGGAAGGCACATACACCGCACATTCCACGAGATAGACGAGCACTCCTGCCGATTGCACCGGTTGATCGCGCTGCGGCGCGAGATGAAAGTTACGCATCGAGTGTTGGCGCTGGTGGTTCACTCTTTCGTAAGCGCCTAGGTAACGCTCCCTGGGCTCCGCTAAAAATTGCTTCTGGCTGCGACAGGAGATGTTCTTTCTGTGCGATTCCGTACTTCAGAGGATCATTTGTTTCTCGTAGGCCAACAGAGATTTTGCAAGAAGCAACCTGGCTTGGCCAAAATGGTGTCAGCGAACTCTTTCTTGTCAGCGAAAATACAACCAGCTATGGAAAAGATTTAGGCGATCTCAAGTTAATGGAGAAGATCCTTCACGAATTTACTGATATTCCAGGGGTAGAACGCGTCCGTCTGTCATATCTGCAGCCAGCAGAGATGCGGCCGACACTTCTACAAGCCATGATTGAGACCGAAAAAGTAGCTCCCTACTTTGATTTATCTTTCCAACACACAAGCCCGACAGTGTTACGTCGCATGCGCAGATTTGGCGATGCGGAGAAATTTCTACATTTGATTTCACAAATCCGAGCTCTCTCACCTGAAGCCGGAATTAGATCTAACTTTATCGTTGGCTTCCCAGGTGAAACCGAGGCAGATTACAACGACTTAGCAGACTTTATTTCTGCATCAAAACTTGATGCAATTGGAATATTTGGATATTCGGATGAGGACAATACCGAAGCACTGGACCTGGCAGATAAAGTTGCAGACGAATTAATTCGCGAGCGGGTCGAATCGCTCTCATCGCTGGCAGATGAAATGGTTTCGCATCGAGCACAGGCACGTATCGGAGAAAGCGTTCGTGTTCTTATCGAAGATGCTGAGTTGCAAGAGGGTCGAGCTGCTCATCAAGGCCCAGAGGTTGATGGAACAACGTCATTTATTGGAACTAACTTTTCTGTGGGTCAGTACGTAGATGCGGTTGTCATTGACTCAATGGGAGCAGATCTGGTGGCCGAAGTTCGATGAACGCTCCACGATTCATTACTCCCAATACATTAACTCTCATGCGGATTCTATTAATCCCTGGTGGAGTTTACGTCTTGTTTCTTGACGGTGGAGAAAACCCGACATTTCAAATTCTTGCGTGGACAATATTTTTTGTATTGGGTTTGACAGATATTCTCGATGGCAGATGGGCGCGGCAATCTAACCGAATCACAGCTCTTGGGACATTTCTAGATCCGGTAGCAGATAAGGCGCTGATTGGCTCAGCGATGATTTCACTTTCAATCCAGGGCAGATTCCCTTGGTGGATCACCATTATCATTCTTGCTCGCGAAATAGGAATCACAATATTCCGATTAGTAGTTATTAAAGATGGAGTTATTCCCGCAAGCAAGGGTGGAAAGATTAAGACGGTAACCCAGAATTTTGGTGTTGGATTCTTCATGCTCCCTTTCCCATCATGGCTGGAATGGTTCAGGGTTGGTTTCATCTCGGTAGCAATTGTTTTGACCGTCACCACCGCCTACGATTATGTAAAAGTGTGGCGCAAGAGTTCATTACAAGGGTAGATTTCACTCTGTGCCTACCAAATCACCTGCCCAATTAATTGTCGAAACTTTAAAAAGTTTGGGACAAACTGTCTCTGTAGCCGAATCACTTACTGGCGGTGGGCTAGGTTTTGCACTCACACAAATCCCTGGGTCTTCTGAAGTTTTTCTTGGTGGAGTTATTTCCTACACATCTGATGTGAAGATTAGAGAGCTGGGTGTAAAGCAATCTACTCTTGATCAATTCACAGTTGTGAGTGAAGAGATTGCAAATGAGATGGCAGATGGTGTACGAGAAAAATTCGGAAGCACATGGGCAATTGCGACGACTGGAATCGCAGGTCCAGGAGATTACAAAGGGATTCGCGAAGGAACCGTCTGGATTGCTATTCGGGGACCGGTCAACCAAACGCTGCATCTGACGCTAGATAGTGGCCGAGATGGCGTGCGGGAAGGGGCTATATCCAGCGCAATTGGTACATTTGCGCGTATTCTTAGCACTCAGATTACGTAATGCACAAAGTAAGGGAGATGGCGATGGTCTTGTTGCGCGAAGCGGTAGGTCACACACTTCGCCACGCTCGCACTAGCCAGTCACGCACATTGCGTGATGTTGCTCGCGAAGCACGCGTCTCACTTGGATATCTCTCTGAAGTTGAACGCGGTCAGAAAGAAGCGTCATCTGAACTTCTCAATGCAATCTGCGAAGCACTCGGACTCACACTTTCATCAGTGATGTCCGGAGTTACACACGAACTCGCATCTCGCGAAAGTGCAAAGCTCACCGTTGTCGACGCAGCCTAAGTATCTTCTTCAAGGCGGAATCCATCGCCGCACAGAAAGTGCGATTCTTGAAGGTACAAAAAAACTTATTTCACAATTTGGCATCTCAAATATCTCTATGATTGAAATTGCTGATGCATCAGAAGTTTCACGAGCAACTCTCTATAACCACTATCGCGATAAGAGCGCGGTATTGAACGCACTTGTTTCAGCAGAAGTTGAAAGATTGGTTGCTCTTGCAGATCGAGCTGGTACTCCCGCTGATGCACTTGAAGTTCTTTCGCAAGAGATTTCACAAGACACCGCTTTAGCTTCGATGCGTCTCCACGATCCCGCCACACTTATTGCAGTGATGTCTCATGCCGAAAATCCGCTCTATCTTGTGTTGGCGAAATGCATTTACGGTGCCACTAAATCTGAGGCAGGTACAGGATTAGCGATGCGCTGGCTTCTTGGACAAGTGATGCAGCCAATTACAGCTAAGCAATCACGCGAGCAGGCAGAACTTCTCGTCGACCGCACTTTGTTCTAGGACTCTGCATTTATGCGAATCTCTGATTTACGCGAACGCTTGTCGCTTTCATTTGGCGATACCTGGGCGCCATCTTTTTCACAAGATATTGCAATCAGTGAATTGGGTTCTTTGACTGTCAATCAAGCACTTGAGGCCGGACGCGAAGTCGATGAAATTTGGAAAGCAGTGTGTAAGCAATGCCCAAACGAGACAGAGAAATACAAGTAAACTTATGCCTGTAAAAACTGAAGTTATTCGCAAGAAAGAGAATTTACCAGCGCTGGTTCTAGTCCATGGATTGGGTTCTGCTGGAAATATTTGGAAATCACTTCATGCTGGGCTTGAAGATTCCTTCACTATTTATCCCGTAGACCTACCTGGACATGGATCTGCGCCACTGCACCAAGAAGGACTTGATCCGCAATCACTCGCACATTCAATCACTCGCACGATGACTAATGATCATGGTGTTTCAGATTTTCATGTTGCGGGCAATTCATTAGGGGGTTGGATTGCACTCGAAATGGCAGCGTTGTATCCCGAGCATGTAAAAAGCGTGACAGCACTTGCACCAGCTGGATTGTGGCACGAAGGACCTACACAGAAGTTTCCACCAAGTTTGCTAGCGCGTATCTTGGCTAAGATTTCTCAGTACTTCTTAAAGCTTGCATACAGGTTGCCGCCACTCAAGGCGATGGGATATAAGAAAATCACACATCTGTGGCGCGAACTATCTTTTGAGTCTTGTAAGGATTCTGTTCTGGCAATGGCAAGTTCGATTGGATATTCTCCAATGTGGAAAGCCATGCGACATAAAAAATTTGATGCACAAGTATCAGAAAAGATTCCAGTGTCAATTATCTTTGGAGACGATGACCTCACTTTGCCTCATCCAAAAGCCCAAGTTCGTGAAGTTGCCCCGAAGCATTCCCGTTGGATCATCGTTGATAATTGCGCCCATGTAATTATGTGGAACTATCCAAAACTCACCGTTGATTTAATTAAACGTACCGCCCTTACACCGCGATAACTTCAAGTACCCAAGGGTTTCCATCTTCTGCGGGTGTGAGTGCGCAGGGATACTTTTCAGAGACAATTGCATAGAGATCCTCTGGTGTTTTAGGTACAGACCGCGATTGCAAAAGCCAGCGCGCAATTTCCCCGCGAGTTTTCTTCGACATATGCGTGATGACAGTGCGCACGCCATCGACCACGGTGGAAATGCGAATCTCGACAGTGATTTCTGGTGGGGCAGCCCAGACTGTTTTGTAGGTTGAAGAGCGACAATCAACAATCAGGGGAGTCTTGATTGCATCTAGAACCTGCGCAACGGGTCCTTTCATCTTCTTGTTATCAATTTTCTCTTTGTAGTTCTCGATCTTTTGGCTTGGGCGCAGAACGCCGTATTTGGCCGAGATGATGGCCAGCCCTAACTCACCTCGTTTCTTCGCCGCAGGGGAGAGCGAGTTCCAATCCAGGGCTTGATACAAAACCCCCATATACACGGCGATTGCGGGGGTGGGTTGCGAGGTTTCGCGCTTCTTCTCTGAGGGTGGAAGAAGGATTAACACGCGACACACCCTACTTGTCAGTGGCGCCTGTTACCGTTCGAACAGATGTTCGGATATATTAATCCCTGCACAACCAGAGCGGTGCTCAGCTTCCGCCCACAGCGTCTTCATAACGCCAAGGGCCGTCGCAGAGAATTCCGTACCTTCTGGGCCGAATACCAACGGTGGCGCTCGCCAACGTTCGAGATAAAAGGAGAAGACAGTGGCTGCAGAAAAATCAAAGCCTGAAGATAAAAATACATCTGACCGTCAAAAGGCGTTAGATACCGCACTTGCTCAAATCGAACGTCAGTTTGGTAAGGGCTCAGTAATGAAGATGTCAGATCGACAAGCACAGGTGATTGAAGTTATTCCAACTGGCTCAGTCGCACTCGATATCGCACTTGGAATTGGTGGACTACCACGTGGTCGCATCGTTGAAATTTATGGACCAGAATCTTCAGGTAAGACAACTCTTACTCTTCATGCAATTGCTAATGCGCAGAAAGCTGGCGGCATCTGTGCATTTATCGATGCTGAGCACGCATTCGATGCAGAGTACGCAAAGAAGCTCGGCGTTGATATTGATGCGCTCCTAGTTTCACAACCAGATACTGGCGAGCAAGCACTTGAAATCATGGACATGCTTATTCGTTCAGGCGCGCTCGATCTCGTCGTAGTCGACTCTGTTGCAGCGTTGGTTCCACGCGCTGAAATCGAAGGCGAGATGGGCGATTCACATATGGGTCTGCAAGCTCGACTCATGTCACAAGCGCTCCGTAAAATTACTGGCGCACTTCACCAATCAAAGACAACTGCAATCTTTATCAACCAGCTCCGCGAAAAGATCGGTGTCTTCTTCGGATCTCCTGAGACAACAACTGGCGGTAAGGCCCTTAAGTTCTACGCTTCAGTTCGCCTCGATATCCGTCGTATTGAAACTCTTAAGGATGGCACCGAATCTGTCGGTAACCGCACCCGCGTTAAGGTCGTCAAGAACAAGATGGCTCCACCATTTAAGCAAGCAGAATTCGACATCATCTACGGCACAGGTATCTCACGTGAAGGTTCACTAATCGACCTTGGCGTTGAAATCGGCGTAGTGAAGAAGGCTGGCGCTTGGTACACCTACGAAGCAGATCAGTTAGGACAGGGCAAAGAGAATTCACGCGCCTTCCTAATTGATAATCCTGATCTAGCGAATGAGATCGAATCGAAGATTCGCGCACACTTTGTGCCGATTGAAGTCGATGCCGAGCTCGTTGCTGCGATCGATGAAGCAGCTGCAGAGGTTGATTTCTAATTAGCCTGGAATTTGTAAAGGTTCCTAGGCAATCTAAGAACGGTGGCGAAGGCTCCGACCCTTACGAAGTAGCACACACCATTGCGTTGAATGCTCTGGTTACTCGTGCGAAAAGTAAGGGCGAGCTTCTCGCTCACCTTAAAACCCGGGGCGTAGAAGATAATGTTGCGCAAGCAATTATCTTTCGTCTGCAAGAAGCCGGCCTCGTTAACGATGAAGAGTTTGCCAAAGCTTGGACTCAGTCACGCCATAACCATAAGAAGATTTCGAAGCGAATCATTGCGGGGGAGTTACGTCAAAAAGGCGTTATGCAGAGCGCAATTGATGAAGCGCTCGATGAGATCGATGATGAGAGCGAATACCGCAGCGCCTTTGATCTCGCCTTTAAAAAGTACAACACCATGTCGCGCCTTGAACCAGAGGTGCAGATCCGCAGAATTCAATCGCTGCTGCAACGAAAAGGCTTCGGCTTTGGTGTTATCTCACAAGTTCTGAAGGAACTTGATCTGTTAAATGCTAGCTCTTAGTTAAATATTCGGTTAAGCGCGCAGCGGTGGCAACAACAGCCGCTGCGTGTACTCGACCTGGTTGGCGACCTAAACGTTCGATCGGTCCAGAGATAGAGACTGCGGCGATCACTTTTCCATTAGGACCCTTAACCGGTGCGCTAACAGATGCAACGCCAGCTTCACGTTCTCCAACAGATTGCGCCCATCCGCGGCGTCGATCTGCTGCTAAATGAGCAGCGGTGAATCGCGCGTTCTTAACTCCACGATGAATCTTTTCTGAATCTTCCCAAGCCAATAAAATTTGTGCAGCAGAACCCGCTTGCATTGTCAGTGATGCACCGACGGGCACGGAATCACGTAGACCAGATAAACGCTCGGCTACTGCAACGCAGATGCGGATATCTCCTTGGCGGCGGTAAAGCTGTGCGGATTCACCTGTTGCATCGCGCAAGGCGGCAAGTGCGGGGGCGGCTGCGGCGAGTAAACGATCTTCGCCTGCGGCTGCGGCAAGTTCGCCTGAGCGTTGACCAAGTACAAAGCGGCCCTGCAAATCACGAGTAACTAAGCGATGGTGTTCTAGGGCTACCGCAAGACGGTGCGCAGTTGGGCGCGCGATGCCAGTTGCGGCAACGAGTTCGGCAAGTGAATGCGGGCCTGATTCAAGGGTTCCCAAAATGGTTACCGCTTTATCTAATACGCCAACTCCGCTATTCTTCTTATCCACTCAGCGAGATTAGCATCCCATCTAATGAGATGCAATATTTGAAAAAGGATTATCAAAAATGGGTAAAACACTGGCAGAGAAGATTTGGGATGACCACATCGTTCGCTCAGCAGCGGGAGAACCAGATCTTCTTTATATCGACCTACAACTAATTCACGAAGTAACCAGCGCACAAGCTTTTGATGGTCTTCGCCTAGCCGGTCGCAAAGTCCGCCGCCCGGATTTAACAATTGCTACCGAAGATCACAACACACCAACTCTAGATATTTTAAAGCCAATTGCTGACCCTGTTTCAAAATTGCAGATCGATACCTTACGCAACAACGCAAAGGAATTTGGGATTCGCCTTCATTCACTCGGCGATGCTGATCAAGGCGTTGTGCACGTAGTTGGCCCACAACTCGGTATTACTCAGCCAGGTATGACAATTGTCTGCGGAGATTCACACACATCCACACACGGCGCATTTGGCGCAATCGCTTTCGGTATTGGAACTTCAGAAGTAGAACATGTTCTTGCAACACAAACTCTTCCATCGACTCGACCAAAGATGATGGCGATAAACGTTGAAGGAAAGTTAAAGACCGGCGTTACTGCAAAAGATATTATCTTGGCGATCATTGCCCAGATCGGAACGGGCGGGGGACAGGGTTACATCATTGAATATCGTGGATCCGCAATTCGCGAACTCTCAATGGAAGGCCGCATGACAGTTTGCAATATGTCGATTGAAGCTGGTGCTCGTGCCGGACTTATTGCACCTGATCAAAAGACCTTTGATTACATCAAAGGAAAGCCGCACGCACCAGAAGATTTCGCGGCTGCGCAAGGCTATTGGCAGACGCTATTTTCAGATAGCGATGCTAAATTTGATCTCGAGATAACTCTTGATGCAGATAATTTAGAACCATTTGTTACTTGGGGAACTAACCCAGGTCAAGGTTTGCCACTTAACGCATCTGTTCCTAATCCAGCGGACATTAAAGATGCGGAAGCGCGTGGGGCCGCAGAACGTGCTCTTGAATATATGGGACTAACTGCCGGAACACCGCTGAAAAAGATAGCCATCGACACTGTTTTCTTGGGCTCTTGCACAAATGGGCGAATTGAAGATTTGCGCGCTGCCGCTTCTATTTTAGAAGGCAAGAAGATCGCCTCGACTCTTCGTATGTTGGTTGTGCCTGGTTCTGAGCGAGTTCGCCAACAAGCTATGACGGAAGGCTTAGATAAAGTCTTTCTTGACGCTGGCGCTGAATGGCGAAATGCAGGTTGCTCAATGTGTCTTGGAATGAACCCCGACCAATTAAGCGTTGGCGAGCGTTCTGCCTCAACCTCAAACCGTAACTTTGAAGGACGCCAAGGAAAAGGTGGAAGAACCCACTTGGTAAGTCCACTAGTAGCGGCAGCAACCGCAATTCGCGGCACGCTCTCATCACCGGCTGATCTTTAAGAATTTCGAGAAAGGTAGATAAAAAATGGAAAAATTTATTTCACACACCGGCAGCGGAGTTCCGCTTCGACGCAGCAACGTAGACACCGATCAAATCATCCCTGCGGTATATCTCAAGCGAGTTACTCGTAGCGGCTTTGAAGATGGCCTCTTTGCAGCCTGGCGCAACGATCCTGAGTTTGTATTGAATCAACCGCAATATAAGAGCGGAACCGTGCTAGTTGCCGGACCAGAATTCGGTACCGGATCTTCGCGCGAGCACGCGGTGTGGGCGCTGCAGAACTATGGCTTTAAAGCGGTTATCTCTAGCCGATTCGCTGACATCTTCCGCGGAAACTCATTGAAGGGCGGCTTGCTCACCGTGATTTTGCCGCAGGAAGCCGTTGAGGCGCTTTGGGTGGCTATAGAGAAAGATCCAAGCACTCAGATAAAAGTTGATCTTGACTCACGCACAGTTTCTTACGGCTCAACCAGTATCGCCTTTGAATTAGACGATTACACCCGTTGGCGCTTGATGGAAGGCCTTGATGACATTGGATTAACCTTAAAGCAGACCGATTCAATCGATGCTTACGAGGCAAAACGCCCAAGTTATAAGCCTAAAACACTTCCTATTCGCATTTAGGCAGTTCTTTCTCAATCTATATTTGCTTTGCATAGTTAAAAACCAGCGTAAAACGCTAACTTTCTAGATGGGGTGAGTTAACTTTGATTAACTCTCAACTTGTAAATGAGAGTTTTTTACGCATAAATATTGCGATTTCTAAGAAATATTAAATCGCGACACGCCCGCGTTAATATCGCTATCACCCTATAAAAAGGATTAAGTTTTAGCCACAAGTTAAGCAAATGCTTAATTTACGCGTAAATCTAAGGGGATTTAGATGAATAAGGCACAATTTATTGCCGCGTTGGCCCCACACTTCAACGACAGCAAGAAAGAAGCAGCACACGCTGTAGAAATCGTATTCGACACAATTACACGCACCATGTCAAAGGGTGAAGATGTCATGATCAACGATTTCGGTAAGTTCAAGAAGGTCGATCGCAAAGCACGTATGGGCCGTAACCCATTCACAGGCGAGACCATCAAGATCAAGGCTTCAAAGAAGGCTCGCTTCCTACCTGCAAAGGGTTTGAAGGATGTCATCTCAGGTGAGCGCAAGCT
>JAPLBF010000020.1:18647-74504 GCA_026392825.1 Actinomycetota bacterium
AGGCTCGCTTCCTACCTGCAAAGGGTTTGAAGGATGTCATCTCAGGTGAGCGCAAGCTTGGTCCGGCTCCAAAGCCAGAACCAAAGCCAGTTGCAAAGCCAGTAGCCAAGAAGGCTGCACCAAAGAAGGCTGCTAAGAAGAAGCCAGCAGCTAAGAAGGTTGTTAAGAAGGTTGCTAAGAAGAAGCCAGCAGCTAAGAAGGTTGTAAAGAAAGCCGCTAAGAAGCGTAAGTAATTCACTTCTTAGAACTTCTTTAGAAAGTTCTAAAACTGGGGTCAGCGTTTGCTGGCCCCAGTTTTTCTTTGCCCACTAAGATTTAGTTATGGCCGAACTGCGCGTTTCATATGCGCCACCAACCGGTTACCCATACGGAACAAATCGCACCTACAAAATATGCGCCGGGATCTTGATTCCAATCATCAGTCTAATTACAAAACGAACTTGGATTGGTGCTGAGAACATCCCCAAAACAGGCGCGGTAATCGTTGCTAATAATCACTTGTCATATTTTGATGTTTTGAATCTGACTCACTTTCTCTTCAGGAATGGCCGAGCCCCGCGCTACTTAGGCAAGGTTGGCGTCTTTAAAGTTCCGATCATTGGTCGCATTATTTTGGCGGCGGGACAAGTACCGGTTGAAAGAGAAACTTCTAATGCAGGTAAAGCGGTCGACCATGCAAAGAAACTTCTTGAGGTGGGACATTTACTCGGCGTCTATCCCGAAGGAACGCTCTCTCGAGATTTAAACCACTGGCCAATGGTCGCTAAGACTGGATTGGCAAGACTTGCTCTGACTACAAACACACCAGTGATTCCAATTGCGCAATGGGGTTCACAAATATTAATGCCGACATATTCCAAGAAGTTAAAGTTGTTTCCGCGCACTCGAATCACAATTGTTGCTGGTAAGCCGGTCGATCTTTCGCCTTGGTATGGCAAAGGCGATGATCCGCAAGCCTTGATCGAGGCCACCGCCAAAGTTATGCGGGAAATAACCACGTTGCTCGAGGGAATTCGTGGTGAGAAGCGCCCTGAAGTAATCTTTGACCCACACACTTCAGATTTGCCGCGCACCGGCAACTTCAAGAAGAAGAAACGATTACGAGCGAGGTTAAAGAATCAATGAGCAAAGTATCGGTTTTCGGAGCTGGCGCTTGGGGTTCGACCCTTGCGCAAGTGCTTTGCGATGCCGGAAATGAAGTCTTGCTTTGGGGCCGCAGCGCCGATGTTGTAAATGAAATCAATACTAAGCATACGAATTCTAAATACATCGGTGAGAATATTCTGCCAAGTGAAATCCGAGCAACAACTGATTTAGCGGAAACCTTTGCCTTCAGTAATATTTATGTTTTAGCTATTCCCTCACAGCAATTGCGTTCGACGTTGCAGTCTTGGAAGCCTCATTTTTCGGACGATTGCTTGATAGTTAGTACGCTCAAAGGTATTGAAATTAGTACCCAGCTTCGCATGACTGAAGTGTTGGAAGAAGTTATTGGCAAGCACCGTGTGGCACTCATTACCGGACCCAACTTGGCAGATGAGCTAATCCTGCGCCAGCCTGCGGGAGCAGTCGCAGCCGCAACCAATCAAGTGACATCCGAAGAAGTACGAGCGCTTTTTCGCACGCCTTATTACCGCGTTTACACATCAGTGGATTTACTTGGTTGCGAGTTGGCAGGTGCCATTAAAAATGTGATTGCCCTCGCCGTTGGAATCTCAATCGGTATGGGATTCGGAGAAAATACCCAAGCGATGCTAATTACTCGTGGGTTAAATGAAGTTGCTCGCTTATGTGCTGCGCATGGCGCAGACCCACTCAGCGCTGCAGGATTGGCGGGGATGGGTGATCTTGTTGCGACATGTGGTTCACCGCTCTCACGCAACAGAACCTTTGGTGAATTATTGGGTAGCACTGGTTCTATGGAAACTGCACTTGGACAATGGGCAAAGACGGTAGAAGGTGTTGCCTCATCCGGTGCAATAGTTGAGATTGCTCATCGCGTAGGAGTAGAAGTTCCAGTTATTGAATCAGTAGCGGATATCGTAAATGGTTCGCTCACTCCCGAGGCAGCCCTGCAACGTTTAATGGAGATAACCACACAAGCAGAGAACTTCATTCGATGATGCAACGTGTTGCAATTATTTGCGGTGGACGCTCAAGCGAACACGAAATTTCTTGCATTTCCGCGGCAGGTGTTCTTTCGGCGATCGATCGCCAAAAATATCAGCCTATTTTGATTGGCATTAGCAAGAGCGGAAGATGGTTCCTTCTTCCAGATAACTACGCACTTGCTATTAAAGATGGTGTGCTTCCAACTATCCCTAACGAGGGAATATCTGTAGCGCTGAGCGTCGATGGATTTAGCGCAGAAGGTAAGAATTTAGATATTGATATTGTCTTTCCATTACTTCATGGTCCTTACGGAGAAGATGGCACGATTCAAGGGTTGTTGGAAATTGCAGATATTCCTTATGTAGGTTCCGGGGTTTTAGCATCTGCTGTTGCAATGGATAAGTCATTTGCGAAGGCGATCTTTGCATCTCAAGGACTAAAAGTCGCAGCAGGGTTTGTAGTTCGCCAAAGTCAATGGATTGCCGGATCTGCCGCAATACAAAGAGAGGCAGATCAATTGGGCTATCCAGTTTTCGTTAAACCAGCCCGCGGCGGATCATCACGCGGAACTACCAAAGTTAAATCGGCCGCCGATTTTGCTGAAGCGCTTGCAGAAGCATTTAAATTTGATACCAAAGCTTTAGTTGAACAAGAAATCCGTGGTGCTGAAATAGAGTGTGCCGTTCTTGAAATAGACGGTGAACCAAAAGCATCGCTGGTCGGTCAAATAAAAATTGACTCAAAATACGAATTTTATGATTTCGAAGCAAAGTATTTAGATGGCGCTACGACTATCGAACTACCTGCACCAATTGACCATAAAATCAGCGATGAAATACGAAAGAAAGCTGTAGAAGCTTTTGTATCACTTGGCTGTTCTGGACTTGCACGTGTGGACTTTTTCTTAACACCAAATAATGAAGTAATCATTAATGAGTTAAATACGATGCCTGGGTTCACTGCAACTTCTGTTTTTCCAAAGATGTGGGCCGCAACAGGAGTTGCATACACCGATGTGATCAGCCACCTTATGAAGAGCGCGCAATTGCGCAATAATGGCGTTTTAGGAAACTAGAAAGTAATCAGTAAGTAACTGGGCAAGTCAGTGTGCGAGTTATACCCGCAACTGCCTGAACTTTGGACAAGATCGTGCGCCCAAACTCCTCCATTGAAGGTGCTTCTGCGCGCATGATTACATCGTAAGGACCGGTTACGCCTTCAGCGAGAGTTACTCCTGGAATTGCAGATACAGATTTAGCGACGCTGGAAGCTTTACCGACTTCAGTTTGAATCAAAATGAATGCTTGAACTGACATTGTGGTTACACCTTTCTTGTGAGCGCTTCGCCGTTGAAGATGAGCATAAAGGTACTCCAACTTGCATTGATGTTCTAGTCTTGGCGCTATGGCAGATCGGTCGGGAGCGCTCACGGAATCGCAGGTAATTGCGCGGCTGCGCGAGATTTTTGCCAGCTCGGATCCAAGAATTGAAGTTGGTATTGGCGACGATGCCGCAGTAGTCGTTGGTGCCAAGCGCCAGGTAATGACAACCGATATGGCAGTCGAAGGAGTTCACTTTCGCACTGAATGGTCAACTGGATTTGAAATCGGACGCAAAGTTACCGCCGCTAACGCTGCAGATATTTTGGCTATGGGCGGGGTTCCAGATTATTTACTAGTTGCCGTATCGCTCACCGGATCTGAAACAATGGAGTGGATAAGCGATCTGGCGCATGGAATTAAATTTGAAGCAGATCTCGCTGGTGCGCACGTCATCGGTGGCGATATCTCGCGCGCTGATCAAGTGGTAATTTCGATTGCGGCAATTGGAACTGCCGAGAAACCAATTTTGCGCTCGGGTGCAAAGCCCGGAGATGGCATTTATCTTTCATCTCTTACAGGATGGTCAGCTGCTGGCCTTGCACTTCTTAAATCTAATTCGCAATCAACCGGTGGCCCAGTAGAAAAAGCGCTTAAAGAATTTAAATCTCCTACCATCGATTACGGATTTGATGCGACGCTTGCTAGTTCACTCTGCGATGTTAGCGATGCTCTTGTAATCCAAGCAGCGCAAATGGCAGAGAGCGCAGAAGTAGCATTTAAATTTGATTTATCCAAAATAGAAAAGACTCCTGAATTTGCTGAACTTGAAACTCTCGCCAATGAATTAGGCGCTGATATCTGGCAATGGATTTTTGCTGGGGGAGAGGACCATGTCCTACTAGCCACCGGGTTGGATTTGTCGGGAATTTTGGTGGGAGAAGTTATCGCAGGAAGTGGAATCCAAAATCTTCCACTAGGCGTAGAAACAAGCGCCTGGCGACATTTTAATTAACAGTTTTTCATTTTTATGCAGTGATATCCATATTTTTTTCACAAAAATATAAGCGCGGTGGCATTGCGAAAGGCCTAAGCAGGCGATATTTTTGCTAAATGAAACGTACCTCAGTGTTGGCTAGTTTGACTTCGGCATTTCTCTTTATCGCCGCTGTTGTAATTGGACAGCCGAGTGCGAACGCCAGTGTGACACTCCCCAAAGGCGTATTCCAACCTTGCGCAGTTGCGCCTGCTCCATATTGCATTGAATCTGTAAGCGTCACACCATCTGGATTAAAAGCGATTTCACTTTCTTGGGTTGCAGATGGTTCAGCCGGAGCTAGTGTCGGAAATACAACCGGAGTTGCCGCAGGTACAAAAACTATGACCGGACGTTGGACGGCAGAAAAAGCTTTCACCAACGAAAATTACGACGGCCTATACATTGAAGCAAAAGCTGCTAACGAGTTTGTCCCGTGGATCTACGTAGATGCCATTCCAACCTACTCTCCTGGAAATAAAGTCTCGTTAGCTGCAACCACAGGCAGCCTAACAACGCCGGTAAATCTCAACTCAGATTCTGCGATCACTATTAAGTTACGCATCTCTGATTTCAAAGTTGGCGTTACATATGGCATCGCCACGGAGGCGACGCTAGATGTTCAAGCAGCAACTAGTGGAAATACATTTGAATTAACTGGCTTCCCGGTAAAAGTTCCACAGGCTAAAAGTTCCAAAGATTGCAAAGGGGATCTCGGTGTCGCATCGAGTCTTGTAACGCAGTTCCAGACAGTAATTGTTCCTTCCAATGATCCATTGGGATTTGCCTTTGAAGGCGGAAGCGGAAAAATCTACGTAGGATCAAACGGTCTCTGCAACCTTTCTACTCCAGTCTGGAGCGCTGAGAAGAAGTCGCTGAGTTATAAGGCATCTGCACCAAGATTGGCTCCAGATGGAACAACGGTCAATACTGGTTTTTATTACGCAACGGTCTCTGCCGCAGACGCACTTGCTCTTTGGGGATTAAAGAAAGCAGAAGATGCAGCTTCCGCATTGTCAATCTCAATTAGAACTTCTGCAAATGGATCAGTTGCCGCAACAAAGGCAGTTACGGTAAAGAATGGCCGAATTATCATCCAAGTGTTCGGTTTCGAATTCCCAGATCCAATGTTGGATATTTCGCTTAATCCAAGCTATGACCCGATGTCATCGGCTGCTTCAGCAACCAATATGTCTGCACAGGGATCTGTAAAAACGAGTCCTACGCCAAAGCCAAAGATGACAACAATCTCGTGTCTAAAGGGAAATGTAATAAAGAAGGTAACTGCCGTTAAGCCAACTTGCCCAACCGGTTTTAAAAAGAAGTAACTAACTTATAAGCGAGGCTTAACGAGTTACTTTGCCAGCCTTAAGGCAAGATGTGCAGACATTTTGGCGCTTAGTGCTTCCGCTAACCAGTGTCTTGATGCGCTGAATATTTGGATTCCAGCGACGACGTGTCTTTACCTGTGAGTGGGAAACTTTATTTCCGAAGCTGGGCCCTTTGCCACAGATATCGCATGTTGATGCCACAGCAGTACTCCTTTTAATTTCAAATTCAGTAAGCCAGACCCCGTTTGCGGCCTGGCGCTTTTACAGAGCCCAATAGTAGCGACAACGCCACCCTCACGCTAATTCGGCCCAATTCACGCGAGAATGAGCCACATGGCCGGCCTCGACTCTAAATTAGTAAATGTCGTTGGCGACCGTACCGCCAAAGTCTTGGATTCGGTTTTTGGTTACAAAACTCTCTCAGATTTAATTCATCACTATCCCAGAAGATACTTAGTGCGCGGTGAGTTAAGCGATATCGCAGAACTAAAAGAAGGTGACGAAGTAACTGTATTAGCTGAAATCTTCAGTTCTACATCACGTAAATTGCACGCGCGCAAAGGAAGCATTCTTGAGGTGATAGTTACCGATGGAAGTGCAAAAATGTCGCTGACATTCTTTAATCAAGCCTGGCGCGAGAAAGAGTTACGTGTTGGCCGACAGGGACTCTTCGCCGGCAAAGTCGGTGTCTTTAATGGCAAACGTCAACTAGCTCATCCCGATTACGAAATGATTCCTGATGGCGATGATGTTGATTCGGCAGTCGCTGACTTTGCGGGGAAATTCTTACCAATGTATCCAGCAAGTTCAAAGTTGCCGTCTTGGAAGATCGCCCAGTGCATAAATTTGGTAATTGGTGGTCTCGATGAAATTACAGATTTCATCCCCGAAAGGATCTTGACTGAGCGCGGATATCCAACTCTGCAACAAGCGATAGCACAGATTCACAATCCAGTTGATCTAGATAGCGCTGAAAAATCACGCGAGCGAATAACCTTCGATGAAGCGCTCTTGATGCAGTTACTTCTTTTAGAACGGCGCGCACAACTGCGGGCACTGAAAGCAACCTCTAGAAAAGCGAAGAGCTCAGGAATTCTGAGTGCATTTGATGCGGCGCTTCCTTGGCAGTTAACTGCAGGACAACTTCAAGTGAGCCGAGAGATTGAAAGTGATCTAGCAGCGCCTTATCCGATGCATCGTTTACTGCAAGGTGAAGTAGGTTCAGGTAAAACGGTAGTTGCTTTACGTGCGATGTTGGCAGTTATAGATAGCGGAGGACAAGCAGCGCTACTTGCTCCAACTGAGGTTTTAGCGGCGCAACACCTTCGAACTATCGAAAAATTATTGGGACCCCTTGCGCAGGGCGGAATGTTGGGCGGCGTGGATAATGCAACACAAGTTACTTTACTAACCGGTTCGCAAAGTGCAGCGGCGCGCAAAGATGCGTTGGCTCTGGCTGCATCAGGGCAGGCAGGAATCGTAATTGGCACACACGCCTTACTAAGTGAATCTGTAGCGTTTGCAGACTTAGGGCTGATTGTCGTAGATGAACAACATCGATTCGGAGTTGAACAGCGAGATGCTCTAAAGACTAAAGCAGTAAATCCGCCGCATCTCTTAGTAATGACAGCAACGCCAATTCCCAGAACTGTTGCCATGACCGTCTTTGGTGATTTAGATGTATCAACACTGCGCGAACTTCCATTAGGTCGTCAACCAATCACCACGCATTTAGTTCCAACGATAGAGAAGCCAACATTTCTTGACCGCACCTGGGAGCGAATTAGAGAAGAAGTTGCCCAAGGTCATCAGGCCTACATTGTCGCGCCACGGATTTCTGCAGGTACATCTGAAGACGCTGATCTGGATTTCTTATATGGAGAGAGTTCACCCGATATCGCATCAGTTGAAGAGTTAGGACCGAAACTGCAATCAGGTCCGTTAAAAGGGCTACGTATTGCTCCGCTACACGGTAGACAGAGCAGTGAAGTAAAGAGCGCGACGATGCAGGCATTTGCTGCAGGGGAAATCGATGTCTTGATCTCAACCACAGTTATCGAAGTTGGCGTAGATGTACCAAATGCCACTGTGATGGTCATAATGGATGCTGACCGCTTTGGCGTGTCACAGCTACATCAATTACGCGGTCGTGTGGGACGCGGTACATCTCCAGGGCTCTGTCTATTAGTTACTTCTGCGGCAGCAGAAAGTTCAGCGCGCGAGAGATTAGATGCGGTTAGCAAAACCCAAGATGGTTTTGAACTTTCACGAATTGACCTGGAGCAACGTCGAGAAGGCGATGTGCTTGGTGCTACTCAATCAGGTTCTCGTTCACATCTACGTTTACTGCGAGTCTTACGTGATGAATCTTTGATTGAAAGCGCCCGCCAGATTGCTTCTGATCTCTTGGCCGAAGATCCAGACTTAAATAGGTATCCTTTGCTCAAAGAAGAGTTAAAGAAATTGCAGGCTGATGCTGCAGCAGAATTTATAGATAAGGGATAATTCAATGCGCATAATCGCTGGTAGCGCTAAAGGTAGAAATATCCCATCTGTTGCATCTGCTACTCGTCCCACATCCGACCGCGCCCGCGAAGCTCTATTTTCAACTCTAGCTTCTGAGTTTGGTGAGTTTGAAGGCTTAAATGTTCTAGATCTTTATGCCGGCACTGGGGCTATTGCACTGGAATCACTTTCAAGAGGTGCTGCGATAGTTCACGCGGTTGAGAAAGATGAGCAAGCGCAAAAGAGCATTGCGGCAAATTATGATGGAATTAAATCAGCACAGTGCGCGGGTACATTCCATTTATATGGAATGAGCGTTCATCGATTCTTACAAGATCCACCCGCAACTAAGTACCACTTCGTTTACATTGACCCACCTTATGAAGCTGAGGATTTAGACGTTATTGAAACCTTGATTCAACTTCAAGATGGGCACTTCCTAGATTCGCAAGCGCTGATTGCGATTGAGAGAAATTCACGAGTCAAGGAAATTTCTTGGCCACACGGTTATGTTGCAGTCCGCGAAAAGAATTATGGCCAAGCGACCATTTTCTACGGCGCTCCAGCGGAAAATGAGCCTGAGAATGGATAAGGGTTCGAATCGTTGCTAGCGTTTGCTCTATGAAGCGCGCCGTATGCCCTGGATCATTCGATCCGATCACTTTTGGGCACATCGATATCATCGAACGCGCTAGCGAGCAGTTCGATGAAGTTGTGGTGGCAGTTCTAGCCAACCGAACCAAAACTTCGCTATTTACCGTAGAAGAGCGCATGGAGATGATTCGTCAGACTACGGCGCACTTTAAGAACGTTAAGGTTGATTCTTGGCACGGTTTATTGGTGGATTATTGCAAAGCAAATTCCATTCAAGCGATCGTTAAGGGTCTGCGCGCGGTAACAGACTTTGATTATGAGTTGCAAATGGCGCAAGTTAATTTGCAAGGCTCTGGAGTTGAAACTATGTTTATGGCTACAGCACCGGCACATTCATTTCTATCATCATCAATTGTTAAAGAGCTCGCACATTTCGGTGGCGATGTCTCATCAATGGTTCCAGGCATCGTCAATGATGCGCTCAAAGCTCGAGTAGCAGGGAAGTAAAATGGATTCAATCGAAAAATTAAACACCGCCATTACTCTCGTTGAAGAAGCGCGCGGTGTCCCACTTTCTGCTTCCTGCGTCGTACACCGTAGCGAAATGTTGGAAATTCTAGATGGCGCGCGCGATTCACTTCCTCAGGATTTATTCCGCGCCGAAGATATTTTGGCAAAGCGTGATTCATTGGTGGAAGAAGGGCGCTCTAGTTCTGAGCAGATGATTGCATCCGCGCGTGAAGAAGTTGCGCGAATGATTGAACAAACAGCAATCGTTCAGGCAGCGAGAGATGAAGCGCAACGAATTCTCGATGATGCCCGCGCACAAGCCGCCGATGAGCGAGCAGAGGTTGAAAGTTACATTGATGGCCGTCTTGCCACGTTAGAAGTAATCCTAAATAAAACTATGGACGCGGTGGCACGTGGACGTGACCGGTTAGACGGCGGAAACGATAAAGATGTTCTCTCGCAACTAGCCGACGATAAGTAATTCCAGTAAAGCCAAATAAAGATTTAGAAAATGAACCGCGCATCTCAAGTTTTTCAATTTAATACACATGAACTCCCTCGCCGAGCAGGGGAGATGAAGGAATATCAACTAGACCTAGAAATTCTGGAAGATGTAGGCGTTCCATTAGTCGCTGTTCCGGCAGGGGATGTCATTGAAGTAGATATGCGGCTGGAATCTGTTGCAGAAGGCATATTGCTAAGCGCTGATATATATGCGATAGCGAAAGGTGAATGTATTCGCTGCCTAGACCCGGTTGAAATTACCGTTGAACGCAAGATTCAAGAGCTCTATCGCTATGATCCAACCTCCGATAAAGGTGGCAAGCGAAAGAAACACTCATCGCGTACGGATACTTCAGATGAAATTGATCTTGATGCAGTTGATGAACTCTGGCTTGATGGCAATGAGATGAATCTAGAAATTCCTATCCGAGATGCTGTCGTTCTAGATCTGCCAGTAAATCCACTCTGCTCTGAAGGGTGTCTTGGGCTCTGTCCGGATTGCGGCGAAAAGTGGGAGAAGTTGCCAGAAGACCACGCTCACGAGGTAATCGACGCTCGCTGGGCTGGTTTGGCAGGCTTGGATTTTAAGAATTCGGACGAATAAGGGATACTTCTCCCAGTTAGCCTTGAGCACGCTCTGCCCGAGGTAAGTTGAGATTAAGGACGATTACCGTGCCAGTACCAAAGCGAAAGATGTCTCGTTCGAAGACACGCTCACGTCGCGCTATGTGGAAGACAACTGCGGCATCACTTGCAGCATGCCCACAGTGCCAACAACCAAAGTTGACTCACACAGCTTGCCCAACCTGCGGAACATATAACCGCCGTCAGGTTCTTGAGGTCTGATCTGTATTCACCTTTAACTTCGCAATTAGGGATTTCAATTTCTCCTGAATTGCTTGAGTTAGCTTTTACGCATCGTTCTTTCGCTTATGAAAGTGGTGCCAAAGAGACCAACGAACGACTGGAATTTCTAGGCGATTCGGTCTTAGGTTTGATTGTTACAGAAGAACTTTATTTACGTTACCCCGATCTAGATGAATCTCGTCTATCTCCACTTCGTTCTGGCATTGTAAATATGCGTGCGCTCGCAGATATTGCGCGCACCTTAGATCTTGGTAAATACATACGTCTTGGCAAAGGTGAAGAAGTAACTGGTGGTCGCGATAAAAACTCACTCCTAGCAGATGCCCTGGAAGCGTTGATTGGCGCTATATATTTGGAACTTGGTTTTGCAAGCACAACAGAGGTAGTCCGCGCCCTAATCAAAGAGACTCTTGAAAGTGCGATGGCTAAGGGCGCCGGACTCGATGGAAAGACTGCGCTGCAAGAATTGGTTTCATCACTTGGCAAAGGAACTTTGGAATATCACGTTACTGAAACTGGACCAGATCACGATAAGAGTTTTACAGCGATAGCAATGGTTTCTGGTGAGGCGATCGCAGAAGGAATTGGTAAGAGCAAACGCGAAGCCGAACAATCAGCCGCTCGTTCGGCATATGAAATTCTCGCAACCCTCAAGTAGTACTTCACTCGCGTCACGTATATAAAGACGCCACCTAAACGGTAGGTTTACGCCGTGTATTTAAAGAGCATGACGCTAAAGGGCTTCAAGTCCTTTGCTTCGGCGACCACGCTCCGCCTAGAACCTGGGATCACTTGCGTAGTCGGCCCGAACGGTTCTGGTAAATCAAACGTTGTAGACGCACTCACTTGGGTTATGGGCGAGCAAGGCGCAAAGTCATTGCGTGGCGGAAAGATGGAAGATGTCATCTTCGCCGGAACCAGTGGAAGAGCGCCGCTTGGTCGCGCTGAAGTTTCACTAACAATTGATAACACAGATGGTGCGCTACCTATTGATTACACAGAAGTAACAATTTCTCGCATTCTTTTCCGCAATGGACAGAGCGAATATCAAATAAATGGTGAAGCATCGCGTTTGTTAGATATTCAAGAGTTGCTTAGTGACTCGGGTATCGGACGTGAAATGCACGTAATCGTTGGCCAAGGTCAACTAGATGCGATCTTGATGGCCACACCTGAAGAACGTCGTGGTTTTATTGAAGAAGCCGCTGGTGTTTTAAAGCATCGCAAGCGTAAAGAAAAGGCGCTGCGCAAATTAGATTCAATGCAAGCTAATTTAGCGCGCGTTCAAGATTTGACTGTTGAATTACGGCGCCAACTTCGCCCACTGGGTAAACAAGCCGAAGTTGCCAAGAAAGCTGCGACGATCCAAGCGGATTTGCGTGATGCAAAGTTACGTTTGCTGGCCGATGATTACATCTCGCTCTCCAAAACTCTAGACGCTGAAGTCGCGGACGAAACTGCACTACGCGAACGTCGCTCACTTGTTGAAGCGGAAAATGAAAAAGTACGCTTGCGTGAAGAGGCGCTAGATGCCCAAGCAGCGTTTGAAAGTCCATTGCTAATTGCGGCTCAAGAAAATTTCTACTCTTTAAGTGCGCTTCGCGAAAAATTCCGCGGAACTCAATCACTTGCACAAGAGCGCTCTCGGTTCTTGGCTGAAGAAGCAGACGAAGCTCGCAATGCTGGACGTGATCCAGAAGCACTCGATCAGGAAGCAGCAGCGCTTCGCTTGGAAGAAGCGCAACTGCGCGCAGGTGTAGAAAGTTCTAGAAATTCATTAGCCAAGACCACTCAAGATTTGGCAAATGCGGAGGCTTTGTTAAAAGCCGAGGAAGATAAAATTGCAGCTGCAATGCGCGCCATTGCAGATCAGCGTGAGGGTACTGCTCGCCAAGAAGGCCACATTAAATCTCTGGCAGCGCGCTTAGATGCGATCGCCGAAGAAATCGCTCGCTTGGTTAAAGCGCGCGATGAAGCACAGTCCCGTGCCGAAAGCGCTCAGCGTGAATATTCAACTTATGAAATGGATATTGCTGGCGCAGATGCCGGCGAACTGGGCTTAGATTCTGAATTTGAAGTTGCAAAGAGCGGTCTTGATAAAGCAAAAGTTGATTTAGCAAGTTTGGTTGATGCAGAACGTGCTGCTGATCGTGATCGCAATGCTACTGAATCTAAATTAGAAGCGATGCAACTAACTTCCCGGTCACGCGATGGGGGAGCAGCACTGCTCCGCGATTCCCGTGGACTTTCACTTCTAGGTAGCGTGGCTTCACTCATAAATATTGATAATGGATGGGAAGCGGCAACTGCTGCTGCACTCGGTACCCTCTCCGACGCGATCGTTGTTCGCGATTTGAATTCAGCGGTAAGTGCTTTAACAACACTGCGAAATGAAAACTTAGGACAGGCAGATGTCTTGGTTTTTGAACCAGGTTCGCATAATTCTTCAGGAATCCCAGCCGGACTTACCCCTCTTACAAATTATGTTCGCTCCACAGAAATTGGGGATCTATTAACTTCATTGCTTTCTTCTACAGTAGTAGTAAACAGCGCGCGTGAGGCTGAAAGCGTTTTGCGTTCCAATCCAGGGTTAACTGTCGTAACTCGCGATGGCGATGTCATAACTTCCAAACGCGCACGTGGCGGATCTGCATCGTCGACCTCTCTAATCGAAATCAACGCTCTTATTCAAGAGCTAACGAAGAAATTAGAAGTCAGTACCCACAATTGTGACCGCCTTAAATTTGAAATTGTAACCGCACAGAGTGAAGTCGATTCCAAGCAAGGCGCTTTTGAAATCGCACTTTCAAAGTTAAATGAGTCAGATGCACGTATTGCTGCGCTAACTGAACAACTTGCGGTCTCCGGACAAAATATGAAGTCTGCCAGCGCCGAAGTAGAGCGACTCAATTCAGCTATCGCCGAAGCCAGCGCAGCTAAAGGTCGAGACGAGAATGAACTCACCATTGCATCTGCACAATTACAACAACGTGGCGAAATCGCAGAGCCGGATCACAGCGCTGCCGAAACGCTTCGCAACCAAGTTTCTCTTGCTAGAACAGCAGAAGTTGAAGCGCGACTAGCAGTAAGAACAAGTGAAGAGCGAGTCGATTCCATTTCTGCCCGTGCTAAAGTGCTGGAAGATTCAGCAAGCGCTGAACGCGAAGCATCTGCCCGAGCTGTTTCCCGACGTGGCGCGCGCGCACGCGGTGCGCTGATTTCATCTGCGATCGCAGAAGCTGCCTATGAAGCGCTAATTCATATTGAACGCTCAATCGCAAAAGCAGCAACAGAGCGTGCCAGATTGGAAGCATCGCGCTCTGATCGTGAAGGTGAAACACTCACTGTGCGCGCACGCAGTCGTGAACTTGCAACCGAGCTAGAGCAACTCACTTCCTCTGTGCACAAAGACGAAATTGCCAGAGCAGAACAACGTATGCGAATAGAAGCGCTAGAAAATAAGTGTGTAGAAGAGCTAGGCGTTGATACGACAACGTTGGTTAACGAATATGGTCCGCACAATGATGTTCCAACATTTATCGAGACTGATGAGGGTGAAATTGTCGCGACTGAGTTAATTCCGTATCGCCGCGACCAACAAGAGAAGCGATTGGCTGCGACAGAACGATCTTTGACTTTGCTAGGAAAGATTAATCCGTTGGCGCTGGAGGAGTACAACGCGCTAGAAGAGCGCCTAAAGTTCCTTGCTGAACAGCTAGAAGATTTGAAACGCACCAAGAAGGATCTGCTGGATATCATCAAGGAAGTCGATGACCGAGTGCAAAGTATCTTTATGGAAGCTTTTGATGAAACTGCAAAGCATTTTGAAGATATCTTCGCGCGACTTTTCCCAGGCGGCGATGGTCGATTAATTCTTACTAATCCAGATGACCCACTAAATACCGGTGTCGATGTTGAGGCTCGTCCACCTGGAAAGCGAATCAAGCGTCTGTCGCTACTCTCTGGAGGAGAAAAATCTCTTACTGCTGTCGCAATGTTGATAGCAATATTTAAAGCACGTCCAAGTCCTTTCTACGTGCTTGATGAAGTTGAAGCAGCCTTGGATGATGTAAACCTGGGCCGATTACTGGTGATTCTAGAAGAACTCCGCGCAAGTTCGCAGTTGATCATCATTACTCACCAGAAACGCACTATGGAGATCGCTGATGCACTCTATGGCGTAACCATGCGCGGTGATGGCGTTACGGAAGTTATTTCACAACGCTTGCGCGATTCTGAATCTGCTTAGTTATTTGGTTACGAATGGGAATTTTTAGCAAATTTGTCGCCAAACTAAAAGGCCAGTCAACAGCCGATCCGCTTGATTGGAAAGTTCTCGAAGAAGAACTACTAGCCGCAGATTTAGGGCCAAAGTTAACTGCAGAGATTTTAAAGAGCGCGCAGGGTTTAAAAGGCGATGACGCGCTTTCTTCGCTTAAAGAAATTCTCAATTCACATCTTTCAACAAAATCTCGCGTCCTCTCGGGTGAAAATTCGGTTGGAGTAATTCTGGTCGTAGGGGTTAACGGAACCGGAAAGACTACTTCGGTCGCGAAGTTAGCCAATTTACTAAAATCTGATGGTAATTCTGTGATGCTGGCAGCCGCAGATACTTTTCGCGCTGCAGCAGTCGATCAATTGCAAACTTGGGGTCAACGTATTGGTGTTTCTGTTATCTCCGGTAAAGAGGGGGCAGAACCTGCTGCAGTCGCTTTCGATGCGGCAGTTGCCGCGAGTGCTTCACAAGTTAATTATTTAATTGTTGATACTGCCGGTCGCTTACATAATAAGAGCGATTTAATGGCTGAATTAGGGAAGATAAGACGAGTGGTTGAAAAGACTCTTGCAATAAGCGAAGTTCTTTTAGTTATCGATGCGACAACTGGCCAGAATGGAATTGCCCAAGCCAAGATTTTTACCGAAGCGGTTGAAGTGACTGGGTTAATTGTTACCAAGCTGGATGGAACTGCCCGTGGCGGGGTCGCCCTAGCGATCGAGAGCGCGCTAGATATACCAATTAAATTTGTCGGGACAGGCGAAGGTGAGCGCGATTTTGCTCCATTTGACCCAGCTCATTACCTATCGGGCTTGATAAACGATTAAGAGCGGAATCCTTGTAACAAATTTGTAACAAGACTCGCATTTTTGTGACTCTTTCTTAACCTATAAAACGAGCCCCTGTAACCCGCGCAGGACATCTTTTCCCCATCTCAATGGCGAGGGATCTCTCGATATTAAAAAGGTGGTTTATTCATGGAAGAAGTTGTTCTAAATTCAGGTGACACTGCATGGATGCTGATTAGCACTGGCCTTGTAACTTTGATGATCCCTGGCTTGGCGCTCTTCTACGGTGGCATGGTTCGCGTGAAGAGTCTTCTCAATATGATGATGATGTCTTTCGGTGCGCTTGCATTGGTTTTCGTTATTTGGATCGCGGTGGGATTCTCACTCGTCTTTGGTAATTCAGTAGGGGATCGTGGACTGATTGGGGACGCTACCCAATTCCTATTTCTTAAAGGGTTAGATAATTCAACCGCTTTAATTGGAACAATTCCAGCAGCGGTCTTTATTGCATTTCAAGGTTTATTTGCTGCAATTACAGTTGCTCTCATTTCAGGTTCAATCGCTGACCGCGCAAAGTTTGGCGCTTGGATGATTTTCGCCGGTGCTTGGGTAACACTCGTTTATTTCCCAGTTGCACACTGGGTCTTTGCCTTTGATGACTTTGTTGCAAAGAGCGGTGGCTGGATTGCAAATGATCTTGGCGCAATCGACTTTGCCGGAGGAACCGCAGTACACATTAATGCCGGTGCTGCAGGTTTAGCGCTGGCGCTAATTCTTGGCAAACGAGTTGGTTTTGGCAGAGTTGCAATGCGCCCTCACAGCCTTCCGCTCGTGATGTTAGGAGCAGCTTTGCTTTGGGTCGGTTGGTTTGGATTCAATGCCGGTTCAGCCGTTGCTTCAAATGGAACTGCCGGATTGGCTCTTCTAAATACTATGGCCGCAACAACTGCTGCAGTATTAGCTTGGCTACTTGTTGAGAAAATTCGCGATGGACATGCAACTAGTCTTGGCGCTGCATCTGGTGTGGTTGCAGGGCTAGTTGCCATTACTCCAGCGTGCGCTGCAGTTGATGCCAGCGGCGCTCTTGCTATCGGTGCAATTGCGGGCGTGCTTTGCGCGCTTTCGGTTGGTCTCAAATTCAAGTTTGGATATGACGACTCACTCGATGTTGTTGCAGTTCACCTTGTCGGTGGAATCGTCGGAACTGTAATGATTGGTTTTGTTGGCGAAGAAGTTGGTCTCTTCCACGGCGGCGGTACAGATCAGCTGGTCAGCCAGATCATCGGCGCAGCTGCAGTTCTCGCGTACTCTTTCGTGGCAACACTCATCATCGGTAAGTTAATTGATCTAATCTTTGGCTTCCGAATCACAATTGATGAAGAAGTTGAGGGAATAGATATTGCAGTTCATGCTGAACGTGCATATGAATTATTTGACAACAACCAAGGAAGCGCTTTCGCTTTATCTAAGGGAGGACAATTGTGAAACTGATAACCGCAATAATTAAGCCAGCCAAGTTAGATGATGTTAAGGACGCACTTCAAGCAGCCGGAATCACAGGAATGACTGTTTCTGAAGCAAGTGGATTCGGTCGCCAGATGGGACACACGGAGGTTTATAGAGGGACTGAATATAAAGTCAATCTGGTTCACAAGGTTCGCCTTGAAGTACTCGTTGATGAGCCAAATGTTGAAAGCGCTCTGGACCTAATCGTGAAGGCGGCCCACACCGGATCTATTGGAGATGGAAAAGTGTGGACTACCGCAGTCGATCAAGTAGTACGTGTCCGAACTGGTGAGCGAGGCTCAGCAGCGATTTAGTGATGCGGCACTCTACTTGAGACGAGTAAAGCTATCCTCCTCAAGTAGAGTGCGCTCATTATGTTTGATTCGCTATCTACCAAATTAACCGGAGCGTTTTCATCACTTCGCTCTCGCGGCAAGTTAAGCTCTTCCGATATCGAAAATACTTGCGAAGATATACGTTCTGCTCTACTTGAATCTGACGTTGCGCTCTCGGTAGTTGATTCCTTTATTGATTTAATCCGCGAAAAGTCACTAGCGGCCCTACCGACTCTTCAATCTGGAAGTAGTCAAGCCCAAGCAATTTTTGAGATAGTTAATTCAGAATTAATTGAGATCCTTGGGGGAGCGGCGCGACGAATTCGCTTCGCCAAAAACCCACCCACCGTCATTATGTTGGCAGGCTTGCAAGGTGCGGGTAAGACAACTCTTGCTGGAAAATTAGCAAAGTTTTATTTGGATCAGGGCAATACTCCGCTATTAGTTGCATCAGATCTACAACGCCCCAACGCTGTTACTCAGTTACAAGTTGTGGGTGAGAGCGTCGGAGTTCCAGTCTTTGCCCCTGAACCAGGTAACGGTGTTGGAGATCCGGTAAAGGTGGCAGAGCAAGCGTTAGCGTTTGCAAAGACCAAACTTCACAACATGGTTATCGTCGATACCGCAGGTCGTTTAGGTGTAGATCAAGAGTTAATGCAGCAGGCGATCAAGATTCGCAATGCGGTTAAGCCAGATGAAATCTTGTTTGTGGTCGATGCAATGATGGGCCAAGATGCGGTTCGCACTGCTAAGGCCTTCCAAGATGGCGTCGGATTCGATGGCGTCGTTTTAACAAAGCTAGATGGAGACGCACGCGGTGGTGCTGCGCTTTCAATCGCAAAGTTAACTGGCCAGCCGATTATGTTCTCTTCAAATGGTGAGAAGCTAACTGATTTTGATATTTTCTATCCAGAACGTATGGCCTCGCGCATTCTCGGAATGGGCGATGTGGCAACTCTTGCTGAACAAGCAAAGAAAGCGCTCGACAGTGATTCTTCTGCAAAGATGGAAGAGAAGTTCGCACGCGGCGATGACTTCACTCTAGAAGATTTCCTCGAACAGTTAGAGGCGATGTCCAAGATGGGTTCTATGTCTAAATTGCTGGGTATGTTGCCAGGTGCGGGGGCGATGAAGAAACAGATCGAAAACTTTGATGAATCTGAGATTGTGCGAACTAAGTCGATCGTTCAATCAATGACACCTCTCGAGCGACGAGATCCTAAAGTTTTAAATGGTTCAAGACGTGCGCGTATCGCTCTCGGTGCTGGGCGCAAAGTTCAAGATGTAAATTCTCTTGTAGATAAATTTTCAGCAGCTCAGAAAATGATGCGTCAGATGCGCAATGGTGGCCGGATGCCACCTGCTATGGCGCAAAGTATGGGTATGCCTGCCGGAATGGGGGCGGGTCCAATTTCTTCGAAAAAGGCACAGGCTCCGGCTAAGAAGAAGTCGAAGTCAGGTAACCCCGCAAAACGGGCCGCTGAAGAACGTGGATAAGCGCTCAATTTCGTATCTGCACGCGTTAATGGCAAGATTAGCGTCCTGTTGCGGGGCCCTCTACCCCCACAACATCCATATCCAAAGTTGGATCTAGTAAGTGCGCACCCCGCTGCACAAGCTTTAGATACGACACACTTTTTAGGAGCACTACTTCTTTGTCTACAAAAATTCGCTTAATGCGCATGGGAAAGATCCGCACACCATTTTTCCGCATCGTCGTAACAGATTCACGTAAAGCCCGTAACGGTCTATCAATTGAAGAAATTGGTCGTTACGTTCCAGGACAAGAGCCATCAATCATGGAAGTTAACTCTGCGCGCGCTCAGTACTGGCTCGGCGTAGGAGCACAACCAACAGCCGCTGTAGAGGCGATCTTTAAGGTCACTGGCGACTGGCAGAAGTTCAAGGGTCTTCCTGGAACTGAAGGAACACTTAAATTTGCAACACCAAAGCCAGCTAAGAGCATCGCTTACGAAGCCGCTGTTAAGCAAGCAATGGATGAAACCAAAAGAAGGCGCAACAACTATGAAGAAGAAGGCGCAAGAGAAGTTAGCTGCAAAAGCTAATCCTGTGCCGGTAGAAGAAGTAGTTGTGCCAGAAGCAACTGCGACCGAAGTGGTTGTGTCCGAACCAACTGCGACCGATGTGGTGGCAGAGGTTCCAGCGGAAGTTGCGACTGCAGACGTTGTGGTTGACACCACAGATGCGGCTGCCGAATAACAATGATGGACGAAGCTCTCGAGCACCTCGTTAAAGGAATCGTTGATAATCCTGAAGATGTCATCGTTAAGGAAAAGACTCACCGTCGCGGCACAACTCTTGAAGTTCGTGTCAATCCTGAAGATATCGGCAAGGTAATTGGCCGTAACGGTCGCACTGCGAAGGCGCTACGAACAGTCGTAAGCGCAATTGCAGGACGCACAGTTCGTGTTGATCTCATCGATACCGACGAGGCTCGTTAACTCTCTTGTCAGGTATGCGCCTAAACGTAGGTCGCATTGGTCGTGCTCACGGAATTCTTGGTGAAGCAACCATTGAAGTCCGCACCGATTTAGCAGAAGAACGTTTTGCTATCGGCGCACAACTTGAAACAGATAACCACGGGAATTTAATTGTGGTTTCTGCGCGCGTGCATAATGGAATTTTGCTGCTGGGCTTTGACGGATATACCGACCGCAATGCCATTGAAAAATTGCGTGACGTCCTTCTTTTTGCTCAAGTAGATATCGATGAACCCGGCTTCGAAGAAGATGATTACCACGTCTTGCAACTTATTGGGTGCCAGGCTTATCTCGTTGATGGCGACCTAGTAGGTGAAGTTACCGAGGTTCTCAACCTTCCAGGTCAAGATGTACTTTCAATTAAGACCGAATCTGGTGAAATTCTAATTCCATTTGTTCACCAACTAGTACCTGTTGTAGATATAAAGGCTAAACGCATGACGGTTATCCCACCAGATTTTTACGAGAGCGAGGCTAGTCAGTGAAAATTGATGCGATCACAATCTTTCCTGAGTACTTTGCTCCAGCACAACTCTCCCTACTCGGTAAAGCGCAAGAGAAAGGCCTAGTCGAGTTACAAATTCGCGATTTACGATCTTTCACAAACGATAACCACAACACAGTAGACGACACCCCTTACGGTGGTGGCGCCGGAATGGTGATGCTTCCCGAAATCTGGGGCCAGGCGCTTGATCCACTTTTGATTTCAGATGTTGATCTGATCATTCTGACACCAGCTGGAAGTCGCTTTAATCAAAAAATGGCAGAGGAATTTTCAAAGAGTAAGCACTTGGTATTTGCCTGTGGGCGTTATGAAGGAATTGATGATCGCGTTAGGCAACACTATTTGGGCGAGGGCTACGCAAAAGCTGGTGTTCGAGTCCACGAAGTTTCAATCGGTGATTACGTCCTTGGTGGGGGAGAAGTCGCTTCACTTGTAATTATTGAGGCGATCACTCGTTTGATTCCAGGGGTGATTGGAAATCCTGATTCGCTGACAGAAGAATCACATAATTCTGATGGATATTTGGAATACCCCAACTTTACAAAGCCACAAGAATGGCGCGGAATTAGCGTTCCTGAGATTCTATTAAGTGGAAATCATGGCGAGATTGCAAAGTGGCGCGAATTACAGGCAGAAGAACGCGCCAAAAGGACCAATTGACTCGTCAGTAACCTGACTTCTCCCGTAGCGTTCTCCTATGAGTGATGAGACGGCAAAGATTCAAGCGAGATTGATTCGTGATCTAGAACCTGTCGTTGCAGTTGAACTCGAGCGTCATTTATCGGTTCAAAAAAATTGGTATCCACACGAGTATGTCCCATGGTCAGAAGGTCGTGATTATGCCGGACCGCTAAATGGAGATGCTTGGGAAGCGAAAGATTCGCGTTTAACCCCGGTTGCGCAAGATTCCTTAATATTAAATCTGCTTACCGAAGATAATTTGCCGAGCTATCACACTGAAATTGCAATTTCGATGGGTCGCGATGGAGCGTGGGGAAATTGGATTGAGCGATGGACCGCCGAAGAAGCGCGCCACGCAATCGTAATTCGCGATTACCTAATGGCCACGCGCGGTGTCGATCCTTATCAGTTGGAAGATCTACGTATGGCACATATGTCACTGGGTTATCAGACGCCGTACGAGAACGATATGTTGCACACCATTGCCTATGTTTCATTTCAAGAGCTAGCAACCAGAATCTCTCACCGAAATACTGGAAAACTTTCTGATGACCCGATCGCAGAAAACATGATGCAACGAGTTGCTCTCGATGAAAATCTTCACATGCTCTTTTATCGCAATACGCTTTCAGCGGCGCTTGATATGGAACCAAATGCGGCGATGCGGGCTATTGCAGATGTAGTAACTAATTTTGATATGCCGGGTGCAAATATGCCTGGCTTCGGTCGCAAAGCAGTGCAGATTGCCCTTGCCGGAATTTATGATCTACAGCAACACCTAGATGATGTTGTTTCTCCAGTCCTGCGCGCTTGGAACGTTTTTGAAAGAAACGATCTATCTGGCGATGGGTTGGTGGCACGCGATGAACTCACCGCCTTTATGGAAAAATCTGGAAAAGAAGCGGCGATCTTTAATGATAAACGCGAAATCCACTTTGAAAAACTCATAGCTCGCGGTCAATCACCAATTCGTATTCAAAAGTAATTTTCAACGATAGATTTACCCTATGTGCAGATTACTCGGCTATGTGAGCAATGAAGAGCGCACCTTTGTCGATGTAGTGGGCGAAGGTTTTGAGAACTTCGTCGAACTATCAAAAGAGCATAAAGACGGTTGGGGCATATCAGCTAGTTCCGCAGAAAATGGGAAAACCACTTTGGTCAGAGATCTGACTTTGGCAGCTGAAAGTGAAAAGTTCAAAGAATCAGCAAATGGATTAAAGACCGATGGTGCGCTTTTGCACTTACGCCTTGCTTCAAAGGGGCTGGCGGTAGATTTAAAAAATAACCATCCATTTGTGCACGGAGAGTTCTCGTTTATGCACAACGGAACGATCAAATCTATTAGTGAGATAGAAAAGCTTCTTGACCCACGATATATATCGCAATTAATCTCAACGACAGATAGCGAGCGATATTTTTATGCGATTCTCACTGCGGTAGAAGAACTGGGGTTGCTGGAAGGCGTCCGTAAAGCCGTACGCACAATATCCGCTAACTTTGATTTTACGAGTATAAATTGCATGCTTCTTTCAACAGACTATTTGGTTGCGGTATGCGAATTCAATGAAAGAGATTCCACCGAATGGACAGTTGACAGCCATTATGAACTCCGCTACAGCGCTGAGGAGGGCGTGGTTAAAGTGGCATCGACAGGTTGGGGTAAAGACCATTGGAGCCGCCTGCCAAATCATTCAATTCTTATGGTCAATCGCCATAATTTAACTTTTGAGGTTTTACCTCTCTAAACACCGCGTTACTCTTGCCTATATGACCCGCACGTATACAGTCGAAACTTATGGCTGCCAGATGAACGTTCATGATTCTGAACGCATCGCCGGGCTCTTAGATGAAGCCGGATACCTTCCTGTTGAACCAGGTGTTCAGGCAGATATCGTGGTTTTTAATACCTGCGCTGTTCGTGAGAACGCCGATAACAAGCTATATGGCAATTTAAGTTTCTTGGCGCCGATTAAGAAGGCGAATCCAAACATGCAGATTGCGGTGGGCGGATGTTTGGCGCAGAAAGATCAATCCATAATTTTGAAGAAAGCTCCCTACGTTGATGTGGTCTTTGGTACCCATAACGTGGGCTCGCTTCCAGTTCTATTAGAACGAGCGCGCATTGAAGAAGAATCTCAGATCGAAATCCTGGAAGCGCTTGAACATTTCCCATCAACGCTGCCCGCCCGCAGGTTTTCGGCCTTTACTTCTTGGGTATCTATCTCGGTCGGTTGCAATAACACATGCACCTTCTGCATCGTGCCTACTTTAAGAGGAATTGAGAAAGATCGTCCTGCCGTTGATATTTTAAAGGAGATTCGCGCGCTGGTTGATCAAGGAGTAATTGAAATTACTCTGCTTGGCCAGAATGTAAATGCCTATGGAGTCGATTTCGGAGATAGAAGCGCATTTGCTAACTTGCTCCGTGAATGCGGAAAAATTGACGGACTGGAACGAGTTCGTTTTATGTCACCACATCCCCGAGATTTTACGGATGATGTAATTGAAGTCATGGCGAACACAAAGAATGTAATGCCGCACTTGCATATGCCTCTGCAATCAGGTTCCAATCGCATCCTGCAAGAGATGCGTCGTTCTTACAGAACTAGCCGTTATTTAGGGATATTAGATCGAGTGCGTCAAGCGATGCCCGAAGCGATGATTACGACCGACATAATCGTAGGATTTCCGGGTGAAACCGAAGAAGATTTCCAAGCGACAATGGATTTAGCAACGCAGGCACAATTTGCTGCGGCTTACACATATAAATATTCAATTAGGCCCGGTACACCAGCCGGTGCAATGGCCAATCAAGTTTTGGCAGAAGTAGTTGGCGAACGCTACACGCGACTACACGAGCATCAACAGGCAATATCACTCGGTGTAAATCAGCGTTCAATTGGCACCAAACACCGTGCACTTGTTTCTGAAGTTGAGGGTCGACGAGATGCGGCGCAATCGCGACTTACAGGTAAGACAGAAGATTTCCGCCTTGTTCACTTTGATGCGGTTAGTGAGGCCAGACCAGGTGATTTTGTTGATCTAACGATCACTGATGCATCTGCGCATTACTTAATTGGGCGGGAAGAGGCACATATAGAAACTCGAGGGGGAGATGCATTTGCTGCACGAGAAGCAAAGGTTGGCCCACAACCAACAATGCTCGGAATCCCCAAGGTGAAATGAAGACGATAGTTATCTGTGGCGCTACCGCTACAGGCAAAAGTGATTTAGCGGTTGCGTTAGCACAGGAAATCGGCGCGGAGATTATTAACGCTGACTCAATGCAGATCTATAAAGGTATGGATATCGGGACCGCCAAACTTGTACCTGCTGATCGAGGTGGGATCGAACACCACATGTTGGATATTTTGGCAGTTACTCAGGATTCTACGGTTGCTTGGTATCAAGAGTTAGCTCGGCAGTCAGTTACAGAAATTCATAGCCGTGGAAAACCTGCAATTATTGTTGGAGGTACCGGTCTCTACATTAAGTCAATACTGGATGATTTAAATTTCCCAGACACAGATGCGGCCATTCGACAGAAGTTAACCGAGGAAGCGAAAGAGTTTGGAATCATTCAGTTATTTCAACGACTAGAGCAATTAGATCCTGCAGCGGCGGCCGCGATAGATCAGCAAAATGAACGAAGAGTAATTCGCGCACTGGAAGTCATTGAAATTACAGGAAAACCATTTACCGCAAATTTACCGCGCGAAGATAGCTCTCTCTATCCCGATGCCCTTCAGTTCGGACTAGTTATGGACCGAGCAGAACTTGGGGCGCGCGTGGAGGCACGTGTAGATCGTATGTGGGAGGCGGGCTTTGTAGCTGAGGTAGATAGATTGATAGATGAAGGAATTACGAAGGCCACAACTGCGCGGCGTGCCTTAGGTTATGCGCAGATCATCACAATGCGTAATGGAGATATCTCCGAAGATTTAGCTATTGAAGAAACAAAGCGAGCTACGCGCCAATATGTCAGACGACAAGAGACCTGGTTCTCTCGAGATGCGCGAATTAAATGGATATCCCCAACGCAACCGCGACTCGAAACGGTGCTGGAGAAGATAAACTCATCACCATCATGATTAATTCTGTAATCGGCACATACGGACATGGCACCGAAAATGATTTTGTTCTCGTCTTTGATCCGTCTGATGAAATTTCTATAACTACCGCTCAGACAGCGGCAATCTGCAATCGCGAAACAGGAATCGGCTCTGATGGGCTGATTCGCATCACAAAGCGGGATGAAAAATGGTTTATGGATTACCGCAATGCCGATGGATCTCTGGCTGAAATGTGTGGCAATGGAATTCGGGTGATGGCTCGTTACTTGGTAGAACGCGGACATCAGCCAGAAGGAATCTTCGCGATTAACACCCGAGATGGAATCAAACATTTACGAGTGCCTAAGGTCGATGACATATCCGTAAATATGGGCAAAGTTAGCGATGAGAACGAAGAGATCACCGCATCAGTTGAGGGTAAAATTTGGAATGGATTCAATATAAATGTAGGAAATCCGCATGCAGTTGTGTTTGTCGAAAAAATTGAAGATGTCGGATCACTTAAAGATGCTCCGGTGGTGCGACCAAAAGATACTTATCCTGAAGGCGTCAACGTTGAGTTCGTTGAAATAATGCCCAATCACGAAGCCAAGATGCGCGTGCACGAACGGGGCAGTGGTGAAACTAAATCTTGCGGCACCGGCACCTGTGCGGTTGCATTGGCCGCAACCATGCAACTGAAAGAGAAGCTGCCAGCTCGTTGGGTTATATATCCTCCGGGCGGACGGTTAGTTGTAGATATCGATCCACATTCAAACGCAACTTTGACGGGACCGGCTTTATTGATTTCAGATCACGATTTGACTCCTTTTTTGCAGGATGCATGACTGAAGAAAACCCCCGCGATAACGATCTCTTCGAGGCTCTGCTGCGCGAAAGCGCGAGGGTAGCGGCAGATTTTGATGCCGACGAAAGTGATTTCGAAGTTTCATCGCAGCCAGATCTTGCAGATCGCCATGCCTTGCGCCGCGTTAAAGGATTCTCAACAGAGTTACAAGATATTTCTGATGCGGAGTATCGACAGTTACAACTTGAGCGGGTTGTACTTGTTGGAGTTTGGACTGAAGGAAGCGCAGAGATGGCGGAGAACTCACTTGCTGAGTTAAAGGCGCTAGCTGAGACAGCCGGATCTGAAGTATTGGATGGACTTATTCAACGCCGCGATAAACCCGATCCCGCAACATATATTGGATCTGGAAAAGTTATTGAGTTACGACAAATTGTTGTGGCAACGGGTGCCGATACCGTAATTTGCGATGGCGAACTCTCTCCTTCGCAGTTACGTCAATTAGAAGATAAGTTAAAAGTGAAAGTTGTAGACCGCACTGCTTTAATTCTCGACATATTTGCTCAGCACGCCAAGAGTAAAGAAGGAAAGGCGCAAGTTGAATTGGCGCAGATCGCATACTTGCTTCCAAGGCTTCGCGGATGGGGTGACTCTCTTTCGCGCCAAGTTGGTGGACGTGCCGCAGGTGGCGCAGGTATCGGCGGACGTGGTCCCGGTGAGACCAAAATTGAAACTGATCGCCGCCGCATTCGTGACAAGATGGCGAAGCTGCGACGCGAGATCGCTGAGATGAAGGTATCTCGCGATACTAAACGGCAAGAGAGAAAGCGATTTAACATTCCATCGGTTGCTATTGCTGGATATACAAATGCAGGCAAATCCTCGTTGCTAAATAAGTTAACTGATGCCGGCGTTTTAGTCGAGAATGCTCTTTTCGCAACACTTGACCCCACTGTTCGTAAATCTCAGACCGCTGAAGGGCGTGTTTATACGCTTTCAGATACCGTTGGATTTGTTCGCCACCTACCTCACCAATTGATTGATGCCTTCAAATCAACGCTGGAAGAAGTCTCAGGTGCCGACCTGATTGTGCATGTTGTTGATGGTTCGCATCCCGATCCATTTGAACAGATTCGTGCTGTGCGCGAAGTGATAACCGAAATTGGTGGGGCTGAAATTCCAGAAATCATTGCGATCAATAAGGTAGATACCGCTGATCCTGATGTTGTGATGGAGATATTGCAGAAAGAAAAGAATAGTTTTGCATTCTCCGCCCGAACTGGTTTCGGTATTGAGGGTTTAGTACGTGCCATCGAAAAATCTCTTCCGCATCCGAATGTGGAGATAAATGCGTTAATTCCTTATGATCGTGGAGATCTAGTGAGTGCCGTTCACGAACGTGGTGAAATTATCAGCGAAGAATACGTGGAGACAGGAACACAGATGCGTGCGCTGGTGGACGGTGGACTCGCAAAAGCCATCGAGGATGCACTCATATAATCAGCGCTAGCCCTTTTACGCGTAAAAAAGTGGGAATATATGCGACACGCCGTTGGTTGTAAGGGGTAATAACGCATAAGTGCGCGAGTATGCGCCCGTATACGAAGATTCTCGCTTGAGAATTTTTGAGATTTTTATGGAAGGCAGGTGAGAGCAGTGGCAACAGATTACGACACCCCCCGAAAAACGGATGAGGAACTCCATGAGGAGTCGCTAGAAGAACTCAAAGCTAAGCGAGTCGATGCTCAATCCGGTCAGATTGATGTTGATGAGGCGGAAGCGGCAGAAACTCTAGAACTTCCCGGAGCGGATTTATCAGGAGAAGAACTTGCTGTTCGAGTAGTACCAAAGCAGGTTGATGAATTTACTTGCTCTCGTTGCTTCTTGGTACATCACATTACACAACTCGCTAAAGGCGAGGGTGCTAAAGCAGTATGTAAAGAGTGCAGTTAAAAGTTTAGGATTTAATTAGCAGTGCGGCGATTTCTTCGCCGCGTTTGCTCGTTATCAGCCAATATGGCGTTGGGTCTCGCGGGTCAGTAACTTCAATTTTTATCCCAGTTGGAGTCCAGAATTTAATTGCAAGATAGGCCGCGGGGTCGGCATCGCGAGTGCGCAACAATCGCATCGCCTCTGAATCTAGAATCGTAACTTTACCTAAATACTTGGATTCGATATGAGCGCGATCAATACGCAGCTCTTCACCATCAAATGTAATGGTGGAACGCATTGCATAGGCTATGTAAATAATGGCGATCGTCGCCGCCACGAATGAAGTGAAAGCAACGGTATTATCAAATGCTGCCCAAAGCGCTATCACGAGCGAGAGCAATAGAAAATAAATGAAGCCCAGTACCCAGATAGGCGGGCGCAGGACTTCTTTGAATATCACTATTGGAGTCTAATTGAAGTAAAGTGAGCATATGAGTCGCATTGCGAGCACAACCCCGCCTGAAGGCGCCGTAATTCCTGAGCGCCATCCTAAAGCTCCAGGTATAGGCACAATAATTCCTTCACACTTTGGGCATTGCTTTGGTTGTGGAGAATTGCATCCAACCGGACTTCATCTAGTTGCTAAAGCTGGAGCGGGAGCGGATTTAACTGCAGAATTTACCGTCACGGAAAATCATCAAGGCGCACCAGGTCTGGCGCACGGCGGACTTCTATCTCTGGCATTCGATGAGGCGCTCGGAAAGTTAATGTGGCTAATTCGCTCACCAGCAGTTACCGCAAGGTTAGAAACTGATTTTCTTAAACCAGTTCCAATGGGAACAACGCTACACATTACTGCGCGAATTACCGGGCAAGTAAATCGAAAGGTTTACACCGAAGCGGAGGGGCGTATCGGCGGAGCTGAAGGAGAAATCGCAGTCAGGGCAGCAGCGCTTTTTGTAATTGTTCCTATGTCACATTTCTTGGAGAACGCTCCAAAAGAATATTTAGAACATATCGCGAAGACTCCAGAGATATTGGCTTTTGTCGATCCAGAATTTGAGATTAACCCATAATGAGCGTCAAAGTTTTGATCACTCGCGTAGATAAGGATTTGCCTCTTCCTAACTATGCCAAAGGGGGAGATGCTGGCGCAGATTTAGTCTCGCGAGTAGATGTGACTTTAGCGCCGGGCGAACGCAAGTTAGTGCCAACTGGAATCTCAATCGCACTCCCAGATGGATATGTCGCATTGGTGCATCCGAGATCTGGGCTGGCTATCAAGCACGGAGTAACAATGGTTAATGCACCAGGGACAGTCGATGCAGGGTACCGCGGAGAATTGCAAATAATTTTAATAAATCACGACCCTAAAGAAAGTGTTTCATTTAAGCGCGGTGATCGCATCGCGCAATTAGTAATTCAACAAGTAGAACGCGCCGAATTTATTGAAGTTGAATCACTGCCTGGTTCAGGTCGCGGCACTGGCGGTTTTGGATCTACGGGGCGTTGATGAGCAATTTACCAATAGATTCAAACGGATCAGATAAAGCGAAAGTACTTGCTGCCTTCGGTGGCAAGAAAGGGCTCATTGATTCAGGAATTCCATCGATTGTCTTTCTCGTTGTATTTAACGTTGCAGATGATCTTCGCCAGGCACTTATTGCCTCACTGATTGTTTCAGCTTCACTAACCATTATTCGTTTGGCAAAACGTGACACTATTCAACATGCCATTTCAGGGCTAATTGGTTCGCTAATCTGCGCTTGGTTTGCCAATCGCACCGGCAATGCGAGTGATCTTTATATTCCAAAGCTGCTGACAAATCTGGGTTATGGCAGCGTCTACTTAATTGCTAACTTGGCTGGTTGGCCAATCCTTGGTCTCCTGCTCGGTCCAATCCTTGGCGAGAATTTATCCTGGCGAAAAGATCCTGCGCGAGCTCGTGCGTATAAGCGAGCAAGTTGGCTCTGGGTGGCAATGTTCTTCATTCGGATTGCAGTTCAGTATCCGATTTATCGAAGTGGCAACGTCAACTTACTTGGTACTGTAAATCTGGCGATGGGGTATCCGCTTTTCCTGGCAACTGCATATGGATCGTGGATGATTTTAAAGAGCGTGCCGACTACAAAGATTAAAGAGAATTAATTAGCAATAAAGCAAGATTTGATTAATCCTTCAGCGGTCGCCGATGCCACAAAAAGCAGTTCATCTCCAGCACTAAACACATCAGTTGGGGTCGGTGTAATCACGCGACCATCGCGAACAATTGCGGCGAGTGATGCATCATCAGGAAGTTCAATCTCTTCTACTGTTTTACCGATGCAACTTGAAGAATCTGGCAAAGTTAATTCGACTAGGTTGGCTTGACCCTTTCGGAAAGAGAAGAGACGTACAACGTCGCCGACGCTAACCGCTTCTTCAACCAGTGCAGAGATAATTCTTGGAGTTGATACAGCTACATCAACGCCCCACGATGAATCAAAGAGCCATTCATTTTTAGGATGATTAATACGTGCGACTACGCGTGGCACTCCGTACTCAGTTTTAGCAAGTAACGAGGCAACTAAGTTGACTTTGTCATCACCGGTTGCGGCTACCAAGACCTGGCAGTTATTTAGAACTGCTTTATCAAGTGCGGTAATTTCGCAGGCATCGGCCATTAACCATTCTGCATCGGGCACCGATTCCATTTTTAGCGCCTTCGGATCACGATCAATTAAAAGAACTTGATGGCCATTATCTAAAAGTTCGCGTGCAATTGCACGACCTACATTTCCGGCTCCGGCGATGGCAATTCTCATGAATGGGCCTCTGGAGAGCGAGCAAGAATTTGTTCTACTTTACTTAACTCTGAATCGCGCACGGTTACGTGTAGCAGATCGCCCTCTTGTAAAACTGAGTGCACATCTGGAATAAGTCCTTCACCTAAACGGGTAATGAATGCCACTCGAGCGCCAGTTGCTTCTTCGAGTTCTGTGATTGCCATTCCGAACCAATCTTTGTGCGGATGCATCTCGCAGAGTTGAACCGCACCGCTGGCATCTCGCCACTCGGATCGCGATCCTTCTGGAACCAAGCGACGTAAAATTTGATCAGTCGCCCAAATAACTGTTGCCACAGTGGGAATTCCTAAACGCTGGTAAATCTCCGCGCGTCCTGGATCGTAAATTCGAGCGACAACATTGTCGACACCGTAAGTTTCGCGAGCTACGCGCGCGGCCAAAATGTTTGAGTTATCGCCATTACTTACCGCAGCAAATGCATCAGCAGTTTCAATTCCGGCCTCAAGCAAGGTATCTCGATCAAATCCAACACCTGAAACAGTGCGACCTTTGAAGTCTGGACCTAAACGGCGAAAGGCTTCTCGGGATTGATCGATAATTGCAACAGAATGTCCAGCGGCTTCGAGTTCGATAGCTAAAGAAGAACCAACTCGACCGCATCCCATAATCACGACGTGCACGAGGTTTAACTTACACCCTTATCCTTATCTTTATGACACCTAATGGGGCTAACGAGCGAGATTCCACAGAACGCGTTGCGTTGGCGGTGGGGGATCGCTTCATCACCACCATTGAGAAAGTTGCTCACGGAGGTCATTTCATAGCACGCCACCTTGGGGCGGTTTTTTTTGTTAGACACGCAATTCCTGGCGAAGAAGTTGAAATCGAAATAACTGGCACCGGAAGTTCATTTAATCGCGCTGATGTTGTAAAGGTAATCAATCCGTCTCCGGATCGAGTTAGTGCACCTTGCCAATTCGCTCATCGCGCCGGCTGTGGCGGATGCGACTTCCAACATATTTCACTTGAGCGACAACGCCAATTGAAGAGTGAAGTCATTGCCGAGCAATTTGCTCGGATCGCCAAGCGCGAAATACAAGTAGTCGTAGAAGAAGTAGGCGCACCTCTGGGATACCGAACGCGCTTTAACGCTGTGACTACTCGTAATGGAGATCTCGGTTTTAAGCAGGCCAGAAGCAATAAAGTCATTCCGGTAAGTGATTGTCGGATCTTGCAACCAGAAATTAAATACCAAGAATTAAGCTCGCGTAAATGGAAGGGAGACTTACGTGTTGAAGTCTCTCTATCTTCAGCAGATGAGCGAACTATTGCAACTGGTTACACCCGCGATGAAACTCCAGTTCGCACAAGTGAGGGACCAGATATAGGCCAATATTCAATCAATGGATTCAATTTAGAAGTTTCGCAACGCTCATTTTGGCAGAGCCATAAATTAGCCCCTGCTGTTCTGACCAAAGTTGTTAGTGAATTTGCCCAGATCAAAGCAGGAGATCAAGTTTTAGATCTATATGGAGGAGTTGGGCTCTTTACCTCACAATTTTTAGAAGCAGTGGGTGAAGACGGGCAGATCGATTTGGTTGAAGGAAGCAAGAGCGCAACCGCGGATGCAATGCGCAATTTTGCGGAGATGAAAAATGTGAAGGTGCACACAGGTGATGTTGCAAAGTTACTACCTCGATTTACTCAAAGTGATGTAATTGTTTTAGATCCACCACGCGAAGGGGCTGGAAAGGAAGTGGTCCAGGCTATGGCTGAACTTAAGCCACGTGAGATTGTCTACGTCGCTTGTGATCCAGCAGCACTAGCTCGTGACACTACATATTTAAGTGAAGTCGGATATGAGATAACCAAAATCCGCGCCTTCGACCTTTTCCCCATGACACACCACATCGAATCTGTTGCGCTATTTGGTCGAGTTAAGGTATCTTGACGTCAAGATAAATTAGTTAAGGATGTATATGAGCAAGAACTCTCTAGGCGCTAAGAAGAATTTAAAAGTTGCAGGTAAAGATTTTGAAATTTTTGATATTTCAAATCTTGAAGGCGCAGCTAACTTACCGTTCTCGCTCAAAGTACTCCTGGAAAACTTATTGCGCACCGAAGATGGCGCGAATATAACTGCTGACCATATTAAATCACTCGCCCAATGGGATCCTGCTGCCGAACCTGATACTGAAATTCAGTTCACACCAGCACGCGTTGTAATGCAAGATTTCACTGGAGTTCCTTGCGTTGTTGATCTAGCCACGATGCGTGAGGCGATAGTTGAACTCGGGGGAGATCCCGCGAAGGTGAACCCGCTGGCACCTGCGGAACTCGTTATTGATCACTCGGTCATCGCTGATTTCTTCGGCGGTAAAGATTCGTTCGAGAAAAATACAGATGTTGAATATGAGCGCAATCGTGAACGTTATCGTTTCTTGCGTTGGGGACAAGGCGCTTTCGACGAATTCAAGGTTGTGCCACCAGGAACCGGAATTGTTCACCAAGTAAATATTGAATACCTTGCTCGCGTCGTAATGACTCGTTCGGTAAATGGAGTACTTCGCGCCTATCCAGACACTGTTGTTGGAACAGATTCACACACAACAATGGTTAACGGACTAGGCGTACTCGGATGGGGCGTCGGCGGAATTGAGGCCGAAGCTGCGCTATTGGGCCAACCAGTGTCAATGTTGATTCCGCGTGTAGTCGGATTTAAATTAAGTGGTGCGCTTCCAGTCGGAACGACAGCAACGGATATGGCGCTAACAATTACCGAGATGCTTCGCAAGCACGGAGTTGTCGGCAAGTTTGTGGAATTTTACGGTCCAGGCGTTGTTTCTGTACCAATGGCAAACCGCACAACGATCGGCAATATGAGCCCTGAATATGGTTCAACTTGCGCGATATTCCCAATTGATGATGAGACTCTTCGTTACCTACGCCTAACTGGTCGCAGTGATGAACAAGTAGAACTTGTCGAGCAATATGCAAAAGCACAAGGTATGTGGCACGACCCAGCAATTAGTCCGCGCTTTTCTGAACATATCGAATTAGATCTTTCGACAGTTGTTCCATCTATTTCAGGTCCAAAGCGTCCACAAGATCGCATCTCACTTAGCGGCTCTAAAGGTGCGTTCGAGAAAATTCTTCCAACATACATAACCGATAAGACTGGCAAAGAGTCTTATCCAGTAAACGTTGGTGCTAAAGCGACAACAATTAAGAATGGTGATGTGGTTATCGCATCAATTACATCTTGCACAAACACTTCAAACCCTTCAGTAATGATTGGTGCCGCACTTCTTGCTAAGAAGGCTGTTGAGCGTGGATTAACTTCTAAGCCTTGGGTAAAGACAACTCTGGCACCGGGATCAAAGGTGGTTACCGATTACTACGATCGAGCAGATCTAACGAAATATATGGAAGCACTCGGTTTCAACCTTGTTGGCTATGGCTGCGTGACTTGTATCGGTAACTCTGGCCCGCTGCCAATTGAGATCAGCAAGTCAGTTAATGAACACGACTTAGCTGTTACGGCAGTACTCTCCGGAAACCGTAACTTTGAAGGACGAATTAGCCCAGATGTGAAGATGAACTATCTCGCTTCGCCTCCGCTAGTCGTTGCTTATGCGCTAGCCGGAACTATGAATCACGATTTTGAGAAGGATTCTCTTGGCAAAGATAAAGATGGTAAGGATGTCCTCTTAGCAGACATTTGGCCAAGCGCTAAAGAGATTCAAGATGTAATTGACTCATCAATTTCATCAGAGATGTTTAAGAAGGATTACGCAACCGTTTTTGATGGCGATCATCGCTGGAAATCACTTGATACTCCAACTGGAAAAACTTTTGAATGGGATGCGCAGTCAACTTATGTCCGCAAACCTCCTTACTTCGACGGAATGCCAGCAAATCCAAAGCCGGTCACTGACATTTCTGGGGCACGCGTGTTAGCGATTCTTGGAGACTCTGTAACAACCGATCACATTTCACCTGCAGGAAATATCAAAGCCGACTCACCTGCCGGTAAGTATCTTGAAGCTCACGGAGTAGCACGCGCTGACTTCAACTCATATGGATCACGACGTGGAAATCACGAAGTTATGATCCGCGGAACTTTTGCCAATATTCGCTTGAAGAATATGTTGCTTGATGGAGTCGAAGGTGGCTTCACACGTAACTTCTTAGACGAAGGTAAACAAGCAACAATTTATGATGCTTCAATTGCTTATCAAAGCGCTGGCGTCCCTTTAGTAATCCTTGCAGGTAAAGAGTATGGATCTGGATCATCGCGCGACTGGGCGGCGAAAGGCACAGCGTTGTTGGGTGTACGTGCTGTCATCGCGGAAAGTTTCGAGCGTATCCACCGTTCTAATTTGATTGGAATGGGTGTACTTCCATTGCAATTTAAAGATGGCCAAACAGCTCAATCTCTTGGCTTAACCGGAACTGAAACTTTTGCGATTTCAGGGATCACTGAATTAAACATCGGTGGAATTCCGAAAGAGGTAAAGGTCACAGCGGGTGATAAGTCATTTAACGCCAAGGTGCGAATCGATACGCCGGGCGAGGGTGATTATTACCGTCACGGGGGGATCATGCAGTACGTACTCCGCCAATTACTTCAGTAATGGCGCATATAAAAGGCTCCTTGCTGGCTTAAAGATCGCGGATTTACTTGCTCCAACCTAGAATGAAGCCATGATTGAGCAAATAAAATCGCCTGCAGATATCAAGGCGCTAGATCTTGCTCAGCTCAATTCACTCTGTTTCAAAAACTGGCGGACATCTCGGACCAAATTTAGGTGTTGTTGAGTTAACTCTGGCGATTCATCGCGCCTTCGATTCTCCGCGCGATGTCGTTCTCTTTGATACTGGACATCAATCCTACGTTCATAAAATAGTGACGGGGCGAGCAGATAGTTTTGATGGGCTACGTCAACGTGGCGGTATCGCTGGTTATCCAAATCGGAGCGAGAGCGAACACGATGTAATTGAAAATTCACACGCTTCCACCGCCCTCTCTTGGGGAGATGGAATCTCATTTGGCTTCGCACAGACTGGCCAGGTAGATCGTCACGTGGTCGTGGTTGTTGGTGATGGTGCATTAACCGGTGGAATGTCTTGGGAGGCGCTAAATAACATCGCTGCCGCCGAGGAGCGAAAATTGGTGATAGTTGTAAACGATAACGAGCGTTCTTATTCGCCAACTATTGGGGGATTGGCAACTTACCTTTCAACCTTACGTGTCACAAAAGGATATGAACGTTTCTTAGACTGGGGTAAAGAAGTACTTCATAAGACCCCAGTCGTCGGCGCACCAATTTATGAAACATTGCACGGAATGAAAAAAGGCATTAAAGATATAGTCGCTCCGCAGGGAATGTTTGAAGATCTAGGTTTGAAATATATGGGTCCGATCGATGGACATGACATTGCTGCTCTTGAAAAAGCGCTACAGAAAGCGAAGGAGTTCGGTGCTCCTGTACTGGTTCATGTAATAACTGAAAAGGGTCGCGGCCATAAGCCCGCAATCGATGATGAAGCTGAGAAGTTTCACGCTGTTGGGATAGTAGATCCTGAAACTGGAGCACCGCTTGCCAAGAGCGCCACAAGTTGGACCAAGATTTTCTCTACCGAATTAATTGAAATTGCTCGAGAGCGCGAAGATATAGTTGCAATTACCGCCGCGATGATGGGCCCAACCGGACTTGATGCCTTTGAAAGAGAATTTCCAAGTCGAACAATTGATGTCGGTATCGCAGAACAACATGCTGTTACTAGTGCAGCGGGCATGGCCTTTGCTGGCTTGCATCCAGTAGTTGCGGTTTATTCAACATTTTTAAATCGGGCATTTGATCAATTGCTTCTTGATGTCGCACTGCATAAGGCCGGCGTCACCTTTATTTTGGATCGCGCTGGTGTAACTGGAGATGATGGCCCATCACATCACGGAATTTGGGATTTGGCGTTAACGGGAATCGTTCCGACGATGCATGTCGCGGCCCCGCGCGATGCAACGCGACTGCGCGAAACGCTGCGGGAGGCGGTAGCAATTTCTAACGCGCCTTCAATGTTGCGCTATCCAAAAGGTGCGGTTCAAAGTGATATTCCGGCATTTGAACGTCGTGATGGAATTGATGTTCTATATCGCGGCGAAAGTGCGGATGTCTTGTTGGTGAGCATTGGCGCGATGGCTGCGATTGCGGTTGAGGCAGCTGGTATGGCTTACCGAGAAGGTGTCGGCGTAACGGTTATTGATCCACGATGGGTGAAACCATTGCCCGCTTCTCTAGCCACGATGGCGCGACGATACAAGAGCGTGGTAGTTCTGGAGGATGGTATTAAGCATGGCGGAATCGCGAGCTCAATCTCTGAAATTTTCCGCGAGGTAGGACTGAATATTCCAATTCACTCAATTGGTGTTCCACTTGAGTTCATTGAACATTCCAAGCGGAGCGAAATTTTCAGCGACCTAGGCATTACTTCTCAAAGCATTGCGCGCAGTATCGTTGAGTGGAATAGCTCTAACGGATCAGTTAGCTCAATTGAAATTATGGAAGAGATGCAATCCCCGGCGCGTGAAAACGCTGACCGCAAACCGCTTCACTGATTCCTTCACGATCTAAGTAAGGCAATATTCCACCTAAATGCATCGGCCAGCCAGAGCCCATCAGCATACAAAGATCAATTTCAGCGGGAGTTGATACAACTCCTTCATCGAGCATCATGCGCGCCTCAACCGCTAACGCTCTAAGTGCACGTTCGCGAACTTGTTCGGCTGTGGATGCCGTTGTTCCTTGTTTCATTAAAGCTAGCGCTTCTGGGTTTGGCGTTAACTTGCCGTCACTGCCCTTGATGTAGAAGTTGCGGACTTTAGCCGCAACCATCGCCTGCATTGTGGGGGAGATGCGATAACGCTCACCTAGATTTGCATGCAAAGTCTCCGATACGTGCAGCGCAACACCTGGACCAACCAAATCTAGGAGCTCAAATGGTGACATTGGAAAACCAATGCTGCGCATTGCGCTATCTGCAACCGCTGGTGAGGTGCCTTCATCGACAGCATCGGTAACTTCACCCATAAAGCGTGTGAGCAAACGGTTAACGACAAAGCCAGGTGCATCTTTACAGATAATCATTGTCTTCTTTAACTCTTTGCCGACTGCTACTGCAGTCGCGGTAGTTGCATCATCTGTCGTGGAAGTACGTGCAATTTCAAGCAGCGGCATAACTGCAACCGGGTTGAAGAAGTGGAATCCAATAACTCTCTCTGGATTTGATAGCCCTTCAGTCATTCTTTCCACTGAAAGCGATGAAGTGTTTGTGGCAAGAACACACTCAGGGGAGACGATCTTCTCTAACTTCTTAAAGAGCTCTTGCTTAAGGGAGAGTTCTTCGAATATCGCTTCGATAATAAAGTCACAGCCAGCAAATGAGTTCTGATCTGCTGAACCACTAATTAGCAGGGAAAGGCGACGAGCGGATTCTTCACTCATGCGCTTCTTCTCAACTAACTTTGCCAATTCATTTTTGACCCAGGCAACGCCTTTATCCGCGCGCTCTTGATCTATGTCGGTCATCACAACGGGGCACTTCAAATTACGTAGAAGAAGAAGTGCAAGTTGCGAAGCCATTAGACCTGCTCCAACAACGCCAACCTTGGCTACTTTGCGAGCAAGGGCTGGTTTTGGAGCACCTTCAACCTTTTTGCGCTTCTTCTGAATTAAATTAAAGGCATATAGCGAAGCGCGCAGCGGATCAGACATTGTTAAATCGGCGAGTGCTTGATCTTCTGCGTCAAAGCCTGCCCCGCGAGTGTTTGTGCGTGCGGCAGCGATTAACTCAAGAGCGCGCATTGGCGATGCAATTTCTGCGCCACCATACTTCTTTAATGATGCCGCCTTACCGGTAGCCAGCGCTGTTTCCCAAGCAGGATCGGTTGAGTAGTCCTTGCGTTCGATTTTAGCTTTGCCAGATAAAACATTTGCCGCAAAGGAAACTGAACGTTCTAAGAAATCTGCTGGTTCATAAACAGCGTCTACGACACCAAGTGAGAGAGCATCCTTAGCTTTCATCATCGTGTTGTTATTTAGCGCATTTAGCATTATCACTTGTATCGCGCGTTCTGGACCGATCAACTTAGGCAAAATTGTGGCACCGCCCCAACCTGGCACTAAACCAAGGAAGACTTCTGGTAATCCGGTAAGTGCAGTTGAGGCCAAGGTGCGATAGTTGCAATGCAGGCCGACTTCAAGTCCGCCACCGAGGGCTAGGCCATTAATAAATGCGAATGTTGGAATTCCGCATTCATCAAATCTGCGAAATACATCATGGCCTAATTTTCCAATCGCAAGTGATTGCTCGCGCTTTGCTAGAAAGGAGAGTGCAGAAAGATCTGCACCTGCAGCGAAGATAAATGGTTTTCCGGTGATCGCGATTGCAGCTGGTGCACGACCAATGGCATCGGTGATTGCCGCATCCAGAGCAGCAAGGGATTGCGGTCCGAAGGTATTGGGACGATTGTGGTCTAAACCATTATCTAAAGTAATAAGCGCGAGAGAGCCTTTGTGGCCAAATGGAGTTAGGTCAACATCGCGTACAAGTGCGTTAGTGATGACTTCTTCTGGAGCGCCTTCAGGTAATTTCATTTCTGTTGTCATTACTTTGATCCTCCAGTGAAGTGAGGGTTCTCCCAAATAACGGTGCCGCCCATACCAAGTCCGATACACATTGTGGTTAAGCCGTAACGAACATCGGTGTGCTCTTCAAAAGAGCGCGCCAGATTTAACATTAAGCGAATTCCAGATGATGCCAACGGGTGGCCGACAGCAATTGCTCCGCCATATGGATTAACGCGAGGATCATCATCTGCAATTCCGAAGTGATCTAAGAAGGCAATTACTTGCACAGCGAATGCCTCATTAACTTCAAAGGCGCCGATATCTGAAATTTTTAAACCAGCTTTTGCCAAAGCCTTGATTGTTGAAGGAACAGGCCCAAAACCCATAACTTCTGGTTCGACGCCAGCAAATGCGTAGGAAACTAACTTGGCCTTAATAGTTAGCCCCAACTCTTTTGCTTTATCTTCACTAGCAAGAAGTGCGGCGGTTGCGCCATCATTTAAACCAGATGAATTTCCAGGTGTTACGCGACCTGCAGCGCGAAAAGGAGTCTTGAGTGTTGATAAGCCTTCCATTGTCGTTGTTGGACGTGGTGGCTCATCAACAGTTGCAATACCCCAACCCATCTCTGGAATACGAGCAGCAGTTGGAATTAAATCTCTTTGAATTTTTCCAGCGGCATATGCGGCCGCGGTTTTCATTTGTGAGTTATAGGCATAGCGATCTGCGCGCTCTTTAGTTAATTGCGGAAAGCGATCGTGTAAACGTTCTGCGGTTGCACCCATGGCGAGTGCATCTTGTTCAACAATTCGCTCAGCTAAAAATCTTGGATTCGGATCAAGACCATCACCGATTGGATGGTTGCCCATATGTTCGACTCCGCCAGCAATTGCAATATCGATTGAACCGATTGCAATTGCACCAGCTAGCGATGTAGTTGCGGTGAGCGCACCAGCGCACCAGCGATCAACTGAATATCCAGGCACTGTATTTGGCAGGCCGGCAAGCAATGATGCGCTTCGCCCTAAATTCATACCTTGATCACCAGTTTGTGTTGCAGCAGCGATCGCAACATCTTCGATATCACCGGGATTTACTTTCGGATTGCGCTCTAGCAAGCCGCGCATCGCGCGCACCATCAGATCATCGGCGCGAGTACCGGAGTACATGCTGCCGGCCTTTCCAAAAGGGGTACGAACGGCATCAACTAGAACAACGGTGCGAGACATTTGCGCTACTTTCTAACGAGTGAAGGCTAGGTAACTCCTAGGTATAGGTTACTCGTCAGTAGCGAAAAGCGGAACAGGCTGGATTAAGCGCTTGCTGGCACGCGTGGTGCAGATGCGCCCTTCTTTGAAAGGTAGGGAATCAAGACCGCTGCAAGATAGATACCTGAGGCTAAGAATTGGACGATCGAGGTAGTGGTATCAAAGCCAATGGTTCCGCCGAGGATTGCGGCAAGGAGAGATTCCTTTGCAATCCATGGAGTTACATCCCACAGGTATGTGTCAACGCCAGGTAGATAACCCAACTCTTGGAATTCGTGGACGCCATATGAAAGTACTCCAGCGGCGACGATGATTAGTGCAACTCCAGTTACAGTGAAAAACTTTGCGAGATTTAATTTCACAGCTCGGTTATAAATCAAATATCCAAGTGCGACGGCAAGTGCCAAACCAAGCACTAATCCAACTGTGGCAGATGATGCTGCGCCAACTGTTTTGAAGTTGGTGTAAATAAATAGCGCGGTTTCTAGACCTTCGCGCAAAACAGCGAAAAAAGCCACTAAAGCAAGGCTTAATGGGCCAGTCAATACTGCGCTATCAACTTTGCCTTGTAGATCATCACGCAAAGTGCGAGCAGTGCGCTTCATCCAGAAAACCATCCAGGTAACAAGTCCAACTGCTAGAAAAGATGTTATGCCAGCAAATAGTTCTTCACCGCGACTCGTTAATTCAGCGGATGTGAAAGAAAGGATTCCACCAAGGGCAAGACTTGCCGTGATTGCAAGAGTCACGCCGGTCCAGACCGGCTTTAACAAATGACGACGGTCGGTGCGCACGATGTAGGCGACCAAGATCCCCACGATGAGTGCGGCTTCAAGCCCTTCACGGAGGGCGATAATGAATGTACTTAGCATGGTGATAAATCTAGGACTGCTCCCCGAATTACGCAACTTAAGTGTTGCGTAATTCCTCACACCTCGGTTGGGGCTACTTCAGGCTCTTCGCTCTCAGGGGCCGCCAGCGGGATGGTCTCGAGCAGAGCTGACTCCAAAATGGGGGCTGCGATCTCAATCTGCCAGGAACGAGCACCCAGAGTAGCCAAAGCGCCCGCTACCTCGCCTTTAGGGGAGTTCCAGCAGATCCGGCGGATGTATTCCGGGGTAAGCATATTTTCAAGGGGGATAGATAGCTCATCCGCTTTTGCCAATAAACGAGCCTTGGCATGGGTAAGCGGAGCGTATTTATCTGGAAAGCGCTCACGCCAAATCTTTAGCGGCGGTAATGCATCTGAATCAGTTCTCGTTTGCGGCCATTGATCTTCGCTAAGGGCTACGGCATCGGAAATCGCGTTAATCCAGGAAGCGGCGTTTTCCAGCCAACGCGCTCGCAGACCAAGCGGACGGAGAATTCGCTCCAAATCTTTCTTTGTCTTAATCGTCTTCACATGGGCAACGCTGGCAATTTCTACGATTGCCGCATCTGAGAGAAGGCGCCCTTGGGAGATATCAGCTTCCTGAGCGATTTCATTTCGCACTATCCAAAGTGCGCGGACTACCGCTAACTGATTTCGTTTCTTAATTTTATGCATCCCCGAAGTTCTGCGCCAAGGATCAACCCGAGGTGGTGGTGGGGGAGCATCGAGGATCGCTTGAAATTCTTCACGCGCCCACTCCCATTTATTTGCGCTCGCCAAAAGTCCATAAACTTTTTCACGTAGTTCCACCAATAACTCAACATCAAGTGCGGCGTAATTTAGCCATTCTTGCGGCAATGGTCGCTGTGACCAATCCGCTGCCGAATGTTCTTTGGCGAGTGAGACCTCCATAAGAGATTCAAGAAGTGGCCCTAACCCAACTCTAGGAAGTCCGGCAATGCGACCACCTAATTCGGTATCAAATAATTTTTTAGGGTTGATCCCCAACTCGCGCAGACAAGGAAGATCCTGCGTGCTGGCGTGCAGAATTACTTCATCGCTCTGCAAAAGTGCATTTAATTCAATAAACAAGCGATGGTTTGGACCAAATGGAATCGGATCAACCAGATGCAAACCTCCACCATGGCGTTTAATCTGAATCAAATATGCACGCGCACTAAATTTAAAGCCAGAAGCTCTCTCCGCATCAACAGCAAAAGGGCCAGAACCTTCTGCTAACTCACGGATTGCGCTTTCAAAGGATGCTTCATCTGCAATAATTTTTGGAACACCATCGGCAGGTGCCAATAGCGGAATCGCGGTAATTACCGGTTCGTTTTCAGCAGAATCTTCTTTGACGTTATCCATATTTAAATATTTAGCGCGCGGCTAAGCCTTGCGACGTGCTGCAGAAATCGGAGCAACACCCTCCACCGCAGGAGGCAGGCCGGCAACTTCACCGAGCAGATTGCACCAAGCCAAAACGTGAGACATCATCTCGTTAGTATCTTTAATAATTGGACTCCAAGAGGCGCGAATCTCAATTTCCGATTCATCATTGCGCGGCGACAGTTTTCCAAATGAAGCGCTAGAAACTCGAGTAACCGTTCCGCTCGGTGCGTTAAATTCGCAGCCGGCCGCAGAAAGAGAATCAAGGAGCCAGCTCCATCCGACTTCTGGCAAAAGCGGGTCATCCTGCATCGCTTCATCAACATCTGCACTTAAGAATGTGACACAGCGGAATTCACCTTCCCAGGTATCTTGCCCACCAGGTTCATGCAAAAGCACGAAGCGACCAGATGCGATCTCGTCTTCAGCATCGCCAAGTAAGCCATTGGAAACATCTGCAGTAAATGCGAAGGAGTATGTAGCTAATTTTTGGGGAGCCGGGACTTCTTCCAAAATTATTTCAGATCGTGGAGTTACGGATCGGAGGTGATCGACCATGCGATTGAACTGGGCTACATCCACTGCTTAATTCTAAAGATGGCGATGCAAGATAAGTGGGAGGCGGGGCGCAAGACTGTGTAGCCTTGCTCGCTATGGCCACCTTACTAGCGTTGCTTTCTAGCCTTTTGTGGGGAACCGCGGATTATCACGGCGGAAATTTAAGTAAGAAATATCCGGCGATTGCAGTGCTAGGTGTAACGCAAGCGATCGGTCTAGTTTTTGGAATTCTTCTCGCTTTATTCGCTGGAGAATTTTCAGCTAACGCTTTTGGTGAAGATGGTTATTTTTTTCCTGGAGCGCTCGGAGGCATATTTGGTTACCTTGGATTGATTTGTTTATATGCCGGACTTTCGACTGGACGCATGGGAGTTGTCGCTCCGATTAGCGCATTATCTGCGCTGGTCCCAGTTGCTTACGCTTTCTTTGTAAAAGGGGATCGCTTATCTTTAATTCTGTCGATAGGTGCCGCGCTAGCAATTGCCGGAGCGTTCTTAGCAAGCGGTCCAGAACTTTCACAAGGCCTTCCGATCAAACCGCTAATTCTCGCACTTGGCGCAGCTGCTGGATTCGGTGTTGCTTTAATTGGAATGGCTATCGGTTCGCAAGGAAGCGTGCTTATGACAATGGTAATGATGCGCGCAACCACTTTGGTTATTTCACTGGGAATACTCTTGAAGTATCGCACCATTGGTGGCTTGAACTTTAAGGTTGCGCCGGTTCTGATATTTATTGGCTGTGCGGATGCTTTGGCAAATATTCTCTTGGGATATGCCACCACTAAAGGAAGTTTAACTCTCGCGATGGTGCTTGGCGCTTTATACCCAATCTTTACTGCAGTCTTGGCTTTCAAATTCTTAAACGAGAGGCTACATCGCGTTCAATACATCGGAATATTCGCAGCAGTCGCAGGTGTTGCAGTTATTTCCGCGTTCTAGCTTCGATAAATTCTGTTCCTTCAATTTCTCGACGATTGACTTCAACAAATTTTGCTAAGAATGATGAAATATCAATTTGATTTTCACCGCCGGTGATAGATGTGATGCTTAAGTAAATTCCATCCAACGCTTTATTTATTAGAAGGTCGTCGATAAATGATGGACCAGATTCGACTAGAACATTCCCACCAAATTTTTTCACTCCTTTAGCAAGTGCCGCTGTAGGGGAGAGGTTCCACCAGTGCGCCAACCGGTTATCGGCCAAGGCGTTGATCATGGAACGAGATGCGACTACGACTGGTACTGGTGTGCGGTGATAAGGCTCGGTCCGAGCAGTTTGGCCACCAATAAAGAGAAAGTCTGCGCTGCGCCGGCGGGCCAAGAAGGTGCTTCGGTCTATTCCGCTGGCAATGCCTCGGGAGTTTCCATCTTTAGTGGTCGATCCATCGGCTCCAACAACTAACGAAGCAAATACCGCCATCTCAAAAGGCTACCGCTCCAAGATGTGATGTCAGTGGAGGCGGATATATTTTTTGCATGATCATTTCCTGTGATACCTGCGCCATACGAGATGTTGGATGCAATGATTGCATTCTGACTTATTTCATTACTAAGAAGGAGCCGCAAGAAGCGCTCCATGAAATTCCCGACTCAACCGCCGATGCCATAGATTTGCTTTCATCACGAGGACTCGTACGCCCATTGCGCTTTAATTCAGCGTGATATCCCCAGATTTACTTAAATTCACAGGCTAGCCACGCGTATCTCAAGTTGAGATTGCACGAGCGCCCCCGTTAGCCTTTAACTCTTATGTTAACCATCGGCCAAGGGATTCGACTGCGATCAGTCGCTGCGGTCGTAGTTGCTCTTTTTGCAATCGCAGCTCCCATTTTTATCGCGCCTTCAGCGCAGGCCGCCCAAACTTTGGCGGAAGTACAGGCTCGAGTTCGCCAACTTGAAGAAGAGGCAACCACCGCCGCAGAAGGTGCGCAAGAAGCGAAGGTAAGGCTAGCAACGCTAAACCGCACACTCGCCGGAATCCAGGCGAAGAAAGAAGTACAAAGTCAGAGCGTTAGCGCTCTTTCTAAGTCATTGAGTGCAATTGCGGTAGAACAATATAAAACTGGTGGGCTAAGCCAAAGTTTAGAACTTCTATTTTCTTCCGATCCTACTCTTTACCTCTCAGCTGCCGGTTCTCTAGAAGCGATCACGCGAAAAAAGTCAGTCGAACTTCGCAAATTTCAGGCTGCAAAGCAACGCCTTACTGCCACTTCGCTAACAGTTAACGACAAATTAGCTCTTGTACAGGCGGCCCAAAAGAAATTGGCAGCCCAGAGTGCGAGAGCAAGCGCAAAGTTAGCTGAAGCCGAGTCGCTCTTATCCAAACTCAAAAAGGAAGATCGAGAACGTTTAGCTCGGCTTGCCGAACAAGAAGAAGATGCCGATCAAAAATCATCTCTGGCTGCAGCAAAGGCGCTCTCAGGGGTTTCGGGTCGCGCTGGCAAAGCTCTTCAGTTCGCTCTGAAGCAAATTGGCGATAAGTACGTTTTCGGCGCAGACGGAATGACATATTGGGATTGTTCTGGTTTGACTATGCGAGCGTTTCAAAACGCTGGCGTCTCACTTCCGCATTCATCGCGCGCGCAATACAGTTACGGAAAATCAATCAAACGCAGCGATCTTAAACCTGGAGATTTAGTCTTCTTTGGACGTCCAATTTCGCACGTAGGAATTTATCTCGGTAACGGCAAGATGGTGCATGCTCCTCGATCTGGATCACGCGTAAAGGTTGCTAGTGCATCCAGCCTAGGACGCAAACCATATGTCGGCGCACGTCGTCTCTAACTTAGTCACATAAATGACTGAAAAAATTATTTGCATAACAAATGACTTTGGCCCACGCGCCGGCGGAATTGAAACATTTGTGATGGGTCTTATCGAAAGATTGCCACCTGGCTCAGTAACTGTTTACACCTCACAGCAGGGCGATACCAAGATTTATGACCGAAACTGGCTAGATTTATGGGGAGTTAAGGTAGTCAGAGATAGATCAAAAATTTTATTGCCGACTCCAAGAGTAAATCGAGCAGTAAAGAAATTGATTGCTAAAGAAAGAATTGAAATTGTATTTTTCGGTGCCGCGGCTCCGCTCGCTTATATGGCTCGTGGGCTGCGCAAATCTGGAGCGCGCAGAATAGTTTCGCTTACACATGGACACGAAGTTTGGTGGGCCAAACTTTGGCCATTTAATTGGGCAATTCGATTTATAGGTAACAACGTTGATCACCTCACTTATTTAGGCGATTTCACTCGTAAAGAAATTTCGCGATCGCTATCCACGAAAGCAGCTTCGGCCATGGTAAAGATTGCACCAGGAATCGATACGGCACATTTCGCGCCTCAATCTTCAGCATCGCAACTGCGAGAATCGCTGGGGCTTACCAATAAGAAAGTAATCGTTAGCGTTGGTCGTTTAGTTCATCGCAAGGGCCAAGATTCGCTCATTGCATCACTTCCCGAAATTTTGCGACACCATCCAGAGTCGCATATTTTGATGGTGGGGACAGGGCCATACTTAAAACACCTTCAAGATTTAGTTGAGAAATTAGCAGTGCAAGAATCCATTACCTTCATCGGCCGAATTCAGTACGCAGATCTTCCTAGATATATATCTGTTGGCGATGTATTTGCTATGCCATCACGCTCTCGTCTTGCTGGGCTAGAAGTTGAGGGTCTAGGAATCGTTTATCTAGAGGCGAGTGCCTGCGGTTTACCTGTTATCGCAGGTAAATCTGGTGGGGCACCTGATGCAGTTTTAGAGGGAGAGACTGGAATTACAGTTGATGGAAGAGATCCGACTGACATTGCCAGAGCTATAAATTTCTTACTTGATGACCCAATTAAGGCTAAAGAAATGGGTCAGCGCGGGCGGGAATGGATTATTTCGAATTGGCGCTGGGAAATCTGGTCAGGAAAGTTTTCAGATCTTCTCAAATTTGATTAAGGCTCTGCGCCTTCATCACCGCACCTAATCGATTGCCCACCTTGAGTTTGCGATATATCGCAGCCAAATGCGTCTTAAAGGTCGCCTCTGAAATATAAAGTGATTTTGCTAATTGGCTATTTGTGCCAGGAAGTGAAAGCGCATGTAGAACCGTCAATTCTCGGGGAGTTAGTACATCGGCTGCCTCTGTTTTCTTAAGCGCGCTTCCCAAACCTGCTGCGCTGAAGTTCTTTGGTTGACTCAGAGCACTTCTTAAAGACGATACAACGTCCTCGAGCGGTGCGCTCTTCTTCACAAAAGCACTTGCCCCAGCGCGCATTGCAGCGATTAAGTGAGCTTCATCGTCACTCATAGTTAGGACCACTATTGCCATTTCTTTTGAGTGCTTACGTATCCATTGCACAATGTCAAAGCCCGATCCATCGGGAAGATTTAGATCAAGAATGACTCCATCAGGAGATTTGTGAGCGATTTGCGCAAAGGCTTCAGAGCGACTTGCTGCTTCGCCGCAACAAGCCATGCCGGCGCTTTCAATAGCGCGCTTGATTCCCGATCTAACTGAAGGATGATCATCTACCAATAAGATCTGTGGAATTTCGAGTTTAATCAAAGAGTAATTGCGACTCGGGTACCTGAACTCGTTGATACACAAGAGAATGCGCCACCAAGTTCTTCGGTTCGCTCTTTTATACCAATCAAACCTAAACGTGAACTTTGCAAGGTCGCACCTCCTTTTCCATTATCGCGAACTTCTAGGTAGGTGTGATTTTCAACTTGGCTTAGATATATTTCAATCTCGCTAGCCCTAGAATGACGAACGCAGTTTCGCAGTAACTCAGTTGCAATTGCTGTTATTTCTATTCCTATCACTGGATCGATATCGAACTCAGCTATCTCTAAGCGCGACATCAGAGAACCGCAAATCTTGATCGCTACATCTGTTAACTTTTCTTGAACAGATTCAATGTGGACTTCTCTGAGTTGGTACATCTCACGACGAACCTTGGTGATCATTTCGTCGACTTGAAACCGCAGCGAACGAATACCTTTGCGCACCGGCGCCTGAGTACCGGAAGCCGCCAACAGCAGATCTAACTCATAGCCAAGTGCTACTAAATCTTGCGCCACCCCGTCGTGAAGTTCGCGGGCTAAAGCTAAACGCTGCGGCGTAATCACTTAGCAAATAGTTCGTTGATCTCCTTGGCAAATTCCTGGGCAACTACGTGGCGCTTGATAGAAAGTTTCGCCGTTAATTGGCCGCCAGCAATCGTGAAGTCGGTAGGAAGAATGGTGAATTTACGAATAGATTCGGCCTTACTTACCGCTTTATTCGCTTCATCTACTGCAGTTTGAATGACAGCGACCAGATCAGGATCTTGTGTCAACGTGGCAATAGTCGCGCCATCTTTCTTGTTAGCTACGATCCAAGATTTAAGTGAATCTTGATCAATTGTTACCAAGGCAGCAATAAATGGTTGATTATCTCCAACGACTACACACTGGCTAACTAGCGGATGCGCGCGCAGACGATCTTCAAGAACGGCGGGAGCAACATTCTTTCCACCGGCGGTGACGATCAATTCCTTCTTGCGTCCAACGATAGAAAGGAAGCCATCTGAATCAATCTGGCCTAAGTCACCAGACTGGAACCAACCATCTGCTGTGAATACTTCAGCATTGGCTGCTTCGTTCTGCCAGTAACCGCGCATAACGATTGGTCCCTTAATTAAAACTTCACCGTCATCGGCAATTTTCACGCTTGTGCCAGGAATAGGCTTTCCAACTGTGCCAACCTTTAGCGCGCCAGTGATATTCAAAGTCGCACCTGCAGTAGTTTCAGTGAGTCCGTAACCTTCATAAATTGTTACACCGGCACCGCGATAGAAGTGTCCAAGACGTTTTCCTAGCGGTGCACCACCGGAAATTGCTGCTTCAACATTTCCACCCAAAGCAGCGCGAATCTTAGAAAAAACCAATTTATCAAATAACGCATGCTTAAGAGTCAGCAGTGGATTAAAACCACGCTTATCTAGCGATTCGCTATAAGCAATTGCAACATCTGCAGCCTTGCGGAAGATCTTTCCCTTTCCGGCTGCATCAGCCTTTGCTTCAGCGCCGTTGTAAACCTTTTCAAAGATGCGAGGTACAGCGAGGACGAAGGTCGGCTTAAATGATGCAAGATCAGGTTGCAAACGTCCGACTGGATCACTGCAGTGAGCTAGATGTAGCCCAGCGCGAATTGCTCCGATTTGAACCATGCGCCCAAATACGTGCGCAACAGGTAGGAAGAGAAGCGTTGATCCGTTTGGCTTAAGAAAGAGATCGCTTGCGCCTTCAACGACATTGCCACATTCTGATAAGAAGTTGCCGTGAGTTAATTGCACGCCTTTTGGTTTCCCAGTCGTTCCAGATGTGTAAATCAAAGTTGCAAGCGAGTCAGGCAAAAGTGCGCTTCTGCGACGATCAATTTCATCGTCACCGATATGTGCGCCGGCGGTAGCAAGAACAGAAAGAACATCTTCGGTCATAGTCCAGATGTGCTTGGTATGTGATGGCAAAACTGTGTTTACTAACTCGCGATGTGTTGGCGTTTCAACAATTAAACCCACAGCGCCGGAATCGCTCAAGATCCAATCAACTTGTTCGGCAGAAGATGTTTCATAAATTGGAACTACGCAACCACCGGCGTACCAAATTGCGAAATCTAGAATTGTCCATTCATATCTGGTGCGAGCCATGATTGCCACGCGATCACCAATCTGAATTCCGGCGGCAACGAGACCTTTTGCAGTTGCGCGGACTTCAGCATCTAACTCTTGTGCGCTAACTTTTTGCCAGCCATCACCGAGAGGACGGGAGAGCATCACGCGATTAGGTTCAAACCAAGCGCGCTCAGCGATCAAATTCGTAAGGTTGCCTGAAGCGGCAGCAGGGACAAGGGCCGGGATTGAGATTTCATTCATACCCTAACGCTAGCGCCCGTCCTGAAAAAAGGGGAGAGGCGGGAAAGAACTTTTTACGGGTAACCTTTGGCCATGAGCGATTTCAGCAGTTCGACAATTACGATCGATGCCCCTATCTCCGAAGTGGGGGCTACCTTATTTGCGATAGCCGCCTACCCCGAATGGTCCGGGGCATTTAAAAAGGTGGATGTACTAGCCACTGACGATCAAGGACGCGCAACAAAAGCAAAGTTAACTGTTGATGCCGGCGCTGTTAAGGATGTAGTGACTCTTGACTTTGACTGGAGCGCTGCGCCGGACAAGGTCACTTTCACACTCGACGATGCCAACATCCTTACCAAAATGGATGGCGCATATTTACTTAAGAATTTAGGCGGCGACACCACTTCTGTTACCTATGAACTTTCGGTTGGATTATCAATGCCGATCCCAGCGATGATGATCGCCAAGCAAGAGAAATCAACTATCGATACCGCGTTGAAGCAGCTTAAAGAACATATAGAGGGATAACCGCGTGGCTTCCAACACCATCGGCATCGATGTAGGTGGCACCAAAGTTCTCGGTGGTGTTGTCAGTGCAACTGGCGAAATTCTTGCGACTGCGCGGCGCGATACACCTCGTGAAGGTGGGCGCGCTCTCACTCAAGCCATTGCTGATGTGGCAAATGAATTAGGGCGAGAATTTGAAAGCGAAGCAATTGGCGTATCCGCCGCAGGCTTTATCTCATCGGATCGGAAAACAATTTTGGCAACGCCAAACATCGCCGGATGGAATGGCGTTGATTTAGATCATGAGTTAACTGAAATTCTTGGAAAGCGAATCGTCTTAGAAAATGATGCTAACGCCGCAGCCTGGGGTGAATTTAAATTCGGCGCCGGTCGCGGCCGCAAAGATTTAATGTTGTTAACGTTAGGTACCGGAGTTGGGGGCGGACTAATTCTTGGTGGATCGCTATTTCGTGGTGCTTTTGGCTTGGGCGCAGAGCTCGGCCATATAAGAATTGTTCCCGAAGGCCATTTATGCGGATGTGGTATTCGTGGTTGTTTAGAGCAATATGCATCTGGATCTGCACTTATGCGACATACCCGCGAAGCGATAAGCGCTAGTCCGGATATTGCGCGAAATTTGCTTGCTCGCGGTGATGGCACTTTGGAAGGCTTAAAAGGTCAACACATTACTGAGGCGGCGCGTGACGGTGATCCAGTTGCGCTTGCGGCTTTCAACACAATGGCAAGTTATTTGGGAGCAGGTATCGCATCACTTTGCGCGGTGATTGATCCTTCTTGCATTGTTTTAGGCGGAGGCGTAATTGACGCAGGTGAAATCTTTCTTGGACCAACGAGAGAAGCAGCTATGCGTTTAATCCCATTTAGCGGAAAGCATCCATATCCAGAAATTATTCCTGCAGAACTTGGCAATAACGCTGGCTTGGTAGGAGTAGCGGACCTTTCAAGAATCTAAAGTGCGACTCCGTCATCGTCTCGGTAATCTTTTCCGTTTTTCCATTTCTTAAATGCGGTGATTGCATCGCGAAAAGATTGTGATGCACTTTTTTTGGTGGGATTGGGTGCCAGAAATTTTTCGGAATCTGAGATTGCATCTAGCTCATCTAGATATGACGACGGAGTGGATTCATCCAAAGAAAGGTTTTCAACCATTGATTGAAATTCCATTTCAATCAATTCACGTTCTGTAGCGTCTTCTGGGTCTTCCCGGTGCTTGTCTTTTTCGCTCATAACTCCTGCTCCATGGTTCATATTCGCACATTCCAACCATTTGGCGCTAAATTACTTCCATGAACAATCTGCCGTACGGCATCTTGCGCGCATTCCTAACCCCATTCCTGATGATCCTCTTTCGCCCAAAGGTGAAAGGTCTTCGTAACGTGCCAGGTACAGGTCCAGTGATCATCGCCTCAAACCATTTATCTTTTAGCGATTCCATTTTCATGCCTTTAGTTGTTCCTCGCAAAGTTACCTTTCTCGCCAAGAGCGAGTACTTCACATCTCCTGGCCCTAAAGGGTTATTGAAGAAGTTAACTTTTATTGCCCTTGGCCAAGTTCCCGTCGATCGCTCTGGTGGACGACGTAGTGAAGCAGCGCTCATTACTGGACTTAAAGTCCTCGCAGAAGGTAAGTGTCTAGGCATTTATCCAGAAGGCACGCGATCACCTGATGGTCGTTTGTACAAGGGGCGCACCGGCATTGCACGTTTGGCGATTGAATCTGGAGCGCCGATTATTCCAGTAGCAATGTTTAACACTGAGAAGATTCAACCAACTGGAACGGTAGTTCCAAAAGTTATGCGCGTTGAAATGATCTTTGGAGAGCCTATGTATTTCGAAGGTGATTCGAGCGACTTGCTTTACCTAAGAGATGTTACAGATAAAATTATGGCAACAATTCAATCGCTTTCTGGTCAAGTGTATGTTGACACCTATGCGACAAAGGCTAAGAAAAGCGCAGAAGAGGCTGAAGGTTAATTACTTTCAATTGCAAGACGCTTGATTAAGTAATTGCAGGTATCGCAATCCGCTCCAGCATCTGGCAGATCTCCTTCAATTACATCAATTAAATCTGATATCAATGAGTTAAATTGTGCTTGGTCACGGGTTACGTGAAGGTAGTGCTGAGTGACCCCAAATCCATAAGCGCCATCTGCTGTCTCTGTAACGCCAGCTAGCTTCCAAACTAAGAGCCCCATAGAAGAGACCGGGAAAGGCTTTCCTTTTTCAGGGTTCTCTAGCGCGTAGGCGTACGCCTCCAACTGCGGAGCATAGAACTGGGCGTTATCGCGATCAGAATCAGAGACCTTGCAATCGATGATTCCGACGGAGCCATCGTCATAATGTGCGAGCAAGTCATAAATTCCAAGGATGCGCCAACGTGTAGCTTTTCCATCTATTTCTATCGGCGCGCTCTTTACCCATTGCCCCCATTGTTTTACAACACCTGGAGCAAGTGAAGGATCCAGGTCAGGCATGGCAGCACGACGGAAATGTTCTTCTTGGGCGGTAGATAACGGTTTCACCAAAGGAAATTGACCGGGCATTGTGATCTTGAACCAGTATTTGATCCATAGGCAGCGCTTGCAGGTTGATAAGCCAAAAGTCAGATCAGATGGCGCAATAGTGTCGCGAGCGGGTGCAGCTGGTTTAACAATTTTTAAACTCATGTGATGATTAAATCACGCAGGGCTGACGCAATCACCGATAGACCCGACATAATCATTTAGAAGATGTAATTCTTGAAAAATGCAGAAGGGGCGGCAAGTGCCGCCCCTTCCCTACAGATTACTTTTAGATTATTTACCGCGTGCATCAGATATCGCATGAAGAACGCGATAGCCGATAACTGCAACCAGAGTTGCATTCACGATGCCGGTGAATGTGTAATCGCCACGAGTCCATGAGTAATCAGCGATACCGATGATTAGTGCTGAACCTGCAATGAGTAGATTGGTTGAATCCGCAAAATTGACTCTAGAATCAATCCAGATGCGCGCACCCAGAACTCCAATCATTCCAAATAGGGCAGTAGAAACTCCGCCTAGCGCTCCCACAGGAGTTGCGCTTAGTACAGCTCCAAATTTTGGTGATAGCGAAAGCAAAATTGCGCCCGCTCCAGCAACCCAATACGCGGCAGTTGAGTACACGCGAGTTGCAGCCATTACACCAATGTTTTCAGCATAAGTTGTTGTTCCTGAACCGCCACCCATACCGGCAAGCGTTGTTGCAACACCATCGGCCATAAGCGCATTTCCCATTTGATCGTCAAGATCTTTACCAGTCATTGCGGCAACAGATTTAACGTGTCCTACGTTTTCTGCAATCAAAACGAGAACAACTGGGAGGAAGAGGATCATTACATTCATACTAAATGTTGGAGTTGTGAATGTCGGAATAGCGAACCAAGATGCGGCTTCAATTCCTTTAGTGTCAACATCTCCCATAATCAGAGCAACGATGTAACCGACTGCGAGTCCTAAGAAAATACTGATTCGACTCAAGAAACCCTTAGAAATTACGCCGATAAACGCGATGCTTCCCAAAGTGATAATCGCAATTAGTGGATCTTTTGTGAAGTTACCTTTTGCAGCTCCTGCAAGATTGAAACCAATAACCATAACGATGGTTCCGGTAACTACAGGTGGAAGGAGCCAGTTAACCCAGCCAATTCCGGCTGCTCGAACAGCAAAGCCAACGAGTGCAAGCACAACACCAGTGAAGACGATGCCGCCGAGCGCTGCTGCCATTCCGCCACCAGCGCCTGTTGAGGCAACTGCAGCGCCGATTGGCCCAAGGAAAGCGAATGAAGAACCTAGATAGCTTGGAACTTTATTTTTTGTAATGATTAAGAAAAGGATTGTTCCAATTCCAGAGAAGAAGAGCGTTGTAGTTGGAGGGAATCCAGTGATGATTGGAACCAAGAACGTTGCGCCGAACATTGCGGCGATGTGCTGTAGACCAACACCCATAGTGCGGGGCCAGCTGAGTCTTTCATCTGTTGAAACAACTTCACCAGCGGCGATTTTCTTGCCGGTTCCGTGGACTTTCCAAGTTAGTAAGGACATTGATTACCTCTCCAAATAAGTTGCTACGAGAGCGTTCACCGTGTGTGAGCACTTATTGCAGGGAAGATGTCTAAAGGGTATTCGTGCCTAGTTGACTACTCATTGGTCATTCTGGGGCGAGTCGCAATAAAAACCCCTCGCCAGCCGCTGATTTCACGGCTAACGAGGGGCGCCCTCACGGAGAGTTGAGGGTTAAATCGTCGCATCCTCGGGGACGCGACGAATGTGAAGTAACCCAAGTATTGAGAGCAGCAACATAACTGCCGCCCCGGCAAGAGAGACCAGCGCTGAAATTGCTGCGATAGATCCCAAAGTTCCAAATGCGTAAGCTGTTAGCAAAGTTCCACGCAACATGGTGCCTTTAAATACAGTTTCAACCATCGCTGACTTTGCAGCCACTTCTGATTTCAACGTTTCATCATTAGGGCTTTCCGCTAGAGCTGCTCTCGCTGCACGATTAGCGGAACTCGCTGCCGCGTAAGTAGGCATGCCAGATAAGTGGAATCCTAGAAAATGATCTGCATACATTTGTGCTTGTGTTGCGTTGGAAAGAATTTTCTCTCCATTAGCAGCAAAGAATTCTGTTACTTCCGCAGATTCTTCGGCATTTCCCGTTGCTGCCGGAATAGTTATTTCTTGCGCTTCTAACTGCGAAGCAACCGAATCGGCAGCAAAACTCGCACCCCAGTTGAGTAGACCGGCGGCTATCAGT
>JAPLBF010000020.1:74579-79487 GCA_026392825.1 Actinomycetota bacterium
GGTAACAATTTTGTCAAAACTTTTTCTCTTAATTTTAATCTCTCCCTATTTAAACACCCAACGTTTAGGCGCAAGGCAATTAAAACTCCAATGGGGATATCCTTATAAAGAAAAAGTCGGGGCTAGCCCTTCACCGAAATTGGTGAGTGCTAGCCCCGAGAAAAAAAGTGATCTATCTAATGTACATCGCGATTACAGAGCGACTGTCCATCAGCCCCCATTTGTAAATGTGAACACGGAACAATTAACCGGTCAAAGGCTGCATCGCCAAAGTGAATGCGAAAAGCGAGAGCGAGTAGCACTCGAATGTTTGTATCCGCATCGGACTTTAAATTAAATGCCTTAGCGGATCGACTGATGGTATTTTCAATAACTTTTTCAGTATGGGATGTTTCCCTTGCAATTGCGGAATTTGTCTTGCCTTCACAAAGCAAGCCCAGCACCAATTGTTCGAATGGGTTTAGTTCTCGCGCGGTTATAGTTATATCCATAGCCATGATGACCTCTCCGTCGCTTGCCATCATCCTCTTTCTTTCCTAGGTTACCAACCAGTAGGATAGGCAAATGTCCGAAATCACCAGCCGCCGTGAAGGCGATATCCAAGTACTTACCTTTAATCGCCCCGCGAAAATGAATGCGCTCACTCGCGAGATGTATGCGGGTCTGGCAAGTGGGCTAAACGAGGCAGCAGGAGATTTTGGTGTTCGCGCCGTCATAATTACCAGCGAAGGCGATCACTTCACCGCCGGCAATGACATTGCAGACTTTCTTGCCAATCCACCATCGGGTGAAGATAGTGATGTTGCTAAGTTCTTAGGATCACTTCTGGAATTTCCAAAGCCCTTGATCGCAGCGGTAAAGGGAAATGCAGTTGGCGTCGGAACCACAATGCTTTTGCACTGCGATGTTGTAATTGCCTCGCCATCAGCTAAATTCTCAATGCCCTTTGCTTCCCTTGGTTTGGTACCAGAAGCCGGATCTAGTTATCTCTTTCCACTATTGGTTGGCTATCAAAGAGCTGCCAAAATCTTTTTTACTGGCGAAAGTTTTGACGCTGAAAGCGCACGTGAAATGGGAATGGTTGCTTCTATCACAAATGATCCATTGGGCGAGGCGATGGAGCTAGCAACAGTAATCGCGGCGAATCCACCGCAAGCGATGATCAATACCAAAGCACTCTTGAAGGCGAGCAAGCACGATGCAGTAGCAGCGGTAATGAAAGCCGAATTTGAACTCTTCTCACTTGCACTGCAATCAGAAGAAGCAATGGAAGCATTTATGAACTTTATGGCTAAGAAAGGGAAGTAATGACAATCACCGGAGATTTATCAGGCAAGAAGATCTTTATAACTGGAGGATCTCGTGGAATCGGTCTGGCGATAGCGCTACGTGCTGCGCGCGACGGTGCATCAATTGCGATCGCGGCGAAGACATCTGATCCCAATCCAAAATTGCCAGGAACTATTCACACCGCAGCCGAGGAGATTCGTGCAGCTGGCGGAACTGCGCTGCCTATTCAATGCGATCTCCGCGATGAAAACCAGATCGCCGATGCCATTGCACAGACCGCTGCAGAATTCGGTGGCATAGATATCTTGATCAATAATGCCAGCGCAATTAATTTAACCCCCACAGAGGCCACTCCAGCGAAGCGTTTTGATTTAATGTTTGATGTAAATGTCCGCGGCACCTTTTTGACTTCCCAGGCTGCGATCCCGCATCTGCGCGCATCAGCCGAAGCCGGTCGCAACCCGCATATTTTGACGCTTTCTCCGCCACTTTCGATGAAGGCGAAATGGTTCCAGCACCACGTTGCCTACACAATGGCCAAGTATGGAATGTCTATGTGTGTCCTTGGAATGTCAGAGGAATTTCGCAATACCGGGATTGCGGTAAATGCATTGTGGCCACGCACCGCAATTGACACTGCAGCGCTACAGATGATTCCAGGAATAGATACAGCGGCTTGTCGCACTCCAGAAATCTTGGCAGATGCTGCGTACGTTATTTTAAATCGACCATCTAAAGAAACCACGGGAAACTTCTTTGTGGATGATGAAGTCTTGGCATCAGTGGGCGTTACTGATCTTGAGAAATATTCAGTGGTTCCGGGTACTAAGGATTTTCTCCTTGATTTCTTCCTCGATTAAAAAGCGAGAGCAATACCGTAACCTAGCCTGATGAACCTAGAGCTAAATGGCACCAACGTCATCTCCGAGTCAGAGCGAACCGGAAAAGCTTCCTCGTTGTTTTGGCCATGGTGCGGCGCGAACGTTTCTCTTCTGGCGCTTTCTTACGGCTCTTTCTTTCTCGGCTTTGGCATCTCTTTCTGGCAAGCAACGGCTGCCGCCTTTATCGGCACAATACTTTCGTTTCTCTTAGTAGGTTTCAGTTCGCTTGCCGGTAAAAGATCTAATGCACCAACAATGGTTTTATCCCGCGCGGTATTTGGAATCAAAGGAAATTTGGTTCCCGGCTTCCTTTCATACCTGGTCTTCGTTGGCTGGGAGACAGTTTTAGTCTCGCTAGCAACGCTGGCAACTGGAACAATATTTATTCGCCTTGGAAGCATTGACCACGATATTGCAATGGTCATTGGATTCGTTCTAGCAGTTTCTCTAACTATGTACGGTGGCATACTTGGCCACAGCGTGATCATGCGCCTTCAGAAATATCTGACAATTACCACTGTAATTGCAACGGTGATCTATATCGTTTTAACGATAGATAGCGTTAATTGGCAAAACGTGAGTTCAATACCGAATGGAAACTTCCAAGGCTTCATCGGAGCGCTCATCTTTGGTATCACTGGAATTGGACTTGGTTGGGTGAATTCTGCAGCGGACTATTCCAGATACCTACCTCGTACAACATCTAGTCGTGCAGTGGTTGGTTGGACAGTCTTTGGTGCATCAATAGTGCCAATTCTTCTTGTTATCTACGGAGCGCTTCTCGCTGGAAGTGATCCAAAACTAGCGCAAGCTATAGCTAACGATCCGATCGGAGCACTAACTACGCTGTTGCCAACTTGGTATCTGGCAATCTTTGCTTTAATCGCGATTTTAGGTTTGGTCGGCGGTTCAATACTCAACCTTTACTCTTCCGGCCTCGCTCTGATTTCAACAGGGCTGCCCATGAAACGTTATGTTGCGGTGGCACTTGATGGCTTAATTATGCTGACCGGAAGCATATACATAGTGTGGGTTGCCGATAACTTCTTCTACCCATTCCAAGGATTCTTAATCACTCTTGGAGTACCAATTGCTACGTGGTCAGCAATATTTGTTACCGATGTCCTGTTGCGCCGCAATCCATTTGTGGAAGCAGATCTATTCTCGATGACCGGTCGTTATGGAGTTTGGACTTGGCGGCCACTTCTAATAATGGCGGTTGGATCATTTATCGGTTGGGGATTTGTTACTAATACTTTCGCCAGTTGGCTCTCCTGGCAAGGTTACTTACTCTTTCTAATCGGAGGCAAAGAAGGTCCCTGGGCGTTTGCAAATGTGGGAGTGATTTTCGCGCTCGTTGTTGGTTTTGCTGGTCATCTAATTCTCTCTCGTCGAAAAATTCGAGCCCAAGATAGCGCTATAAGTTAAAGTAAGAACATGAAATCACGCATATCCCCGCTGCTTGATTTCTTGCGCCGAGAGTCAACTGGCGGCTTGTTAATTCTGATCGCTTCTGGTTTAGGTTTAATTACCGCTAACTCACCCTTTGCTAACTCTTATTTTTCAATCCTTGATACTCGTGTCTCTTTCGGCGCTGATTGGTATCTGCTCGATCTTTCAATTCTTAAGGTAATCAACTACCTCCTGATGAGCATCTTCTTTTTTGTAGTTGGTCTAGAAATTAAACGTGAGATGACCACTGGGCATTTGGCATCCCTGAAAAAAGCGATGCTGCCCTTGGTTGCAGCGATAGGTGGAATGGCAGTCCCAGCTTTGATCTATTTAGCAATCGCGGGCGAAGTTGCGCCAGAAGGCTGGGGAGTTCCGGTAGCGACCGATATTGCTTTAGCAGTTGGATTGCTAACCATGCTCGGCCCCAGCGTCTCTGCATCACTTAGATCTTTCCTGCTTGCACTTGCCGTCATTGATGACATTGGGGCGATCCTTGTCATCGCATTCGTTTATTCAACCGGAATTAAAGTCTCGTGGCTGGCCGCAGGTGTTCTCTCTGTGCTCTTTATCGCCGCCCTGCAAAAAGTAAAAGTTACTTCAATTTTTATTTATGCGCTATTTGCATTCACTTTATGGTTCTCGCTCTACCAAACCGGCGTGCACCCAACTCTTGCTGGAGTCATTCTCGGCTTAATGACCCCAAACATTGCACACGGGGGAGCCGACCTAGAAGATGTAGAGGATGGAACCGTTTCGGTTATTGAATGGTTGGAGCACAAGTTCCATCCAATTAGCACATTCTTTGTAGTGCCCCTATTTGCATTTGCAAATACCGGAGTTGTAATCACCTTAGATTCAATTGAAGGGGCGGCGCAATCAAAGATCGCGTGGGGAATTTTCTTTGGATTGGTGATCGGCAAACCACTCGGTGTCTTGTTAGCTGCGATCGCGGCTAAAAAAGCAAAAATCGCTGAAATGCCCGACGGCGTCAGCAAAACTTCTTTGCTGGCAACTGGAAGCGCGGCTGGAATTGGTTTTACCGTTGCAATCTTTATTGCCAATCTCGCATTTGATGACCCTCAAACTCAGGATATTGCAGTTCTTGCGGTAATCGCCGCCTCTGTGATCAGCGCGCTACTGTCAACTCTAATTTTTAAGGCAAGTGCAAGGAAATAAATTAAAAATAAAGAGCCCGCCATCATTAGATGGCGGGCTCTTTATTTACTTTTTAGATATCGAAGTAAAGCTCAAACTCAGCTGGATGTGGACGCAAACGAACGTAATC